>DATMRC010000037.1:0-32669 GCA_035567075.1 Steroidobacteraceae bacterium
GCCCCAAGCGCGAGGATTATCCGGCCTACATGTGGCGCAAGGGCGAGAATGCGCGCGGCATTCACGCGCTGGAGGTTCTGCAGAATATCCGCGGCGTGACCGTGGACAGTTTGATCGCCGCCGGCTACGACGCGCATTTGAGCGGCTTCGATGTGCTGCTGCCGGCGCTCATCGCAGCTTTCGATGCACTGCCCGGCGATGATCCTAAGCGCCCCGCCATCAAGGATGCGATCGCGAGCCTGCGCAGCTGGGACAGGCACACCGCGGCGGATTCCGTGGCGACGGCCGTCGCGATTTTCTGGGGTGTGGAATTGGTTGAACGCAAAGGCCCCGAGGCCCGCGATGCGGATGAACCGGTGTTTGATTTCCTGGTCGGGAATCTGACCGACGCCGAGCGCATCGATGCGCTGACGGCCGCCGTGCAAAAGCTGCAGCGCGACTTCGGGCGCTGGCAGACTCCGTGGGGAGAGATCAACCGCTTTCAACGCCTGACCGACGACATCGTGCAGCCGTTCGACGATTCCAAACCCAGTCTGCCGGTGGGCTTCGCGCCGTCGCAGTGGGGCGCGCTGGCTTCGGTCGACTGGACCAAGCCCCGCCATACCAAGAAAATCTACGGCGCGGAGGGCAACAGCTTCGTCGCGGCCGTGGAATTCGGCCCAACCATTCATGCGAAGGCCATCATGAGCGGCGGCGCGAGCGGCGATCCAGGCTCGCCCCATTTCACCGATCAGGCCCTGATGTTCAGTCAGGGACGCTTCCGCGATGTGCTGTTCGCCCCGGAGGATGTCCGCGCCCACGCCGAGCGCAGCTATCACCCTTGAGCGTCGCCTGGCGCTAGCTTCAATGCGCTAGCGCGAGTTGTGCCGCGCCGGCGGCTGCGCGTGAGCCGGTGGGTGCGGCGGCGCTCGCGGCGCCGGGTGCGACGGGCCATGTTGGACTGCGTAGCGGCGCTGCTCCGGGGTCATCTGGTGCCACTGCCTGCGCAGTTCCGAACGCTGTTCCGGCGGCATTTGCCGGAAACGATTGAAGGATTCGCGCACCTGCTGCTGCCGCTCAGGTGGCAAGCTCTTGAATTGCTGAAAGCGCTGACGCAGCAGCTGCCGCTGTTCCGGCGGCATGGCGCGCCATTGCGTAAAGCGCTGCTGTGCGCCCGAGCGCTCCTGGGGCGTCATCGACAGCCAGCGCTGACTGCCCTTGGCCAGCGACTGCTGCCGTTCGGGAGACAGGCTGTTCCACTCGCCTTGATGGCTTTGCAGCAGCTGTTGTTGCTGTGGCGACAAGCTTCCCCACGCTTTCGGCGCCGGCGCGGCCGCCTCCCCCGCCGGAGCGGTGGACGCGGGCGCAGGCGGAGGACTCTGCGCGAAACCGTTGGCGGCGAGCATGAGACCAGCCGAGATGATGAACGCCCTGATCATTTCTTTGCATCCTGCGGCGGCGGCGCGGGTGGAGTGTTCCCCCGCGGCGGCGCCCTTTTCAAAAATTCCCACAAAGCCGAATCTCCCACATCATCCGAGCCCAGGAACTCGATAAATCCATCCTCGGGCGGATCCACTTTGGACGCCGGCGCCGAGGCCGCGGGCAGCGCAGGCGGCGGTGGTGGCGGCGGCGGTTGCGCGGCACTGGCCGCGGCACACGCAGCGCCAAACAACAGCCAACTTCTCAGCCCTCGCAATTGAAATTCAACCTAGGCAGCCGGATCCGGGCTCGCCACCTTGTCCGCAAAATCATAGAAATCGATATCGTCTTGCAGCATCTCCATGGTGTCACCCGATCCTTCCGACGAAGCGACGAGTTCGAGATCCTCGAAATTCGACTGTCCGTCGGCAAGAGTTCCATGCTGCCCCAAGGGCAATCCGACCCAGAGGGCAACGCCCAACACCGCGGCGGCGGTAACGCCGGCCGCCGGTGTCCATACCGTCCAGCGCAGATACCAAGCACGGCGCCCGGCGGCCTCGATCGCGGCATGGCGGGCCTGCGTGAGCCGCGAGCGCATCGCAAAATCCAGGTTGTCGACGCTGTCCTGAAACAGCGCCCGGGTGCGCGTCTCAAAAGCATCGCGATGTTGTTCGTTCATCACCAAACCTCGCCCAGTTGTTCCCGCAAAGCGTGCACCGCTCGCGAGTAATGCGTTTTGACGCTGCCTTGCGAACAAGCCATGGCCCGCGCCGTCTCGGCCACGTCCATGCCCTCGAAGTTGCGCAGCATGAAGGCCTCGCGCTGCCGCGCGGGCAAGGCGCGCAAGCCCTCCTCCAGCCGCTGCATCGCCTCCGCCTGCATCAGTTTCTCGGGAATGGCGGGCCCCGCATCCGCGACATTCTCGAGCGGATCTTGCGCCTCGTTGTCAGGATCCTCCTTCGGCCCCGGCAGCCAGGTCATGATGCGTTTGCGCACCGTCCTGCGGCGCTGCAAATCGCGGATGCCGTTTTCCAGGATGCGATAGAACAGGGGCCGCCATTCGGCGCTGGGGCGCGATGCGTAATTGCGCGTCAGTTTGATCATCGCATCCTGCACCACGTCGAGGGCATCGTCGGAATCGCGCAGCGCGACTTGCGCCATCCGGAATGCCCGGCGCTCGATTTCCGCGAGGAATTTCTCGAGTTCTCTTGTGTACTCCAGAACCGCTCCCTTAAGTGCTGGGGCGAGACTATCCCAGACCATCCAGGCTGTGTTGAGCGTATCAATGGGTGTACTCATCGGGTGCCTGTCCTTTACCGTCGACGGATCATTACCATTCCAGGTATAACGCCTGGGCGTAAGGTGCGTTGACGGTGGGGCGGCAAGATCAGCGACTTACGCACACTGATTGTGACCTCCGTTGCAACATTTTCGCTCAAAGCTTCAGCTTGAGATCCAGAGGGTCCCGTAATCCATTGAATTTAAAGGATTCATTTCGGTTTGGGCCACTTTTTAGCCATTTTGAACGCGACCCGAAACGGAACGGGCACTTAAGCTAAATGTTCCCGGCTTCTCAACAGACTTATCCACAAGAATTGTGGACAAAAGGCTCCATGATTCTGCAAATCGCCCTGGACACCCCGCTGCGTCGGGTGTTCGATTATCTACCGCCCCCTCAGGCTCAAGAGCCGCCCCGCCTGGGCGTACGGGTGCGCGTCCCCTTCGGCCGTCAGCGGCTGATCGGCATCCTGGTGGGCGTTGCTGCCGAATCGCGCGTTGCGCCTCTCAAGCTCAAGGCCGCATTGGAATTTTTGGATGAGCAGTCCATCTATGATCCAGTCACTTTCGATTTGCTGCGCTGGGCCGCCGACTACTACCACCACCCTGTCGGCGAGGTGTTTGCGGCGGCACTGCCCATCAACCTGCGTGCCGGTCAATCGGCCGCTGCGACGCAAGCTGTCTGGAGCCTCACCGACCCGGGGCGCGAGGAACTCCGACATCCCAGCGCTCGCGCGCCCAAGCAGCGTGCGCTGCTTGAGTGGCTGGATACCCATGCCAATGCCGCCACCGGGCAAATCACTGAGTGCTTCAAGCCTGCGCAGCTGAAAGCACTGGCTGCCCGCGGTTTCGTTGCGGCGCGCGCCGTCACTGCCGTTGCGGCGCCGCTGGCGCCGCTGGAAATGCGGCCGAGCGACGTTGCGCTCACGGCGGCGCAAACTGCAGCGGTCGACGCGATACTCGCCACGCAGTCGACCTTTGCCGTGCACCTCTTGTATGGCGTGACCGGCAGCGGCAAGACCGAGGTGTACTTGCGCGTCATAGCCGCCGCCATCGGCGCCGGCGGCCAGGCGCTGGTATTGGTGCCCGAAATCGGCCTCACGCCGCAGCTGGTCGACCGCTTCCGCCGCCGCTTCGGCGGCGGCGTGGCGGTCATGCACTCGGGTCTTACGGACAACGAGCGGCGCGACGCCTGGCGCGCGGCGCACAGCGGCGAGGCCCGGATCGTGATCGGCACCCGCTCTGCCGTATTCACGCCGCTGCCGCAGCTCGCCCTCATCGTGGTCGATGAAGAGCACGACGCATCCTATAAACAGCAGGAAGGGTTTCGCTATTCGGCGCGTGATCTCGCGGTGGTGCGCGCGCGCCGCGCCGCAACGCCCGTCATCTTGGGCTCCGCCACTCCGTCGCTGGAAACGCTGGAGAATGTGGCGAATGGACGCTATGCGAAGCACGTGCTGCCGCAGCGGCCGGGGCGCGCGCAGGTGCCGCGCATGCATGTGGTGGATCTGCGCCGGCACCCCATGGATCAAGGGCTGTCGGCCCCGGCGATCTCCGCGATCGCCGCGCACCTAGGGTCGGGCGGTCAAGTGATCGTGTTTTTGAACCGGCGCGGCTATGCGCCGACCTTGTTCTGCAATTCCTGCGGCTGGGTCGCGCCCTGCGCGCACTGCGATGCGCGCATGACCTTGCACCGCCGCGCGCAGCAGCTGCGCTGCCATCATTGCGGCGCGCATGCGCCCGTGCCCGCCATCTGCGGCAATTGCGGTGAGGCGCTGCTGGCCGTGGGACAGGGTACCGAACGGGTTGAGGAAACCCTGGCGCGTTTGTTCCCGGAGGCGCCGCTGGCCCGGCTGGATCGCGATACGGCGTCGGCGCGCGGCTCGATTCAAACCGTACTCGACCGGGTGCACAGCGGCGAGGCACGGATCCTGGTGGGCACGCAAATGCTGACCAAGGGTCACCACTTTCCGGAAGTCACGCTGGTGGTGATCCTGGATGCCGATCAGGGTCTGTTCGCCAGCGATTTTCGCGCCACCGAACGGCTGGCACAGACCATCATTCAGGTGGCGGGCCGCGCCGGGCGCGAGGAGCGCGCCGGGGAAGTGATGATTCAAACCCAGTATCCCGCGCATCCGCAGCTCAATCGCCTGATCGCAGAAGGATATGAAAGCTTCGCGGCCAGCGCTCTCCAGGAGCGCCGCGACGCCGGCTGGCCGCCCTACTCGCGGCTGGCGCTGCTGCGCGCCGAGGCAAAGAATCGCGCCGGCCTGGATGAATTCTTGAACGCCGCCCGCGATGCGGGGATTGAGTTGAACGAATCCACGGTGAAGGTCTTAGGTCCCGCAACCGCCCTGATTGCGCGCCGCGCCGATCATTTCCGGGCACATTTGCTCATCGAGACTGAGACCCGGGCGGCGCTGCAGCGCTTTCTCGGCCGATGGCTGCCGCGGGTTGCGCAGCTTCCGGGACCGCCCGGCCTGCGCTGGTCGATCGATGTCGATCCGCTGGAAGTGGATTGAGCGCTTTGAGGTAGACTGCGGCCCTTTGCCAATCAAGACGAGTACTTTGGGATCGCCATTGAAGACCCTGATCGAATCCTTGCTTGCCCAAGCGCTTGCGAAGCTTCCGGAAGATCTGGTGCCGGCGGCCGCGCGCGGCGTGGCCATCGAAGTCGAAAGCACGCGCGACAGGCAGCACGGCGACTTCGCCACCAACCTCGCCATGCGGCTCGCCAAGGCGACCCGTCAGAACCCGCGCAAATTGGCCGAGGCGCTGCTGAAATTCATACCGGCGAGCGGCGCCGTTGCCAAGGTGGAGATCGCCGGCGCCGGGTTCGTCAACTTCTTTTTGACCGAGCATGCCTATCACGATGAGATACGGCGCGTGCGCGAGCTTGGGAGCGCCTACGGCCGCTCGCAGGTGGGCTTAGGCCGGCGCGTGCAGGTCGAGTTCGTCTCCGCGAATCCGACGGGGCCGCTGCACGTCGCGCACGGCCGGCACGCCGCATTCGGCGCTTCAGTCAGCAATCTGCTGGAAGCGGCGGGCTACGATGTCGAGCGCGAGTACTACATCAACGATGCCGGCAGGCAGATGGATATTTTGGCAGTCAGCGCCTGGCTGCGTTATCTCGAGCGATGCGGCGAACATTTCGCCTTTCCGTCGAATGCCTACGTCGGCGAATACTTGGCGGCCGTCGGCGAAAGGCTGTTCGCTGCCGAAGGCGCCTCCTTACAGCATACCGCTGCGGAGATTTTCGCCGGCTTGCCGCCGGACGAGCCGCAAGGCGGCGATAAGGACGTTTATATCGATGCGCTCACAACGCGCGCGCGCACGCTGCTCGGTGAAGCCGCCTTTGCCCGGGTCTTGCAGACTTCGCTCGACGGAATCGTCGGCGACATTCGCGAAGATCTCGCCGAATTTGGCGTGAGCTTCGACTGCTGGTTTTCCGAGCGCAGCTTGAGCGATAGCGGCGCAATCGACAGATCGATCGAAACTCTCAAGAAATCAGGCCATGCATATCTTAAGGACGGCGCGCTGTGGTTCAAGAGCACCGAATTCGGCGACGAGAAGGATCGCGTCATCGTGCGCGACAATGGCATGAAGACCTACTTTGCGTCAGATATCGCCTATGTGTTGAACAAGCTCGAGCGTGGTTTCGAGCACTTGATTTACATCTGGGGCGCTGATCATCACGGCTACATCACCCGCCTGCGCTCGGTACTGATCGCACTCGGCGGATCGCCAGAAAGATTTGAGGTGTTGCTCATGCAGATCGTGTCGCTGTTTCGCGGCGGCGAAAAAGTGAGGATGTCGAAACGATCGGGCGACTATGTGACCTTGCGCGACCTGCGCAAGGAAGTCGGCAACGATGCCGCGCGCCTGTTCTACGTCATGCGCAGCAACGATCAGCATTTGGATTTCGATCTGGAGCTCGCCAAGGCGCGCTCCAACGACAACCCCGTGTACTACATCCAGTATGCGCACGCGCGCGTCGCCAGCGTGATGCGCCAGCTTCAGGAGCGCGGCATCAGCCACGACGGCGCGCGCGGCCTCGAGTCGCTGGGCATGCTCAGCGAAGCGCAGGAATTGCAGCTGATCAAGCGCGTGAGCGCCTATCCGGAAACGCTGCGGCAGTGCGCCATGCTGCGTGCGCCGCACACCCTGGTGCATTATTTGCGCGATCTGGCCAATGATTTTCACACCTACTACAGTGCTCATCAGTTCATCGTCGACGATGCGCGCGTACGCGACGCCCGGCTCGAGCTTGCGCTCGCGACGCAGACCGTTATCGCGAACGGCCTGAAAATTTTGGGCGTTTCGGCTCCCGACACGATGTAGGTCAATGGCGCGCGACTACAAAACCAGACGCGGCAGTCCAGCGGGCTTTTCCGGACCCGCCGGCCTGATCATTGGATTGGCCTTGGGATTGGGGGTCGCCGCGGTCGTTTATTTGAAGGATCACCGCCTCGATGCGCCGGCCGCGAGCGCCGGCAAGCCACTGAAGAAAAAATCCCGCGCCAACGAGCCTCCCGAAGCCGCGGATGCCGTCGGCGAGGAGCCGGCGAAGTCCTACGACTTTTACGATCAGCTGCCGAAATTCGAAGTGGTGGTGCCGGAGAAGGACAAGGAGGTGCGGCCCGACATCAAATCGGTTCCAGAGACGCGCCGCGGCACCTACGTCCTGCAAGCCGGCTCTTACAAGAACTTTGCCGACGCGGACCGGGTGCGCGCCAAGCTTGCGCTGCAGGGCATCGAGTCCAATGTACAGAAGGTGTCCGTCGACAACGATACCTGGCACCGCATCCGCATCGGTCCCATATCCAAGCTCGATGAGCTGAATCGCCTGCGGCAGATCCTGCGCAAGGCGGATGTCGATGTACTGGTGATAAGAGTGGGGGACTGATGAACACAGCCGCTACGATCAAGATAGGCTCCGATGCGCATCGCGAGCTGTTCTGCCGGGATTTCATCGACAGCCACGCCGGCTACGAGCCGGCCACCATGCCCTGGCCCGAGCTGACCGCCGCGGATCTCGAGCGGCTGCGCAGCGTGCCGTTCTGGCAGGAAGTTTTGCATACGGAGCGTCGCGCCGGAATGATCGTGCAGGCCTTCGCGACAACCATCGACGAGCCGCTGGTGCGCCAAGCCGTCGACCTGCAAGGACGCGAGGAGGAGCGCCACGCCGACCTGCTGCGCGAAATGGTCCGTCGCTACCACATCTCGGTTGCCGAGCTGCCGCTCGAGCCGATTGCCGGGGACGTGGAAACGGCCTTCAAGGACTTCGGATTCGGCGAATGCCTGGATTCATTCCTTGGATTCGGCGCCTTCAAACTGGCGCGGCAGTCGGCGTTTTTGCCGGAGAGCATGTTCGCGATTTTCGAGACCCTGATGTACGAAGAAACCCGCCATATCGTGTTCTTCGTCAACTGGATGGCGTGGCGGGCGGTGCGGCAGGGACAGGGGAGCGCTTGGCGCCGGGCGCTCACGTCGCTGCGCTTCTACTATCGAGCGCTCAGTCGCATGATCGGGACGATTCGCCGCGGACGACAAGTCAACGACGGCCGCGATTTTGCCGCAACCCAAGCCACCGTATTTCTTCAGGATTTCACGTTTCGGCGGTTCCTGACCTACTGCTATGCCGAGAACAATCGGCGCATGGCCCCCTTCAATACCGGTCTGCTGCGACCCAGCTTCATGCCTGCGCTCGCGGACATCGCGCTGTCGAGCCTGCGTGTCTTGAGTTTCGGCCGTTCTGCCGATATTCGACGCTAATCGTCGCCTAATTGCCGAAAATCGACCCCTAATGCCCGCAACTTGCGGTACAGGTGCGTGCGCTCCATGCCCACCCGTTTCGCCAATTGGCCCACTTTGCCGTTGCACAGCAGCAGCTGCTGCTGCAGATAGGCCCGCTCGAATTGCTCGCGTGCCTCGCGCAGCGGCAGCGCCAGCAGGTCCTGCTTCACGAGGGGCTCATCGACACCCAGCTTCACCGCAAGTTCGCGCTCGATTTCCTCCAGCCGAATCTCCTCGCCGGTGCCCAATATGAGCACGCGCTGCACCAGGTTCTTGAGTTCGCCCACGTTTCCCGGCCATGGGTAGTTGCGCAGCCGGTTTTGCGCCGCGACGCTGAAACGGCGCAGCGGCAGGTGCTGATCATCGACCAGGCGATCGACGTAGTAGCGCAATAGATCGGGCACGTCCTCCGCATAATCGCGCAGCGGCGGCACGCGCAGCGTAATGACGTTGAGATGCGCGAGCAGATCGCGGCGCAACGGCTCGCGGGAGGCATCGGATTCGTATCCTTCCTGCGCGGAGCTGATCCAACGCACATTCAGAGGGACCCGCTGCCGGCCGCCGACGCGGGTGTAGGCATTTTGTTCGATGGCGCCGACCAGGGCGCGTTGCGCATCGCTGTTCAAGTCCTCCAGGCCGCTCAAGTACAGCGACCCGCCGGCGGCCTGATCGAACGCGCCGGGCTCTATTTTGCCGTCGCGTTCGCTGCCGAACAACGCGACCGCCGGATCCTGACCAAGACTCGCCGCGACCACGATGAAAAACGGCTTTGCCGTGCGCGCGCTCAAGGAATGCAGGTAGCGCGCATACGCTTCACGTCCGGAGCCCAGTTCGCCGGTGAGCAACACCGGGGACGAGCTGCTGGCAGCCTGCTGCACCTGTTCGCGCAGCATCTGCGTGCTTTTTGCCTTGCCGATGGGCACGGCCAGCGCCGATGCCTGGCTGCGGGCCGAAAGCCGTTTGCGGCGTCCGGCGTCGAGAGCGCGCTCCACGGTGCGCAGCAGTTTGGTCAGGCTCAGCGGCTTCTCGACGAAATCGAATGCGCCAAGCCGCGTAGCCTCCACAGCGGTCTCTACCGTGCCGTGGCCCGACATCATGACCACCGGACAGTCGTAGCCGTCGGTCGCGGACCATTCGCGCAACAAGGTGATGCCGTCCGTGTCCGGCATCCAGATATCGAGCAGCACCAGATCCGGCACCTGCGCGGCGCGCGAGGAACGCGCCTGGCTGGCGTCCGCCGCGATTTCCACGTCATAACCCTCTTCCGAAA
The DNA here is from genome assembly GCA_035567075.1 of Steroidobacteraceae bacterium. GTDB lineage: Bacteria > Pseudomonadota > Gammaproteobacteria > Steroidobacterales > Steroidobacteraceae > Bog-1198. Next base: position 9,743 of record DATMRC010000037.1, read on the forward strand.
GAATCTCTTTGAGCAGCCCGCGGATGTCCGCTTCGTCGTCCACCACTAAAATTCTGGAAGCGGTCATACGCGTTCTCTCCTGTGTTCGCCCTTGCGCGGCTCACGAGCGCTTAAGGAGCGCGCGCCGTCGCCCAACGGCAATAGAATTCGCACGCGGGCGCCCCCCGAGCGCTGATTATCCGCCTCAATGCGGCCGCCGTGTTCTTCCACGATTTTCTTAACAATTGCCAACCCCAGGCCCGTACCCTTGGGTTTGCTGGTGACATAAGGGTCGAACACGGTGCCGATCAAGTCGCGCTGGAACCCCGGTCCATTGTCGGTGACCACGATCGCCACCGCCGCGCCCTGCCTTGCACCATCGTCCGCCACGTGCGTTTCGATCTCGATGCGCGCGCCCACCTTCCCCTCGAGCGCCTCCAGAGAATTGGTCACCAGGTTGTTGAGGATCTGCCGGATGCGCATGCGGTCGGCGGAGATGTTGGGCAGGTCCACGCTGAGCCGCAGTTTGAGGTCCGCGCTGCTGTCCTGAACGCGGTACAAATCCACGACCTCCGTGATCAACTGGTTCAGATCAAAGGGCGAGAAATGCATGTCGGGGGCGCGCGCGTACTCGCTGAACGCGTTGACCATCTGCTTCATCGCGTCGACCTGGGCGACGATCGTGTGCGTCGCGCGTTCGAGGATTTGCGCGTCCTGCGCATTCATGCTGCCCAGGAATTTTCGCCGCATGCGTTCCGCGGACAACTGAATGGGCGTCAGCGGATTCTTGATCTCGTGCGCCAGCCGGCGCGCCACTTCGCCCCAGGCGGCGTCGCGCTGCGCCTGCAGCAGCGTGGTGATGTCATCGAACACCAGCACCACGCCGGCCGCGCCCCCGACGTCATTGGGCAATGCCGTGCAGGCGCACATGAGCACATGTTTTCCGGATTCGGACAGCAGCTCGATTTGCTCACGCCAGTCCGAGTACGTCGGCTGCAGGCGCTGCTTGATCGCGGCTAGAAACTGATTGAACAGGGCGCTGTCGCTGATGGATTCGTCGAATCGTTTGCCGATGGCTGCTTCGAGATCCACGCCGAGAATGGCGCTCGCCGCCTGATTTGCGGTGCGCACGGTCAAATTGGCCTCGAGCGACACCACGCCGGTGGAAAGCCTGGCGAGAATGACGGCCAGTCCCGCGCGCTCCGCTTCAACCGCCTGCTGACTGCGGCGCGTCTCTTCGCGGGCCCTCCCCAGGCGCTTGGTCATGTCGTTGAAGGAGGTCACCAGAAATCCCAGTTCGTCCCTGCCGGGCAGCGGCAGGCGGGTATCGTAATTGCCCTTGGCCACAGCCCGGGTGCCGGCAATGAGATCCTGCACGGGCTGCACCAGGCGCTGCGCCGCGAAGAAGGCGCCGTACACCGCGGCGATCATCGACATCAGCACCACGAAACTCAAAATCAGCACGAAGGTGGTTTTGAGGGGCCGGCGCAGCTGCACCAGATTGGCGTATTGCGCATAGGAGCGCTGCACCGTGTCCGCGAGCTGGCTCAGCTGCGGCGGCACGGGGTACAGCGCGATCAACACCCGCGCGCCGCCGCTGCCGTCGGCGAGCGGCGCCGCGGCGCGAATCACGTAGCCGCCCACCGCATCCAGGTCCAGGCTCACGTACGGGCGGCCGCGCCGCAATTGCAACATCATCTCGTCGGTTGGCGGCAACGGCAGGGCATCCGGCCGATCGGAACTGGTGGCGATGATCCGCGCCTGCGCGCCCACGACCGTGAATTCGATGGCCGCGCTGTCGCGCCGCTCGCGATCCAACGCGGCCGGCAACTGAAAATCGGGCAGCCCCGACAGCGCGTGCGCCACGATCTGGGCGTGCTGCAGAAATTCGCGCTCGCGCACATCGAGCGCCGCGCGCGACAACTCACGCGTGTCCTTCAATCCCTGGCTGACCTCGAGTTCGAACCAGCTGTCGATGCCGCGGCTCAGGAATTGCAGGGAAAAATAATAGACCACAAAAATCGGCGCCAGGGCCAGCGCGCTGAAAATTGCAACCGTGCGTCCCTTGAGACGCGACCCCGGTACATGCCGGCGATAATCGCGCACCAGGCGCGCGAGCTTGCCGGCGAGCAGCACGGTCAGGGTGAGCATGCCGGTGATGTTGACCAGCAGGATCCACGGCAGCCACTTCTCGAACTTCTCCGAGTTTTGCGCCGCCGAGGCGAGCAGCCACAGCGCAAACAGCCACAGCAGGACGCCGATGGCGCCCAAGACCGTTGATCCGTATTTGCGGATCATGGCTGAAAAGTCCACGCGTACCAGTCCGATTCGCGATGCCAGTCGCTCACCCAGAACATGAGCAGTCGCAGGCTGAACGGCACCGAACCGAAATCGATCTTGCCGCGCAAATCGGCCTCGTAGCGGCGGTTCGCTGCGATCAGGGCCTTGTCCAACACCGGCAGGCTGCGCACGCCCGACAGATGATCGATCGCAGCATCGAGGGTGCTTACCGAAACCTGCTGGCCGCTGTTCACATTGCGCAGGATATAGCTGCCGCTCACCGCGTTGAACTGCAAACGGTATCGCTGGGTCAGCTCGGCCACGGTTGAATTGGGCAGCAGCTGGCGCACCCGTTTGATGGAAAGATCAAGCTCGAGGGCCAGCGGCACCCCGTCCGCCAAACCGCGCCGCACCGCGTCGCTGATCGGCAGATCGAGACGCGCGTTCATGTGATACACGCCGTCCAGGAGTTCGAGATCCGCGGAGCGAATCTCGAAGCGGCCTTCCAGGCCATCGGCGCGCAGCGGCTGCATCCACAGCACCAGCGCGGCCGCCGCGCACGCGGCGCACGCCAGCGGCGCCAGGCGCCGAGCTTTCCGTGGATCCAATCCCCTTGGACTTAAGCGTGCGGCTTTCATTGTTTGGTCAAGGCAGCATAATAGAAGCCGTCGGCACCCGCCTCACCCGGAAGAATCTGCCGGCCAAATTCATCCCCTTCGCCAAGATCAGGCCATCCTTCCCACTCCGCCGGTGGCACCAGGCTGGCCTCCGCGGTGTCGGCCAGGAACCCGGCTATGACGCCGCGGTTTTCGCTGCGGGTCACGGTGCAGGTGACATACACCAGCCGGCCTCCGGGGGCGAGCATGCCCCATGCGGCCTTGAGCAAACTGCCTTGCAAGGCGGGCAGTTTGTCGATATCCGACGGGGACTTGCGAATGCGTATGTCAGGGTGACGGCGGATGACCCCTAAGCCGGAGCAGGGCGCGTCCAGCAATATCCGGTCGAACGGCACGCCATCCCACCAGGTGGCAGGATCAGCCGCATCGCCGCAGATTACCTCGGCCGGAAGTCCTCCCCTGCTTAAGGTCTCCCGCACCCGCTCGAGGCGCTTGGGATCGATGTCGACCGCCACCAACTTCTCAAGGTTCGGTTCCCGCTCGGCAATCAGCGCCGTTTTGCCGCCCGGCGCGGCGCAGGCATCGAGCACCCGCTGATCGGGCGCCAGCCCCAGGAGAAATGCGACGCATTGGGCGCCCAAATCCTGGACCGACACCAAGCCCTCCGCGAATCCCGGCAGAGCGTGCACATCGACGGGTGAGTCCAGCACGACGGCCTGGGGCACCAGGGTGCTGGCGCGCGCGCCGATCCCAGCCATTTTGAGCCTCTGCACATACTCTTCCGCCGTGGCAACCCGGCTATTGACCCGCAGCCACATCGGCGCTTGGAGGTCGCTTGCGGCCAGCAACTGAGTCCAGCGCACCGGCCAGTCGGCGCGCAAACGGTCGCTGAGCCAGATGGGCGCTGCATGGCGCGTGGCCGGCCTGGCAGCGATCTTCGCGTCCAACATCTTGCGTTCGCGCAAATAGCGCCGCAGCACCGCGTTGATGAGGCCCGCAGCGCGCACCGCGTCCGTGGCCTTGGCGCATTCCACGGCGGCATCCACAACCGCGTATTCAGGAGTGCGCGCGTCCTCGAGTTCGTAAAGCGCCACCGACAGCAGCGCGCGCACCAGAAAATCCAGGGACCGCACCGGCTGACTCAGCAGCATGCCAAGGATGGCTTCGTGGCGGTAATAGCCGCGCACCGCGCCGTAGCTCAAGGACCGCACCGAAGCGTGGAGGCTTCCGTCGGCCGCCGCCAGCGCCTGTTTCAACGACGCATCGAGAGTGATGCCCTCGCGCAGCACGCGGGCTACCGCATGCGCAGACAGTGAACGTGCACTGGCGACGGCAGCCGTCATGCGGGCTCGAACGTCGCGCCCACGAGTTCTCGTGCCATCAAGAATTCCCGTGCCGGCAAGGGTTTGCGGCCGGCGAGTTGCAGCCTGGTCACCCGCAAAGCACCCTGTCCGCAGGCAACGTCGATGCCATCCGACGACGCGGCAAGCACCATGCCCGGCGCGCCCTGCAGGACGACGGCGCTCCGCCGCCGTGAATCGAGCAGTTCTGCCTCCCAGATTCGCAGTTGTTGTCCCCGTAAGCGGGTTTCGGCGACCGGCCGGGGGTTGAACGCCCGGATCTGGCGCCAGATGCTTGGCGAATCCTGGCGCCAGTGGATCAGCGCTTCGCCTTTGCTGATTTTTTCAGCATAGGTCACGCCCTCGGCGGGCTGCACAAGCTCGCGGCTCCGGCCCGCGGCCAGCGCCTCGAGAGTTTCTGCGATCAGTTCCGCGCCGAGTGCCGCGAGCCCATCATGCAGCGTTTTGGCCGTGTCGCGCGTGCCGATATCGATTGATCGCGACGCCAGCATCGGACCCGTATCGAGGCCCTCCGCCAGGCGCATGATGGTGATGCCGGTGGTCAAATCCCCTGCGAGCAGCGCACGCTGAATGGGCGCCGCGCCGCGCCAGCGCGGCAGCAGCGAGGCATGGATATTGATGCACCCCAGCCGCGGCACCGTTAACACGGCGGCCGGCAAAATCAGGCCGAAGGCCACGACGACGAGCGCGTCCAATCTCAAGGACCCGAGCAACGCCTGCACCTCCGGCGACTTGAAGGTCGGGGGCTGATGCACCGGCAAGCCGAGTTCAAGCGCGCAGCGTTTCACCGCACTCAAGTGCATCGCCCGGCCGCGGCCGGCGGGGCGGTCAGGCTGGGTGAATACGGCGCAGATTTGATGCGACCCGGCGAGCCGCCTCAGCGCGGGAACAGCGAAGTCAGGCGTGCCGGCGAAGCCCAGCTTCAAGGAGGAAGGATTTGTGGCCAAGGCTCAAAGAGCCGGCTTGGAGGAAACGGGCGATCCGAGGCGCGCCACACTGCGCGCCGCCCGAAAATCGTCGCCCGTGGATCGTTGCCTGCGTTCCTTTTCCAAGCGGCGGCGAATCAGCTGACGCTTCAGCTCGGACAGGTAATCGACGAAGACCTTGCCCTCAAGATGATCCATCTCATGTTGGATGCAGACGGCCAGAAGTCCATCCGCATCCCGTTCGAAAGCACAGCCCGCGCGGTCCAGCGCGCGCACGCGAATATTCGTCGCGCGCGACAATTTGTCGTAGATGCCGGGCAGGGACAAACAGCCTTCCTCGTTGATGGCCTGGCCTTCCGACTTCAGGATTTCGGGGTTTATCAACACCAGCGGCTGATCGCGGGACTCGCTGACATCGAGCACGATCATGCGCTTATGCACATCGACCTGGGTTGCCGCGAGCCCCACCCCATTCGCCGCGTACATGGTTTCCAACAAATCAGCAGCCAATTGACGCACTGCGTCATCGACGATGGCCACCGATTCGGCCTTCTTGCGCAGTCTGGGATCGGGATACTCGAGAATTACGAGCTTTGTCATGGGAGTTATGAGAGCAATATCGTGTTTTTGGCTTAGGAATGTTGCTAAAGTTCCGCCGCTGCTTAACTTAATGCTTGTTTGGCGTCGAGGACTAGGCCATGGGCAAAAAACGGGCGATGCGTCCCAGTCTTGAGCGGCAGGGCGGAAGTATACCAGTCAGTCTGCAAGCATAAGCTGACTCACGGGAGCGAAACGAATGCAAGGTCATCAATTTTTAGCCCTATTTGTATCTGTCGCACTGATCGCGGGATGCAAGTCGGCGCCGCAGAAGCCGGCGGCACCGGCCCCCGTCGCCGCGACCGAACCCGTGGAGGAAGGGACGGCGGTCGGTGATCAGAAGACAGCGATGGAAGCCGCTGTCGAGGCCGCAGCCTCGAACGCCAGCCGGCAGTCAGCGGAGCCTGCCGAGAGCATTCCGCTCGCGCCAAATGCGCCCGACAGCTATGTGGTGAAGCGCGGCGACACGCTCTGGGGCATCGCCAAAGTGTTCTTGCGCGACCCTTGGTATTGGCCGGAAATCTGGCAGGTCAACCCGCAGGTCCGAAACCCACACCTGATTTACCCCGGCGACACGCTGCGGCTGGTCTTCATCAACGGCAGGCCGCAAATCCTGTTGCAACGCGGAGATGAGGCTCGAGTGGAGCCGCGCGTGCGCAGCGAGCCGCTGGAAACCGCGATCACGACCATCCCCTATGCGACGGTCGCGGCATTCATGTCCAAGCCCTCGGTGCTGGATCAGAACGAGATCAAGAACGCGCCCTATGTGCTGGCAACGCGCGATCTGCACGTGGTCATGTCCGAGGGCAACACCCTGTATGCCCGCGGATTTACCGGTCCGGTTGAATCGGGGGATCACTACAACGTGGTGCGCGTGGGTGAAAAACTCATCGATCCGGACGACAAGCGTCTGCTCGGCTACAACGGCATCTTCACGGGTGCCGCCCACGTGACCAAGAGCGGCGAGACGGTCTCGCTCATCATGACCGAATCGGCCCTGGAAACCCGCGCGGGCGACAAACTGATCCCGGGCGGCGTCGATGTGCCGCTTGATTTCATTCCGAGTCCGCCGCGGGTGAAGACCAACGGCCGCATCATTGCCGTCTCCGACGGCGTGCAGGTCATTGGTCAGTACTATGTCGTGGTGGTCAATCGCGGCGCGCGCGACGGCCTGGTTCCGGGCAATGTGCTGGCGGTGTACGACACCGGACCCGTCGTCCGCGACAACGAGAAAAAAGGCTTCTTCAGTACCGATGAGCTGTTCGCCAAGAAAGTACGGCTGCCGTCCGAGCGGACCGGCACGTTCATGGTGTTCAAGACCTTCGATAACATCAGCTACGGTCTCATCATGGAAGCCACCGACCTGATTCAAATCGGGGACAAAATCCAGAGCCCGTAAGGAACGAGATCGCCGGGCCGGCGCCACGTCGACCCGGCAAATCTGGATGTTTGCAGCGCCGTAGCCCGCGGCAAATCGGGATCCAGGCACGCATAATCGGCGGCATGCTGCGCGCCGAAGAGGTGTTTGCGTGGGTGGCGCTGTCGCGTGCGCCCGCGCTCGACGCCCGACTTCTGTCAAAGGCGTTGGGAATACTGGGCGACGCGCACGGCATCATCAACGCATCGGACGGCGCGCTTCTCCGCGCCGGAATCCCGCCGCTGGCGCGCGAATATCTATCGAGCGCCGCCTGTGGCGTGCGCGCCGCAGAGCGCGCGTGGCTTCTGCATCCTGCGCACCAGCTCGTGCCGTTTACGGACCCTCGATATCCAGCGTTGTTGCGCGAGCTTGCGGGCTGTCCAATCGCTCTTTACGTCGCCGGCAATGTCGGCGTTTTGAACGATCCGCAGCTCGCCATCGTGGGCAGCCGCAACCCTTCCCCGGCCGGCCGCGAAATCGCATTCGAGTTTGCAGAATCTCTCGCGGCGTGCGGGCTCGGCATCAGCAGCGGGCTTGCCGCCGGCATTGACAGCGCGGCGCATCACGGCGCCCTTAAGGCTCAGGGAGTCACGGTGGCGGTGCTGGGATCGGGAGTCGACGTGATCTACCCGCGAATCAACCGGACCTTGAGCGAACGGATCCTCGAGCAGGGCGCGGTGATCAGCGAGTTGCCGCTTGGAACGCCGCCGCGGCGTGAGAATTTCCCGCGGCGCAATCGCATCATCGCAACATTGAGCTTGGGCACGCTGGTGGTGGAGGCGGCGCGGCGCAGCGGCTCCTTGATCACCGCCAGACTGGCGGCCGATCACGACCGGGAGCTGTTCGCCGTGCCGGGCTCGATACGCAATCCCCTGAGCCGCGGCTGCCACGACCTCATCCGCCACGGCGCGAAATTGGCCGAGAGCGCCGCTGATATATTGAGCGAGTTGAACTTTTCGGCGTTTTTCGCGCGCTCTCGGCTCGAGGCCCCCGCGGCTGAGTCAGCCTCGAATAGTGAGGCGGGCATGGACAAGGAACACAAAATCTTGTTAGATGCGCTCGGCTTTGATCCGGCGGACCTCGATGTACTGGTCGACCGTACCGGTTTCAAACCAGAAGCCGTGTCCTCGATGATGCTGATCCTCGAGCTCGAAGGCCACGTTCAGGCCGCCCCCGGGGGCCGTTACTCCCGAGTTGTTAGGAGCCGGAGGTGAAAGATAACGTTCTCGATCTACTCATTTATCTTTTCGAGAATTACATGAGCGCCGACGACGAGCCGCGGCCCGATCGCGAAATCTTGAAACTCGAGCTGGACAAGGCCGGTTTCGCGGAGCCGGATATCGATCGCGCCCTGGAATGGCTGGATGGGCTGTCGGGCGAACAGCTGGGCAAGGTGGCCGAGGCCACTGCGCGGGCGGTTCGCGTTTTCAGCAGCCAGGAACTCTCGCGGCTCGACACCGACGTGCGCGGCTATTTGATGTACCTGGAGAACGTGCGGATCCTTTCGGCTGCGGAGCGCGAACTGGTGATAGACCGCCTGATGGCGCTCGAGGCCGACGAAATCGATATCGAGCAGGTGAAATGGGTCGTGCTGATGGTGCTGTTCAGCCAGCCCGGCCAAGAGTCCGCTTACGCTCAAATGGAAGACCTGGTCTTCGAAGAGCGCTCCGACGCTTTGCATTAGACGCCTTTGAGCAGCAATCTCGTTATCGTGGAATCACCTGGCAAGGTGAAGACCATCAAGAAGTACCTCGGCAAGGACTTCGAGGTGCTGGCCTCCTACGGCCACGTTCGCGACCTGGTGCCGAAGGAGGGCGCGGTCGATCCCAAGCGCCACTTCGCCATGAAGTACCAGGTGGTCGAGCGCAATCAAAAACACATCGACGCCATTTCGCGCGCGCTGAAGAAAGCCAAGTCGCTGTATCTCGCAACCGACCCCGACCGCGAGGGCGAGGCCATTTCCTGGCATCTGCACGAGCTTCTCAAGGCCAAGGGCGAACTCAAGAACAAGGACGTGCGCCGCGTCGTATTCTACGAAATCACCAAGGACTCGGTGCGCGAGGCGATGGAGCATCCACGGCAGCTGTCGGTGGATCTCGTGAATGCGCAGCAGGCGCGCCGCGCGCTGGATTTTCTGGTGGGCTTCAATCTGTCGCCGCTGTTGTGGAAGAAGGTGCGGCCCGGACTCTCCGCGGGCCGCGTACAAAGTCCCGCGCTGCGCATGATCTGCGAGCGCGAGGATGAAATCGCCGCGTTCGTGGCGCGCGAATACTGGACCATCGATGCTGAATTGGAGCACTCGCAGCAGAAGTTCCCGGGCAAGCTGGTCGAGTTTCGAGGCACCAAGGTCGAGCAGTTCAGTTTCACGACGGCGGAGTCGGCGCGCGACGTCGAGCGGACGCTGCTCGACGCGGCCGGCGGCGAACTCACGGTGTTGTCGGTCGATCGCAAGCAGCGCAAGAGGAACCCCGCGCCGCCCTTTACGACCTCGACTTTGCAGCAAGAGGCCGCCCGCAAGCTCGGCTTCAGCGCCCAGAAGACCATGCGCGTCGCACAGCAATTGTACGAGGGCGTCGACATCGGCGAAGGCGCCGTCGGCCTGATCACCTACATGCGCACCGATTCTCTGAATCTCGCGCAGGAGGCCATTGGCCAGATTCGCGAGGTGGTGGTGCAGCTCTATGGCAAGGAGGGGCTGGCCGAAGAGCCGCGCATTTACAAGACCAAGTCCAAGAATGCGCAGGAGGCGCACGAGGCGATTCGTCCCACCGCCGCCGGCGTATTGCCCGGAGACCTGGAGAACAAGCTCGAGGCCGATCAATTCAAGCTGTACTCGCTGATCTGGAAGCGCACCGTCGCCTGCCAGATGGCGCCCGCGGTGTTCGACACCGTCACCGTTGAGATGCTGGCCGGCGCCGCGGGCCCGCAGCGAAACGTGCTGCGCGCCAATGGTTCGACCTTGGTCAAGCCCGGCTACATTTCCGTGTACCAGGAGGGCCTGGACGATGCCGTTCAGGACGACTCGGATCACGTGCTGCCGGCCATGAAGGAGGGCGACCGCGTGAAGCTGCTGGCGGTGCAGCCGAATCAACACTTCACCGAGCCGCCACCGCGATTTTCCGAGGCCTCATTGGTCAAAGCGCTGGAGGAGTACGGCATCGGCCGGCCGTCGACCTATGCGTCGATCATCTCCACGCTGCGCGACCGTCAGTACGTTGAGATCGAAAGCAGGCGCTTCACGGCCACCGACATCGGCAAGATCGTCAGCCGCTTCCTGACCCAGTACTTCACCACCTACGTGGATTACGACTTCACGGCAAAGATGGAGGACTCCTTGGACGCGGTTGCCAGCGGCGAGGAGGAATGGGTGTCCCTGCTGCAGAAATTCTGGAAGCCGTTCATCGATCTCGTGGATCACACCGAATCCTCGGTAAGCCGCGATGAGGTCGCGCAGGCGCGCGACCTGGGCGTGGATCCGGTGAGCGGCAAGCCGATGAGCGTGCGCATGGGCCGCTTCGGCCCGTTCGTGCAAATCGGCACCAAGGACGATGCCGACAAGCCGCGGTTCGCGGGGCTTCGCGCCGGTCAGAAAATGGACTCGATCACCCACCCGCAGGCGCTGGAACTGTTCAAGCTGCCGCGAAGCTTAGGAAGCACCGCGGCTGGCGATGAAATCGCGGCCAACGTCGGCCGCTTCGGTCCGTACGTGAAGTACGGAGCGAAGTATGTATCGTTGAAGACCGACGATCCCTACGAGATCACCCTGGAGCGCGCACTCGAAGTCATCAAGGACAAGGAAATCGCCGATGCCAACCGGTTGATCCTGGATTTTCCCGACGCCGGCATCCAGGTGCTGAATGGACGCTACGGTCCCTACATCACCGACAAATTGCGCAACGCGAAGATCCCCAAGGACCGGGACCCGAAGAGCCTGACGCTGGAACAATGCCAGGCGTTGCTCGCCGCAGCGCCGGAGCGCACGTTCGGCAAATGGCGCCGAAACCAGAAGCGGCCGGGCGCCAACGGCGCCGCGAAGAGCGCCGGCAAACCCGCGACGCCCAAGCCGGCCCCGGTCAAGCTGGCGGCGAAGGACACAAAGGCGGCGGTCGACAAGAAGGCGCCCGCAAAAGCCGCCGCCGTTGCCAAACCCAAACTCAAAGCAAAACCGAAAGCCAAGAAGGGTTCCGCCAGCAAGAAGCCATAAAGCCCATCAATGACTGACTCGAACACAAGGTCAATCGATGATGCAGCCGTGGACGCCGCGGCGGTAAAGCGCTACCTGAGCGGCTTGCAGGATCGGATCACCGCGGCGGTGGAGAATATCGACACCGTCAAATTTCGCCGCGACGCCTGGAATCGGCCGGAAGGCGGCGGCGGCGAGAGCCGCGTCTTGAGCGATGGCGCGGCATTTGAGCGCGCGGGGGTATCGATAGCGCACGTATTCGGCGGGAAAATGCCGCCCACGGCCAGCAATTTGCGCCCGGAAGTCGCGGGCGCGCCCTTCGAGGCGATGGGCCTGTCGCTGGTGTTTCATCCGCGCAATCCGCACGCGCCCACGACCCATTGCAATGTCCGGTTCCTGGCGGCGCGGCCGATCGATGCGCCGGTGGTGTGGTGGTTCGGCGGCGGCTTTGATCTCACGCCCTACTACCCATACGATGAGGACGTGCGCCACTGGCATCGCACCGCGCGCGAGGCTTGCCAGCCATTTGGCTCAGGCGTTTACGAAAAATACAAAGCCTGGTGCGACCGCTATTTTTTTCTACCGCATCGAAATGAGACGCGCGGCGTCGGCGGCTTGTTCTTCGACGACCTCAATGAAGGCGGATTCGAACGGTGCTTCGCCTTCATGCGCAGCATTGGCGATCACTTTCTGCCGGCCTTCATGCCCATCATGGAGCGCCGCAAAGACCAGCTCTACGGCGCGAGAGAACGGGAATTCCAACTGTACCGGCGCGGCCGCTACGTTGAGTTCAATCTGGTCTACGACAGGGGAACCCTGTTCGGCCTGCAGTCCGGCGGCCGCACCGAGTCCATATTGATGTCGATGCCGCCGCTGGTTCGCTGGGAATACGATTGGCGGCCGCAGCCTGGTTCCGCGGAGTCACGGTTGTACGAATATCTGCGGCCGCGGGATTATCTCGCCGAGCTGGAGCCCGCCGCGGCGCCGCCGACCTGATCGCCGTGGCCGCAGAAGGAGAAAGAGGATGGAATTGTCGCTGCTGTCGGGATGGGACAACTTCTACGTCATTGCCGGTTCAGCCGCCGCAGGACTCACGGGCCTGACCTTCGTCGTGATCACCTTGTCCGCCGGCGCGCGCCGCGTGAGCGCCCTGGGACTGCACACATTTGTCACGCCGACCATCGTGCATTTTGGCGCCGTATTGGCTGTGGCCGCGTATTTGAGCATGCCGCGCCACGGCCGCTTGAGTTTGAGTCTCGGCTTGGGCGTCGTGGGTGTTGCCGGGCTGGTGTACGCGGGCGCGATACGCGCCGGCATGCGTCGTCTTGGGCCGGACTATTCGGCCGTGGCCGAGGATTGGATCTGGAATGTGATTTTGCCGGCGATCGTTTATGGCGCGCTGCTCGCGGAAGCGGTGCTGATTTGGCGCTGGCCTCGCCACAGCATGTACGGAGTGGCCGCAGCGGTCGTGCTGCTCATGATCATCGGCATCCACAACGCCTGGGACATTGCCGTGTGGAACACCATCCGCCGCCCGGCGAATCCCTCCTAGTGAGCGGCGCGATCCGGATCCGCCGTCTGCAAGCGATCGGCGAGCACGAAATCCAGGGTTTGAGCGATGTGCTGATCGACTGCGTGGAAGGCGGCGCGTCCGTCAGCTTCATGCTGCCGCTGCCGCGCGCCAAAGCCGAGGAGTTCTGGCGCGCCATGTCCTCAAGCTCGGCGCGGGGCGAACGCGTGGTGCTCGCGGCTGAAGAGGCGGGCGGGGCCATCGTCGGCACGGTGCAGCTGATCGTGGCGCAGCCCGAGAACCAGCCGCATCGCGCCGATGTTGCGAAAATGCTGGTGCATCGGCGCGCCCGCCGGCGCGGCGTAGGCGCCGCGCTGCTCGCCGCCGCGGAACACACCGCGCTGGAGCTGGGCAAGACGCTGCTGGTGCTCGACACCGCCAGCGGCGACGCGGAACGGCTGTATGCCAGGATGGGCTGGCAGCGATGCGGCGTCATCCCCGGCTTTGCACTGCTGCCGCGCGGCGGACTCTGCGACACCACCATTTTTTACCGCACGCTGCAGCCTTGAGAGTTTCGGCGACGATGAATATCGCGGGTCACACGCTTGCATTTGACGGCCGGGGCCATTTGCTGCCCTGGACCGCGTGGCATGAGGCGTTGGACCTGGAAATGAATTTCTACCGGCAGTGTCCCGCGGAGCGGGGTTATCCGCGCTTCGTCTGCGAGACGTTTCTGGATGGCGACTGGATTCCCAACAGCCAGCGTACCGATACGATTCCGGCGACCCAGAATGGCATGGGGATCATTTCCTACCTCAAATTCCACGAACTGCGCGGCAAGCGGGAACCGGCATGGCTCGACACCGCTCGCAGCATGGGCGACTACCTGATCAATGAGTCGCTCACGCCGGACAGCGGCAAATTTCCGCGATTCACGCGCTCCACCGGCCGACGCGCGCAATTCCCGCAGCCCGCCGATTGCGGCTCGCAATCCGATCGCCCTTTCGAGATCGAGCCTGACAAGGGCGGCATTGCCGGCTACGCCCTGATGCGGCTGTTCGAGGCCAGCGGCGAGGATCGATACCTTGAGCAGGGGCTGCACAACGCCCGCGTCCTTGCCGCCAATCAAACGGACGGCGATGCCTTGCATTCTCCCTGGCCGTTTCGCGTGGACTATCGCGACGGCGCCGGGCGCGGAGCGATATCAGGCAACATGACCTACATTCTGCGGCTGTTCGATCTCCTGGCGGAGCGCGGGTTTGCGGAATTCGCCGCGCAACGCCAGGCGCTCTGGCAGTGGATCAAGGATTATCAAGTGCCCAGCGCGGGCGCCGACGGCGCGCTGTTCGCGCAGTTCTTCGAGGATCATGATACGCCGACGAATCGCACCGCCTGGGCGCCGCTGAATCTTGCAAGGTATTTACTGGAAAAAAAACAGCTGCTCGACGGAGCCTGGCGGGACGCCTGCCGCACATTGATCGGATTCGTTCGGGAAAATTTCACGCACCAGGAATTCGGCATGACCGTGTGCCACGAACAGGATGAGGACAAGCAAGCCTGGGGTGGGGTGAACTCGAGCTATGGCGCGGTTCTCGCGATGTACGCGAAAGCCGCAGGGGCGCCGGATCTCGCCGACGAGGCGCGGCAGGCGCTCAATTTCACGCTCTACTCGATCGACAGCCAAGGCCGACCGCGCGACCTACACAAAAGCGCGCTGCCGGGGGGCTGGCAGGAAGACGCCCACACCGACGTCATCCACAACTACGTGGACGCGCTGCGGGAGTTTCCCGAGTGGGGCGCGGCGCCTTAGTCCGACCGCATCACCCGTTCATCAACAAATGACTCAATGCCGCGAACGCCGGCAGCGTTATGGGATCGTTGGCCGCGCTCGACGCAATCGGATGAGAGGCAAAGCGCGCAATCACCAATTCCGCTCGCGGTGCGATGTACAGACGCTGGCCGTGGATGCCGCGGCCCTCGAACATGCCCATCGGATTGTGCGATACCCACCACATGTTGCGGTAGGAGTAGCCGGGCAGCAGCGTATAGCCGGCCGTCGCGAATTTGCTCGGATCGGCACCGCGGCGAATGTCTGCCACGACTTCCGCTGGAATGACCTGCTGTGCGTGCCAAGCCCCCTCGCAGCGCATCAGCTCTCCAAAGCGGCACAGATCGCGAAGCGCGGCGCTCATGCCGCCGCCGCCCATGGCCACACCGATCGAATCAACCGTTATGTAGCCGTCCTCTTCGCAGCCGATACGCGACCAGATTCGCCGACCCAGCATCTCGGGCAATGCAATATCCGTGACCCGCTTCATCACCCAGCACATGACCTCGGTATTGACGGTTTTGTAGGCGAAAGCCTCGCCGTGCCCGCCTTCCGGACGCAGCCCCTGCAAATATTCGTAGAAACTGGACGGCCCCGCGTATGTTGGCGGCCGTGGACGCAGTCCGCCCGCGCGTGCGTACTCCCAGATGTGAGCCTTGGGATCCGAATACAATTCGGAATAGGCGACTCCGATTTGCATGTCGAGCACTTGACGCAGCGTCGCATCCCGGTAGGCGGTGCCGGCCATCTCCGGCAGGTAGTACGACACGGTCTTGTTCTCGTCGAGCGCGCGTTCGTGAATCAGGGTTGCCGCAAGCGTGGCGGCATAGGATTTGGTGATCGAAAAACAGGCATGCGGCACATGCGGCTGCAAAGCCCCGAAATAGCGCTCGTACACCCGGAGGCCGCGGTGCAGGACGACGATGCCGTCGGTGTAGGTGTTGTGCAGGGATCCCAGCCAGGTCTGCTTGCGCCCATGCATGTCCGCAAAATCAAGCGCCTCGATCGCCGCCGCGGCGCCCGCAGGCGCAGCTCCAAGATCGCTCGCCGCGCCGCTGCCGCGCCAGATGGCTGCGGTCGGCGCGAGCTCGCGCATGTGGGATAAGGACCAGCGAATCTGCGGAAATTCCAGGAAGCGGTCGTCCTCGAACCTTATCCGTTGCGGCGGCGGCGGCGGCGCGCCCCGCATCCACCGCAACGCAACCGGATCCGAGGCGGCGCCGTCCGGGTACTCGACGCCGTCAAATTCCAATGTGCCGGTCTTCATGGTATTAGACTGCCGGCTTGCACATCCATGTGCAAGTCGACCGCGCGGCGGACTACTCCGCCGTCGACGGGTCGATTATCGTGCTGACGCGCGAGATCTTGTTGGCTGGAAATCCGCCGAGCTCGGCGTGGCGCCTGACCAGGGACGCATCGGCCGCCTGATAGATGCAGTAGATCTTGTCGTCGGTCACATAGCTATGTACCCATTGAACGCTCGGCCCCATGCTGCTGAGTACGCCGCAGGACTTCTGCGAGATCGACTTCAGATCGGTCGGGCTCATCTTGCCGGCGCCGGGAATATCACGTTCTATGACGAATTTTGGCATGATCATCTCCGTTGAGTTGTTTGTCGCCTGGACGCAAGAGCAGTGTCCCGCACCTCATCCGGCGCGTCTTGAAGCGCGAATGAAATTTTTCTAAAAGAATTCTAGGGACCTTAAGTTGATGGATTGCATAAGCGTGGGGGCCTTCGAGCTCTACCCTTCGGAGCGGCGGCTAACCCTTGCCGGGAAACCCGTGGATCTCGGTGCGCGGGCATTCGATCTGCTTCTGGTCCTGGTCGAGCACCAAGGCAGGCTGGTCACCAAAGCTACGCTGCTGGAGCGTGTGTGGCCCCGGGTCATAGTGGATGAAAACAACCTGCCGGCGCAGATTGCTGCCTTGAGGCGCGTGCTCGGCGCCGGTGCCATACGCACGGTGCCGGGATTCGGGTACCGCCTCGATCTTGCGGTCGGCAAATCGGCGGAGTCGGCGCCACGACTTTCTCTGCCGCACCGGGCGTGGCCGAACCGTCTGGCACCCCTGATTGGCCGGGATGTCGACCTGCGCAATCTCCTGGAAGCGCTCGATCGCGGCTGCCTCGTGACCATCGTGGGGGCGGCGGGCGTGGGTAAAACGCGCATCGCGCAGGAGATCGTGGTGCGCGAGGCGGACAGATCGGGTGCGGCGGTCGCCTGGGTGTCACTGCAGCCGCTGCGCGAGGCGCAGCATGTTCCGGCCGCCATCGCGGTGGCGCTTGGCCTGCCGCTTCGCGACGGCATTGAAGGATTCGCGGCGCTACGCCAGGCGCTGGATCAAACGCCGCTGCTGCTGGTTCTGGACAACGCCGAACACATCGGCGACGAACTCGCGACACATCTGGCGACGCTGGTATTGCACACGCAGGGGCTGCGGGCGCTGGTCACCAGCCAGGCGCCGCTCGGTATTCCAGGAGAGATCATTTATCGACTGCCGCCCCTGGAAGTTCCGGGCCCCGCGGCTGGCCAGGCGCAGGCCGCTCAGTGCGCGGCGCTGGAGTTGTTTGCGCAGCGGGCTCGCGCGGCCGATCGAAACTTCGAGCTAGCGCCCGCCAATACCGCTCAAGTGGCCGAGATCTGCCGGCGGCTCGATGGCAATCCGCTGGCACTTGAACTCGCAGCCGCGCGGGTCCCGGCACTCGGAATCGCGGCGCTGCTCGAGCGGCTCGCCGATCGATTCCGCATACTCAAGCTCCACGGACACTCGGCGGACCCGCGTCACGACGCGCTGCATGCCGCGTTCGATTGGAGTTATAGCTTGTTGGCGGCTGCGGAACAGCGGGTGTTCAACCGGCTTGGGACTTTCGCCGGCAGTTTTTCATTGCATACGGCCGCGCGCATGGTGGCGGATGAATCCATCGATGCGGCCGAGGCGATCGATCTGATCGGGCGCCTGGTCGACCGCTCGCTGGTCACGGCGCTGCCAGGCGATCCGCCCCGCTACTCGCTTCTCGAGACCGCACGCTATTACGCCGCCGAGAGGCTTGCGGCCGACGGTGAACTCGACGCAGCACAGCAGCGGATGGCCGCGGCGATGCTCCAGGTTCTCGAAGCCGCGTATCAAGACTACTGGTCGCTGGACGAAGCGATATGGCTGCACCGCTACGCCCCGGAACTGCACAACACGCGCGCCGCAATAAACTGGGCAATGGCCAACGATCGCGCGCTTGCGGTGGCCCTGTACGGCGCTTCCTGGCCGCTGTTCGTGGAAACGGACCTTTATTCCGAAGGCCGCATTCGTTACGAACGAGCGGTTTCGCTGCTCTCGGCTTCACTGCCGCAGGGCAGCGTCGGCCGCTTCTGGGAAGCAATCGCCACCTACGATTCGACCCGGCAGTGCGATCGCGCGCGCTATGCCGCGGAGATTGCCGCGACCATGCACGCGGCAACAGGCGACGTCAAATCCCGCTATTACGCACTGACGCTGCTGGCCTTCAACTGGCGCGGCGACGATGCCGCGGCGCAAGCCGCGTTCGAGGTCGCTCAAAAAATCGAAGACCCCACGTGGCCGCCGCGTCTGCTGACCCATGGCGCTCTCACGGCGGGCGCGCTGCTGATGAGCCGCGGCGACTTCGAGGGTGCGCGCATTGCCTACCGGCGAGCCGTGAGATTGGCATTGGCGATGAGCGAACGCCAGGCGCTGGCCGCCACCGTCAGCATCGTGGAACTGGACATTGCATGCGGCGACACCGCCGCCGCCCTGCAGTTGGGCAGGCCCCTTGCCCTCAATCTGCGCCATTCCGCGCGCCGCGAAACCTGGTTCGAACTTCTGACGATGAACTTCTGCGCATTGCTGATCGCCGGCGAGATTGCGGAGGCGCGCGCGGCCGGGGTGGAACTCCATGGGCTGGCACGGCGCCTCGATCCGGGCAAGCTTTACTCGGTGCTCGATGCCATGGCATATCTATCCTGCATCGACGGCCGCTACGATGCCGCCGCACTGATCATCGCCTGCGCCGATGTCGCCCACGAGGCCCATGGCCAGGCGCGCCGCCGCCCCATTGAAGCGCGGATGCGCGAGCGCGCGGCGGCGATGCTCGATGCGCACTTGGGGCCGGCATGGAGTGCGCGCGCCGCGAATGGGCACGAACGGCTGGACGAAGCCGGCGCCAGCGCACTGGCGCTGGGACTGCGCGACTAGCCGCATGGCGTGCATGCGCCGCGACAGGCACAATGCCGCGCGATGAATTACCAGCATATCTATCACGCAGGAAATTTTGCCGACGTCGCCAAGCATGTCGGCCTGCTGTACTGCCTGGGCGCGCTGCAACGCAAGGATGCCGCGTTGTTCGTGCTCGACAGCCACGCGGGGCGCGGTTTCTATGATCTGCAGGCTCCCGAGGCGGTGAAATCGGGCGAAGCGGAGCGCGGCGTGCAGCGCCTGATCGTCAATAGCTGGGACGCGGAACCGCTATCCTCTTACTTCGCCGCAATACGCGCCCGGCGCGGCAAGCGGCTCGCGCGCTATCCGGGCTCGCCCGCCTTGATCGCGGCCGGCTTGCGGGCGCAGGATCGCGCGCTGTTCGTCGAGCTTGTGCCTGCGGAGGCCCGTGCGGCCGAGCGGCAAATCGACTCGCCCGGCCGGATTCGAATGGCAATCGATGATGGTTATGCGGCGCTCAAGGCCTTTCTGCCCCCCGAGGAGCGGCGCGGCCTGGTGCTGATCGACCCGCCCTATGAGAGTCTCGACGAGCTGAAGCTGATGCTCAAAGCCTTCGCGGAAGCGTATCGGCGTTGGCCCGGCGGCATCTACCTCATGTGGTACCCGATTCGCAGCGCCACCCAACGCAATACCGTGCATGCCCGGTTCGAGTCCCTGGGCATTCCCAAGATGCTGTTCGCGGATCTTGCCATCCATCCGGACGATGCTGGATTGGGACTTGCGGGCAGCGGGCTGATGGTGGTGAATCCGCCCTACGGCACTGATGAATATCTGCGCCGTGCCTATGGCGCGATTCACCAGGGAATTGCCGCCGCGGGCGCCGGCTACGTCGAAGTAGCCCGCCTCACGCCTGAGCGGATGGCACAATAGGGCTCGCCAGCCTCAAGGGGATACCGATGGATCAAAACACTTTGCGCGAGCGGCTTGCCAGGCTGCATGCAGAACTCGCCAATGCGCGCGGCGACGATCCGGCAACCCGTCAAGCGCTCGAAGAGATTCTTCCCGACATCAAGCGCATGGTCGAGCGGCAAGGCGCCGATCCACTGCCTGCCGACACATCGCTCCCGGATCGTCTGGAACGTATCGCCGTGCGGTTCGAGGCCCAGCACCCAAGGTTGGCGGCGAGCGCGCGGCGGCTCATCGACCTGCTGGCGGAGGTCGGGATCTAGAAATCGCAAGGAAATTCTCAGCGCGTCCAGACAATCGCATCGCGCACCTGCGCGGCGATGCGCTGCAGATCCGCTCCGCCCGGATCCCGCATGAGAACCGCGATGCTGCCGTGGCCCGCCATCGGCATGATGGTTCCCCGATAGCCCTGTTCGTCGAACTGCGCCGGATGGCTCGCCGCTTCATGAACCAGCACCATCACCGTCACCGGTCCCGATGGGGTTTGCACCACGAGATGCGGCACTCGATGTCCACGGAAGGCGCAGCTGGCAGCGTAGCTGACGATTCCCGCGCCACCACTCAGGCGCAGACCGGAGTCCCGCAGCACGTCGTTCAGCGCGGTGTCCGGCACCGCGACATCCGTGCGCCGCCAAGCCTCGGGCTCTCCCGCCATATGCGCAACCACATCGGCGGCGAGGCTGGCTCCCGGCAGCGCGATCCAGATTCCCGCCGCGACCAAAACGCCGAGGAGCACGCTGGCCGCGATCGCCATCGAGCGCCAGGACTTCGCGCCCTGCCTCGCAGGCCGCCGTGCAAACGGCAGAATCTCGGCGCGCGTCGGAATGTCGACCTTCACGGCGCGTTGCAGCCGGGATTCAAAGCGCAGCAGCCGCTCCGTATACTGCGCGCACTCCGCGCAAGTTCCACGGTGCGCACGCAACTCAGCATCGCTGCTGTGGGGATCCGCGGAGATCAGCATTCGATAGCGCGCGTGGTCCATCATTCTTCCCGGTCCGCGCCGAGATCCTCGCCCAGTGCCGCGCGCAGCCGATTGCGCGCCCGAAACAGGCGGGTGAGCACCGCCGGACCCGAAAGGTCGAGTTCGCGCGCAATTTCAGCCGTCGAATAACCCAGGAGCACCTGCAGCACCAGAGGCTCGCGGTATTCAAGCGGCAACTTGAACAGGGCGGCGCGCATTTCTCCAAGGTCTTGTTCCTCGGCGGCCGCCAGCATCGGCTCCTCCTTGGCGATGAGCTCATCGACATCCACCGTCGGCACGCGTTTACGTTCAAAAGTGCGTGCATATTCGCGGCGGATGATGGTCAACAACCAGGGTTTGGCCGCGCTCTCGTCGAGCAGCGAATCCTGCGCTTTCCACGCCCGCAGCATGCTTTCCTGCACCACATCCTCGGCCAGGGCCCGGTCGCGGCACAACCAGAACGCGAAGCGCAGCAAGTCGGGACGCAGCGACTGGCACAGCGCCTGGAACCGGGCGCGTCTCTGATTTCCGCCGACCCCATCGTTCATGTATAAATCAGCACCCGGCTTAAAGTTTGGCCCACGCGATATTACCGCGTTACGCCGGTGGCGCCGACGGGCAGTGGGCTGCATCGGGCACGGGGCAGGCGGATTTGCGGCGGCAACGCAGAACAGAGGAGTCATACCCAAGATGACCGGAACGCCCGGGAATTCATTTCCAAGCACCCGTATGAGGCGTATGCGGCGCGACGCGTTTTCGCGCCGTCTGATGCGGGAAACCCAGCTGACTGCAGATTCGCTGATCTACCCGATTTTCGTGGTCGAGGGACGTGGCGACCGGCAGCCGGTCGCGTCCATGCCCGGCATCGAAAGGCTGTCCGTGGACCAGTTGCTGCGCGAGTGCGAGGCGCTGATGCGCCTGAAAATTCCGGCAATCGCGCTGTTCCCGGTGACTCCCGAGGCCAAAAAGACCCTGGACGCGCGCGAATCCTGGAATCCCAACGGCATTGCGCAGACCGCCGTGGGCGCCGTGAAGAAGGAATTTCCCGAGCTGGGCGTGATCACCGACGTCGCGCTCGATCCCTTCACCACGCACGGACAGGACGGATTGATCGACGATACGGGCTACGTGATGAATGATTTGACGGTGGAGACTCTGGTGCGCCAGGCGCGCTCGCACGCCGACGCCGGCGCCGATATCGTCGCGCCCTCGGACATGATGGACGGACGCATCGGCGCGATTCGCATCGCCTTCGAGACCGCCGGTTTGATCCATACCCGGATTCTCGCCTATGCGGCCAAGTATGCATCGAGCTTTTACACGCCGTTTCGCGAGGCAGTCGGATCGGCCGCCCAGTTGGGCAGCGGCGGCAAACACACCTATCAGATGGACGTCGCCAATTCCGATGAGGCACTGCGCGAAGTCGCGCTTGATATCGCCGAAGGCGCCGACATGGTGATGATCAAGCCGGGGCTGCCATATCTTGACATCGTGCGCCGGGTCAAGGACCGGTTCGGACTGCCCACCTTCGTCTACCAGGTCAGCGGCGAGTACTCGATGATCATGGCTGCGGCCGGCAACGGCTGGCTGAACGAGCGCGCCGCGGCGCTGGAATCGCTGATGTGCATCAAGCGCGCCGGCGCGGACGGCATTTTGACGTATTTTGCGAAACGCGCGGCGGAGTGGCTGGCAGAGTGAGCGCGAGCACAGGGATCGAGGCGCCGGATCAGTATGGGGTCGCGGGTCATCCCATCGCCCATAGCTGGTCGCCGTTCATCCACGGGATGTTCGCCAAGGCGACGGCGCAGAATCTGGTGTATCGGTTGTTCGACATCAGCCCCGCTAATTTCCGGCGCGACGCGTTGCGCCTGTTCGCCGGCGGCCTCAAGGGCCTCAACGTCACGCTGCCTCACAAACAGGCCGCGGCGGAACTGGTGAACGAACTCACGCCGCGCGCGGAGCGCGCGCGCGCGGTCAACACCATCGCATTTTTCGAGGACACATCGCTGTTGGGCGATAACACCGACGGCCTGGGACTTACGGCGGATCTGGAGAAAAATCTGGGTCTTGCGCTGGCGGACAAACGAGTGCTCATTCTGGGAGCCGGGGGCGCGGTGCGCGGCGTGCTCGGCCCCCTG
>DATMRC010000038.1:0-38008 GCA_035567075.1 Steroidobacteraceae bacterium
CGCGTCGTAGCCGGCGGCGATCAAACTGTCCACGGTCACGCCGCGGATATTCTGCAGAACCTCCAGCGCGTGAATGCCGCGCGCATTCTCGCCCTTGCGCCACATGTAGGCCGGATAATCCTCGCGCTTGGGGCTTGCCGAACCTGCCGCCGAGAACGGCCAGTTGTTGGTATTGAAAATGAAGCCGGTGCTGGGATTGAGCAACGTGATGGTGTCTTTGACGGCGTGCGGTCCCTGCCACTCGGTGGCCGGATTGCTGCCGTCCACCGGGCGCGTGAAGTCAAACGCGGTATTACGCCTGGGTATGAAATTGCCGTGAAAATAAGCGATGGTGCCGTCGCCGTCCGCATACACCGTGTTGTTGGAGGTGTCGGTCCGCAGGTCCTGCGTCTTGCGAAACTCGGCGTAGTTCTTGGTTTTGGTGCGCAAGTACGATTGCGATAGCGCCGGCACGGGATCCTGCAGCAGCTTGATCGCGATCCAGCGGCCGTTCTCGGCGCGGATGACGGGGCCATGATGGCTGTGATACACCGTGAAGTTCCTCAAGGTCTGGCCGCCGCCCTGCTTCACCGGGATGGAGATCTCGCTGACCTTCAATTTTCGCAGCGCGCCGCCGTATTCGTAGTACAGCCCGTCGGGTTTCTTGACGATGGTTTCGGCGTACTCATCGATGGCGTCGCCGCCATACGAGGTGTGCATCCAGCCGTTGTGCGCGTTGAATCCCTGGTAGACGAAGAATTGTCCCCAGGTGACAGCGCCATAGACGTTCAATCCCTGCTCACTGACCATTTGCAATTCCGAGCGGAAATAATATGAGGTGTGCGGGTTGATCCACAGCAGGGCGTGACCGGAGGCACTGCGGCTGGGCGCGATGGCAAAGCCGTTGGAGCCGCCAGGCGACGCTTCGCCGGCCGACGCTGCGACTGACGGCACTGCCGCGGCGGGCGGGGCCGGCGCGGTGGCGGGGAGCGGCGCGGTGGCGGGGAGCGGCGCCTGAGGCTGACCATAAAATTTCTCCAGCCGCCCCAAGTCGACGGTTTCGATGTCGCCGCCAATGCTGCCCTCGGTGAAGGACAACGCCATCCACGGTTCAAAGTGACGGATCACCTGCGGCTTTGTGGCCGGGTGTTTCGCGAGGTAGTAATTCAAGCCGTCCGACCAGGCAATCATCAGCGTTTTCAGCCATTGGGGAGTGGCTTGGTATTTGCGCTGCAAATCATCGACATCGACGAACAGCCGCTGACGCAGATCCGAATAAACCGCCGATTCCCCCTCGGCCTGTGCCAGCCAGCCGAGGCCGTTCAGGTAATTTCGCTCGATGCGATTGAAATCATCCTCTGCCTGTGCGTAGATGGCGCCGAATACCGCGTCGGCGTCGGACTTGCCGTAGATATGGGCGATGCCCCAATTATCACGGATGATGTCCACCTGCTGCGCGTGGCGCTGCCAGCGCAGGCTTTGGTCGGGCGCCGCGGTGGCTGCGGCAGCCGCCGAGTACAAAACCAACAACGCAACGAGTGATGTCTTCATGGAGTCTCCGTAGGGTAGCATCGCGCAATGCGCTTTGCTTTGCCCGCACTTTTGATTTTGGCGGCTGTTCTCAACGCACCGCTGCGCGCCGCGACCACCTTCAGCGTACCGCAAACGGATCTACCCTATCCGCTGGTATTGATCGCCTACGGCGATATGCGGTTCACCTCCAGCAGCGAAACCGAAGCAAGTTCGCCCCACGCGCGGCAGGCCCTGGTCGCGCGCATCGCCGCGGAAAATCCGGCGGCGGTGTTCATCAACGGCGATGTTCCCTGGCACGGGGTCGACGCCGACTACGCGGTGTACCGCAGTGAAACCCGGCGCTGGCGCGCCCAGCATCTGCGCGTTTATCCGGCGCTCGGCAATCATGAATTTTCAGCCTGCCAGGAGTCGATCTGCCTGGAACGATGGTGGGATACCTTTACGCAATTGCGCGGCCGGCGCTGGTACTCGGTTGCCATCGGCGACAAAGTTGTCGGAATTGCGCTGGACAGCGATACATCGCTGCTGCCGGGAAGCGATCAGCGATTGTGGCTCGAAGATCAGGTCGCCTCGCTCGACCCCATGGTGCGGGTGGTGCTGATCATCATGCATCATCCGCCGCTGGCGGACGTGCAAACCAGCAAACTCACGGATCACAATCCGCGGCCGAACGAGCAATCCCTGATCGCCTACCTCAAGACCGCGGCGGCAGGAAGCGCGGCGCGTTTCGTGGTCAGCGCCGGCCATATTCACAACTACGAACGCTTCGAGCAGGACGGCGTCGTGTACCTGGTGTCCGGGGGCGGGGGCGCCTTCCCTTACGAAGTGGAGCGCACGGCCTCCGACCTCTATCAAAATACCGATTTCCCGAACTATCACTACGTACGCTTCACACTGCGAGATCTCACCTTCCGCGGCGAGATGATGAGGTTAAACGACTACGCCGCCGCGCACCCCAGGTCGTGGCAGACTTTGGATCGCTTCGAAATCAACCTGCAGCCTTGACCGCCTGTATCAATTGACTGACCGCCGACTGTGCGTCGCCGTACAGCATGCGGGTCTGATCGAGTCCGAACAATGCGTTGTCGATCCCGGAAAATCCCTGACCCTGGCCGCGCTTGATCACGATGACATTCTTGGCCTTGTCCGCATTCAAGATCGGCATGCCGTAGATCGGGCTGCTCTTGTTGCTGCGGGCATCGGGATTCACCACGTCGTTGGCGCCGATGACCAGGGCCACGTCGGCAGTCTCGAATTCCGCGTTGATCTCGTCCAGGTCCGAAATCAGGTCGTACGGCACGCCCGCTTCGGCCAGCAGCACGTTCATGTGCCCCGGCATCCGGCCCGCCACCGGATGAATGGCGAAGCGCACTTTGACGCCATGATCCAGCAGCAATTGCGTGAGCTCCCACACCTTGTGCTGAGCTTGAGCGACAGCCAGGCCGTATCCCGGCACGATTATGATCTTTTGCGAATACGCCATCATCACGCCGGCGTCGGACGCCTCGATGGGTTTCTGCGTGCCGGCCGCGCCGCCGCCCACGCCTGAGCTTTCGCCGAAATTCGAGAACAGGACGTTGCCGAGCGAGCGGTTCATGGCCTTGGCCATGAGTTGGGTCAACAGCGTGCCCGCGGAGCCCACCACCGTACCGGCAATGATCATGGCGGCGTTATCGAGAACAAATCCTTCGAAGGCGACCGCGAGGCCGGTGAGCGCGTTGTACAGGGAGATGACCACGGGCATGTCGGCGCCGCCGATGGGCAAAGTCATGGCGACGCCCAAAACCAGCGCGAATACGAACAGCAGGGAGACGCTGGGCAGCCCGGCGCCTGCGCCGGCGCCGCTCACCACCATGAACCCGAGCCCCAGGGCCACGAGCAATATCGCCAGATTGAGAAATTTCTGGCCGCCAAATCGTATCGACCTGTTGATCAAGCCCTGCAACTTGGCGAACGCGATCAGGCTGCCGCTGAACGACACGGCGCCGATGAATCCACCGATGGTGGCGATCGACAAATGCACGATGTTTTCTGCATGGCCGGTGTACAACTGCACCGCGGCGATCGCCGCCGCGGCGCCGCCCCCCATGCCGTTGTACAGGGCGATCATCTGCGGCATGTCGGTCATCGCAACGCGCTTGCCGCTGATCCATGCCACGACGCTGCCGATGGCGATGGCGATCATCACCAGGGCAAAATTCAGCAGCGATGCATCTCTCATGAACGCCAACGTCACCGCCGTCGCCAGCAGCATGCCCGCGCCGGCCCAGCGCACGCCGCTCACCGCGGTGACCGGCGAACTCATGCGTTTCAAGCCGAGAATGAACAGCGCCGCTGCCGCCAGGTAGGAGAGCTGCATCAGGT
This sequence comes from Steroidobacteraceae bacterium, assembly GCA_035567075.1. GTDB lineage: Bacteria > Pseudomonadota > Gammaproteobacteria > Steroidobacterales > Steroidobacteraceae > Bog-1198. The sequence goes on from DATMRC010000038.1 coordinate 3,877, forward strand.
TGTTCAGCGTCGCAGCGGGCACCTTAGGAACCCTTCTTCTTGCCGGTCAGAACGAACATTCTCAGCATGCGTTCCGTCACCACATAGCCGCCCACCGCATTGCCTGCGGCCAGCACCACGCCGATGAAGCCGATGACCCGGAGCATGGTGCTGTCGGCGCCGGCCAGCGCCACCATGGCGCCCACCAGCACAATGCCATGTACGAAATTCGATCCCGACATGAGCGGCGTGTGCAAAATGACCGGCACGCGCGAAATCACCTCGTACCCGGTAAAACCCGCCAGCATGAATATATAGAGTGCAATGACGCCGTCGATCATGTCTGCCGTCCCTCAATGGTTGCGCGCGTCGCTGCGTGTTCTATTTGACCGGCGCGAGTAAGTACCGCGCCGGCGAATACCTCGTCGCTCCAATCGATCGCAAGTTCTCCCTTGACGATCGCCGGCTTCAGCAGATTGAACAAATTGCGCGAGTACATTTCGCTGGCGTGATACGGCAATGAGGCGGGCAGATTGAGCGGGCCCACAATCTTCACGCCGCCGTGCAGCGTGGTTTCGCCGGCCGCGGTGAGTTCGCAGTTGCCGCCCTGCTCGGCCGCAACGTCGACAATGACCGAGCCCGGCTTCATGCGCATCACAGCGGCCCGCGAGATGATCCGCGGGGCGGCGCGCCCGGGAACCGACGCCGTGCTGATCACCGCGTCACTGGCGGCGATCCGCGCATCGAGAACCTCTTGCTGCCTTACCTTTTCCTCAGGCGTGAGTTCGCGGGCATAGCCGCCGGCGCCCTCCGCGGAGACGCCGGTCTCGACGAATTTCGCGCCCAGCGATTTCACTTGATCCTTGGTCGCGCTACGTACGTCGTACGCTTCGACCACGGCCCCCAGGCGTTTGGCCGTGGCGATGGCCTGCAGGCCGGCCACGCCGGCACCGATCACCAGCACCAGGGCGGGTTTGATGGTGCCTGCGGCCGTGGTCAACATCGGCAGAAATTTCTCCAGCGCATTCGCCGCGATCAGCACCGCCTTGTAGCCGGCGACCGAGGCCTGCGAGGACAGCGCGTCCATGGATTGGGCGCGCGAAATTCGCGGCACCAGTTCCATGGCAAAGCTCGTGATGCCGCGCTCCTTGAGCGCCAGCACCAGTTCAGGCCGCGCATAGGCCTGCATGAAGCCGATGACGATCGCGCCTTTCTTCAGCGCCGCGACTTCCGTCACGCTCGGCGGCTGCACCTTCAATAAGATATCTGCGGAGGCGAGTATGGTGGCGGCATCGCTGAATTCGGCATCCGTGTACAGGGGGTCCGGGAAATGGGCGCTTGCCCCGGCGCCGCGCTCGATCAGTACGCGCACGCCGAGATTCTTGAGCTTGGTGGCAATTTCCGGAACGACGGCGACGCGGGTTTCTTTGGCAGCGGTTTCCTTGAGGATACCGACGACGACAGACATGCAAAACTCTCCCAAGCCTTAAGATACGTGCCAAACATTGAATTATGGCATAAGAGCCGACTATCCTTACGTTGTTATGAACTTAGGATCGCAGGACAAAGTGCAGTTGCTGGATTGGCGGGATGACCTGTCGGTCGTGGCGCACGCCTATCCATTGTCCCAGCAAATTTTGCGAACCGACGTTTCGGGCATGCCCTTGGAATGGGTGGACTATCGAGAAGCGGCGCGTCTGTATCACACCGAGCAGGTGGCGTACACCTGTGGAACACTTTTGTACCGGCTGTACGGCGGGACCTGCGCGAAGACCGGTTTGCGAACCATCGTGGATGTGAATTCGATCATCGCCACGCTGGGAGTGACCGGCAATCCAGGCAATCTGCGCGGCGCCGCGTATACGCCGCCGCTCAACAATCAAACTCTGTTTCGCCGCGACGCCTATCTATGTTTGTATTGCGGCGCGCGATTTACCTATAGCCTGCTGTCGCGCGATCACGTGACGCCATTCAGCCGCGGTGGTCACGACACCTGGAGCAACGTCGTGTCGGCATGCCGGCGCTGCAATAACGCCAAGGCGTCGCGTACGCCCGAGCAGGCGGGAATGCAATTGCTGGCGGTGCCGTTCACCCCCACGTACGCGGAATATATTTTCCTCAAAGGCCGGCGCGTCCTCGCGGATCAGATGGAGTACCTGGTCGCGCATTTCCCACGTTCCAGCCCGCTGCACGAGCGCATGCAACGCTGGCCGATGTGACGGCCGCGGGCAGTCGCCAGGCGCGCGCCGGCGCGGTCTACTACATTGACGCCAGCTATTTCGTGTTCCGGGCCCATCATTCCATGCCCGCCGACATGGTGGATGCGGACGGCAATGCCACGCATGCGCTGTACGGCTTTGCACGCTTCCTGTCGGATCTTCTCGAACAGGTCCGGCCGGAGCGGATCGGCGTGGCGTTCGACGCAAGCTCGAGCAGCGCGACCTCGTTCCGCAACGGAATCTACCCCGCCTACAAAGCCAATCGCGAGGCGCCGCCGCTCGGCCTGACGCGCCAATTTGCGCTGTGCCGTGAGTTTTGCCGGCACATGGGCGTGGCCGAGTTCGCCAGCGAGGAATACGAGGCCGACGACATCATCGGAACACTCGCCGCGCGCTCGCGCGCCGCGGGCCTGTGCAATGTTCTGGTGACGCGCGACAAGGATCTGTCGCAACTGATTCGCGACGGCGATGTGTTCTGGGATTACAGCGGCAATACGCGTTATCACTACCACGACATCGGACCGCGCTTCGGGGTCCACCCCGAGCTCATCGCCGATTTTCTGGCCCTGACCGGCGATAGCGTCGATAACATCCCCGGGGTTCCCGGGGTCGGAAAGAAGACCGCCGCCGTGCTGTTTGGCATATTCGGTTCCCTCGACGAACTGTATGCAAATCTTCACCGAATTCCGTCGTTGAAGCTGCGCGGCGCAGCCGCAATCGCTGCTAAACTGCTGCAACACAAGGAAGCCGCGTATCTTGCCAGGCGCTTGACCGGGATCGTCTGCGACCTTCCGATCGAGGCCACGCTGGATGATTTGAAGCGCCGACCGCAGGACGCGTCGCGGCTGAATTGCTTTTTTGATACACATGGATTCGGCAATATATTGAGACAGCAGGTGCGCCGCATCGCAGCCGCCGTTTGATACCCGGGGGAAAGGCCATGACTCAAAAAGACATTCAATCGGTCCTCCAGGAGGACCGCGTGTTTCCGCCGTCGGCCGCGTTCCGCAAGCACGCCACCATCAAGGCCGCCGAGCTGCAGGCCATGCACGACAAGGCCGCGCAGGATTTCGTGGGCTTTTGGGCGGACCTGGCGGTCGCCGAGATTGACTGGCAGCGGCCGTTCACGGTGCCGCTGGACGATTCGGCGGCCCCTAATTACCGCTGGTTTGTCGATGGGCAGCTGAACGTATCGCACAACTGCCTGGATGTGCACCTGCAGGCGCGCGGCGACAAGGTCGCCATCATTTTCGAAGGCGAACCCGGCGATGTGCGCAAACTGACTTACGCGCAGCTGCATCAGGAAGTGTGCCGCTTTGCAAATGCGCTCAAGGCCAAGGGCATCGAGCGCGGCGATCGCGTGATCATTTACTTGCCGCAGATCCCAGAGGCTGTGATCGCCATGCAGGCCTGCGCGCGCATCGGCGCGGTGCATTCGGTGGTGTTCGGCGGCTTTTCCGCGAATGCGGTCAAGGATCGCATCGAAGATGCGGGCGCCAAATTGGTGGTCACGGCCGACGGCGGATGGCGCGGCGGCCACGCGATCGAGCTCAAGGCCGCGGTCGACAAGGCGCTGGCCGATGGCTGCGATTCCGTGCAAAACGTCATCGTCTACCGGCGCACCGGCGCCGCGTGCCAGATGCTACCGGGTCGCGATGCGTGGTGGCACGACCTGACGGCGGAACAGGGGATTACCTGCGCGCCGGAATGGGTGGATGCGGAGCATCCCTTATTCCTGCTGTATACGTCGGGATCCACCGGTAAACCCAAAGGCATCCAGCACGCCAGCGGCGGCTACCTGCTCAACGCCAAGATGACGGCGAAGTGGACCTTCGACCTCAAGGACAGCGATGTCTTCTGGTGTACCGCCGATGACGGCTGGGTCACCGGGCACACCTATGTTGCTTACGGACCATTGGCGGCGGGCGCCACGCTCTTGATGTACGAGGGTACGCCGATGTTCCCCGACGGCGGACGCTTTTGGAAGATCTGCGAGACCCACGGCGTCACCGTCTTCTACACCGCGCCCACCGCGATCCGGGCGCTGATGAAATTGGGCGAAGGCATTCCGGCGCGCTACGATTTGAAAAAGCTGCGACTGCTCGGCAGCGTCGGCGAGCCGATCAATCCCGAGGCGTGGATGTGGTATCACCGGGTGATCGGCGCCGAACGTTGTCCGATCGTCGACACCTGGTGGCAGACCGAAACCGGCGCCATCATGATGACCCCGGTTCCGGGTGTGACGCCCACCAAGCCCGGCTCCTGCACCAAGCCGCTTCCCGGAATTTTCGCGGACATCGTCGATGATGAGGGACGGCCGGTGAAAACCCCGGATGCCGGCGGCTATCTCGTGATCAAGCGGCCCTGGCCCTCGATGCTGCGCACGATCTGGGGCGACAACGACCGTTACATCAATACTTACTGGGAGAAATTCCAGAATCGCTACTACGTGGCCGGGGACTCGGCGCGCCGCGACGCGGACGGCTACTACTGGATCATGGGGCGCATCGACGATGTATTGAACATCGCGGGCCATCGGCTCGGCACCATGGAAATCGAGTCGGCGCTGGTCGCGCATCCGGTGGTCGCAGAAGCCGCGGTGGTCAGCAAACCGCACGAGATCAAGGGCGAATCGGCATTTGCCTACGTGGTGCTCAACGTGCCGCGGCCGGAAGGTGCCGCCGCGAAATCCTTGATCGAAACGCTGCGCGCCTGGGTCGGCGACCAACTGAGCCCCATCGCCAAGCCCGACGACATCCGGCTGACCGATACCCTGCCGAAAACGCGCTCCGGCAAAATCATGCGCCGCCTGCTGCGCGCGATCGCGCGCGGCGAGGAAATCACGCAGGACTTATCGACACTGGAGAATCCGGGAATACTCGATCAGCTGCGTGGCGCTGCGTTCACGGCGGCCCCACGCGCTGCCGCAAAGCGCGGCGCCGGGACGCGCGCAGTGCCGGCGAAACTTAGTAAGGCGGCTGCGGCGCCGCGAAAACCGCCGGCAGGCCAGCCTAAGCGGCGAACACCCAAGGCGCGGCGCAAGCCCAAGTCGCTGCCGAAAAGATCGGCGTCGCGAGCGAAGCCCGCCAAGTCGAAGCGGCGCAAGGCCAGGAGCAAAAAATAGGCGCAGCGCTACTCGCGGTTCGCGCCCGACAGCACCGTGACAACACGCTTCTCGCCGTTCTTGACGTAGATGTTTTCGCGATAAACGACCGCGTCGCCCCGATGCACTTCGACCACGTGGGTACCCTCGGCGACGCTCAATAGCTGCGGCCGGTCTTTCTGTTCCGCAGCCTGGCCGCGCTGCGCACCGTCGATGAATACAATTGATCCCAAGGGAGCCCCGGTCACGATGAGCTGCGGCGGCACCGGCGCAGGCGGTGGTTTTTTATGGAACCAGCTGCAAGCGGACAGCACCGTCAGCGCCAGAATCATGAGGATCTTCAAACGCAGCTCCTTGGGGTGGTCCCGTAAATCTAGGGTACCACCGCACGGATCATTTTTCGTCTCTCGAGCCCGATGGAGACGCACCCGCTCGCCGAAAGCGCGGACTCTTAAGCACAGGTGGGCTAGAATATACGGGCCGGAATGGGCGATAGCGTTCGCCCAAGCGTCGCCACGCGCAACATCCGGCATCCATCTGCAGGGGTTTTAGGGCAATCCGGCCGTTGCGGCCGCTTTCTTCAGTGTGATTGGACAACATGCTTTCCACTTCCAACGTCGCCATTCAATTCGGCGCCAAACCGCTGTTTGAGCAGGTCACGGTCAAATTCTGCGACGGCAACCGTTATGGCTTGATAGGGGCGAACGGCTCGGGCAAATCCACGCTCATGAAGGTGCTGGGCGGCGACATGGAAGCCAGCGCCGGGGATGTGATGCTGCAGGCGGGCATGCGGCTCGGCAAATTGAACCAGAACCAATTCGGCTATGAAGACGATCGCGTACTTGATGTGGTGATGCGCGGTCACGCGGAATTGTGGGCGGCGATGCAGGAACGCGACCGGATTTACGCCGACCCCAAGGCCACCGACGCGGACTACATGAGAGCCGCCGAACTGGAGGGCGTGTTTGCCGAATACGGCGGCTACGATGCCGAAGCCCGGGCAGGCAGCATCCTCACCGATGCAGGCATACATGAATCGCGCCACAACGGCCCGATGCGCGAAGTGCCCCCGGGCTTGAAGCTGCGGGTGCTGCTCGCGCAGGCGCTGTTCTCCAATCCCGATGTGCTGCTGCTCGATGAGCCGACCAACAATCTGGACATCAACTCGATCCGCTGGCTGGAAGGCGCGCTCAACAGCTACAACGCCACCATGGTCATCATCAGCCACGATCGGCATTTCTTGAACCAGGTCTGCACCCACGTGGCGGATCTGGATTTTCAGCAGCTGAAGATTTATCCGGGCAACTACGACGATTTCATGCTGGCCTCGGTGCAGGCCCGTGCCCGCGTGGAAGCCGCCAATGCCAAGGCCAAGGACCGCATCTCGGACCTGCAGGAATTCGTGCGGCGCTTCTCGGCGAATGCCTCCAAGGCGCGGCAGGCCACTTCACGCAAGAAGCAGCTCGAGAAGATCAAGATCGAAGAGATCCGGCCGTCGTCGCGCCAGAATCCGTACATCCGATTCGAACAAGGGAAGAAGCTGTATCGCTCGGCGGTGTCGGTGGAGAAACTGAGCTTCAGCTATCCGGGCACGGATCTGAAGGTGCTCGACAACCTGAGCTTCAATGTCGAGGGCGGCGAGCGCATCGCTGTCATTGGACCCAACGGCGCCGGTAAAACCACGCTGATGCGCTGCCTGGCGGGGGAATTGCGTCCAAGCAGCGGACGCATCGTGTGGGTCGAGAATGCCCAGCCGGGCTATATGCCGCAGGACCCGCAGGCTGAGTTCGAGGACAAAGTCGACCTGTTTGCGTGGATGTCACGATACACCGGCAAGGCCGATGACGATCAGATCGTGCGCGCGACGTTAGGCCGCCTGCTGTTCTCCGGAGATGAGACCAAGAAATCGGTAAAAGTGCTCTCCGGCGGCGAGAAGGGACGCATGATCTACGGCAAGCTGATGCTCACCAAGCCCAACGTTCTTCTGTTGGACGAACCGACCAATCACATGGACATGGAGACGATCGAGTCGCTGCAGATCGGACTCGAGCACTATGCCGGGACCCTCATTTTCGTATCGCACGATCGGGAATTCGTCGGCGCACTTGCCACACGGATCATCGAACTGCGCCCCGGTGATGCGATCAGGGATTTCCGTGGCACCTATGACGAGTACCTGAAGTCGCAGGGATTGGACGCATAGCGTTCAGACCTTTGCCTCTGGCACTATGCCTCGATGCAGCTGGTCGCCGAGCGCCTCCAAAAGAATTACGGTCCGATCACCGCCGTGGCGGATGTATCCTTTGCCGCGGCGCCGGGCGAAGTTCTTGGGCTCCTCGGACCCAATGGCGCCGGCAAATCCACCACCATCAGCATGCTCGCGGGTCTGATGCGGCCCGATGGCGGCAGGGTACTGATCGACGGAATTTCTCTGGGAACGGGTGCCGACCCGACCAAGCGGCGGCTGGGTCTCGTGACCCAGGAGATTGCCCTGATTGATGAGCTGCCCGCGCGCATGAATCTGGAATTCTTCGGCGGCCTGTATGGACTCGCGGGCCGGCCGCTGGCCGACCGAATCGCGGCGGCGCTGGAGCTGACCAGTCTCGCGGATCGCGCCGCCGATTCACCGAAGGAGTTCAGCGGCGGCATGCGCCGACGCTTGAATATTGCCTGCGCGCTGCTGCACGAGCCGCAGATCCTGCTGCTCGATGAACCCACGGTGGGCGTCGATCCGCAAAGCCGCAACGCGATCTTCGACACGATAGAGTTGCTGGCGGGCGAAGGCCGCACCATGGTCTATACGACGCATTACATGGAGGAGGTCGAACGGCTCTGTGATCGTGTGGTGATAATCGATCACGGGCGGGTGCTCGCCGATGACACGCTTGCCGGTCTGTTGGCGAGCGCGCCGGTCGCGAACACGCTGACGCTCAAATATGATCTGTCGCCGGACGGCGCGGCGCTGCAGGAGATCAGAAATCTGCCCGGCGTCATTCGCGTCGACCTTGCGGGGCCCGAGCTTTCGGTCGCCGCAACCGACCTGGGGACCGCGGCGCCGCGGGTGCTGGAACGGCTTGCGGCGCGCGGCTTCAGCTGCCAGGAACTGACGAGCCGGCGGGCGAATCTCGAGGATGTATTCCTCGCGCTGACCGGCCGCACGTTGCGCGACACATGAGCGCAAACCTGATCGCATTTCGGGCTCTGGTGCGCAAGGATGTCGCGATATTCCTGCGCGACCGCCGCGCGCTGGTGGTGAGCGTGCTGACGCCCATCGTGGTCGCGGCGTTCTTCGGATTCTTGTTCGGCGGCGCCGGCGGCCGCGACAGCGTGTCGAGGATGCCGGTGGGCGTCACCGACCTGGACGACAGCGCCTTGTCAAAAGCGGTGGTCGAGAGCCTGGTCCACGATCAATCGCTCGCTACAGAACTGCTGCCCGAGGGTAGGGCTCACGAGCTGGTGAAGACCGGTAAACTGCGCGCAGCGGTCGTCATCCCGGCGGGCTTTGGCGCAACGGTACCCGGCGCGTTGCTTGGCCGGGCGGACAAGCCGTCGGTCAAGCTCTTTTATGATCCGTCGCAATCCATCGTTCGTTCGGTGTTCGCGGGCATCATCACGCAGCATGTGATGCAGGAAGTCACCCGTCCGTTCTCCTCCGGCAACGGCATGTCGATTCCATTCACGCTCGCGAGCGAGGCGGTCAGCACCGGGCCGCGCTACAACGGCTACGCGCATTCCTTCGCCGGCATGAGCGTGCAGTTCATCCTGTTCATGGGCATCGATGCTGGCGTAGCCCTGCTGTTGATGCGCGAAACGGGCATGTGGCGCCGACTGCGCGCCGCGCCTCTGTCGCGCGCCATGTTGCTCGGCAGCCGGGTGGCGGCAACGACCCTGATCGCAATGCTGATATTGACCGTCGTCTATGCGGTGGCCATATTTGTTTTTGGCGTACGGATCGCCGGCAGCTTCGCGGGCTTTGCAATGATCGCCCTCGCCTTCGCGGTGCTGGCGGCCACCACCGGCCTCATGATTGCCGCGGTCGGCGGCTCCGTGGCGGCAACCCGCGGCGTGGCTACATTTTCAATACTGATCCTGGTCATGCTCGGCGGGGCCTGGGTCCCGGCGTTCCTGTTCCCCGAATGGTTGCAGAGCGCCAGCAAGATCCTGCCGACCCGCTGGGCGGTCGATGGCTTCGATGCCATGACCTGGCGCGGGCTGCCGCTGCAGACTGCATTTACGCCCGTTGCGGTATTACTTGCGTGGAGCGTGTTGTTTGCGCTGATCGCCATCTCCCGATTCGATTGGGAAGGCGATTGACGGGCCTTGGTAACCGATGCCTGAGATTGTTAGGATAGGTGGGATTGCTCGGGGGACGAAGTGCTGAGAAAAATAGCCGGCTCGTGTGCATGTGTTTTGCTTGGCGCGACAGCGATGGCGGCCGCGCCCCCCGCCGAACCCAGTGCGATCAATCGCATTGCCGACGCGGGCTTCAATCACAGTGAGATTGTCGATACCGCGGCGTATCTAGCCGATGAGATCGGCGGCCGCATGACCAATTCGCCCGCGATGCGCAAGGCCGAGCGCTGGACACAGGACAAATTCAAGAGCTGGGGTCTGAAGGATGTGAGGGCCGAGGCTTTCGATTTCGGCCGCGGCTGGTGGATCGAGTCCTCGCATGTGCGGATGATCGCGCCGCGACCGCTCGAGCTTCGTGGAATTCCGATTGCCTGGACGCCTGCCACCAACGGCGCCTTGTCCGCGGTGGTGATCGTGGCGCCCATGCAGAGCGAGCGAGACTTCCCCGACTGGGCGGGCAAGCTGGCCGGCAAAATCGTGCTGGTGACCTGGCCGGCGCCGCCCAAGGACGACGAAATGGCGCCCTTTCAGCGCCTGTCCGACGCCGATATCGTCAAACTGGACAAGTACCAGCAGCCTATTTCCGACCCGATCGCCCTGCAAAAACGCATCGAACGTTATCGTTTTAGAAGCAAGCTGGATGTCTTTCTGGCGCAGCAGGGCGCGGCGGCCTGGATGCAGATGTCGCGCGTCGAGGGTCGGCTGGTGCACGGCGAAGGCTACAGCTATCGCGTCGGTCAAACCCCGAAGGTTCCGGGCGTGGAACTTGCGGCCGAGGACTACCGCAAGCTGGCGCGCCTGGCCAAACTCGGCGAAGTGCGGCTCGAGATCGACAACCGCGTGCATTTCGAGGACGCCGACCACAACGCCTACAATATTTTTGCGGACATTCCCGGCACCGATGCGACGGCGGGCTATGTGATGGCAGGCGCGCACCTGGACAGCTGGGTCGCCGGCGATGGCGCCGCCGACAATGGTGCCGGCAGCGCCGTGGTGATGGAAGCGGCCCGCATCCTTGCCAGTCTCAATGCCCGATCGAAGCGCACCATCCGTTTCGCCCTGTGGGCGGGCGAGGAAGAGGGTCTGCTCGGGTCGGCCGCCTACGTGGAAAAGCATCTGGCGCATCGCCCGCCGCCCAGCGATCCGGCGATGGCGGACCTGCCGCCGTATTTCTCCTCGGATACGTATCCGGTGCAAGCTCTGCCCGGTTTCTCCGAGCTCATCGGTTATTTCAACATCGACAACGGATCCGGCAAGATCCGAGGCATCTACACGGAGGGTAATTTCGCCGCGGTTCCGATTTTTCGCGATTGGCTGTCGCCGTTTGCGAGCCTGGGCGCGAGCGCGGTAGTTGCCGAGCCGACGGAGGGCACCGACCACGTGTTCTTAAGCCGGCTGGGACTTCCGGCGTTCCAATTCATTCAAGACCCCTTGGACTACGAGACCCGGGTCCACCATACGGATCTCGATACTTTCGATCATTTGCGGCCGCTCGACATGCGGCAGGCCTCGGTGGTGCTGGCGACGGTTCTGCTCGCGGCTGCGAATTCCGAAAAACCTCTGCCGCGCAAACCGGTGCCCACGCAGCCCAAAGTCACCGATCCGTTCGAGTACCCGGATCCCGCGAAAAAATAGCGGCCGGGTCTTGGGTCCTGCGCCGCGATCCAAGATCAGGTTTGCTTGAGCCGGCCGCGCCGGAAGTCGGCGATGATTTCACGCGCCGCGTTGTGGCCGGGCGCGCCGGTCACGCCGCCGCCGGGATGCGTGCCCGATCCGCACATGTACAGCCCCTTGAGCGGGCCGCGGTAGTCGCCGTGCCCGAGCATCGGCCGCGCCGAGAACAGCTGGTCCAGGCTCAACGCGCCGTGGAAAATATCGCCACCGATGAGCCCGAAGGTGCGCTCCAGATCGAGCGGACTCATGATCTGTCGCCCGAGCACGGCGGCCTTGAAATTCGGTGCATGCGCATTGACAAGATCGATCATGACGTCGGCGACTTCCTCGCGATGCGCATCCCACGACTCATCGCCCGGCAGGATCGGCGCCACGTGCTGGCAGAACAGGCTGGCAACGTGCTGGCCGGCCGGCGCCAGGCTGTCGTCGAGGGTGGACGGAATCAGCATTTCTACGATGGGCTGCTTCGACCATCCGCCGGCCTTGGCATCGAGGTACGCCTGTTCCATGTAAGCCAGGCTCGGCGCCATGATGATGCCGGCGGTGTGATGATCGGCAACCGTCCGCCCCGGCAGCGCCCGGAAGTCGGGCAGCTCCGACAGCGCCACGTTCATGCGAAACGTCCCCGACCCGCAGCGCCAACGGCTGATGCGTTCGCGAAAATCCTGCGGCAGCACGGCGGGGTCGATGAGCGACCCATACAGCAGTTTCGGATTCAAGTTGGATATGACGCTGCGCGCGCGGATCGCCTCGCCGCCCGCGGTGACCACGCCCACCGCGCGCCCGCCTTCAACCAGAATTTCCCGCACCGGGCTCGCGATACGAATGTCCACGCCGCGCATCGCAGCGGCCTTCGCCATCGCCTGGGTGATGGCGCCCATGCCGCCGATGGCATGGCCCCATGCGCCTTTTTTGCCGTTGACCTCGCCGAATACATGGTGCAACAACACGTAGGCCGAACCCGCCGAATACGGGCTCGCATAGTTGCCGACGATGCCGTCGAATCCATAGGCTGCCTTGATGGGCGCGCTTTCGAACCACGAGTCGAGATAATCGCCGGCGGATTGCACGAACAAACTCAGGAGTTCGCGCCGCATCGGCATATCCAGTCTGCTGACCCGCTTGCCGAGACGCGCGCTGCGCAGCAGCTGCGGCAATGCCTCGATCCAGCCGGCGGCGGTTACGTTCGGCGGCGTTTCCAGCACCAGATCGCGCAACACATCGGCGATCACATCGAGCCGCTCGCCATATGCGCTCAGTCGGCCGGCGTCGCGCGCGGAAAATTTCGCCACTTCCCGTTCGGTACAACCCGCGCCGATTTTCAGATAATTCGCCGCGTCGAGCGGCAGAAAGTTGGCCAACCTGCGCTCGACGACGCGCAGCCCATGGCGCGGCAGATCCAGGTCGCGAATCACCTTCGGGTTCAGCAGCGATACGGTGTAGGCAGCGACGGAATTGCGGAAGCCCGGATGAAATTCCTCGGTGACCGCCGCGCCGCCCACCACGCCGCGCGCCTCGAGCACGGTGACCTTGAGGCCCGCCGCGGCAAGATACGCGGCGCAGACCAGCCCATTGTGACCCCCGCCGACGATGACGGCGTCACGCGGCTGCGCGCCGCTCACGGCGATTTTCTGCCGCTGCGCCAGCCGGCGCCCGGCGCGCGATTCATGCGGCTCTCAGGAATGAGTTCGCGAATGCGGCGCGCAAAACTGCGCAACGCGACCTCGCTGCTGCCGAGCGGTCCAGGGCTGTAGCTGCGCGAACCCATGCCGGCCTGCACCCGCTCGATGAGCGCCTTGTCCTCGACACTCACCCTGCGATTGACGCGCCAGTTAAGATAACGCGCCACATGCATCTCACGCCGCTGGTCGGGGTGCGCGTAGGCAATCTCGCGTATCAGAGTTTCGGTCGGCGAGATCGGAATCATCTGCATGAAATCGATCTGATCCGGATAGATGTCGAAGGCCACGTTCGGCCACAGCTTGAAGTAGGTCCACAGCCGCTGCCGCTCCTCGGGCAGGTGGGCCGACTTGGGCAATACTGCCTGGTACATGCGCTCCGAAAGCTGCGACGACGGGGTATCGCGCAGTATGCCCCACATCTTGTCCACCCAGTGCTGCGAATCGACGCCGTAGGATTGGCCAAACAAGCGCGACAGACCGGGATGCGCCACCGAAATGTGCATGCCATCCGAGTAGTTGTCCGTAACATTTTTCCAATTCACCTGGCGCCGGCGCAATGTCACGCGCCCGAGCGGCATCAACTCTTCGAGGCGATAAAGGGCCAATTCGTCGTGGTACGGCGCCAGCATCTCGGCGACGCTCGGCAACCCCGGCTTCATGCGCGCGAAGACGAATCCCATGTAGACCTCGGTTTCGACCGGCTTGAGGCCATACCGATCGAGGGAAAAATCGCTGAATTCCCCGCGGTGTGGGACGCCTACGAGCCGTCCCTCGAGATCATAAGTCCAGGCATGATAAGGGCACACGATGCGCCCGGGACAACGCCCGGAGCTACCATCGAGCAGCCGTGCGCCACGATGGCGGCAAACATTGAAAAACGCCTTGACGTTGGCATCCCAGCCGCGCACCGCGACCAAGGGTTCGCCGAGAAAATCCAGGGTGTGGTAATCGCCGGGACGCGGAATGTCGTTCAGGTGGCAGACTATCTGCCAGGAGGTCGCAAATACCCGCTCCTTCTCGGCCTCCAGGAAATCCGCGTCGCGATAGATCCAGCCGGGCAGACTGAAGCCGTCCAGATCGTCGGCGACCGGAGTCATTGATTCGTCGTACGCTGCGCGCTTTGCGTCCATGACAGGCTCCCTACCCTTGTTGAACGATAGTATAACAAGGGCGCGCGTACGGAGCCACCGCGGCGGCCTATGATTTGCGGAGTTTGTTGCGCAGCATCCACGGAAACGCGCCGCTGCACAGGGCGTTGACCCAGTCTTCGCAGATCGCGATTGCCTCACTGGGTTTGAATGTCACCGAGCTCAAGGACAGCTCCACCCAAAGGCCGTCGAGCAATGCGGACAGCGCAATTGCGGCAGAGCGCAGCTTCAGCGCGGGCGCCGCGCCGGATTTCACGAGCTCTCCCAGCAGCGCCTCCAATATCGACCGGTATTTGCCGTAGGTCCGATCGTGCACGGCGCGAATCTTGGGCGAATGGGCGACCATGCTCCAGAACACCACCCACACATTGAACAATTGCGGATCGAGAAGCTCGGGAGCGAATGAGGCGCGGAAAAAATCGCTCAAGCGCGCGCGCGGCGACGCCGCGCGGTTTTCAGCCCGGGCGCGCAGCGATTCCTGCAATGACAGCGCCAGAGTTTCGTAGGTTTCCGCTATCAGGCTCGCCTTGTTCGGAAAATGATGATTGATCAAGCCGATGGAGACGCCGGCCGCGGCGCTTATACGGCGCACGGAAACGCCGCCGTGGCCGTACTTCTTCAGGCACCGCAATGTCGCCTCGACCAGGGCTTCGCGGCGCACCGCGGGCGTCGCACGGCGAAATTTTGGTTGATGCCGCTTCTTTATCATTGACACTCCCTTGCTTCCATTTCGCGCGCACACCCCGCATAGGGTCGCGGTGCAGTGATCGCGGAAAGTCGATCAGGCGGCGCGGTACGCCCGATAGTCCAGCCCGAGCGCGCTGGCCACCGCTTGGTGAGTCAGCTGACCGGCATGCACATTGAGCCCGTTTGCCAGTCCCGGATCCTTGGAGATGGCGGCGCGCCAGCCGTGATCCGCCAGCGATTTTACATAGGGCAAGGTCGCATTGGTGAGCGCGAACGTGGAGGTTCTTGGCACGGCGCCCGGCATGTTGGTCACGCAATAGTGGATGACGCCGTCGAGAACATACGTGGGTTCGGCATGGGTGGTCGGACGGCTGGTCTCGAAGCAGCCGCCCTGGTCGATCGCAATATCGACCAGCACAGCTCCCGGTTTCATGGCCTTGATCATGGCGCGCGTCACCAGCTTGGGCGCGGCCGCCCCGGCGATCAGCACCGCGCCGATGACGAGGTCGGCGTCCCGGACCAGCTCCTCGATTGCGTGCGCGGTCGAGTACACCGTTTTCAACTGGCTGCCGAAGATCGAGGACAGTTCCCGCAATCTTTTGACCGAGCGATCCACGACGGTCACATCGGCGCGCAATCCGACCGCCATTTCCGCGGCATGCGTGCCTGATACGCCGCCGCCCAGCACCACCACCTTCGCCGGTGCGACGCCGGGCACACCGCCCAGCAGCACGCCGAATCCTCCATTGGCCTTTTGCAGGCAGTTGGCGCCCACCTGCACCGACATGCGTCCCGCCACTTCACTCATTGGCGTGAGCAGCGGCAGCGAGCCGTCCGGAGCGGTCACGGTTTCATAGGCGATCGCGGTCGCGCCGGAGGCCATCAGCGCCTGCGCCTGCTCGCGGTCGGCCGCCAGATGCAGGTACGTGAACAGCGTCTGGCCGTTGCGCAGCTGCTGGCACTCGCCGAGCTGCGGCTCCTTGACTTTTACAATGAGGTCGGCGGATCCGAAAATATCCTCCGCCCGGCGCTCGATGGTGGCGCCGGCCGCCTGGTAGTTCGCATCGTCGAAGCCTATGCCCGCGCCCGCGCCGCTTTGCACCAGTACCTGATGTCCCGAATCGACGAGCTCGCGAACCCCCGCGGGCACCAGTCCCACCCGATACTCGTGAATCTTGATCTCCTTGGGTACGCCGATTTTCATAAAGTCGCTCCGCAGACGGTTTGGCCGGGGTGGCAAGGTTACTCACACGGGCGTCCGGACACAATCCAGACTGCGTCCTTCAGGCAATTCGGCGCAGTTCCTGCACCAGCAGACGCTGCCAGAGCCATTGCTGACGGCTTTGCGGCGCATGCAATGCCATTCGGGTGAGATACGGCCTTAGATGCGCCGGCGTGCCGGGTGATGTCAGCGCCGTGGCAAGGGTCTTGAGCCGCGTCCCGCGCCGCCGGGTGTGTTCCTGCAAATTCGCCAGCGCCTTCGCCAGCACGATTTCCTCGGCGGTAAAGTCGGTGCCGAAGGGAAACTCAGAGAACAAACCGCGGGCGCGCGCCAGAATGAATCGTTCTTCCAACGCGCGCGGCGTGTTGTTCCGATGCATCTCGGGTATCTGATGGTCGCGCGGCAGCTTGCCGGCGTCTTGCGCCTGACGCTTGAGCTCGTCCTGAAAACGCGAATCCGCGATGTTGAGCATTGCTGCGATCACCTCCTGATCGCTCCGGCCGCGCAAGTCGGCGACGCCGTATTCGGTCACCACCACATCGCGCAAATGCCGCGGAATGGTCGTGTTGCCGTAGTTCCACAGGATGTTCGAGGTCAGCGTTGCATTCTTCATGCGCGTGCTGCGTGCGGTGAGAATCGAGCGCGCCCCCGGCAACGAGTGCGCCATGGCGACGAAATTGTACTGGCCGCCGACGCCGCTGACGACGCGACCGTCGGCGAGGCCGTCCGACACGGCAGCTCCCAGCAGGGTCGCCATCATGCTTGAATTGATGAACCGCCCATTCTTCCGCTGCGCGATCTTAAGCGCTTGATCGGCGCCGTCGAGCTGGTTGACGAAGGCGACGCCGCTCATGCAGAACTGGCGCCGCTCCGTTTCCGGGAGATCGCGCAGTGCCGCGTAGAATCCGCGCGGCCCCAGAAAAAACGCGCCGTGCAGCAGAATGCCTTGCGTCAACTGCCGGCCGGTGCACAGCGCCAGCAGTTGGCGCCGTGCCGCGGTGGTATCGTGCAGCGCCGCCGCGCACAGGCCCTCCGAGTTTTCGATGAAACCCTCCGCATAGCGGCATTCCTGGCGAAACACTCCGAATCTCTGCAGCAGCACAAATTCGCGCTCATCGAGCGGGCTGCCGAAACCCGCGCCCGCCAGGGCCGCAAGAAACGGCTCATCGACGCGCTCGCCGACCGCCCCGCTGTTCAGCAATTGCTGGATGCGCAGATCGTCGTAGACGCGCCGGCGCAGAACGCCGCTGCGGTACAAATCCAGGAAGCCGTCGACGAACATTTCCGTGCACCCGTACAGGCCGGAGTCAAACGGCGCTTCACCGCCGATGGAATCCAGGGTTGGCCCGAAGCGCTGCGTGGCTTTCAGACCCTGCAGGATCTCGAGGAATTCAACGTTCTGCTGCTGGCGCAGCTGCAGGCCGTAGACCACGGCGTCGCCGAGTTCGCCGATGCCGATCTGCAAGGTGCCGCCGTCGCGCACCAAGCGCGCGCAATACAGGCCGATCGCATAATCGCTGGTGCTCAAGCGCTTATTGGGCGGCGCGAACAGGTCGTAGTCATAGCGCGGATGCTCGATGAGCGAGTCGAAGGTCTCGGCGTCCACCGCCGCTGGACCGAACATGAACGGCATCTGCCGATTGACTTCGCCGATGACGATGACGGATCTGCCCTGGCGCCGCTGCGGCGCCAATATTTCCAGCAAATCGACGGTCACATCCGGGTTTGATCCCAGGCTGTATTCCGCGCGTCCCTCGCTGCCGCGCTTCGCCACCAGTTGCGCGATGACATTGACCCCTTGGGCTGCGAGTTCGCGCGCCACATGCGTGTAGTTGGTGCTGACGTAGTGACGCTGCGCGTGCGCCACGTCGAGCAGCGCGCCGGGATCGAGAAAAAACTCGCTGATCTGCACATTTTCCGGCACCTCGGCGCGGTGCAGATCTCTGACGTAGTCCAGGGGTACGCAGCCGCCGAACAAACGCTCGACCAAGGGCTGCAAGAACAGCCGCTCGAGCTCGCCGTGCCATTGCGGCGCGCGCAAGCTCAAGGCGGTGAATATTTTGAGGGTGATGGACGGATCGCGCCGTGCGCGGCGGTAAAATTCGTTGACCAGCGGATTTGGCTTGCCGATGCCCAGTGGCAGACCCAGCACGATCCGCGGCCCCACGCGGCCCAAGGTGTCCTCCACGCATTCGGCCACGTCGTCGAAAATGCGCGGCATGTCAAGTCTGGGGCTTGAGCACCAGGGAGAAATTGATTTTCACCGCGTCCTCCACCCACTCGGTGCTCTTCCAATCGCCGCGGCCCACGCCAAAGTCCAGGCGCTTGAGCTTGGCGCTGCCGGTGAGCGTCGCACCGCCGGCGGGTCCCGGTGCGAATTGAAAATCGATGGGCACGTCCTTGGTAACGCCGCGCAGGGTCAGCGCGCCGACCGCGGAAAATCCACTCGCAGTCTTGGTGAAGGTCTTGGTCACATAGTGCGCCGTCGGCGCATGCGCCACATCGAAGACATCGGGTCCGCGTATCGTTTTATCGCGATCCGAATCCTTCGAATCGACCGAGTTCATGTCGATCTGCACATCGAATTGCGAACCGGCCAACGCGTCCGGGGCAAAGGCGACGACCGCGGTGAACTTGTGGAACACGCCTTTGAAATCCGCCCCTGCCTGCACGCCGACGAACTCCAGCCGGCTTTGCTGGGCATCGGCGCTGTAGCTGGCGGTAGCGCCGGCGGCGGCGGTGGCAGCCAGTGAAAGTCCGGCGCACGCGGCGGCAATAAAACTCTTCATTTGCGTTTCTCCAATTTGGTGAATGGCAACATGCGGATCAATACATCGTCCTTGTTCCAAAAATGATGTTTCAGAGCCGCGAGAATGTGCAGAACGGCAACCGCAAAAAGCGCGTCGCTCAACAACACGTGGGTCGACTTCAGCAGATTGAATGCCTGCTCGTTCGGGCCGATGAGATTCGGCCAGGTGAACAGGCCAAACCAGCTCACCGAATAATTCTTGGCGGAGGACATCGTCCAGCCGGTGAGCGGCATCGCGAACAACAGCACGTAAAACGCGATATGTGTTGCGCGCGCCAGAATCATCTGGGTTCTCGACATGCCCGAAGGCAGGTCCGGCGGCCGATGGAACAGCCGCCACAGCAGCCTCAGCACCGCCAGCATCAGCACCGTCATGCCGAAACTCTTGTGCCGCGCCAGCATCGCCAGTTTGCGCATTCCGAGCGGCAGATCTTCCGCCATCCACCCAAGAGTGAACTGGGTGACGATGAGCCCGGCGATGACCCAATGAAATCCCTGCGCGACCGCACCGTAGTGTTTCGGGGAACTTTGATTTGGCATCGATCGCTCCGGGTGCAAGACTGCCACCTAGTTTAACAAGCCAGCGAGATCTAAGTTATGTTCAAGCACGCCGCCATTGCCGTCGTGGTGCTTGGTTTGGCGGCATGCGGCGCGCCGCGGCCGCGGCCGGCCGCGGCGCCGACTCCGAATCAACCTACCCTGAGTCCGCAGCCATTGCCAGCCCCGGGCGAGTACCGAATCGACTCGGGCAAGTCCGAGCTGCGCATATTGATTTATCGGGCGGGACCGCTCGCGAGTTTTGGCCACAACCACGTCATGGTCAACCGTGCCGTGAGTGGCTCAGTGCGGCTCGGCGAAACCGCGTCGGCGTCGTCCTTCTCGATCAGCGTGCCGGTCGAGAAGTTCAGCGTCGACGAGAGCCAGGCGCGATCCGAAGAGGGCGGCGATTTCCCGGGTGAAATTCCCGAGGACGCGAAATCGGGCACGTATCACAACATGCTGAGCGAGGCGGTGCTCAACGCTGCGCAGTTCCCGGTGATCACCGTGAAGAGCATGACGATCACCAACATGCAAGGCGCGCTCAGCGCCGCCCTGACCATCAATGTTGCCGGCCACGAGTCGATTGTTCAGGCACCCTTCACGCTGCAGAGCGACGCGCGTCACCTGACCGCGGCGGGGTCGCTCGAGCTCAAACAGACGGCCATCGGCCTCGCGCCGTACAGCCTGCTGCTGGGCGCGCTGCAGGTGCAGGATGCAATGCGGCTGAAATTCAAGTTCGTCGTCCTGATCAACTAGTCAACAATATCGGCGTCCCCTCGGGCGCCGTCAAAACGACTGCGGGCACGGAACGTAATGTCGGCGGCAACTCGCCGTTCGGCACTATGCCCAATTCGGCGAGCGGACCCAGGGTACCCCCGACATCGTCGACTTCGAACCGCAGGGTGGCGCGCCTGAGATCCGCGGGAAGATAAAGTCCGAGGTCGATGAAGTCGCTGGTGCAGGTGATGTGGGGCAGGCAATCATCGGCTTCGTCTATCCCCACGAAGCCGAATTCCTCCCAGTATTTTTTTGCCGACTCGCGCTCCGGGCTCGGCATCGCGATTTCCAGGAAGTAGCTGCAGCGCGATGTCTCGGTGGCCGGTCGCTTGCTCGGCGAAAAGGTACGCGCCTCGACGAGCCGTACAAGCTGGCCGGACGGATCGAACCAGGCCGCTTCGTTGAACACATCATTGCCCAGACGCCGGAACTCGAATTCCACCCCGCGCCGCTCCAGCTCATCCACATATTTGAGCAGGCCGGGTCTCACGAAAGTCAGCGCCGCCGGGGTTGCGTGTTGGTGCAGTCCCAGGCAGATCCTGCCGTCGGTAACCACCGCATAGGGGTGCGCCCATGCCTCGCCGACCTCGGCTTGCGAGAAGCCGAGACTGGTGTAGAAATCCAAGGAGGCCCGGATGTCCGTCGTAGCCAGCGAAAACTCCAGGAACCGTCCCAGCATGGGCTTAAATCAACTCACTCCGCCGACGCACACGTACTTGATCTCGGTGTAGTCGAGAATGCCGTACCTGGAGCCCTCGCGCCCGATGCCGGATTCCTTGACGCCGCCGAATGGCGCCACCTCCGTCGAGATGATTCCGGTGTTCAATCCGACTATTCCGTATTCGACGGCCTCGGAGACCCGCCAACTACGCGCAAGATCTTGCGTGTATATGTAGGCAGCCAGGCCGAATTCCGTGTCATTCGCCATGCGGATCGCGTCAGCCTCGGTCGCAAACCTGAATAGCGGCGCCACAGGGCCGAAGGTTTCTTCACGGGCCACCAGCATGTTGGGATTGACCTCGGTGAGGATCGTGGGCTCGAAGAACGATCCGCCGAGGGCGTGGCGCCTGCCGCCCAACAGCACTTTCGCGCCCTTCGACACCGCGTCCGCAATGTGCTCTTCGACTTTCGCGACCGCTTTGGCGTCGATCAGGGGCCCCTGATCGGTGACGCCCGCAAGACCATCTCCCACGCGCAATTCCGCCACCGCCACTTTCAGTTTCGCCGCGAACCTCTCGTAGACGCCGGCTTGTATCAAGAGGCGGTTGGCGCAAACGCAGGTTTGTCCGGTATTGCGGTACTTGCTGGCGATCGCCCCTTGAACCGCGGCATCCAGGTCGGCGTCGTCAAATACGATGAAGGGCGCATTGCCGCCCAGTTCGAGCGACAGCTTCTTCACGGTGCCGGCGCACTGCTGCATGAGTTTTTTGCCGACCTCGGTGGAACCGGTAAAGGTGAGCTTTCGAACCGTGGGATTGCGCGTCATCTCGCCGCCGATGTTTGCGGCGGAACCCGTAAGCACGTTGAACACGCCCTTCGGTATGCCGGCTCGCGAGGCGAGTTCGGCCAGCGCCAGCGCCGAATAAGGCGTGTGCGTGGCCGGCTTGCAGACCAGGGTGCAGCCCGAGGCAAGCGCAGGCCCGGCCTTGCGGGTGATCATCGCGGCCGGAAAATTCCAGGGCGTGATGGCTGCGACCACGCCGACCGGTTGCCTGAGCACCAATATCCGCTTGTCGGCCTGATGGCCTGGAATCACGTCGCCATACAAGCGTTTCGCCTCTTCCGCAAACCATTCGATGAAGCTGGCGGCGTAGAGGATTTCGCTCTTCGATTCGGCCAACGGCTTGCCTTGTTCGGCGGTCATGAGCTGCGCGAGATCCTCCAGATGGCTGGATATGAGGTCAAACCAGCGACGCAGGATGACGGCGCGCTCCTTGGCAGTGCGCGCCTTCCATCCGGGCAGTGCCGCGTCCGCGGCAGCGATCGCGCGCCGCGTTTCGGAGACACCCATGTTGGGGACGGAGCCCAAAGTGGTACCCGTGGCGGGGTTCTTCACCTGCAAGACACCGCCGTCATCGGCCGCCGCCCAGCTGCCGTCAATGAAGCACTGCTCGCGCAACAATCTTGGATCAGCCAGTTTCATTGTTACTATTGTTCCTCCGCGGTCAGCGTTCGAGAATGGCCGTGACACCCATGCCTCCCGCCGTACAGATCGAAATGAGTCCGCGCTTGGCTTTGCTTTCATCGAGAATCTTCGCCAACGTGGCCAAGATGCGCGCCCCGGTCGCCGCGAACGGGTGGCCGATTGCGAGGCTGCCGCCTTTCACATTGAGTTTCGATCGATCGATGCTGCCAAGAGCGCCGGGCAGCCCGAGTTTATCCCGACAGAAATTCGGATCCGCCCAGGCTTTGAGCGTGCACAGCACCTGTCCGGCGAACGCCTCGTGAATCTCGTAGAAATCGAAATCCTGCAAATTCACCTTGGCGTCCTTCAGCATTCGCGGCACCGCATACGCCGGCGCCATCAGCAGCCCTTCCTTTTTTTCGACGTAGTCGACCGCGGCCACCTTGCCATAACTCAAGTACGCCAGCACCGGAAGATTGCGCTCCCGGGCCCAGGCTTCGGACGCGAGCAGCACCGCCGCGGCTCCGTCCGTCATCGGCGTGGAGTTTCCCGCGGTCAAGCTGCCGGCACCGGAAAAATCAAACGCCGGGCGCAGCTGTCCCAGTTTCTCGAGGGTCGTATCGGTGCGGATGTTGTTGTCCTGAGAAAGTCCCAGATAGTCGCGGACCAAGTCCTTGTAAAAACCCGCCGCGTAGGCGGCTGCGGCCCTCTGATGGCTTTCCAGCGCCAGCTGATCCTGCTCCGCGCGCGAGATGCCCCAGGTCTTGACCATCAGCTCCGTGCTTTCGCCCATTGACAAACCGGTGCGCGGCTCCGCCATTCCCGGCAGCACCGGCCTGAAATTGCTCGGCCGCAATCTCAGCCATGGCGCCAATCTTTGCAGCGCGCCCTTGCCACGGTAGCTGCGCAACAACAGCTGCTGAAAGCTGCGCGGAAATACCACCGGCGGATCGCTCACCGTGTCGACTCCACCCGCGATTCCGCAATCGATCTGGCCGAGCGCAATCTTGTTGCCCAACAAGATGGCCGCTTCGAGACTGGTTCCGCAGGCGCGCTGCAGATCGAGGCCCGGCGTTTCCGCGGCCAATCCCGAGTCGAACACCGATTCGCGGGTCAAATTCCATTGACTCGAGTGTTTCATGACCGCGCCGGCGGCGACGTCGTCCACGCGCTGGCCGAGCAATCCAAAGCGCTCGACCACGCCGCGCAGGGCTGCGACCAACATTTCCTGATTTCCCACCTGCGCGTAAGCGCCGTTGCCGCGCGCAAACGGAATACGTGCGCCGCCGACTATGGCGACGCGTCGTGGACTTGCTCCGACCAACATAGGTTCCGCCCTCGATGTGTATTGCGAATTATGGACCTACCCACCGGCATATAATCTACCAATGATCCGATTTTCTCATGGGGTATCCCTCGGGCTTGCATTGTTGACGCTCATGGGCTGCAGCAAGGCGCCGACACCGGCTCAGCCCAAGGCGGCGAATTCGCCGGCGCCGTCCGAACAGCTCGGCCGTATCGTCGATCGATATTGGTCGGAACGCATCGTCACCGACGATGCCATTGCACCGCAGTTGCTGGCGGATTCGCTGAATGTCGAGCGCCGCAATCTCGCCGAGCTCAACGCTGTTGCACGCGACGCGTTGGATGCAAATTCGCGGCTGACATACGACATTTTTAGAAGGCAAAGAGAGCTGGCCATCGAAGGCTTCACCTTCCCGGCCGAACTGCTGCCGGTCAATCCGTTCCGCGGAATGCCGCTTGATCTCGCGGCGGCGGCGGCGGATGCCGGCCGGTATCCGCTGACAACCGCCGCGGATTTCGATGCCTGGCTGCGGCGGATTGATGCGTACGTAGGCTGGACCCACCAGGCCATCGTCAACATGCGCGAAGGAGTGCGCCGCGGCTACACCTCGCCCCGGGCACTGATCGAGCGCATGCTTCCGATCCTCGAACTCCTCGGCGCGGATGGCGCCGGCAATGTTTTCTACACGCCTGTGCATTCGATGCCGGCAGCCATCAAAGATCCGCAGCGGTCGCAGCTGACGAAACTCGTCTCCGCCGCGGTCGCGGAGAACTTGCTGCCCGCAAACCGCGCACTGCATGATTTTCTGCGGAACGAATACCTGCCGCGAGCGAGAGCGGGTCTCGCCCTGTCGGAATTGCCGCTGGGCAGGGGATGGTATGCGTACCGCATCAAACGCGCGACCAGCTTGGGGTTGAGCGCGGCTGAGATTCACCGCATCGGCCTCGCGGAAGTGGAACGCCTTGGCGCGCGCGCGCCGCCGCTTCGCGATGCCGGGGGCGCCCCCGCATCGGGCGCTGCGGTGCCGCTCGCCGCCGAGGAGCTGCTGACGGCCTACAAGGAGCTGGCGGTAAGGGTTCGCGCCGCGATTCCCGCTGCATTCGCCGAAAACCCCAGCGGTGATTTCGATATTCGACCGACAACGTGGATCGGCGAGCCGGCAACACCGCTGTTCTACGAGGCGCCGGGAACCGCGGCATATCCGCCCGGGCTGTACGTCAACACGGGGACCGCACGAGCGGTGTCGATCTTTAGCTTTCTTTCGCAGGCCATTCCGGGCCGCTATTATCAAATTGCGATTCAGCAGCAGCGCGTCGAATTGCCGCGCTTCCGACGCTTGGGCGCCGAGCGGGCGTTCACCGACGGCTGGGGCTTGTATTCCGCCTTGCAGGGCGAGCAGCTGGGTCTGTACCCTGATGAGGCGGGGAAATTGGACGCTGCAGCGGGAGAAATGCGCTGCGCGGTTGCCTTGGTGGTCGACACCGGCTTGCATGCGATGGGGTGGACGCGGACTCAAGCGCTTGATTATCTTCATGCGCATTTATCCGTGGACGACACCGACGCCCAATCGCTGATCGACTGGTATGTCGCGAATCCGGCGGATGCGCTGGCATGCAAGATGGGCGAAATGAGGTTTCAAGCATTGCGGGTGCACGCGCAGCAGCTGTTGGCGGGGCGCTTTGACATTCGCGGATTTCATGCCGAGATTCTCAAGGATGGCGCAATGCCCCTGGACCTGCTCGAAACCAAGATGAACGTTTGGATGGGTGGATTGAAATGACGGCTTTGGCATGCCACAACCGCCACGCGGAGATCTTGTTCGAACGCGAGACGTTCGAGGGAGTCAAACTAACCAGTGCGCTTTTCATTGTTAATTGCATTACTGATCGCGTCCGGCACGGCATGCGCCGCAACCCTTTCGCAAGAAGCCGCGCAGCACGGCGATATCGAGGTGCGGGTATCGCTGGATCCCGCGGAGCAAAGCGGCAACGCCATTGCGACCGTCAGGATTCATGCACATCGCGAGGTGGTGTGGTCGCTGATCACGAGCTGCCCGGAATCCTTGGTTTTGGTGCCGGGCCTGGTGTCCTGCCAGGTGCTGGAGACCGCGCCGGACCGTTCCTGGCAAATGATCCGCCACGTCATGAATTATTCGTGGTTTGTACCCAAGATAACCTACGAGATACGCGCCTCCTACGACCCACCCACGCGGGTATCGATCGAGCGCGTTTCCGGGGACCTCCGCGTCCTCAAGGGCTCGTGGGTCTTGAACAGCGACGGCGAGGATACGCTTGCGCATTACGCGGTCGACCTGGCACCCGGTTTCTGGGTACCGCAATGGATCGTGCGCTCGGCTCTGCGCCACGATCTGCCAAAAATGCTCCGTGCGCTTCGCTCCCGTGCTGAGGCCAGGCAACTCCAGAACCCTTGAGAGCGGGAGCCCGGCGCGCCCAGCCTGCCTCATCGCCGCGATCGCGGCCCTGGCGCTGTGCGCGTGCGAGCGTCAGCCGGAAGCGCCGCCGCCGCGCGTCAAGCAGATTTTTCACCTCAACACCTACGAAAAGGACTTCGGTTATTCGCAGGCCGTCCTGATCGATAAAACGCTGTATATTTCGGGCTCGGTGGCCGCGGATCAGAACGGCCGGCTGGTGTCGCCCGGCGATATGGCAGGTCAGATGCGCGCTGCTTATTCCAATATTCGCCGCACGCTTGCTGCGCACGGGGCCGGCTTCGAAGAAGTGGTCAAGGAAACGATATACACGACGGATATGGACGCATTGCTGAAAGCCTCGGATTTGCGCTTCGAGTATTACAACAAGGAGCGATTGCCCACCACCTCATGGGTGCAGGTGCAGCGTCTGGTCGATTCCGGATTCCTCGTGCAGATCGAAGTCATCGCCGAGCTGCCGTAAGCGGAATCGAGGGTTCGTTGCGCAAAATGGTGGATAAGAATTTCGAGCGCCGCATCGCGGGCCTCATCAATTCAGGGGAGCGGGCGGTCTTGCGCGGCGGCCGCAAAGGCGTCGAAAAGGAATCCTTGCGCGTGTTACCCGACGGTTACATCGCGCAGACACGTCACCCGGAAAGCCTGGGCGCGCCGCTCACCAACGAAAATATCACCACGGATTTCTCCGAGTCGCTGATCGAGCTGGTGACTCCGCCGTTTGGCGAGACCTGGGAACTGCTGCAGTATTTGTGCGACATCCATCAATTCGTATATCGCCACCTGCAAGATGAGCTGCTGTGGGCGACCAGCATGCCCTGCGCCATCAAGGGCGACGCCAGCATACCGCTTGCACAGTTCGGGGATTCCAATGTGGGGCGCATGAAGACCGTTTACCGCCATGGTCTGGGGCTGCGCTACGGGCGCATCATGCAGGCGATTTCCGGCGTGCATTTCAATTACTCCTTCAGCGCGAAGTTGTGGAGCGTGCTGCAGGAGATCCATCAGTCCAAGCAGCCGCGCCAGGATTTCGTCTCCGAACAATACTTCGGAGTGCTGCGCAATTACCGCCGCTTCGGCTGGTTGGTGCTGTACCTGTTCGGCACGTCCCCGGCCGTATCGAACAGCTTCTTTGCCGGACGGGAAAATACCCTGGCTGCGCTCGACGGCGACACCGTCTACGAGCCCTACGGCACGTCGCTGCGCATGAGCGACATCGGCTATCGCAACAAGAATCAGTCGACTTTGAGCGTATCGGTCAACAGTCTGGACGAGTACGTGCGTGATCTTTCGCGGGCGATCGGAACGCCGTATCCGCCGTATGAAAAGCTCGGCGTCAAGGTCGACGGCGTGTACCGGCAGCTCAATGCCAACATTCTGCAGATCGAGAATGAGTACTACAGTTTCATACGCCCCAAACGAATAGCGCGCTCGGGCGAACGCCCGACCAAGGCGCTGCATCGGGGCGGGGTGGAATACGTCGAAGTCCGCGCATTGGACGTCAGCGCATTCGACCCGGTCGGCGTCAACCAAAACAAGCTGCGCTTTCTCGAGGCCTTTGTCGCCCTGTGCCTGCTGCGGGAGAGCGCGCCGATAAGCCGCGGCGAACAAGAGGCGCTGGACGCCAATCATCTGCGGGTTGCGCGGCGCGGCCGGGAGCCGAATCTCATGCTGAATCGGGAAGGGCGCGACATTCCAATGACGGAATGGGCGCGCGAACTGCTCGATGCGATGCAGGGACTGTGTGAAATGCTCGATCATGGCGAAGCGGCGCGCCCCTACTCGCTGGCACTGGAGCAGCAGCGCGCCAAGATCGACGATGTGGAGCGCACTCCCTCGGCGCGGCTGCTGGCCGAGATGCGGCAGACCGGCGAATCGTTCTTTCAGCTCGCGCTGCGTATGTCGAATCTTCACAAAGACTATTTCCTCGGGCTGTATCCGCCCAACGAAAGCCGGCTCTCCGAATTCGCGGCGGCGGCCAAGGAATCGCACCAGGCGCAGCGCAATATCGAGGCCAGGGACGACACCGATTTCGACACCTATCTCAAGCGCTACTTGGCCGATTGACCACTGTATTTGACATAATGTGATCTCACCGGTCAGCGCAGCCGGTCAAACAGTGCCCCAGGTCATTGAGTACTGAACGCCATGCCGGTACGGTGATGCCAATGAGCCAACCTGCGGCAATTCCCAACGAAGATTTGCCCGACTCGCCCCACGCGCGTCAGTTGCGGGCAGGATTCCCCTGGCTGACCTTCGGTGCTGATCTCGAGGCGGACTTCCGGCGCAGAAATCTCGACGAAAACCTGCATCAAACCCGCGTGAACCTGTGCTTGGCGATCCTGTTCACCATCGTCTTTTCGGCGATGGACTCCACGGTGCTCGGCCCGGAACTCAATCGAATCCCGAGCATGATCCGCATGCTCATCATCGTTCCGGCGCTGCTCATCGGCATCGCGGCGAGCTTTTCAGCACAGCGCCAGCGCATTAGTACGCCGATCATCATCGTCGCCATGACCACCGTCGGCTTGAGCGCGGCTGCGGTCCAGATCGTCGCTTCATTGGGCGGAATTTCTATTTTGTTTCCCAGCCTGATGATCACCATCCTGTTCATCTACCTCATGGGCGGCCTGATTTTCTATCACGCCGTCGCCGCGAATGTGTTCGTGATGTTCGTGTTTCTTGCCGTGGGCACCGCGCTGACGATGCCCGGCCGCGAATTCAGCCACGATGCCCTGGCGATACTCGGCACCAACCTGTTCGGCGCGTCGGTGGCCTACATGCATGAGAAAACCAGCCGCAAGCGCTTTCTCGAGGCGTGCCTGCTGCGGGAAATGGTGGCGCGCGACGGCCTCACCGGCATACAAAATCGGCGCATGTTCGATCAGCACATTGCGCGGGTCTGGCAGCAGGCGGTGCGCGAAGAAATGCGCATCGCGGTGCTGCTCGCGGATATCGATTGCTTCAAGGACTACAACGATCATTACGGCCACCAAGCGGGCGACGAGTGTCTGCGCGCGGTCGCGGTGTCGCTCAGCCAGTGCGCGCGCCGGCCCCTCGACTTCGTCGCGCGCTACGGCGGCGAGGAGTTCGCGATCGTGTTGTACCAGGCCAGCCACGAATACGTTTCCGAGGTGCTGACGCGAATTCAGCGCTCGATCGCCGAACTGAACATTCCGCACGATGCATCGAGAGTCGCGAGTCGACTGACGGTGAGCATCGGCGCGGCGTTCGTGCTGCCGGCGGGCGATCGCACTCTCGAAGGGTTGATCCAGCTCGCCGACGAGGCCCTGTACTGCGCCAAAGAAGAAGGCAGAAATCGGGTCATTGTGATGGAGGCTGAATACCACACCATGACCACCGGCCGCTTCGAGAAGCGCCGCGGCCAGATCAGCGCCTGACGGGCGGCCGCTCAGCGGTAGATCGCGATCTGCGGTTCCTCGCCGGATTTTCTGCTGGCGCGAAACATGCCCTCGGAATTGAACTCCATGGCGATTTCGCCGCGCGGGTCGATTGCAATCACGCCCCCCTCGCCCCGCAGCGCCGGCAGTTCTCCGAGAACGACCTCGCGAACCGCTGCGCTTAAAGTGCGCCCGCCGAAGCGCACGCGCGCGCAGATGTCGTGGGCGACCGCGGCACGAATGAACACTTCGCCATGTCCGGTGGCCGACACGGCGCAGGAACGGTTGTCGGCGTAGGTCCCCGCGCCGATGATCGGCGAATCGCCGATGCGCTGATAGCGTTTGCCGGTCATGCCGCCGGTGGAAGTGGCGGCGGCAAGCCGGCCGGCGTCGTCGAGCGCGACCGCGCCGACGGTGCCCACGTGCGAAATGGTCAGCGCGGAAAGCCCGGCATCGCCGCTACGAATGCGCTCGAGCTGTTTCCAGCGCTCCGGGGTATGGAAGTAGCTTTGCGGCACGAACGCAAAACCCTGGCTCGACGCGAATTCCTCCGCCCCCGGGCCCGCCAACATGACATTATCGGATTGCTCCATGACCGCGCGCGCGAGCTCTATGGGATTCTTGATTCGCGTGAGGCAGCACACCGCGCCAGCCCTGAGATCGCTGCCGTCCATGATGGCCGCATCCAATTCGTTGCGGCCGTCGAGTGTGAACACGGCTCCCCGTCCCGCGTTGAACGAGGGATTGTCCTCGAGCAGCACCACGGCCCGGGTCACCGCATCCAGGCTGGTCCCGCCCGCTTGCAGCACGGCGAAACCGGCGTCGATCGCCTCCCGCAAGCCGGCGCGATACTTCACTTCCGCCTCGCGCCCCATTTCGGCGCGCGGCAGGGTGCCCGCACCGCCGTGAATAGCCAGACCGAACATCGCCAAAATTGCTCCTTCGCTGCGAAACCGCGGTTTCGAGACCGTCAAGCATCGCTTCCGACGGTTCCCGCACATCAGATGTGCCTGATCGCGGCAATCGTAATAGTATTGCGCTGACGGCCCAACGTTGACCGGAGTCTATAATGAAATTGATCACCGCCATCATCAAACCCTTCAAGCTGGACGACGTGCGCGCCGCCCTTTCGGAAATCGGCGTCTCCGGCATGACCGTCACCGAGGTCAAGGGGTTCGGGCGACAGCGGGGACATACCGAGCTGTACCGCGGCGCGGAGTATGTGGTGGACTTCGTGCCGAAGACGCGGATCGAGGTCGCCGTCAAGAACGAGCTCGTCGATCAGGTGATGGAAGCCATTGTGGGCGCTTCGAAAACCGGCAAGGTGGGCGATGGCAAGATATTCGTCACAGATATCCTACGTGTACTGCGCATCCGCACCGGCGAGAGCGACAACGCCGCCCTGTAGACCGTTTCCCGGATGAGGCTATCCGACGGCGGACGCCTGATCGCATTCGCCCTACTCACCGCGTCGGTCGCGCAGCCGGGATTTGCTGCGAAGTTCAACGATCTGGAGCACACCCGCATCGATTACCCGCGTCCGGCGGATCTGCCGAGCGATGCCGCCCTGGAAGCGGCAGGCGCGGTGATCGGCAGGATCGACATCGACATCCGCAACATATTCGACGAAAGCGACCAGCGCGAGAGCAACAAGCTGTACCGGCTCGCGGACCGTCTGCACATCCGCACCAAGCCGGCGACCATTCGGGCGCAGCTGCAGTTCGCGAGCGGCGAGAAATACCAGGCGCGCAAGCTGGCGGAAACCGAACGGGCGCTGCGCCTGCTGACCTTCATCTACGACGCCCGGGTCGTACCTGTGCACTATGCCGACGGCAAGGTCGACATCAAGGTCATCACCAAGGATGTGTGGACCTTGAGTCCCGGCATCTCCTTCGGTCGTTCGGGCGGCAGCAACTCCACCAAGTTCAACCTCGAGGAAGAAAACTTCCTTGGCTGGGGCAAAACGGTACAGGTGTCGCGCGGCAGTACCGTCGATCGCACCAGCAATACCGTGGCATTGACCGATCCCAACGTGTTCGGATCGCACTGGACCTCTGCAGTGTCCTACGCCGATTCCAGCGACGGTTCGCAGCGCGCGGCGCTGGTCCAGCACCCTTTTTATTCACTGGATACCACCTGGAGCGCGAAGGCCCTGGGATTGAGTTTCGACCGCACCGTTTCCCGCTACAACCTCGGCAACATCGTCGATCAATTCAACGACAACCAAAGCGCCTACGAATTGAGCGGCGGGCTGTCCAACGGCTACATCAACGGTTGGACCCGGCGCTTGACCTTCGGCATGCGCTACGACCGCAATATTTTCCTGCCGACGCCGGGTACCTCGACGCCGACGCCGCCGAGCCTCATGCCGCCCGATCGAACGTTGTCGTATCCGTTCATCGGATTCGACATGCTGCAGGACAAGTACAAAAAAGTCGGCGACGAAAATGAGATCGGCCGAACCGAGGATCTGTATTTTGGCAGCGACATCAGCGGCGAGATCGGCCTGTCGAACAGTGTATTCGGCGCCAATCACGACGCCGTCATGCTGGCCGCCAAGGCGCTGCGCGGGCTCGATCTGCCGGTGGAGCAGCAGCTGTTCCTGAGCAGCGATTTTTCCACGCGCCTCGAGCAAGGGCACGCGCGCAATCTGATCGCGGATGCCGCGGCCAAATACTATTGGCGCTGGCACGAGAACTGGCTGCTGTACGCGGGACTGTCCGGAACCACCACCTACATGCTGGATCCCGACATGCAGCTCTTGCTCGGCGGCGACAACGGACTGCGCGGTTATCCGCTGCGCTTCGAGTCGGGCACCTCGCGGGCGCTGTTTACGGTGGAGCAGAGATTCTTCACGGATTGGTATCCTTATCGCTTAGTAAGGGTCGGCGGCGCAATTTTTGCGGATGTGGGGCGTACCTGGGGCAACGGCGTGGTGGGCAACAGTGATCCGGGGCTGCTCAAGGACGTTGGCTTCGGTTTGCGCATCGGCAATACGCGTTCCGGCCTGGGCAATGTCCTGCACGTCGATCTTGCCTTCCCGCTCAGCAATATTGCCGGGATAAAGCAGGTCCAGTTCCTGGTGCAAACCATGCAGAGCTTCTAGTCCTGAGCGCGTTTGCGCCGGCGCGAGAACAACCACAGAAAGCCGATGCACACCGCGAAGTTGAGCACCCACCACCATAGCTGCCGCGCATTGCTGCGGTCATCCGACTGACCGGCAGCGGCCGCGATCTCGAGGCTACCCTTGAGAGTCTCGCGCACCGTGCCCTGGTTCACCTGGAATTCAAGCGCCGCGGCTCCAGGCAGCGCGAGATCCCGGGTCTTAAGCGTATAGCTGCCGTCGGTTTCGGCGGTGGCGGGATGCGCCGCACCGCGCAGCACCACGGTAATCGCGGCATCGCGCACCGGCGCGTTGTCGATCAGCCGGCTGAGGTGGATGACCATCTGGTCGTCACGCACCACTCCGACCACCAATAGATCCTGCGAGCGCGCCTCCACCCGCGGGTTAGCTGCGGCGTCCGCGCCGGCGGCCGGCGCAACCGCCCAGGGTGCGAGCGCAGCCGCCGCCCCCAGAATCGCCAATGCGCGGCCTGCGCGCGGAAGCAGCCGCAATGTCACAGCAGAAAACCCGCCACGCCCATGGCAATGCCGGCGATGCTCGAGAGCACGCCGAAAATCGGGAAGAATGCCTTGCGCGCCAGAAAATACAGGGAACAGAGAACCAGGCCGAGTTCCAGCAATCCTTCGCCGATGTCGAAGCGCAGTGCGCGCCGCTCCTCGGTGTTCGTCTCCGCGTCCTTGGCGCGCGCATCATCCTGAAGCTTTTCCGCATCCGCCGCGTACTTGGCGCGTGCGGCCTCGAGCTTGCGCGCCGCCGCTTCCGTTTTCGACGGGTCGGAACCGAGGGCCTGCATCAACGTCAGCGCCACTTCGTCGGTGGTTTCGCGGATCTTCTTGGCCTGATACCAGCCCCATTGATCGTTCGATTCGGTGCGGTGAATGACCGCCTGGGTGTGCGCGCGGTGCGAGGCAATGGTCACCACCGACAACAGAATTCCGACGACCCCCACCAAAATTCCGACGCGACGGGTGTCAGGATCCGCGGCATGGTGCGTCGAGACTTCGATTTCTGGCATGACTGGTGAATATCCTCAGAATTTTAGATCCGATCATTTGACGGCATGCAGCCGCGGGTTGGCCCGCGACATGCCAAGCACCCCACTGCGCACGACTTCGACGATCTCGCCGAAAGCGCCGATCTCGGCGATGAACTCGCCGATTTGCGTCTCGGTGCTGGTGAGCTCGACGATGTAGCTGGACGGATTGGACGACAGCACCTTGCCGCCGACCTTGCCGAGCAGCGCGGCCAGCGTTGCGACGTGCTCGGCGGCGACCCGCAGCTTGATCAGCAGCAACTCGCGCACGATGGTGTCGCCGCCCGTCATGTCTTCCACCGCGACCACATCGACCAGCTTCAGCAGTTGGGCATTGATTTGCGCGATGACATGATCCGAGCCGACGGTCACGAGCGTTACCCTTGAGACCGTCGGGTCATTGGTCGGCGCCACCGACAGCGATTCGATGTTGTATCCCCGGGCGGAAATGAGGCCGGCAACGCGAGTCAATGCGCCGGCTTCATTTTGCAGGAGTATGGCGATCAG
>DATMRC010000039.1:0-6460 GCA_035567075.1 Steroidobacteraceae bacterium
CTTGTTCATCGCCTCGATGATGGCGGGTTGGATCTGCGCCGAGTTCAGCAGCTTGCGCAGCGGCCGCTTCTTGAAGGAATAGACATCAACCATGTGCGCGATGAAGTCCTTGACGTCGCTGCGGCGCGTATCGATGGCGGCTGCGGGTTGGGCGCTTAAGCCAAGCGCCACGCAGACGAGAAACGGCCATGCGATCGGAATGCGCACGCTAGGAGCCAATCAGCTTGCGATGCGAATGCAGCGCCATCAGTATGCCGAAGCCGGCCAATAGGGTCACCATGGAGGTGCCGCCGTAGCTGATCAGGGGCAATGGCACCCCGACCACCGGCAATATGCCGCTTACCATTCCAGAGTTGACGAACACGTAGACGAAGAAACTGAGCGCGATGGCGCCGCCCGTCAAGCGCGCAAAGGTGCCTTGAGCCTGCATGGCGAGGTACAGCGCGCGGCCGATCAGCACGCCGTAGAGCGACAGAATCAACAACTGGCCGAGCAGACCGAATTCCTCGCCGATGACGGCGAATATGAAATCCGTGGATCGCTCCGGCAGAAATTCGAGCTGCGCCTGGCTGCCGTTCATGTAGCCCTTGCCGAACAGTCCTCCGGAACCGATTGCAATCTGCGATTGAATGATGTGATAGCCGGCGCCGAGCCGATCGTTCTCCGGATTCAAAAACATCAAAATGCGCTGTCGCTGATAGTCATGGATGAAATGCCATGCGGCCCACGCGGCGCCCCCGAGCAGCGGAATCGAGATCAGGATGATCTGAATCTGCAATCCGGCGAACAGCATGACGATCAGGCCCGAAGCGGCAATCAACAATGCCGTGCCGAGATCGGGCTGCGTGACGATCATTGCGGTCGGGATGGCAATCAACACACCCATGACAAGCAAATCCCGGAATGTGGGCGGCAGCGGACGCTCGTGCATGTACCAGGCGCACACCATCGGCACCGCGAGCTTCATGATCTCGGAAGGCTGGAAGCGCATGAAGCCGATGTCGAGCCATCGCTGCGCACCCTTGCCGACATGACCGGTGACATCGACCACGATCAGGAGCAGCACACCGACGATGTATGCGACCGGGGCGAACAGGCGCAGGTACTGCGGAGTCGCGAACTTGGCGAGGGCCAGCAGCGCCGCGACCGCGATCGCGATGTTCGCCAAATGATGCTCCACCATCTTCCAGTTTTCGCCGGAGGCGCTGTACACCACCAGAATGCCGATGCAGACGATGATGGCCAATACCCCCGTCAGCGGACCGTCGAGGCCGAGCGCACGCAAGGTCTTGCCGCCCGCGGTCAGGGTGCGCCGCGTCCGGGATGGTGAAAATTCATCGAATATCATGATCGCCCACGCAGGTTGCCGAATGCGTTGACCAGCGCCGGCCAGAGCAGCGCGCCGATGAAGGGCGCCAGCCAGCGGCTGAATGTCGTCACCGGATTGCCGGTGGCACCGTCGACCCAAAACAGCACGAACTGATATCCGGTCAGCAACAGGAAAATTGTCAGGCATTGCGATAGAACCGAGTACACCCGGATGCGCAGCCGCAGGTGCGTGGCCCACGCGCCCATCAGCGTGAGCGCCAGCGCGTGCTGACCCAGCACCACGCCATGGACGAGATCGAGGGCGAGACCGGATACGAAAGCCAGTCCAAGGCCGCCGGCGCGCGGCGACTCGATGCACCAATAGAACACCACCAGCACCAGAAAGTCCGGGCGCAGCGGTTCCAACACCGCGGGCAGCGGCAGAACCGCCAGGGCGAGGGCGACCAGCGTCGACAGCAGCATCGGAAATCGGCGGATTCGGTTGTCGTGCATCATGGCTTGGCTGCCGCCTGCTTGGGCGCCGCAGGCTTCGGCGCGGCAGGCTTCGGCGCCGCGGGGGTCGGCAGAACTTCCGCGGTTTGCGGCTTCAGCCAGACGAACATGAGTTCCCGCGAGCGCTCGAGGGCCGCGGCCGGCTTTACGTCGACGTCGGCAAGGGACTGCGCCGGATCGCGCTTGACCTCCGCAACCGTGCCGACGGGATAGCCCGCCGGAAATCCGCCCCCGAGTCCGGAGGTCACCAATAAATCGCCGGCGATGACGTCGGCGCTGGTCGGCAGATAGGGCAGCTTCAACCGGTTCATATCTCCGGTGCCGACCGCAATCGTGCGCAATCCCGTGCGGTTGATCTGAACGGGTATGGCATGTGCAGGGTCGCTGACCAGAATCACTTCGCTGGTAAGCTGCCCGACCCTCGCTACCTGGCCAAAGACGCCGCCCGAGTCCAATACCGCCTGTCCCACATAGACTCCGTCGCCCGCGCCCTTGTCGACCAGCACCCGCTCGCGGAACGCATCAAGATCCACATCCATGACATCGCCGATGACGAAGCGGTCCGTGACCCCCACGGTACTTTCCCGCAACGCGCGTAACCTTTGCGTCTCGGCCTCCAGCGCCTCGTAGCGTTGCAGCCGGAACTGCGCGATGCGCAGCTCGGCCTCGAGCTTGGCCTTGTCGGCGCGCAGCGCATCGCGGGTTGTCACGCTGTCCTTGAACCAGTTCCAGCCGTCGAACGGGCTGGCCACCGCAACCTGCACGGGGTAGGCGACGACCGACAGGACGCGGCGAATCCTGCCGAGATGGTCGTAGCGCTTGTCGACGATGATCAACCCCAGGGCCAACAGCGAATACAGGACGCAGCGGAGCAGAAGTCCCGTCGTGCGCTGGGATGTGTCGGTGTTACGAAAGGCGACCATGGGCGGAAGGATCCGATGGGGCGTGTCTCCGCGTCGCGCGCATTACTCCAGTCCGAAGATGCCCGGCCCGTGCTCCTCGGTGAGTTCGAGGATCCGGCCGCCGCCGCGCGCAACGCAGGTCAGCGGGTCGTCCGCAACCACCACGGGCAATCCGGTCTCTTCCATCAGCAATTTATCGACGTCGCGCAGCAGCGCGCCGCCGCCGGTCAGCACGATGCCGCGCTCCGCCACATCGGCGCCGAGTTCAGGCGGGGTTTGTTCCAGCGCCTGTTTGACGGCGCCGACGATGCCCTGCAAAGGCTCCTGCAGCGCTTCCAATATTTCGTTGGAGTTGAGTGTGAAACTTCGCGGCACGCCTTCCGATAAATTGCGGCCCTTGACGGAAATCTCGCGCACCGTCTGGCCGGGATAAGCCGAACCGATTTCCAGCTTGATGCGCTCCGCCGTCGCTTCACCGATCAAGATTCCGTAATTGCGCCGGACATAGTTGGTGATGGCCTCGTCGAACTTGTCGCCGCCGATGCGCACGCTGGCCGCGTAGACGATGCCGTTCAGGGAGATCACCGCCACCTCGGAGGTGCCGCCGCCGATATCGAGCACCATGGAACCGCGGGCTTCCTGCACCGGCAGGCCCGCGCCTACCGCCGCCGCCATCGGTTCCGGGACGATATCCACGCTGCGCGCGCCGGCACCCTCTGCCGACTCCTTGATGGCGCGCCGTTCCACCTGCGTGGATCCAAAGGGGACGCACACCAGCACCCTCGGGCTGGGGCTCAAGAAGCGGTTGCCGTGGACCTTCTTGATGAAGTACTGCAGCATTTTCTCCGTATAGGTGAAATCCGCAATGACCCCATCCTTCATCGGCCGAACCGCCGTGATGTGGCCCGGGGTCCGGCCCAGCATGTTTTTGGCTTCCACGCCGACGGCGACGATGATTTTGCCGCCGCGCGTCGGTTCATCTTGCACTGCGACGACCGAGGGCTCGTTGAGAACAATCCCGCGCTCGCGCACGTATATCAGGGTGTTCGCGGTGCCGAGATCGATTGAAAGGTCATTGGAGAAATAACCTCTAAGGCGTTTGAACATGTTGAATTTTTCGTAGACTTTTGGGGTTAAAAAAAGATCGGCTAATGTAACAACCGACACGACATATCACAAGACAACGTGTATCATCGCCTGGGCTTATTTTGCGTGAGTTGCTGCGCATTTTGAGCAGTCAGCCTATGAGCCTAACTCGTCAAGACGTGGAGAAAATCGCGCACCTTGCGCGACTCTCGATCACAGAGCAAGAGATGCCGGTCTATGTGACCAGCTTGTCGAGCATCGTCGATTTCGTCGACGAGTTGTCGCGGGCTGATGTCGGCAGCGTTCTGCCCATGGCGCATCCGCTCGACGGCCAGCATCAACGTCTGCGCGCCGATGAGGTGACGCAAAGCGACCATCACGCGAAATACCAACTCAACGCGCCGGCGGTGGCGGCGGGTCTGTACGTCGTGCCGCGAGTGCTCGACTAGACCGGTGCTATTCTTGAGTGATGCTGCATAACCTAAATATCGGCGAACTCGCCGACCGCCTCGCCAAAAGACAGATTTCCAGCGTCGAGCTCACCCGCCACTTTCTCGGCAGGATCGAACGGTTGAACCCTGCGCTCAACGCGTTCATCACACAGACACCGGACCGGGCGATGCAAGATGCGGAGTCGGCCGACCGCCGGCTTGCGGCGGGCGAGCGCGGCCCACTGCTGGGCATCCCCCTCATTCATAAAGATATTTTCTGCACCGAAGGTGTGCGCACCAGTTGCGGCTCGCGCATGCTCGACAACTTCGTGGCGCCCTACGATGCGAGCGTGGTGGCGCGGCTCAAGGAGGCGGGCACGGTGATGCTGGGCAAGGCCAATATGGACGAGTTCGCCATGGGCTCCTCCAACGAGACCAGCTACTACGGGCCGGTCAGGAATCCCTGGAATACGGCCAAAGTGCCCGGCGGGTCGTCGGGCGGGTCGGCGGCCGCGACCGCCGCGCGCCTGACGCCATTCGCGACCGGCACCGATACCGGAGGTTCGATCCGCCAGCCGGCGGCCTTGACCGGAGTCACGGGCGTCAAGCCGACCTATGGCCGCGTGTCGCGCTTTGGGATGATCGCCTTCGCCTCCAGCCTCGATCAGGCGGGGGTCTTCGCCCGCTCGGCGGCGGATGCGTCGTCGGTTTTGCAGGTGATGGCCGGCTTCGATCCCAAGGATTCGACCAGCGTCGACGCGCCGGTCCCGGACTACGCCGCCGTTTTGAGCGCTCCCTTGAAGGGACTGAAAATCGGCTTGCTGCGGGAATTCTTCGAGGGTCTGGAAGCGCGCAACGCGGCGCTCATCCACGACGCCTTGAAGATCTACCGAAGCCTGGGCGCGGAAACGCTCGAGGTCAGCCTGCCGCATCTGCCCCTGTCGGTGCCCACGTACTATGTGGTCGCGCCGGCCGAGTGCTCCTCGAATCTGTCCCGATTCGACGGTGTACGGTTCGGCTACCGCTGCGAGAAGCCCGCGGACCTTCTGGATCTTTACACGCGATCGCGGGGCGAGGGCTTCGGCGCCGAGGTCAAACGCCGCATCATGACCGGCACCTACGTACTGTCCGCCGGATATTTCGACGCCTACTATTTGAAGGCACAAAAGGTGCGCCGCCTGATCACCGACGATTTTCGCGCGGCGTTCGACAAGGTGGATCTCGTGATCAGCCCCACCACGCCGACACCGGCTTTCGACATCGGCGCCAAGATGCATGACCCGGTCACCATGTATCTGAACGACATCTATACCATCGGCGCGAATCTCGCGGGACTTCCCGGCGTGTCGCTGCCCTGCGGCTTCGTCGATGAGCTGCCGATGGGCCTGCAGCTGGTGGGGCCGCATTTTGCCGAGGCAAAACTCTTGAATGCCGCACACCAATTCCAGCAGGCCACCGATTGGCACCGGCGCGCGCCGCGGGGGTACGAGTGATGAGCGCCTGGGAAACGGTCATCGGCCTCGAGATTCACGCGCAACTGGCCACGAAGTCGAAGATCTTCTCGGGGTCCGCAACGGCTTATGGTGCGCCGCCTAACACGCAGGCCGATCTCGTAGACCTGGCGTATCCCGGCGTACTGCCGGTGCTGAACGCGCAAGCCGTGCAAATGGCGGTCAAATTCGGCCTGGCAATCGGCGCCGCGGTTGCGCACCGCTCCGTGTTTGCGCGCAAGAATTATTTCTATCCTGACCTGCCGAAGGGTTATCAAATCAGCCAGTACGAGCTCCCGGTGGTGGCCCGCGGCTCGCTCAAGGTGATGCTCGAGGACGGTACGGTGAAGAACATCGGCATCACGCGCGCGCATCTCGAGGAGGATGCCGGCAAATCGCTGCACGAGGGCCTCGCCAATGCCACCGGCATCGACTTGAACCGGGCCGGCACTCCGCTGCTCGAAATCGTCTCCGAACCCGACATGCGCTCGGCCAAGGAAGCGGTCGCGTACATGAAGAAAATCCACACCTTGGTCCGTTACCTTCAGATCTGCGACGGCAACATGCAGGAGGGCTCGTTCCGCTGCGACGCCAACGTCTCGGTGCGCAAGGCAGGCTCGGAAAAGTTCGGCACGCGCGCGGAAATCAAGAACCTCAATTCCTTCCGCTTTGTCGAGCGCGCCATCAACTACGAGGTCGAGCGCCAGATCGGGCTGCTCGAGTCCGGCGG
>DATMRC010000040.1:0-9610 GCA_035567075.1 Steroidobacteraceae bacterium
CCACCGTCGCGGCCCCGGTGATGAAGCCCTGCGCGAGGAATTCGCGGCGCGTGCGCGGCCGCGGATGGTCCTGGTGACGGAACGGCTCGTTTAATCCCAACGGCTTTGATTTCTTGCTCATAAGTAAAGACCTCTTCCGTCTTGCTTAATTGATCAACATGTTGGCGCTGCCGAAGGCGGTAGCGCACGCGGCCGCGGCCACTGCATTCGTACCCATGGAGGTCGTGCACGAGTTCGTCGTGCACAACTGGCCGATGAGCGTGCTCAGTTCGTTGGTAATGCTCGATGCGGGCGGCGCACTCTTGAGGCCTGAACCCAGGACTCGTTGTGCGAGCGCGCTGGTCACCGAATCTATCCCCGGCTGAGTCGTAAATTGACTCGGGCTCAGGCTGAATCCGAACAACTGCGATTGCAGCGCTGGAGTATTCACCGCCACGTTGCAGTACTGGATGGCGAGCTGCGCGACACCGACCTGATTCGCCGCGGAGAAGCTCTCCAGCGTGGGAGTCGCCGGCAGCTGCTGCTGCACCGCCTGGTAAGTCCCTACGACATTCGCATTTGATGTGGGCACGCCCGTGAGTGCCGACAGCGTCGAATTGACCTGCGCGAAGGTACGCACGCCGATATCCGCGACCACCGGTCCCGGCGAGGGCGCGGGCGCGGTCGGAATCGGCTCGACCACCACATGGGTCTGACTGCCCAGCACATCGAAGGTCAGGAAGAACTGATCGGTGGCAGGGCCGCTTTGCAGGGCGATCACGGTGCCGATGGGCGACAGCACCTCGCCTGTTGCAGTGTAGTTGGCCGCGGTCACGGTGGTGTTCAGCGGTATATAGGCCTGGCCCACCTGCGGAATCGCACCGTTCAAGCCAATACGAATGCCCTGCACCGGAATGCTGGGCAGGTTGGCCGAAGTTACCGTCGGATCCAACGAGATGAACGTGGGCTGATAGAAGAGGTAGCCGTAGCTGTCGTACTGGCTGACCGTGAACATGATGTAGGACTGCGAGACGTTGGTCACGTTCGCGACGTTGAACAGCATGTAGTAGCGTTCGCCCACGCCGGCGTTGAAGTTCTGCATCACCTGCGCCGCCGTCATGGCGCGGCTGTGGATGGCGACGAACTTGATGAGTCCCTGCCAGGATCGATCGCCCGACACTTCGTTGCCGAGGACCAACGCGAAGGTGCTGTCCCAGTTGGAGATGGTGCCGCCCTTCTGCGGATCCGCCCCGCCGACATTCACGCCGTTGACGAAAATCTGCCGGCCGTTGACCGAATCGTAGGTCAGCACCACGTGTTGCAGGGATGCCTGCAGGGCCATCGCAGCATTCGGAGTCTGCAGCTGCGGCATGCCGGTCAGCGCCGTGGTCGAGGTGCGCAACATGAAGTCATAGTCCTGGTTGGTCTGGCCCAGGGTGAAGTTGCGCGTGGTGTCGCCGCCCGAGTAACTGACCATATAGGATTTGTCGGCCGCCACCAGCGCCGGGGCAACCCAGGCCTCGATCGAGAACTGGCCCGTCGCCTGGATGAGATTGTAAAGCTTCGAGCTTGACGAGGTCGTCGCCTGCGCCTTGCCGCCGGCGCCGACAATGATGCCCCAACCGCCGGCCAGGGTGACGTTGCCCGAGATCGTGAGATCCGCGGCCGGGTCGATGCCGCTGGTGTCAAAGGTTGTGTTGTTGACGACCGACTGGAACTCGTACTTGGCGATCGTATCGGCATCGTAGCGGCTCGCGCCGCTCGCGATGGTGCCCTGCGTGAGCGTAATGGCCTTGCTGACCACCAGGCTGGGATCGATGTTGGACGGGGTCAGCATTTGTGCAAATGCCTGAATCTGCGCCAGCATCTGCGCCGCATCGGATGCGCAATTGTCCCAACAGTTGTGGTTGTCGGTGAGCAGCCGCTGATAGAGGCGCGAATTCACGCCGCACGACAAGGGAGTCGTGGTGCCGTCGCTGTTGCCGGCGACGAACGGACTGCAGCCCGTGAAGTCGATCTTCGGGATCGCCGCGGGATAGGCGATATTGAGATTCGGGTCCGCATGATAAGGCGCCTGTTCCACGGAAGGATCTGCGGTCGTGGAATGGCAGCGCACGCAATACTTGCTGGTCAGCGTGTACACCGTGTTCTGGTAGTCGGTGTAGGACGCCGGGAAGTTCAAGCTCTGTCCCACCGTTTGCACCGGCGGCGCCACCAATTGCACCGTGGTGGTGGCCGTGGCGCCGGTGGCGTTGGCCCAATTGGTGATCCATGTCGTCAAGATCTGGCCGCAAGCATTGTTGTCGGCGAGCCAGCAGTTGTGCCCGCCGCTCACCTTGACGACCATGGTCGACATCGAGGGTTGCGCCAGGTTGACGACCGTGTTGGCCTGCACGTACGCGAGATTCACATCGTCGCTGCGCGCGAAATTCGGCATCTGTGCCGGTGAGGTGGCGTTGTGGCACTGTCCGCAGCGGTTTTGCACGCGGATGTTGTTCCACAGGTTGACCTCGAAGGCCTGGACGTCCGCCGTTGCCGGCGCAGGTCCCGTATAGGCGCTCGCGGTTGCCGCCTGCGAAGGCGCAACGTTGGCAACAGTCGGAGCGCCGCCGCCGCCGCATGCGCTTAAGGCGAATGACGCTGCGAGAGCGATCAAGCCGGTAATGCGTGTAGCGTTCATGCTCAATTCCCCATGCAGTAAGCGGCGCCTTCAGCGAAGGGTTGCCGCAGCGAATAGTTGTGCGCTTGGAACGAAGTGATCATCGAATTGATCTGGGTGAAGTCGGCGGCGGAGTTCGGCGCGCGCAGACACACCGTCTTGAACACCCGGGTGACCTGGCAGCTGGTGAATGCCGCGCTGCTCTCCAGTTCCTGGCCCATGGACTTTGCGCCGTTGCCGCTGCCCGGCAGGGTCGCGCTCCAGCCCAACACATAGTTCGGTCCGGTGCGCCAGTGGTTGTTCCAACTGTCGTCCGGGGTGTTGAACCCTTGCGGGAAATTGGTGTTGTTAATATGGTACTTCGGCTGGGTCTGGCCGGCGGTATAGACGAT
The DNA here is from genome assembly GCA_035567075.1 of Steroidobacteraceae bacterium. GTDB lineage: Bacteria > Pseudomonadota > Gammaproteobacteria > Steroidobacterales > Steroidobacteraceae > Bog-1198. Next base: position 3,031 of record DATMRC010000040.1, read on the forward strand.
CTGGCCGGTGGTATCGGTCATCGTCGGATCGGTCGCGCTGAAGTTGTAGTAGGCGAACGCCTGCGCCATCGGATCCATGCCGCTGTGGCAGCCGATGCAGTTGTTCAGGAACAGTGTGCTGGCGCCGCCCGGGCTGCGCGTCACGTCCTGGCGAATTCGATCCGGCGGCCGCGTGATGTCCATCACGGTCGGCAGGTCGTTGCACAGATGATTGAGCATCGTGAAGCGGAACATCGCCCGGTTGGTACCGTTGATGAAGAAGGCAGAAGCTGCGCCGCGCGTGGTTATGATGCCGGCGGTCGCCGCAGCCGGTATGCCGGACAGTGCCGACTGCACGCTCGTTACCAGGTGTGCGCTGAGATCGACATTGTTGGCGTCCAGCGCATCGTACATGGCGTTGTTGGCCGGCGAATAAGTCCCCTCGCCGGACTTGCCATCGCCGATGTAAACCAGGTCGGCGCTCAGCAATGTATTGAAAGGAACGTTGTCGCGCACCATGCCGATCACGGTGGCGGTGTAATCATTGAGCGGCACGAACACCGATTGATTGCGGTTGGTCCAGGGCGCCGCCATGTTGCGGATGGTGTTGTTGTAGAACGCAGGATCGTTGGTCGCGATGAGGGCCGCGGTAACAGCGTCTCCCGCACTCGTCATTTGCGCCAGCTGCGCGGCGGTCGGCGGCACACCGGCGATGCGGTTGTACATACGCGTCGCTTGATCGGCATTGGGCGCCTGCGCAAACGCAGGTCCACCAAGCAGTGCGAGAGCGCCTGCACACGCGGCTGCGCGCACAGCGAGCGTTACAAGATGCGGCGTGGCCGCCGCGTGGCGTGCAATCTGCCTCATTGGTTTCTCCATCCCGTTGTTCATATGCGCATCCACTCGCGTGAGTTGTCGGTTCGACTGGGGGCCAATATACGCAGCCGCCAAACGCCCCAGTAATGTCTCATCCGAACGACGTCGGTGTTTCGCGACAGTACGACCATCAAGAGTGCACCTATATCCTGAGCATCGATAGCCGCACGGTCTGTCAGGGCGTGCACAGAGAAACGGATATGGACAAGTTCTTCTGTGAGTGCGTTAACAGTATGCATAGGCGCATCAAACGAAGATGCGCCCATGACACCGATTAAGTTCAATGATGCCGCCTTCACGCGTGCCGGCCGATCGCTGAACCGAACCAATGTGTATAGGTAGCCACAAATGAACATCTTCAGTCCGCGTGAACAACGTCACGGTTTGCTGAAACTCGCAGCTCTTGCCCTGCCCATGCTGGCGGTGCTCGGCTGCCAAAGCGCCACGACCGGTCATGCACCGGGGCTTGCGGGTGGACAAAATCTGACGCCCGGCATCACCAATTATCCGCTGGCGTACATCAAGCGCCCGGTGATCACCAAAGATTTCGACAACGTGCGCGACCTGATCACCTCGATGACGGGCGGCGATGTCTACATCCGCGATACCGCGAGCTCGGGCGGCGCCGAAACCAACATCACCGCCGCCATCACCAAGGGCAAGGGCGATGTCCGCGATCTGGATGCGTCGCCGGACGGCACGAAACTGATATTTTCGCTGCGCCTGCCGCTCAATCCGAACCTCAAGAACACCGATCCCAAGCAGCCGAACTGGCATATCTACCAGTATGACGCGGCGGCCAAGACCACAATTCAGCTGACCAACGACAGCATCACCGCCGGCCACGACGTGGGCGGGCGCTACCTGCCGGACGGCAGGATCGTATTCGCCTCGACGCGCCAGCTCGCGACGCAATCCATTCTGCTGGATGAAGGTCGCCCGCAGTACTCGGCCCAGACCGACAACCGCCAGCAGGCGATCTTCCTGCTGCACGTGATGAACGGCGACGGCACCCAGGCGCATCAGATCAGTTTCAACACCAACCACGATTTTGCACCGAGCATCTCGGCCAACGGGCAGATCATCTTCTCCCGCTGGGAAACGACCAACGGCGACCAGGTCAGCTTGTATCGCGCCAATCCTGACGGCACCGGGCTGCAGCTCTACTATGGCGCCAACAGCCATGCGACCGGCGCCAATATCGCGGGCACCAACAACAACGTGATCCAGTTCCTGAATGCACGGGAGCTTGCCAGCGGTGCGCTGGTCGCCATTGTGCGGCCCTTCATTGGCACGCAGCTCGGCGGCGACATCGTCACGATCAACGCGCCCGGCTTCGTCGAAATCCATCAGCCGGCCACGCCGGGCGGCGCCGCCGGTACGGCGCAGGCGAGCACCACGGCCTTGGGGGTCACCACGGATGCGAATCTGCCCTCCATGGGCGGCCGATTTGCCTCGGTGTTTCCTCTTTACGACGGCACCAACCGCATGATGGTGAGTTGGTCCCCCTGCCTGGTCCTCGATACCACGGTAACACCCAACACCACCAACCTTTGCACCGCCGCGAATACCTCGGGTGCCAATGTGACCATGGCGCCTCCGCAGTACACCTTGTGGATCTACGATCTGGATCAAGGCACCTTGGGTCCGGTGTTGAGCGCCGATGTGGGTACCATGGTCGTCGAGCCGGTGATTCTGCAGGCTCGCAAGCCCGTGCCGACCACCCTGGTCGATGGGGCCCCGGCCCCCGGCGCACAGCAGAACATGGCCACCGCGGGTGTCGGCCTGCTGGATATCAGCAGCGTCTATGATGTGGACGGCACGGACACCGCGGTGCCGAATATTGCGGGCCAGGCGGATCCGAGCCAGGCGCCCTTCTATTCGCGTCCGTTTCGCTTCATCCGAATTCAGAAGTCGGTGGAAATCCCGGACAAGACCGTGCGCAAGATCAACAACTCGGCGTTCGGCCCGGCCGGCATGGGCATGCGCGAAATTCTCGGCTATGCGCCCATTCAACCCGACGGTTCGGTGCAGATCCAGGTGCCCGCCAATGTTCCGTTCACCATCGACATCGTCGATGCGAATACGCGCCGCGTCCTGTCGCGGCACACCAGCTGGCTGCAATTGCTTCCGGGAGAGACCAAGACCTGCAACGGCTGCCACACCACCGTCAACATGACCTCGCATGGCCGCGCAGGATTGACCAACCCGGTTAATCCGGGCGCGCCGACCACCGGTCAGCCGTTTCCGAATACCAGTCCGACGCTGTTTGCCAACGCCGGTGAAACCATGGCTCAGACCCTATCCAGGATCACCTGCGCGAACGGCAAGACCCCGAGCGGCGCAGCCGCCCCCTGCTCGCAGCTCCTGACCTCGGATGTGATCTACAGCAATGTTTGGACCGCGGGCATTACGCCGCCGGCGGGACAGACCGACGCGAGCTTCTCGTATCCCTATGGCGGCGTCACGGGACTCTCGGAGTCGCCGCCGACCAATGCGAATTGTGTGCCGTGGACCGCGCAATGCCGAATCACGATCCATTACGATAGCGACCCCGTGAAGCAAACGTTCCTGCAATCGGTGTGGAGTCTGCCGACCCGCCTGGCGCCCGACGGCGTCACCCCGGCGGTTTGCGTGACCTGTCACAATCCGGTGAACGCGATGGCCATGGTGCAGGTGCCTCAGGGCCAGCTAGACTTGACGGGCGGTGCATCGAGTGTCGACCCGACCGTCGTCACCTCATATGAGGAAGTGCTGTTCCCTCACAACGAACAGACGCTTAATATGGGCGTGTTGCAGGATTTGTTGGTGCCGGCACCGGGTCCTCCGGATCCCGTGACCGGGCTGCCGACCACGATCATGGTGCCCGTGTCGCTGGCGCCGCCGATGGCTGCCGGCAGTGCAGCGGGTTCGACAACTTTCCTGAGGATGTTCGACGGTAGTTTTCATGACCCTGTACTCGATCACACCGGCTACTTGTCGCCCGCTGAATTGCGATTGATAACCGAATGGCTCGACATTGGCGCCCAGTATTACAACGATCCGTTTGTCGCGCCCGTAGCGAACTGAACTGATGCGTCGTCTGCTCGCGCTGGTGCTGCTGCTGCAGACGTTAAATGTAGGACTGGCGAATGCCGCGGAGAAATACCTGGTACTCGTGGTCACCGACCCGTACCTGGAAATGCACTCCGGGCCGGGGCGCGGCTTTCCGATCGTATACGTGATTGGGCGCGATGAGCTCGTCACCGTGCTGTACAGCCGCACCGACTGGTACAAGGTTCGCGCACCGCGCGGACAGGAAGGCTGGGTGCGCCGCGCCGATCTGTCGCGCACGCTGCTGGCCAGCGGCGAACCGGCGCCGATACCGCCATATCCGGATTTCGCCAGCCATCGCTGGGAAGCCGGCGCCGGCTACGGCGTTTACAACCGCGAAAACCTGGTTACCACCTATGTCGATTTCGGCCTGACGTCAAGTCTGGATGTGGAAGGCGTGCTGCAGCAGGCGTTCGGGACACTGGACAACCGCTATGTGGCTTCGATTGGCCTGCGCCACACGTTCATTCCGGAATGGAAATGGTTCTCGCCGACGGCGAGTGTCGGCGCGGCGTACCAATATATTCAAGATGTAGTTCCGCCTGCGCCGCTGCAGGCCCACAACACCATGGCGTACGCGTCGCTCGGTGCCCGAGGATTCATTACCAGGCGCTTCATGTGGCGCGCCGATTGGCGCCACTATGTCGTGTTCAACAATCAGAATGTGTATGAGGATCTAGAAGAATGGAAACTAGACTTAGCAGTGTTCTTCTAGTCGCGGCGCTGTTGTCCGGCTGCAGCTGGTTTCACCGCGGCAACAAGGGTCCGCCCGAAGTCGTTGCGGAAGAGCCGCAGGGCGAGCCTTCGATCGTCGAGCCGCAGGTGACCCGCCGCGTCGTGAAAACGCCGAAGATCAAGGCCAAGGACTTCGAGGTCGGCGCGTATTTTGGCGCGATCAGCGTCCAGGACTTCGGCACCAATCCGCTGTACGGCGTGCGCGCCGCGTATCACGTCTCGGAGGATATTTTTCTCGAGGCCTATGCGGCCCGTTCCAAGGTCGGAACCACCAGCCTCGAGGATGTGTTTCCGGATATCACGGTGGTCAGCAACTCTGGGAGGTATTTCACGTATTACGACCTGGACGTAGGCTACAACGTACTGCCGGGCGAGATCTTTCTAGGGAGAGGACGCGCATTCAATTCGGCGCTGTATGTGACGGTCGGCATGGGCGACGTGAAATTTGCCGACAAGGACCAGTTCGCGTTGAATTTTGGCGTGGGCGAGCGGCTGCTGATAACCGACTGGATGGCGATTCATCTGGATGTTAGAGACCACATCTTCGAGACCGATTTGACCGGCCGTACCAAGAATGTCGACAACATCGAAGCCACTCTGGGCTTAACCTTTTTCTTCTGATCAGGAGTGATGATCAATGCATACTTCCACTGCCAATTTATTGAAACGCTGCGCGCTGGCCGCGATCGTGATCGTCTCGAGCGCGTTTGCTGCAAGCGGCGACGCCGCAGGTCCCGCGCCCGCCTTCACGCTGACCAATCTCAGCGGCCAGCCCGGCGGCCTCGGCGAGTACAAGGGCCAGGTGGTGATGGTTAATTTCTGGGCGACATGGTGCGGACCGTGCCAGCAGGAAATGCCGCTGCTGGACCAGATGTACAAGAAGTACAAACCGGCGGGATTCACCCTGATCGGCGTCAACGTCGACAAGGAGTCGCCGGCGGTCAAGGAACTGCTGGCCCGCAAACCCGTGAGCTTTCCGGTGCTGCTCGATCCGGCCAACCAGGTCAGCAAGGCCTACCACGTCGATGAGATGCCGAGTTCGGTGATCATCGATCGCAAAGGCCAGATCCGCTACGTCCATCGCGGCTACAAGCCCGGCGACGAAAACGACTATCAGGATCTGATCCGTAAACTCATTCGGGAATAAGCCATGCGCCTCCGCCCTGTCTTGACGCTGGGTGCCGTCCTGCTGTTTTCAGCGTGCAGCATCCAGCCCTGGGTAAAGCCTTATGAGCGTGATCGCCTCGCCGATCCCATCATGGCCTGGGACCGCGACGCCATCTCCGGAGCCTACCTGGATCACATTCGTGAATCGCGCGAGGGATCGCGCGGCGCCACCGGCGGCACCGGCGGCGGCTGCGGCTGTAATTGACGCATGGCGCAACGGCAACGCATCTTCGCCCGTGCAGCAGTGATCGCTGCGTTGCTGCTGGTGCGCGGCACGGGCGCCGCTGTGCTGCCGGATGATCGCGCCGATCTCTTTTACAGCAAGTACAGCGGCGGCGGGATGGACATCACCGGCGAGTCGGTGCTGGTGCGCAAGAAATTCTCCGAGAATTTCTCCGCGGAGGCCAACTACTTCGTCGACAAGGTGAGCGGCGCCTCGATCGACGTCCTGAGTCAGGCCAGCGTCATCAAGGACGAACGCAAGCAGAAGAGCCTCTCGGTCGACTACATCCACGACAAGACGCAGTACAACCTGTCGTATACGAACAGCACCGAGCGCGACTACATTTCCAACACGACGCATTTTTCGCTGAGCCAGGACATGTTCGGCGATCTGACCACCGTGACTCTCGGATTCACGGACAGCCGCAACAAGGTGGGTGAAAACGACGGCACCGCCTTCAAACCGGTGATTTCATGGCTCGGACACGCGACCAGCCGCAGCTACGAA
>DATMRC010000041.1:0-92797 GCA_035567075.1 Steroidobacteraceae bacterium
CGCACCTGCGAATGTTACGCCGTGGTCAAAAAAGAATACGACCGGCTGCTTCCCGAGAAATTAGCGGCGTGACCGACCGCCGCCAAGCAAAAAAAAGGCCGCCAAACGAGGCGGCACAAAGGGGAATCAATCTGACCGAGAGGGGATCAAGTCGACCGATCCCACCCCATTCGAATCATTGCGTTAACGCACTCCGGCGGCAGATACAAACTCCACAGCCGGATGTTTCGCTCTGACCGTTCGTTGTCAGCAGTGATCTGCTCGGCGCTTTCGATTGGATCGTCTGAGCGGCCTGAGAGGTCAGGCGCTAACATTGTGGCATCGATATTCGTCACTGTGCTTTCCGCTGCTCGTAGGAGTAGTGCTAACCGGAATGTAGGCGTAACACCTACGCGGGTCTGTACGGTACCGCACCTGGTTCCGGTACCGGTCGTGAGGCGACTCCCGACCGGTCGCTCGTCCCCTGTTATTCGCTTCCCGGAAGCGGACAGCCATGATTGGATTCCGCTAAGTGGCCAGGTTATCCGTCAGCTGCTAGGTTATCCGTCATGAGAACGACGGATAAACCGAGTAAGACATCAAGAGTCTGCCTTGACGTTTGCTGAAATTGTCGGAAGTTTGCGCCAGCACGACCAGACACCGGTCAGCGCGCAAGCTCCTGCCATGGATGCCTCGGCCGAGCCGCGGTGGGTGGACGCGGGGCCACGCGCCGCTAGTCAGACCGTTGCCCCGCTACGCCGAAAAATAGATGATAGATGGTCAGACAAATCACGGCGCCGGCAAGAGCGACTAGAAGACTGTAGGTGTTCACGCCCGTGACCCCCGCCTTCCCGGAAGCCTGATATATATATCCGCCGCAAACTGCGCCGACGACGCCCAACAAGATATCGAGTGACAGGCCACGGCCGGATTTGCTGACGATTTTGCTGGCAATGAAACCAGCAACGAGTCCAAGCACGATCCAGGCAATGAATGACACATCGATTCCGCTGTTATAACTTCTCAGATCCTTGGAATGTAGGCCTGGTCACCGCGGCTCACTTACTCATACGCTGGACGGGTCACGAAAGCTTAGTCCGTGAGCCGGCATTAGCCCGCCGGCTTCATTTTTTTGGCTACCGCGTGGCCGCGACTTCGTTGACCTTCGAATTGGCCTTGGCAGCAGCGTAATCTGCATCCGCCATGTCCTTGCACTTGGATTGCGAGTCTCCGCTCATGGCCTTGCACTTTTCTAAGGCGACCTCATGGCTGCCCTCAGCCTTTGCCATTGCGACATCGTAGGCACCTCTCGCTTCGGCGTCGCTAAGATCATGACTCTTATCGTTCACCTTATCGGTGGCCTTAGCGTCGTCCTTCGCTGCTTCCGCTCGGGCTTCAGACACTTTTTTGTTAGCCGCTTGTTGAGCCGCAGCGACATCATTCGAGACTGTGTTGGGCGATTTTGCATCGTTACAGCCCGAAAGAGTGGCCAACATAACAAGGCTTATTGCTGTGAAGAGCCTAATATTCATGATATTCACCTTCAGTTTGTTTAACTGAGCAAGCTACCTGAAACCCTCAGCGCTCCGCCATCGCGCAAACGCGCAAGCTCCCGTCAGCTGTAGCCTACAAAACGGGTCCTCTCCGCGGGTCAATGCATCGCGGGTCCGCCAATAACTAGCTTGGTAGCGATGCATGGTGCCGCTGTGCATCACTGGTTAGGGGACTAGCACCAAACTAGTCCCCGTCTCCAGTGGACGCAACAACTTGCAAGCATCGGAACCAAGAGGAAAACGCGGGCATCCGTCGCTCAGCGCACCGACGCGAACACAAAATGCGTGCCTAATGCAGTCGTACAAAGGAGGATCACATGTATATGGCGGCATTCTCGGAACTATCCTCATGATCGCTGTAATCTTTTGGCCTGTCCGTAGTACGTAGCTCATGACCTAGTTCTTGAGGCGACCGTTAAGAAGAAGACGTAGTCTCTGGACTGTCACGATGATCGACGCTTCGCACAATCCTCGACAGAACCATCTCTTGGCGGCGCTTCCTCACGCTCAATGGGTGATCTGGCGATCACATCTTGAATATGTCGACATGGTATTGGGGGAAGTGCTCTACGAGCCAGGCAGTACGCTAACCCACATTTACTTTCCAACAACCTCGATCGTGTCGCTTCTCTATATGATGAACAATGGCGAGGCGGCGGAGATTGCCGTTGTCGGAAACGAAGGAGTGCTCGGCGTATCGCTATTTATGGGCGGCGAGTCCACTTCCAGCCGCGCGGTCGTGCAGAGTGCCGGTGGTGCCTATCGTTTGACGGCGGAACGGATGAGAGAGGATTTTTATAGGGCGGGTTCGGTGCTCCACTTGCTACTTCGATACACACAAGCCCTGATGACGCAAATGGTGCAGACGGCAGCGTGTAACAAGCACCATTCGCTGGACCAGCAGTTTTGTCGCTGGTTATTGCTAAGTCTGGATCGACTGCAAGGTACAGAGATGATCATGACTCAAAAACTTATAGCCCATATGCTGGGGGTAGATCCACAAATTGCGATCGACGGCGCGCTGCAATTACAGGACGCCGGGCTGATTGAGTATAAAGCCGGTCGGATTCGCGTGCTGGATCGCGATGGGCTCGAAACGCGTTCGTGCGAGTGCTACGCAGTGGTCAAGAAAGAGTATGACCGATTACTTCCGTACAAGGTAGCTGCATGACGCCAGATTTGTATCTAAGACAAGCCGTCTGAAGTCTGTATCTATTGCAACCAAAGGTGTCGACTATGAATACCGCATCGAGGTCATCCAATCGGCGCGCGCCGCGGGTCTCGTACCTCGATACAATCAAAGTCACAATAAAGCCTTCCAAATCCAAGTCTCACCTGAAGATACAAACCACGCGTTCCAATCCGATCATCGATGATTGGCGGACCTATCTATCGCAAGAACGCGTTAAGACAATTGTTAGCCTAAAAGAGCGATGCTCCGATGTCGAAGGCGTACGACAGGCTGCGTCCTGGCTGGTGAGCAATTCAAAGGTCGGGGGGAAGGCCACGATGTTTCACCGAAGAGCTGTCGTACCGTAAACCCTCAAAAATAGATTAAGTGGACCACTGCCAGCCATCCTTGATCATGGCGACAACACAATCCTGCGGTAGATATTTTCGCCACACGCGAATATTGGCAACCGCACGTCCAATATCCGCTTCATTCGGTTTTATCATCGCATCTCTCAAGCGCCGGGATGGGACTTCCAACTGCGGAGAATTGAATAGAAACTTTAGATCAAGCGCCGTAATCAGTGTCTCCTGCGATTTTGCGGCCATAAACCCCTCCGTCTTTTGCCAAGTCGGCCCAACTTAGCTTGGTAGAGATTGTGGGTCTGTACGCTAGACCGCTTATTTCAAGAGCACGCCGCTGCGGCATCTACGTCGCCCGCGCATTGCCGTTTCTAACGCGCGAGCGAGGCCACCTTTCTCGTTTGGCTGTATTTGTGGAGCAGCATTTCCGCCTGCGGCCCGGCGAGCTGGAAATGGCCGCCGAGCACTGCCCGCCGCTGCCGTTCAGCTTGACCAGCGCGCCCTCGGGCGAGCCGAGAAAGTGGCGGTTCCGATCATCGGGTGGCAGGGCCGGATCGCTTTCGATTCGGAACGGCCAGCCGTGTTGCCACAAGAAGCCGTCGCCCCTACGTTCTGCCACTCAATGGAAATCTCCGAAAGTAGAAATTGCTATTTTTCCCGATGTTTTTCGTGCTTTTCCATGCGAAACTATATACCAGTGGAAGTCCCTGGAAGGGGGTGGAAATGGCAAAAAAGCGCCCCGGGCAGGAATCGAACCTGCGACCTAGCGCTTAGGAGGCACTCGCTCTATCCACTGAGCTACCGAGGCAGAAAGCTTTAAGGCCGGCGCCGTCGCCGGCCCCTTGGGATTGGTGGAGGAGAAGGGGATCGAACCCTCGACCTTCGCATTGCGAACGCGACGCTCTCCCAACTGAGCTACTCCCCCGAAAAGGGCGACGAATACTAGCAGCAAAAATTGGTTCTGCCAAAGTATCGCGCCGCCGGGGCGAACCTAGCTAAGATGCGCTATAGGAGGACGATTCAGATGCTCAAAGCGGGCGAACGTGCCCCGGAATTCACTCTTCCGGATGAGACGGGAACGGACCGGACGCTGACCGAATTATTGAGTTCAGGTGCGATCGTACTGTATTTCTATCCGGCCGATTTCACTCCCGGCTGCACCCGTCAGGCCTGTCTCATGCGCGATCTGGACGCGGAAATCAAGCGCGTGGGACTTCGAGTCGTCGGAATCAGCCCGCAGAGCCCCGAGTCGCACGCTAAATTTCGCGACAAGTACAAACTGCCGTTCGTCCTGCTGTCGGATCAGCACAAGGCGGTGGTCAAAATGTATGGCGTCAACGGTCCACTGGGGATCGGTGTGCGCCGCGCATCGTACTTGATCGACGGCGGCCGGCGCATTCGCGATGCGGTGCTGGCGGATTTCAAGATTGGCCGCCACGAGGAATTCGTGCGCAAGGCAATCATGCTGCGTGGCGCGAATCCTCAGTAGCTCATCCGCAGGACATTGGCGCGACCGATGCGCGGTACGCTCACGACATACATGACCCCATAATCGCGCTCATCGATGCCGGGTATATCGCTTTTTCCCGACAATTCGGACACGATTTTGGGCACGGTGTTGACGTGGCCGACAATGATCACCCGGCCTCCGCTGTGTTCTCGCAGCACCCGCAGCGCCAGTCCCCTTGTATCGTCAGCCGGCGCTACGACCGGAACGATGCCCAGCTGCGCAGCCAGCGGAGCGACGGTCATTCGATTGCGCAATGCGGGAGATGTGTAAATCGCGTCGAGACGGCCGGGACCTTTGGAATCGCCAAACATCCTTTCGAGCAGTGCTGCTCGCGCCTCCCCCGCGGCGGAGAGCTGCGGATCGACCATTTCGCCGGTCTCCTTCTCCGCGTGACGAATGACGATCACCGTGGTCGCATTCGCCGTGCCCCACATCCAAACGGCGAAAATCATGACACTCAAAGCCAGGAAACCGACGCTGCCGAACAGCCAGACCGGCGTCATGAACGGACGATGCTGGACATTCACAGGGTCGCTTTTCATCTTATTTTCCCGCGAGAAACGCTGGCCTTCAGGTCGCCGGGTGATATCGCCACGCGTGGCGCGGTGTGTCTCCCACTATCCTCATTTCTCGATGTTGGCCGAGGTGTGATGGGATGGGTTTTTGGTATACTGTATGGATGTCCAGTTATCGATTTGCCGCTGTCCGGGTCCTGCGCCTGCGGGTGAAGGACAAGCACGCCGCATGGCTTTGCGGCTTGGCCCGAGAGGTCAACACGGTATTCAACTACTGCAACGAGCTGTCGGTCAAAGTATTCGAGCGCGAGCGGCGATTCTTGTCGGGATTCGATTTCTGGCCGTTTCTCAAAGGGGTCACGCGCGGTGACTGTGCCTTGCATCTGCCCGTCCAAGCGGTGCAGGAGATCGCCGAAGAATACGCGCGGCGGCGCCGACCACATCGAAAAGTCCGGCTGGCCTGGCGCAAGAGCGGTGGTGCACGCCGCTCTCTGGGCTGGATCCCCTTTAAAGTCAGAACGATTCGCTATCGAGGGGGACAGATCTACTTCGCGGGACGTTGGTTGTCGCTCTGGGACAGCTATGGTCTCTCCAAGTTTGAACTGCGTGCAGGTAATTTCAGCGAAGACAGCCGCGGACGTTGGCATCTCAATGTCTGTGTGCCCCGCGCGCAGCGAGTGGGAAATGAGAAAAATAAACCGACCGCCCAATCGATCCTCGATCGCTCGGTACCGAGCCTGAGCATCGATCTGGGGTTGATGACTTTTGCCGCGTTCAGTGATGAGGCTCTGCGGCCGATCGAGGCTGAGCGCTTTTACCGCGACTTGGAGCCGGCCCTGGCCTGCGCACAGCGCGCGCGCCGTCGAAACCGATCCCGCGCGATTCACGCCAAGATCGCGAATCGGCGCAAAGATTTCTTGCACAAACTGAGTACCCGCCTGGTCCAGGCCAACGGTGCTCTGTTCGTCGGCAACGTGAATGCCTCTGCGCTGGCCAAGACCCGACAGGCCAAGTCGGTGCTCGATGCTGGCTGGAGCGCGTTTCGAACCATGCTGCTGTACAAATGCGCTGACGCAGGCGTGTGGTTTGCGGAAGTTGATGAAGCGTTTTCCACCCAGCCCTGCAGCGTGTGTAAAAGCCGCGCCGGCCCAAAAGGCCGGAAAGATCTTGGAATGAGGGGATGGCAGTGCGCTGTGTGCGGAACGGTCCATGATCGTAACGTCAATGCAGCTCACAATATCCTCGCGGCGGGACATCGCCGTCTTGCAGAAGGAATCCTAGTCCCTTGAGGGAGAGGAGGATGTCAAGGCAGTATAATAGGATGAATTCGGTTTCCCTGCCTGCGCTGCGAGTTCTCATCCTGGCAGCCGGATTCTCCTCGCGGCTGGGCGAGCCCAAAGCCCTCGCACGGGTGCACGGCATAAGTTTGCTGCGCAAGGCATTGCAACTGGCGGCGAATCTCGGGCCCGCAGGGATCATCGCCGTCGTGCCGCGCAATGCCGCGCGCTATCGGATCGAGGCGCGCGGAATCCATGTGGTCTTTAAAGACAATTCGCAGCGTACGCAGGGGCTGTCAAGCTCCGTGCGCTGCGGGATCACCGCCGCCCGATACTCTCCGGCGCTTTTATTGCTGCCGGTGGATTTGGTGAATCTGCGCCGCCGGGACCTGATGCGGCTGATATCGAACTGGCGAGGTGCGCGTCGACGCGTGACTGCCCGGCGCATCGGCCGACAGGGGGGAGCGCCGCTCATTTTGCCGCGCCGGCTGTATCCTCGAAGCGTTGAGCTTCAGGGCGACATTGGATTGCGCGAGATGCTGAACGCACTGCCGCGCGAGGCCGTTCGGTTCGTCGATATGCCTTCGGCGCGCCTCGACATCGACACGCCGCGAGACCTGCAGGCTGCGCGCCGCCGGTTCCAAGGCTTCGAATAGACCATCAACGCCAGCGAGTCATCGCACGGTCAATCCGACCAATGCGGATATTCGCGGAATGCCTGCAGCGCAGTTTCGATTTTTGGACGCGGCACATCCAAATGCGTCACCAGTCGGGTGCGCGGGCTCACCGTAACATTGATGCCGCGGCCTTCCAGATGGGCTTTCAGGCCCTGTATTTGGCGCGCCGGGACATCGACATACAAAATGTTGGTCTGCGGCGGCACCACTTTCAATCCCATGGCGCGCAATCCGGCGGCCAAATACTCGGCGTTGGCATGATCATCGGCAAGCCGCTGCACGTGATTCTGCAGCGCGTATAAACCCGCTGCCGCCAGCACTCCCGCCTGACGCATGCCGCCGCCCAACGCCTTGCGCCAGCGCCGCGCGGCGGCAATGAAATCGCGCGATCCCACCAGCACGGTACCAGCCGGCGCGCCGAGGCCCTTGGAAAGACAGATCGAAACCGAATCAAATCCCGACACCCCGGTGCGTTCGTCGACATTGAGCTTCACGATGGCATTGAACACGCGCGCGCCGTCGAGATGAGTCGCAAGCCGGCGCGAATGAGCCAACGCCGTGGCTTCGCGTTGGTAGCTCATCGGCAATACCCGGCCGCCGATGGTGTTTTCCAGGGCCAATAATCGCGTGCGCGCAAAGTGATAGTCGTCGGGCTTGATGGCCGCGGCAATGCGCTCGAGAGCGATGCCGCCATCCGGCTCGTTCTCCAAAGGCTGAGGCTGGATGCTGCCGAGAACCGCTGCGCCCCCCTGCTCATATTTATAGGTGTGGGCCTCTTGACCCACCAAAAACTCATCACCCCGGCCGCAATGCGCCATCAGGGCGGCTAAATTGCTTTGCGTTCCACTTGGAAAAAACAGCGCGCTTTCGAAGCCGAAGCGTTCGGCGGCGATGGCCTGCAGACGGTTGACCGTGGGATCGTCGCCATACACGTCATCGCCGACTTCCGCGGCCGCCATGGCGGCGCGCATCCCGGCGGTCGGCCGTGTGACCGTGTCGCTGCGCAGGTCGATGTTGAATGCGGATGTAGGCGAGCCATCCATACCGCTCTCCGAAGTACACGAAAGCCGCAGCTTACGGCATTTCAATCCAGCTGCGAAACTCGGCGGCTTGAGCGCAATGGTAGCGCCAGTTCTTCCAGGCAGCGCCAACCATGGAACCTAGTCCAAACCTTGGTCCATTGATCCAGCGCGGATCCAAAACGCAAAAGGCCCGACCATAAGTCGGGCCTTTTTTTTCGCTTACCCGATGTCGGTTAGAGCGCTGTTAGCACCCGCAAAACTTCGGGGTGCGCAACTACTATCATGGCTTCGATGCATCATCGGCCGGTTTGATCGTCTTCAGCGAATTCGGGCCGTAGCAGCCTACGCCCTCGCCGCACACCTGGTTGACCGGGCAGACGACCGGTGTGCCCTTCACACAGCCGCGCGCATCGGCGCCCGGCGAGCGCGGCGCGCAGCGTTCGCGGCCATTGCAGGCGCGCCCATCATCGCAATCCGAATCACTGGCGCAGGCCATGGCCGACGCATCGCGTTCCACTGACGCCAGCTCGCCCTGCTTGGCAATCACGCCGGACAAGGTGGCATCGAGCAATCGTACCGATCCTTGGGCCGTGGGTAGCTCGACATCCGCCGCCACCACTTCCCACGCAGGCGCGAGTGGACTGTCGGCGCGATAATAGATTGCGAAGCGCACCACGTTGCGTGGATCGAGCGCCTCGTTCAGCTTCACCGGGATCAGATGCGTCGAATCGGGAAGCCACGCCCCGCCATGCGCCAGCGGCAGACGCCGGACGCTCTTGCCCGCTTCGTAAATGCGCAGCTCCAATTCGCTGCCGGCACTGAGTGCCTTGGTCCCGTTGACGATTCGAACCTCGAGGCGCGACACCGGCACCGCGTCGGCCGCCGCGGCAACAAGCACGCAGGTCAATAACATCGGCCAGACTGACATTGGTAGGTGTATCTTCACGGCACCCTCCAGGTAATCTAAAAGTTCGCCGCTATCATAGCCGATCCCGGGCTCACGTCTGTTAAGGTGATGCCCAGCAAATGCAGGGGCGATGCTGCAGGTGGGCGACTTGAAGGGATTGTGGAGAGGCACTCCGGCTGAGCGACACGAACCGCGGTGTTCACGATCGTTTGATCGCGTCGGCTAATTTTACATATTCGCGCGCGCTAGGCGTCTGGCGAGCGTGCGCATGAGGGGCGACATGAGCGATCTGTCCGATTTCGCCATCACCCGTAAGTGGCCCGCCCAAAATCCGGATCGGATCCAGCTTTATTCCTTACCGACTCCCAACGGCGTCAAGGTCTCGATCATGCTGGAGGAGACGGGCCTGTCTTACGAGCCGCACCTCGTCAGCTTCGACACCAACGATCAGAAGACGCCGGAATTTCTATCCTTGAATCCCAACGGCAAAATTCCGGCCATCATCGATCCTAGAGGACCGGGCGGTAAGCCCCTGCCGCTGTTTGAGTCCGGCGCCATTCTGATTTATCTCGCCGACAAGAGCCGACTGTTTTTGCCAGAGGATGAGGCAAATCGCTACGCGACCATTCAATGGCTGATGTTCCAGATGGGCGGCATCGGCCCGATGTTCGGGCAGGTGGGATTTTTTCACAAATTTGCCGGCAAGGAATTTCCGGACAAACGACCGCTCTACAGGTATGTCACCGAATCCAAACGCCTGCTCGCCGTGCTTGATAAGCGGCTCGAGGGACGGGAATGGCTCATGGGCGAGAACTACAGCATCGCGGATATTGCGACCTTTCCGTGGATCAGCAATCTCATCGGCTATTACGATGCCGGCGATCTTGTCAGCATCGCAAGTTTCCCGCAGGTAACGCGCGCGCTGCGCTCATTTGGCCAACGTCCGGCGGTGATTCGCGGCAGCTCAATCCCAGGACCAGCCAGGTAAGCGATCAGCGCCTTGTTCTTGTGAAGCGGCGCGCCAGCGCGGCGCGCAGCTCCTTGAGTTCTTCGATGTGCAGCAATACCCCGCAGCCGGCAAAAGCCGCCGCAGCGGCAACGATCGTGGCAAACAGCCCTGCGAGCTTGACCATGAATGCCTGCGTCTGCCATTGGGCAAGCAGCCAATGAGAAGAGGCAGCGCACACTGCGACCAGCGCGACCGCTGCCAGAGCGATTTTTCCCAGCAATAATCCCAAGCGGCGCGATTCGAGGCCCTTGAGTTGGTTTCTCATGAGCACGTACAACAACAGAAAATTGACCGTCGCCACGCATCCTGTCGAAAACGCGAGTCCCCGGTGACCCCACCCCAATCGTACGGTAAAGATCCAGTTGAGCAGCAGATTCAGCGCGACGGCCAAGAAACTCACCAGCATCGGAGTCTTGCGCCGGTCGAGCGCGTAGAACGCATTGACCAGGATCTTGAGCGCCGCATATCCGGCAAGCCCTATTGAGTAATAGCGCAAGGCCCCGGCCGTTTGCGCCGCCTCATAGGCGTTGAATTTTCCGTGCTGATACAGCAGCGAAATGATCGGCTCGGCGAGCATCACCAGGCCGATCGTCGAGGGAAGGGTGAGCAAGAACGCCAGCCGCATGGCACGGCTCAACTCGGTGCGAAACGCGTTCATGCGATTCGCCACCACCAGCCGCGAGAGCAGCGGCAAGGTCACCGTGCCCAGGGCAACGCCGAAAAGCCCAAGTGGCAATTGCATCAAGCGAAACGCGGCGGCCAGCCAGAAAATCGCGCCGTTTTCGAGACTCGAGGCGAACACCGAATTGATCAGGACGTTGAATTGCGTGGTGCTGGCGGCAATGACTGCAGGCCCCATCAGCAGCAGGATCGCCTTGACCCCGGGATCGCGCCACGAGAAGTCCGGACGGAACCGGTAGCCAAGGCGCGCCAGCGACGGCAATTGCACGATCAGCTGCAGCGCGCCGCCGACCACGGTTGCAAACGCCAGGCCGATCAAGGCGCGCAAGCCGAAATGCGGATCGATCCAATACCCCAGGGTCACGCCGCCGATGATGGACCCGATATTGAAAAAGCTGGACGCCATCGCGGGCATGCCAAAGACATTCTTGGCGTTCAGCATGCCCATCACCAAGGCGGCGAGCGACACCAACAGGATGAAGGGAAACATGATGCGCGTGAGATGCGCCGTGAGCGCCGCCTTGTCGGCATCGAAGCCCGGCGCCAATACCGCCACCAGCGAGTCGGAGAAAATCATGCCGGCGATTGAGATCAACCCCAGGGTCAAGGCGGTCATCGTCGCCACCTTGTTCGCGAGACGCCACGCGGCATCGTCGCCGCCGCGGGCGATGGTTTTGCTGAAGGTGGTGACAAATGCCGTGGACAGCGCACCCTCGGCGAATAAATCGCGCAGCAGGTTGGGAATGCGGAAGGCCACCGTGAAGGCATCCAGCGCCAGCCCGCCGCCAAACAGGGCGGCGAAGATCAACTCGCGCGCAAGGCCGAGCACGCGGCTGCACATCACTGCCAAGCCGATGATGCCAGCCGCCTTGGTATTCAAGCGTTCGGTGCGCGGATCCTCCGGAATGGCCGCCGCGGCGATCGGCGACGGATCCTTCTCTTTGTTCGGCTCGGTCACGGCGCTCAGTCTACCGCGTCCGCCCCGCGTCACATCACGCCGTCGCCGCCGCCTTGGTCTTGGCTACCTCGGCAATCACCTCATCGGCGACATTGCGCGGCACCGGCTCATAGTGCGAGAACTCCATGGTGTAGGAGGCGCGGCCACTGGTCATGCCGCGCAGCTGTCCGATGTAGCCGAACATTTCCGACAGCGGCACGATCGCCACCACGGCGATATTGGTGCCGCGCTCCAATTGGTCCTGAATCGAACCGCGCCGGCGATTGATGTCGCCGATCACATCGCCCAGGTAGTCTCCCGGCGTCACCGTCTCGACCTTCATGACCGGCTCGAGCAGGATCGGCGCAGCCTTGCGGATGCCCTCGCGGAACGCGGCCTTGGCGGCAATTTCGAACGTCATCGCATTGGAATCGACATCGTGGAAGCTGCCGTCGATCAATGTCGCGCGGAAATCCACGGTCGGGTAATGCGCGAGCACACCGTCCTCTTTTTGCACTTTCAGGCCCTTCTCGACCGACGGCACGAATTCCTTCGGCACCGAACCGCCGACCGTTTCATCGACGAACTCGAATCCGGTGCTGCGCGGCAGGGGCTCAAAGATGATCCACACTTCGGCGAACTGGCCGGATCCGCCGGTCTGCTTCTTGTGAATGTAATTTTCCTGAATCTTCTTGGTGATGGTCTCGCGGTACGCGACCTGGGGTTCGCCCATGGTGCCTTCGACCCCGAACTCGGTGCGCATGCGATCCAGAGTGACCTCAAGATGCAATTCACCCATGCCGCGCAGAATCGTTTGACCGGTTTCGCGATCCGTCTCCAGATGCAGCGAGGGATCGGCGCGGACCATCTTGCCGAGCGCAGCGCCGAATTTCTCCTGCTCGGATTTGTTCTTTGACTTGACCGAGACACTGATGACCGGTTCCGGAAAGCGCATGCGCTCGAGCACCACCGGGTTCTCCGAATCGCACAGCGTATCGCCGGTTTCCGTGTCCGCGAGCGACACCAGCGCGATGATGTCGCCGGCGCGTGCTTCCTCCACCGGATTGGCTTCCTTGGCGAACATCTCGACCATGCGGCCGATCTTCTCGCGCTTGCCGCGGGTTGAATTCAATATCGAAGCGCCCTTGGTCAAAACGCCGGAATAGACGCGGATGAAGGTGAGCGCGCCGTAAATGTCGTTGATCACCTTGAACGCCAGCGCTGCAAACGGCTCATCGTCCGAGCATTTGCGCTCGCCGATGGGCTCGCCGTCGGCATCGACGGTCTTGATCGACGGCACGTCGGTCGGTGCCGGCAGATAATCCACGACGGCGTCGAGCACCTGCTGCACGCCCTTGTTCTTGTAGGACGAGCCGCATAGCACCGGCGTGAAGGCGGAATTCAAGGTGCCCTTGCGCAGCGCCTGGCGCAGGATATCGCCCGATGGAACGGTACCGTGCGTGAGAAACGCTTCCATCGCCTCGTCGTTCTGCTCGAGGCACGTGTCGACCAACTCGGTGCGAAATTGCGCGACGCTGTCCAGCAGTTTGCGATCGCTGGGCGTGGTGATATGCAGCTTATCCGCCAGATCCGCAGTGACCTCGAGGCTCTTCCACTCGGCATCCTTGTCGTCCGAATCCCACACCAAAGCCTTCATTTCGATGAGATCAACCATGCCTTTGAAATTATCCTCGGAGCCGATGGGAATCTGCACCGGCAGCGGCCGCGCGCCGAGGCGCTTCTTGATCATGTCCACGCAGCGCAAAAAGTTGGCACCGCTGCGATCCATCTTGTTGACGTAGCAAAGCCGCGGCACGCCGTAGTTGTCGGCCAATCGCCAATTGGTTTCCGACTGCGGCTCCACACCCGCGACGCCGTCGAACACCACAACGGCGCCGTCGAGCACGCGCAGCGAGCGGTTGACTTCGATGGTGAAATCAACGTGTCCCGGAGTGTCGATGAGGTTGATCTTTTTGCCGCGCCAGAACGCGGACACCGCGGCGCTTTGAATGGTGATGCCGCGCTTTTGTTCCTGCTCCAGATAATCGGTGGTCGTCGAGGTCTTCAGATCCTTGGTATCGTGAATGTCGATGATGGTGTGCTTACGGCCCGTGTAATACAGGATGCGCTCCGTCGTCGTCGTTTTGCCGGCGTCGACGTGGGCGATGATGCCGATATTGCGGATATCGGAAAGGGGGGTTGTGCGGGCCATAACGAAATTCCGTAAAGTTTAGGTGGGGCCGGGCATGCCCGGGGTCCAAAACCGCATAGTTTGACACGAAGCGGCGTTCGTGTCGAAAAAAATGCACGGGATTCGGAGCCTGAGGCCTGAGAAGGCCCCGACTAGTCAGGCGGCTACTTAACGCTGTAGCCGCGGGCTTCCAGGCAGGCCGCTTGGGCGCGATTGTAATCGGTCAGATCGCGGCGCACCGTACCGCCCCCGGCAGTGGTCGGATCATACCCCAGCTGCGAGACCGCCCATTTGTAGCACTCGTACTTGTCCGTGGCTTGCTGGTCAGCATTCTGGCCATTCTTGGGATAGGAGATGAGTTCCGACGGCGCCTGCCCCTCGGGCTGTTCGGGCGCACCCACCGGCGGCGCTACGGTCCGGTATTGGCCCACCGCGCCGTCGTACACGTAGTAGGTGTTGCCGGCATAGTAGTAGGGAGTGCCGCCGTACCAATAGGTCGAGTAGTAGTAGGGTAGAGTCGCGAAATAAAGGCCCAGCCCGAGGCCGCCCCACCCCCAACCCCACGGACCCCACCAGTAACCGCCGCCCCAATAGCCGCCACGCCAACCGTATCCGCCGTAGTACGGATAGCGCCCGCCGTAGTAGCCGCCTCGGTAACCGCCGTAATAACCACCGCGGTACCCGCCGCCATAACCGCCGCGGTACCCACCGCCATAACCGCCGCCATAACCGCCGTGGCCCGCCACGGCGCCCGCATGACCGCCGCCGCCCCCGCCGCCGTGCTGCGCGAACGCCGGAGCGCTCATCACGGCAACGCCGCAGATGGCAAGTGCGAATGAGCGGATCTTCGTAAGGTATTGCATAACATCACCCGTTATACAGTCGGCTTTTTGCATTGTATAAGACTTCGCATACGCGCGGCAGTTCAACAAATACTTTGCGACAGGAATCACTGTCGCAGGCAATCTACGCGCCATTTCGGCCACGGCAGCTTTTGATTTCTGCAGCGCGCAGCTGAACCCTCACGCCCGGCCTCATGTACTATGGATCGAGGGGAGCCGAAAAATATTGGGGAAGCAATGCAAAATGACGATGGTTCGTATTCACTGAGTCGCCGCCGGCTGCTGCAAATGATCGGGTCCACCGCCGGCGCCGGCGCGATGTACCAGGCGATGAGCAGCCTTGGCTTCGCAACCGAATCTCCGTATCAGGGGCCGATAGACTTGAGAGGCGCGCCCAAAGGCGCTTCGGTGTTGATTCTCGGCGCCGGGTTGGCAGGACTGACTGCGGCATACGAGTTGCGCAATGCCGGCTATTCGGTACAGGTGCTGGAATACAACGACCGGGCCGGCGGCCGAAACTGGACCATTCGCGGCGGCGACCGCTACACGGAGCTCGGCGGGTTTTCGCAGCAATGCGAATTCGACAAGGACTGCTACATCAATCCGGGCCCGTGGCGAATCCCCTATCACCACTACGGGATGATGCATTACGCCAAAGTTCTTCGCGTGCCTCTGGAGCCCTTCTGTCAGGTCAACTACAACGCCTACCTGCACGGCCCTCAGGCGTTTGGCGGCAAACCGCAGCGCTACCGCGAGATCAAGGCCGACTACCAGGGTCACGTGGCGGAGCTGTTGGCCAAAGCTACGCGACAGCACGCACTGGATGACTCGGTCAGCAAGGAAGACCAGGAGAAACTCCTCGAATCGCTGCGCGAATGGGGCGCGCTCGACAAGAATTACGCCTATGTCTCGGGCGACGCCACGAGCGAACGGCGCGGCTACGAGAAGAACCCCGGCGGCGGCTTGACGGCGCGGCCCACCCCCTCAAAGCCGGTGGCCTTGGGCGATGTGCTCAAGTCTGGGCTGTGGCAGGGAATTCCCAGCGGCGATATTTTCGATATGCAGACCGCCTTGTTTCAGCCCGTTGGCGGGATGGGGCGCATCGGCGAAGCATTCGGCCGTGAGCTGGGGAGCCTCATCCGCTACAACAGCAAAGTCATCGACATCCACCAGGACGAGCAAGGCGTGACGGTGAAATTCGTCGACAGCCGCAGTCCCGGCACCGCGCAGTCCGTGCATGCGGATTGGTGCATGTGCACCATCCCCCTGCCGGTGCTCGCGCAGATCCCAATGAATGTGGGAACGGCGCTGGCCTCGGCGGTTGCGGCGGTTCCTTACGCCGCGGCCATCAAGGTGGGTTTGCAGTTCAAGCGCCGCTTCTGGGAGGAGGACGAAAATATCTACGGCGGGATCACCTACACCGACCTGCCGATCACCAATATCGGCTATCCGAATTACGGCTTTCAGAGCGGCAAGGGCGTGCTGCTCGGCGCCTATATCTGGGGATTGAACGCGATGGAGTTCACCGCCATGACCCCGCAGGAGCGCGTACAGAAAGCGCTGGATTACGGCAGCCAGATTCATCCGCAGTACCGTAAGGAGTTCGACAACGGCGTCGCGGTCGCATGGCATCGGGTGCCCTTCACCATGGGTTGCATGGGCATGTGGAGTTCCGACTCCCGCGACAAACATTACGATGACCTGTGCAAAATCGACGGGCGGATTGTGCTCGCGGGTGAGCATGCTTCCTTCCTGGGTGGCTGGCAGGAAGGCGCGGTCACCTCATCGCTCGACGCAATTCAGCGGCTGCATCAGCGCATGGTAGCGCAGGGAGCGAAGTCATGAGTCGCCTCGACGTCATGGCGGCGCACAAATTGGCGGCGCCCATGTGGGTCATGCTGGTGTCGATTGCGGCGGCCGGCGCCTATGCGGATGACGCGTCGTTCAAATCGAGTGCGGGCGTCGGTTCGATGACCGGCGCAGAGATTTATGATCACATCTGCTCAGGCTGCCACATGGCCGGCGGCCAAGGCGCCATGGGCGCCGGCTCCTATCCGAAACTCGCGGCAAACAAAAAATTGGTGTCTTGGGAGTACGCCGCGCTGACGGTGCTGAATGGCCGCAACGGCATGCCGCCGTTCGGTCTGCCCGCCCACCAAGCGATGGGAACCCGCGCGGCGTATTTGAGCGATGCGCAGGTCGCCGATGTCGTCAATTACGTGCGCAGCCATTTCGACAACCACTACAAGACCGACGTGACCGAAAAACAAGTGGCGGCGCTGCCCCACCCCCCCGCGGCGCTCATGGGGCCTCAATAGGATAGTAGTTGAACCGCAACAGCGATTAAACCTAGAATCGGCTGACGGGTACTCAAGGGCAGTGGTTTCGACCATCGAAGGGAGTTTCCCATGCGTACGTTTCTTCCCAGACTCATGTTCGCGACCGCTCTGGCTGCGGCTCCCGTAGGAATCGGCCTTGCACACGGCGGTGGACCGTCCGGCGGCAGCAGCGGCAGCGGCATGGTCACCAGTGAGGGCGCGATGCGCAACCGCGAGGAAGCCGCGAAGACCGCCTACAACTCCGCCGTGCGCATCATCAAGAATGCCAAGGACTCCGATGCCGACGCTGCCAAAGCGGCCACGCCGGAAAAAAGCGCCAAAGCGCGCGAGAAGGCGCAGAAGTACTACCACGAGGCGATCACCAAGCTCATCGACGTCGTCGGCCTGGATCCAAAAATGTATCAGGCGTGGAATTATCTTGGATTTGCCAACCGTCATCTCGGCAACTATGAGGACGCGCTGAGTTCCTATGCCAAGGCGCTCGAGCTCAGTCCCACCTATCCGGATGCGATCGAATATCGTGGCGAGGCGTACCTGGGCTTGAACCGGATCGACGATGCCAAAGACGCCTACATGGCGCTGTTCCGCGATTCGAGGCCCCTCGCCAATGAACTGATGACGGCGATGCATCAATGGGCCGACGCGCGGCGCAAGGACGCGCAAGGTTTGTCGCCCACGGATGTCGAGGCATTCGCCAAATGGATGGACGAGCGCGAAACCGTGGCGGCGCAAACCGCTTCGCTGGCAACCGGCGCGCCACCGGTCTGGAGATAGGGACCGGTAAATTCGCCAGCTGCTGATTTTTCTCGCGGCGTGCGTGCCGATCCATGCCGCCTGCGCCGGTGATGCGGCAACGGCGCCGGACTTCGAATGGCGGCTCCCCCCGGGTTTTCCGCGCCCTGCCGTACCTGCCGACAATCCCATGTCCATTCCGAAAGTGGAGCTGGGGCGCCGTCTATTCTTCGAAACCGGACTGTCCGCAACGGGGACCTATTCATGCGCGAGCTGCCATCGGCCCGAACTTGCATTCTCGGACGGTAAAGCGCGTGCGCAAGGATCGACGGGGGACTCGACGCGACATTCGGCGATGAGCCTCACCAATGTGGCCTACAACCCGGCATTCACCTGGGCCGATTCCAGGGTGCGCTCGCTGGAGGCGCAAATGCGCCAGCCGCTGTTCAACGAACACCCGGTGGAAATGGGCCTGCGGGACGGCGGCGACATTGCCGTGCGCAACATTTCGCGGGAGAGCGGCTATAGCGAACAATTCGTTGCCGCCTTTCCCTCCGAAGCCTCGCCGTTGAACATGGACAACATCATCAAGGCGATTGCCGCGTTCGAGCGCACCTTGATATCCGGCCGGTCGGCGTTCGACCGTTATGTATTCGACGATGACCGCACAGCGCTGTCGGAGTCGGCGAAGCGCGGCATGTCGCTGTTCTTCTCCGCCCGCGTCGGATGCGCCCGATGTCACTTTGGAATCAATTTCTCGGGGCCATTGATTTACCAGGATCACGAGCAGGGCCGCGCCCTCTTCGCCAATACGGGTCTTTACGATCTCGACGGACGCGGCAGCTACCCGTTGCAGGATCGAGGTCTGATCGAGGTTACTCATCGGACCGAAGATATGGGCAGGTTTCGCGTCCCGACGCTGCGCAACATCGCATTGACGGCCCCTTACATGCACGACGGCAGCCTGCCCCGCCTGCTGGACGTCCTCGATCATTACATGCGGGGCGGCCATAAGAATCCGCGCCAAGATTCAAGAATTCGGCCATTCGCGCTCACGGAATCGGAACGGGCCGACCTGGTGGCGTTTCTTGAGGGCCTGACCGACCCTGATTTCATCGACTTTTCGCGGTTTCGACCCCGCTAGGCCGCGATTTTATTGAACCAAGTCGCGGTAATTGTCGCCTCGTCGGCGGACCATGCGCATTTCCGCAACGCAACAGGGCGCAGCCTCCACAGTGCAACCTTCAAAACCAGTCTCCGAGGGCAGCCTCGGGAGGTGGATGGTACTGGCC
The DNA here is from genome assembly GCA_035567075.1 of Steroidobacteraceae bacterium. Classification (GTDB taxonomy): domain Bacteria; phylum Pseudomonadota; class Gammaproteobacteria; order Steroidobacterales; family Steroidobacteraceae; genus Bog-1198. Next base: position 18,997 of record DATMRC010000041.1, read on the forward strand.
GTCGCCTCGAGCTATCTCATCGATGCAGTGCTGCTCGCGGGCTTTGCGGCCACCGGCACCATCAGTGTCACCATCCCGCTTCTGTACCTCCTCGTCGGGTTGCTCGACAGCTCGGTGTTCTGGTCGCTTCGCACCTGGGCGATAAAGAACCGCCGCCCGGAGGGTGCATTTCTTCTCGTTCAGGTGATCCTTTCGAGCTCCGTCCAGCTGACTTTCGCTGCGCTCGCACCCCAGGTGGCATTCTATTTTTTCACCGTGCTGTTCATCGTGTTCGGCGTCGGCTGCCTGGCGCTGTCCAAGCGCCAGTCGGCATTGGCCTGGATCGGCGTCACCCTTGCGGCAGCTCTGGTGATGGCGGCAATCAACGCGAGAATCATGATTCCGCAGGCAACGCCCGCGGAGCGAGCTCTGGTCTGGCTGTGCTTCGTCGCGACTTTGGGCCGATGCGTGCTGTTGGGCGTGTTCGGCCGGGAACTCAGACTGCGTCTGCACGACCGGCGGCAGCAGCTGCGCGAATCGATCCATATGCTCAAGGAGCGCGACAAGTCCCTGGCGCACGTGAATCTCGAATTGAAGCGCCAGGCAACGCACGATGCATTGACCGGCATGGCCAATCGTGTGCTGTTCGTCGAACACCTGGAGCGCGCGGTGCTCGAACGGCGGCCGTTCGCAGTCTGCGTATTCGATCTGGACCGCTTCAAGATCATCAACGACTCCCTGGGCCATGGCGCGGGAGATACCCTCCTCAAACACGTTGCCGAGCGTCTGCTCACGATCACCCGCTCAACCGACAGCATTGCGCGCGCCGGCGGCGATGAGTTCCTGGCGCTTTTGCGGGATGTCGGCTCGGTGCAGGAAATCGAGGGACTGATAGGGCGCTGGATGTCGGCACTGTCGCAACCCTATCAGCTGACCGGGCTCGAGCTGCACGTCAGCCCCAGCATCGGCATTGCGCGCTATCCGAACGACGGCACGGCCGCCGAGGAGCTGCTGGCGCGCGCCGACGAAGCCATGTACTTCGCCAAGCGCAACGGCCGCAAAACCTTTCGCTTCTTCGATTCCAGCGTGATGGGTTTCTCGCGCGAACGCCTGGAGATAGAAGCCGAGCTTCGCGGCGCGCTCGCTCAAGGGCAGCTCGCCCTGCACTACCAGCCGAAAATCGACATCGCGACCGGCGAGATGCGCAGCGTCGAGGCCTTGATACGCTGGCTGCATCCGAAGCGCGGCTTCATTTTACCGGGCGAATTCATTCCCATCGCCGAGGAAAGCGGACTGATCCTGGAAATCGGCGACTGGGTCATCCGCGAGGCCTGCCGGCAGGCGCGGCTATGGCAGCAGCGCCAGATGCCGTTTCTGCGCGTCGCGGTCAACGTATCGCCGCTGCAATTTCGCCAGGCCAATTTCGTCAAAAGAGTCAATGCGGCGCTCAAGGATCACTCGCTTGACGCAACCTATCTGGAAATCGAGCTGACCGAGGCCACGTTGATGAGCAACGCCGAGACTTCCGTTGCGCTGCTCGAGGAGTTAAGCGCTCTCGGCGTGGTCGTCGCCATCGATGATTTCGGCACCGGATATTCCAGCATGAGCTATCTGCAGCGCTTCCCCATCGACAAGCTGAAAATCGACCGCAGCTTCATCAGCGATGTCGCTTCCAACGCCGGCGATGCCTCGATCGTGCGCGCCATCATTTCGCTGGCTCATGGGCTGCGCTTGAAGGTGATTGCCGAGGGGGTGGAGTCCGAGGAACAGTTGAGCATTCTGAAGCGCATGGGTTGCGATCAATATCAAGGTTTCTTCCGCAGCGCCGCGGTACCAGCCGCCGACATAGAGAATTTCGTGCGCCGCGACGCCGGCCAGCCAAAATCAGCCGACTCCGACATCGACCGGACGCAAAGCAAGCTGTTCCGGCTGCGCGAAGGCTGACAGAAAGTCGGAAATCGGCGCCTCCGTATCCGTAGAATCGGAGCCGTGAATGCATCCAGTCTCGCCTCGCACTCAGGTTCCGCCACACGGCGTCGCGGCCTGATACTGGCCGGTCTCGGCGCGGTTGGCTTTTCCGGCAAGGCCATCATCGTCAAGCTGGCATATCGGTACGGAGTCGACGCCGTCACTCTGATCATGTACCGCATGCTGTTTGCGCTGCCGCTGTTTCTGCTGCTCGCGTGGTGGTCGGGACTTGGCAAACCCAAGCTCACGGGGCGCGATGCACGGATCATTCTCGGTCTGGGTTTCTGCGGCTACTATTTGTCGAGTTTTTTGGATTTCCTGGGGCTGCGCTATGTCAGCGCCAGCCTGGAGCGGCTGATTCTGTATCTTAATCCGACCTTGGTGCTGGGACTCGGCGTCATACTGTTTCGCAAGAAAGTCACGCGTTCGCAGCTCATCGCGCTCGCCGTCAGCTACGGCGGCGTGCTGTGCGTATTCGGCCGAGAGATGAGCCTGCAGGGGACCAATGTGCCGCTGGGCGCGACGCTGGTGTTCTTCAGCGCCGCCAGCTACGCGGTGTATCTCGCCTACAGCGGCGAGGAAGTGCAGCGCCTCGGCGCCTTGCGGCTGACGGGTCTGGCGACTTCGGTGGCCTGTATCATTTGCATTGCGCAGTTCCTGGTGCTGCGGCCGCTCGCCGCGATGGTGGTGGCACCGCAAGTCTTGTGGCTCTCGGTCTTGAACGCCACCCTGTGCACGTTTGCGCCGGTGCTCATGGTGATGATGGCCATAGAGCGAATCGGTGCGACGCTGACTGCGCAGACCGGCACCATCGGACCGCTCTCGACCATACTGATGGCGGTTCTGCTGTTGGGCGAACCCTTCACCGCATGGGTGGCGCTGGGAACCGTGCTGGTGCTGGCGGGAATATGGCTGCTTGCGAGGCCGCAATCCGCGCGCACATTGGAAAGCAGCGCATGATGGGCGACCGCGGCTTGTTGCCCGGAACGCGATTCCCGGGCTACGAGGTGGTGCCCGCCACCGCGAAGGCCGGGCTCGTGATCGTGCACGGCATCGCCGAACACGGCGATCGCTACCGCCACGTCGCCGCCGCGCTGGGCAGATACATTGCCTGCTTCGTTTATGACCAGCAGGGCCACGGGCGGTTTCCCGGCAAACGCACGCATGTCGCGGATTTTGCGAATTTTGCGCGTGACCTGGAGTCGGTTGGCAACACGCTGCACGAGCGATTCCCGGATCTGCCCTTGTTCGTCTGGGGACATAGCATGGGCTCGATCGTGGTGACGCTCGCGGCCATCGACGGCTTGAGTTGGGCTGAAGGCATCATCACCACCGGCTGTGCGCTGGATGCCGTGCCCAAGGTCGACGGCTTTGGCGGGAAGTTGATGCGGGCGGCAGCCGCAGTCGTGCCACGCCTTCGAATCGGCCTCGGCATCGATGGCACCAAGCTCAGCCAGGTGGAAGATGTACAGCGCGCGCACATGAGGGATCCGCTCGTGCCGCGCACGGCGAGCCTGCGATTGCTTTACGGTTTTGCGCTGGCCTGCCATACCTGCAAAGCCAACCTGTCTAGAATTGTCAAGCCGTGGCTGGCGGTGCACGGCGAGGCGGATGCCGTCTGCCCCTTGAGCGGCTCGAAGACTCTGATCAACGGACTAGGCTCGACCGACAAGCGGCTCGTGATCTACCCCAAGCTGCTGCACGAAATTCACAACGAGAACGATCGCGCGCGCGCCATGTTGTTCGAAATGATGACGCGCTGGATTCTGGAACGGAGCGGCAGGCGCTCCGCTTGAGTGAGCGCCGGCGCTGACGCGTCGACTACGCGGCCGGCGGCGGGTTGTCCGCCCAGTATTTTCGGATGACGGAGCGCGGGTCGTTTTCAACGCGAAGGTTCTTGTCGAAGATCATCGTCGCGCGCCGTTGCGCGTCGTAGGGCGGCCAGAGAGGAATGTGCGGGTTATTCGGATTTCCGGTCTTGGCAAATGCCACCCACGTCGATGCGAGACATAGCGCCATCGCGCGCCCTTCCTCCCGCCCACTGCCGGCCATGTTGTTGCGATAAAGATTGAAGGAGGCATCCACGTCGTGCCCGTGCACCGCGCCGAACTTGCCGTCGAACGCCGGTGTCGCCCATTCCCAGACATACATGTACGCCGGTGCTCCGCCCTGCGCCGCCTTGCGCTCGGCCTGCGTGATGGCCCGGGCCCGCCCGCCGCTGTCGGTGAGTATCTGCGCCTGGATCAGATACGGCGACTTGTTGGGATATGCTGCGCGGTACAAAGGCACGATTTCCGTCGCCTTGCCGTTGAAGCGCTGATTGACGAGATCTGCGAGCCCTGCCTCGGTGAGATCCCAGTTGGTGAGACGCAGCGCTGCATCTTCGAGGGTGGTCGAAATGATCATCGGTACGTTGCGCGACTCGGCCGGGGCCGCCGGATCGAACGGATGATGCGGCAGGTAGTCCCCGTCCATCACGGGCGCAAAACCGGTGCTCACCTCGGTCTGTGCCTGAAGCAGCAACTCCCAGGAGACGTTTTGGATGTCGGCAAGGCGATTTCTCGAGATGCCGAGCTTGGTGAGCAACAGCTCGGCGGATTTCGCGGCGGCGGCTTCGTCGGCGAGGCGCAGCGCTGAACCGCTCTGCACCGCCGCACGATGAAACAGCCCAGCGGCCGCCGGCGTCGCGAGCAGCGTGGAGGTTTTCGCTCCGCCGCCCGATTGTCCGAAGATCATGACGCGACTCGGATCGCCACCAAATGCCGCAATATTGTCGCGCACCCATTGCAGCGAAGCGACCATGTCCATGACTCCGCATACTCCGGCGGTTTTGAACTCTGCCGGACCTCCGAGCGCCGCCAGATGCGTATAGCCGAAACTTGCGAGACGGTGATTCACGGTCACCACCACCACATCGCCCAGCAGCGCGAGCTGCCCCCCATCGTACATCGGACCATTGGCCGAACCGGTGGCCCAACCGCCGCCGTGAAAAGACACCAGTACCGCGCGCTTGCCGTTATCGTTTGGGCCCGGAGTCCACACATTGAGGTTCAGACAGTCCTCGCTCATGCCGCCGCAACCCACATGGCGGTCCCACATGATGAGCTGCCCGTAATCGTCCTTGAAGCTCGACTGAGTTTGCGGCGATATGGAGCCATATCCCACGCAATTGCGCGCGCCTGACCAGCTCAAGGGTCGACGCGGCGGCATGAAACGATTCCTGCCGCCGGTGTCCGCACCGTACGGAATGCCGCGAAACGACTTGATGCCGACGTCGGCGATGCCTCGCACCACGCCATGGGTGGTTTCAACATCGTAAAATATCGGACCGTTCAGGCGCGGACCGGATCGCGCCGCGGCCGGCGCGGAATCCGCGATGCGTGCGCCGACCGCTCCAGCCGCCACGGCCCCCGCGACGCCCACCTTGAGAAACGTACGCCGGGACGAGTCAACGTCGCCCGGGCCGGTTTGTTCTTGTACAGTCATTGGCAACCCCTTAAATAGCGAGCCATATACAAAATCGTTTCCGTCAGGGCAAACCCGGCATACACTGCGCCTTCCGTTTGCCCAAAAACAATCTCACAGGGAGTTCTCGAATGCGTCCATCGCTAGTTTCCATCCGTCCATGGCGTTTGCTGGCCCTGGCATCCTTAGGCCTCGCGATTTCTGCCCCGCCGGCGCGGGCGGCAGGGCAATTGCCCGTTGCCAAGGCGGAGAATGTCGGCATGTCGAGCGAACGCCTCGCGCGCCTGCCCGAGGGCATGAAGGAGCTGGTGGACAAGGGCAAACTGGCGGGCGTTGTGACCATGGTCTCGCGCCACGGCAAGGTGGTCGAGTTCGATGCCACCGGCAAACGCGATATTGCCACGAACGCGCCCATGCAAAAGGACAGCATATTTCGCATCTACTCCATGAGCAAGCCGATCACCGGTGTTGCCATGATGTTGCTGTTCGAAGAGGGAAAATGGCAGCTTAACGATCCGGTGTCAAAATACATTCCTGAATTCGCCGGCCTCAAGGTCTATGCAACGGAGGCGAACAACAACATCGTGATGAAGGATCAGGTCCATCAGGTCACGATGCGCGAACTGATGTCGCACTCCGGCGGCTTCACGTATGGAATTTTCAGCGGCTCGGCTGTGGATAAAATGCAGCGCGACGCCGACGTGCTCAATATCAACAACACGCTGGACGAGTTCATCAAGCGGGTCGCCAAGCTGCCCTTGAATTCGCAGCCCGGCAGCGAGTGGCACTACAGCATATCGGTGGATATCCAGGGCTACATCGTGCAGAAGCTGTCCGGCATGCCCTTCGAGAAATTCCTGGAGCAGCGCGTATTCAAACCGCTCGGCATGGTGGATACGGCATTTTACGTGCCCAAGGAAAAACTCAACCGGTTCGCGGAATACTATACCTACGACAAGGACGGCAAACTGCTGGTGTGTGCGATCGACGGCTGTCTGAACCACGACTTCTCGAAGGTTCCGGCGCTTTCCTCCGGCGGCGGCGGCCTGGTGTCCACCGCGACCGACTACATGCGCTTCTGCCAGATGCTGTTGAACGGCGGGCAATTGGACGGCGTGCGCCTACTGTCGCCGCTCAGCGTCGAACTGATGCGCAGCAATGTGCTGGCGCCCAATGTTCCGATCCTTGCGCCCGGCGCGGGATTTGGACTCGACTTCGCCGTCTATACCGATCCAGTGGCGGCCGGCGGTTACTATGGCAAGGGCACTTATTGGTGGGGCGGCGCCGCGGGCACCTGGTTCTGGATCGACCCGGTCAACGATCTCATCGTCCTCGGCATGATTCAGCAGGTGTCGGGCACCGGGGCGGCCGCGGCCAACGGCGTTCCCGACGTACGCGGTCTGTCGCACAACTTGACTTATCAAGCCATCATCAACTAGCCCAATTTCGGCAATCAGCCGGTCGCCGCATGGCGACCGGCCATTTCCGCCCCGGGGTACCCCTCGTCGTAGGGCCGCCCTGCCGCCACGCTCGCTCCTAAGAGGTTTTCGTCAGTGTGACCGGCCGCGGTTCGCGGCTAAATCACTCTAAAGACTGCAGTTTTCGCGCCGATATGAACAAGAGCATGGCGTCGCGGCCATCCACGTCTGGGCCAAAACTGTGACGAGAGCACACCCATCATTCCATCCAAGTTGACCGACAAAATGCGCCCAAATGGCCTATGGCGCCGCATTTCGTCATGGAATTGCACGGTCTCGCTCACAGCGACCGGGCTTGCGGCCGTGGCGCTGCTGTTGCTGACGGTGTCAGCCATCGTCACGTCTTTACTGCATCCGACAGCCCTGCTCGTAGTGGTCATGAGCCTCCTGACGCTGATCGGCGCAATAGGCATCGCCGTTCTCAAATCCCAGGCACCCGCGCAACCCGCGGGCAACGGCGGTTTCATCAGGAGCCTTGACGAAGTCACTCGGGACGCCGGCGTACATGTCTGGGAATGGGACGTCATTCAAAACAAGCTGCAGCTCAGCTTCGACGCCAGCGAATTCCATGAAGGGGATGTCAATGCGCCGGGCGCCGATCCCAACCAGATCATGCTGCGCTCCATCTACCCCGAGGACCGCGAGCACTATCGCCGCGAATTCATCAAGGCTCTCAAGGGCCACGCACCGATGCTCATCCAGTATCGCGCGCAGCGCAAGGACGGCTCGGTGCGCTTCGTACAGCTTCGTGGCGAAGTTTTCCGCAACGCCCGAGGCCGCGCGGTCCGGGTGGTAGGCCTCACCATCGACATGAGCGAGCAAGTCGAGGTGGCGAGGCGCCTTGCAGAGCAGACCGAGCGGCAAAGCCAGCTGTTGGTGAGATTGAAGCTTGCGACCGAAACGGCCGGCATCAGCATCTGGGAAAAGGATCTCCTCAGCGGCGAATTCGTGAATGACGGCAGCCTCTTTCAATTGTTGGGTTTGGCGCCGTCAGCCACCTTCGCGCCGGAACATGGCATTCACGCCGCAGAGCGGGATGTCGAGATGGCGCCGCTGCGCGCGGCGATGGCCGATCCCAAGCGCGATGCCATCCTGTCGCTGCGCCACCGCACCTCCAATCCACGCCCTGAGCCTCAATACGTGCAAACACACACGCGCGTGTATCGGAATGCGGACGGCGTCGCCATACGGCTGCTGGGCGTCACCTGGGACGTCACCAAGGAGGTGCTGTTCGCCGCCGAACTGCAGGGCAAGGCGGCGCAGGAGAGCGCGCTGATCGAGCGCCTCAGCGTCACGACAAAAGCCGCCGGCATCGCACCCTGGGAATTTGACATCAAATCGCATTGCTTTTCCTGGCACGGTCCGCGGCCACCCTGCTTCGGCATGGATGATGTCCCGCTCAAGGATTATTTCCGGCATGTCGAGAGCATCGTCATACCCGAGGATGAAGGCATGCTGGTGCGCGCGCCGACCGAGGCGATCGAGAGAAATGCGGACACCTTCGAGTATACGTTTCGCGTGATCGGCATCGATGGCGAGCTTCACTACATGCAGAACTACGCGCGCATCATGCGCGACAAGCATGGCCGGGTTCGCTATGTGGTGGGCGTCACCTGGGATGCAACGCGCGACGTGCTCGCCACCGAGCAGCTGAAGAAGCACGCGGAGGAAAACCGCCGGCTGATCGATCAGCTCAATATGGCGACCGATAGCGCCGGCATCAGTACCTGGGAACTCGATCTGGCGACGCGCCGCTACCTGCGGTTGGAAAATCCGATCGAGTCGATGTCCCACAACGCGACCGGCAAGGTGGATATGGAATCCCTGGAAGCCATTGTGGTTGCTGAAGATCGCCCGCGGTTCGCGGAAGTCATCACCAGGGCGCTGGCCAACAAGACGGATCGAGTCGCGCTGCGCTTTCGCGTCCACGGCAAAGATGGCCGCGGCATCGTCCACGTACAGAGCTTCGGGCGCCTGATCCTGGATGAACACGGGCGCCCGGCAAGATTGCTCGGCGTCTCCTGGGATATCACCGAGGAGGTCGCCGCATCCGCGCTGCTGCGCCAGCAAACGGAGGCTGCGCAGGCCGCGAGCCGGGCGAAGAGCCATTTTTTGGCGAATGTCAGTCATGAGATTCGCACCCCGATGAACGGCATCATCGGCATGACGGGACTGCTGATCGAGACGCCACTCGACCGCACGCAGCGCGATTACGCGGAAACCATCCGCTCCAGCGCCGACTCCCTGCTGACGGTCATCAACGACATATTGGATTTTTCAAAGATTGAAGCCGGCAAATTGGAATTGGAATCCATCGACCTCGACCTGCGCGCCAATGTCGAAGATGTCGGCTCCATGCTGGCGTTTCAGGCAGCCAGTAAGGGTCTGGAACTCATCGTCAATGTGCACCCCGATACACCTGAGCGCGTCATTGGCGATCCACAGCGACTGCGCCAGTGCCTGATCAATTTGGTCAGCAATGCCATCAAGTTTACCAAGCAGGGTGAAATCGTCGTGGAGGTTCGTTGCGAGCCCGGGAGCGTTGGGCCTGCCCTGACGCGCTTCGAGGTGCGGGACACGGGGATGGGAATTGCCGCAAACACCCTCGAAACTCTTTTCCAGCCCTTCGTCCAGGCCGACTCCTCGACCACCCGGCATTTCGGCGGTACCGGATTGGGGTTGTCCATCGTACGGCGTTTGGTTGAATTGATGGGCGGCGAGGTCGGCGTCAGCAGCACCGTGGGCGCCGGTTCCCGATTCTTCTTCACGCTGCCGCTTAAAGCAGTCAAAGCCGAGTCGCCGGCGCCGCGTCGTCCCGCGGACGCAGGTGGCAGCATTCTCATCGTCGATGACAACGTCACCAATCAGCGAACCTTGAATCTGCAGCTCGAACATGCAGGCTATGCGGTAACTGCTGTCGGCAGCGGTGCCGCCGCATTGGAGAAGCTGCAAATCGCCGCGACCTCGGGCGGCGCCTTCGACATGGTCATCACGGATTTCCAAATGCCCGACATGGACGGTGTCATGCTCGGCGAGCGCATCATCGGCATGCCGGAACTCGCGAACACGCGCTTGGTGATGCTCACCTCGCTCGATCGCCAGGGCGATATGCCGCGCCTCGCGGCCCTGGGCTTCGCCGCCTACCTGACCAAGCCCGTGCGGGTCCGCCAACTATTGGATGCCGTGGCGCGGGTCATGGGCGGCGAGCCGCGGCAGTGGCAAATGGATACGCAGCCGATGCTCACCGGCAATATGCTCGCGCAATCGGCGGCGCCGCAACGCATCGTCGGCCACGTGTTGCTGGTGGAGGACAACTTCGTCAATCAAAAGGTCGCGGTCAGATTTCTGGAGCGCCTTGGATGCAGCGTGGAAGTTGCGAATAATGGCGCGGAAGGCGTGGCGGCATTTCAGAGGCAGCCGTTTGACATTGTACTCATGGATCTGCAGATGCCGGTCATGGACGGCATGGCCGCAACGCGCAAAATGCGCGAATTGGAAACCCTGGGTCACGTGCCGATCATCGCGCTTACCGCAAATGCCATGAGCGGCGACCGCGAGCGCTGCGAGGCGGCCGGCATGGACGGCTATTTGACCAAGCCGATTGAGGTCGACCGCTTAAGGAGCATCCTGATCAAATTCGGACTTGCGGATCCCGAGTCGGCGTCCACCCCGGCCCCGGAGCGGCAGGCAGCGCCCGCATGGGAGCACCTCGGGCCGCCGGTCAATCTGGCGGAATTCAACGCGATCACCGAAGGCGACGCAGCATTTGCACAGGAATTGATCGCCGCATTTATCAGCAGCGGCGAGCAGCAATTGACGGAATTGAGCGCAGCCATCGCGAATTGCAACCGCCCCGGGTTGGCAAAGACCGCTCACCAGTTGAAGGGAGCCTGCGCCAATATTCACGCAGTCGCCTTGCAATCCCTGGCGCAGCAGCTGGAAATCGACAGCATCGCGGCGCACCCGCAAGCGTTGGAACAATTGAACGCGCGGCTACGCCAGGAATTCGAACGCGCGAAGCAGTTCCTTAAGAATCCGTCGGTGGTACCCCCGGCGTCCAGGGCCGCCTCATAGCACTGTTTCAATAGCGCCAGCTCTTGAGGTCCGCCTTAGGGGGAGCAGTGGCCGCGATGCGCTCGAGGATTATCGGCAGGTACTGAAAATTGTAGTGCAGCCGGGAATAGGCGTTGGGCAGTTTCGGATCGCCGTTCCAGCAGTGTTCGGCACGGTCGCCATACGCGACGCTGCCGCCGTACGGCGGTTGCAGTGACTCGAGCCGTTCCTGCGCGTAGTAGACTGAATCGGTGAGATAGTAGTTATCGCCGTTGCCCACGTAGAGATAAATCTTTCCTTTCAGCTTCGGCGCCAGGTTAAGCCAATCGCGCGCGATGATGTTCGAAAGATCGAAATGATCGCGCCAGTAGGCTGCCACCGATGCATCGATGTCGCCTGTCACCTTGTCGAATATGGGCTTCGGATATCCATCCGGTCCGACGGGTGAGAACACCGCCTGCCAGATATCGTACTGGCCGCCGGAGCGGCTGTGATCTCCCTGCGCCAATTCCATGTAATTGGCGTCGCGCTGGGTGGCGAAGATTTCCCCCATGTAATTGCGGAACGCCGGCCGTTCCACCGTCGACGCCTCGCCGCTCAAGCTGTAGGCATTCGTGTCCTTGTACAGATTGATGATGGTGTAGGCGCGAAAGTCGATCGGATCCGGACAGGCGGCAAACGCACCGTTGTACATATCAGGATAAAACACCTGCGTGGCCAGGGCCTCCCATCCGCCGGTCGACCCTCCGTAGGTAAACCGCGCCCACCCGGCGCCGATGGCGCGGAAGCGCCGCTCGATCTCGGGTATCAGCTCCTTGTTGATGGCATCGCCGTAAGGTCCAAGGTTGGCGGAATTCACGGCATAGCTGTCGTCGAAATACGGATTCGCATGCTCGATCTCGACGACCAGGAAGCGCGGGAAATCCGCAGAAATCCATTTTTTATAGAAGGCGTAGGCCTCTTGTTGCTGAATGCGGTTGTAGCCTGCCAGATGGAAGCGCTCTGAATAATCGGGTTTGAGATCAGGATCCGGGGGCGTGGTGCGGAATCCCGATATGTCCTCGGGATAGTGGCCGTGAAACACCATGAGCGGATAGCGTACTTTCGGATGCGCATCGAATCCCTTGGGCAGCAGGATGTGCGCACCCAAGAATACGTCGCGTCCCCAGAAACGCGACAACAATTCGCTGCGAATGCGGATGTGCCGGACGAATTCGCTATCCGCCTTCGGCACAATGGCCTCGATTGCTTTATCGAGAACCAGCGTGTTCCTCTCAGGATGCGACTGATCCAGGTGCAGCACGCGCGGCGTCGAATACAGGTTGCCGGGCTTTGTGGCCCATTGCTGACCCTCGCCCTTGTCGGGAGGCAGTTTCAATATGCGCCCATCCGCCAGATGATATGTTTCATAGCGATTGAGTACGGCCTGCACCAGATAGTCGCCCGTGGGCAGCGCCGCCAGACGCCGCGCCGGCCAACCGAAGGCGTTGTCATTGAGGATCGCGGCTTGAGCAGGCGCCAGCGCCTCGACGTTCAAGCCAAATATATAAGGACTGGCGAGCGGCTCGTTCGGCTCAACATGAGTGCGCGGCTCGCGCGTCAGGTCGCGGCTGAGCAACAGGATGACGCGGCCGTCGAGCGGCCCGCTACTCAAAGTTGCGGGGTAGCTGATCGCAAATTCAGGACCGGCGGCGCCGGCGGCACTGCTCGTAACTCCGGCGGCGATCAGGCCTAAGGCGGCAATAGTGGTTACAGCACGCATCCTAAATTCCTTCTTATTTAATGGACCGATTGCATCGGATTATCCCACATGACGATATTCGTAAAATGAGCCACACTATCACTCAACGTGCGAGGTGGTTATGGCAAAGATTGCATTGGTGACCGGGGCAAACAAGGGCATCGGGCTCGAAACCGCCCGGCAATTGGCCAAGAGCGGCATCCACGTGATTCTCGCTGCGCGCGACGGCGCCAAAGGGACAGCCGCTGCGCAGAAATTGAAGGGCGAAGGACTCGATGTCGAGGCGATTACGCTGGATGTGAGTAATGCAGAGAGCATCGCCGCAGCGATCAAGGAGGTCGGCGCAAAACACGGGCGTCTCGACATTCTCATCAACAATGCCGGCATCGGGATTGACGACCACTCGAAGAAAGTGTCCGAGCAGTCCATGGAGACCTGGCGCAAGACTTTCGATACCAATGTCTTCGGGCTTATCGCGGTCACCAAAGGATTTCTGCCGCTGCTGGCAAAATCCGATGCCGGGCGCATCGTCAATCTGACCAGCATTTTGGGTTCGCTCACCCTGCATGCCGATCCGAAGTCGCCGATCTACAGCTACAAGGTGCCTGCCTACAATGTTTCCAAAACGGCCGTAAATGCCTGGACACTGCAGCTCGCCTATGAGCTTCGCGATTCCAAGATCAAGGTCAACGCGGTGCATCCCGGACACGTGAAGACCGACATGGGCGGCGCCGCCGCGCCCATGGAAGTCGTCGAGGGCGCCAAGACCGGAGTGGCGATGGCATTGATCGGCCCCGACGGCCCGAATGGCACCTACACCCATCTTGGGCGCACCCTGCCTTGGTGATCGCGCGATGGGTGATCGCCTGAACTATTTGCCGTCCACCGAAAACGCCAGGAGCACATTATTGGGCGGGCCGGCCATCGCGCCGGCATAACCCGAGATGATGTACATCATGCCGTCGACCACCGACGGCCCCGCCACGTCGAGCGTGCCGCCGCTCTGGTCCTTGACGCCGTTGATGGTTTGATACTTCTGACCTGCGGAGTCGAAATCCAACAAGACTTTGCCGTCCAGGGCACTGTAGGCGCGCAGGTGGCCGTCGGTGGTGCTCGATAAGACCACCCCGGGAATCACGGTCGGGGCCGCCGATTGAGCGTTGAAACATCGCCCACTGAAGCTGCAGGGAATCTTCGGCGCCGCTGTGTACCAGAGTTGCGCGCCTGTGGCGGGATCCAAGGCGAACAAGCCCGGCTTACCCTTGGTCGGTGGCGCGAACATATCGGCGACCGCGACATACAGCCGGTCCCCATCGGCGGCCATGCCCCATTCGACGCCGCCCATCGCACTACCGGCACCCACCTTATTGCGCCATAACGTTGTTCCCCGGTCCGGATCGATCCCAAATACCTCGCCGGACTTTTGACCCGCCAGAATGATGTCCTTGCCATCGCGCAGCTTGAACAGTATCGGCGATGCGCCAAAATCGTGATCCGGTCCCATCACGGTCGGGCAATTGGGAGTTGCGGGGCGATAACAGCCCATCAGGAAGCTGTCGTTCGCGGTGACCTGGTTGCGCCACTTGACGCGCCCGGTGGCAAGATCCAGCGCGATGATGGCATCGGAGCCATTTTCCTTCACATCGGTGTAGGAATCGCCTGTGCCGATGTACACCGTGCCGCGCTTGGCATCGATGGTGGGGGCCGCCCAGACCGCCGCCCCCGCAGGTCCATACATTTGAGTGCCTGCGGAATTCTTCACCGTAGGCTCCGGTGACTGCTCGATGGTGTAGGTCTTCCACACCAGCCGGCCGTCCTTGGCATCGAGCGCGGCAAGCGCGCCTCGCGCCGTGCAGCACTCGTAGGAGCCGATGCCGCCCGCCGTTTCCTCCCAGGAAGAGATGGGCACATACAGCATGCCTTTGTACAACGCGGGCGCGCCGGTGAGCGTGCCACGCACATGCTGCTCGATCTTCACCTTCCATTGAAGTTTCCCGCTGGCTGCATCCAGCGCGTACTCATTGCGCTGAAAGTCGCCGAAGAACATCAGATAGCCGCTCGGGCTCCCGCCCGCGATCCGGCCAATGACCGGGGTGGTGCGTACACCGGCGTCCGCATCGAAGCGCCAATACATGCAGCCGGTTTTGGCATCGAGCGAATAAAGCCTGCCGCTGGAGCTGGTCAGAAACAGCCGTCCGCCGACGATGGTTGGCTGGCCATAGCGGCCGCCGATGTAGGTCATTGACCACTTCACCTTCAAGCGCGGCACGTCGTCCTTCGCGAGACCGGGATGGGGCTGCAAGCGCGAGTTGCGCGCATCGATGCTCCAGCCGTTCCAGCCAGGCCCGGACATGCTGAACTTTGGCGCGGTCGCGCAAGCGGCAGGATCGTCCGCCTGTTCGGTCATTCCATCCGAGGAGAGATAGGCGGCAATGGAATTGATATCGGCATCGCTCAAGCCCGCCGCCATCGGCTGCATGATGCCGCTCTTCAGCGTTCTCGCCAGGTCGTCGGGAAAGTGCCTCGTCAGCGCAACTTTTGGCGGCGCGCGATCGACCGCCGGATCGTGACAGGAGGCGCACCGGGCCTTGAACAGGTCCTCGCCGTGCGCGACAACGGCTGCGGCCGCTTCAGCCGAAGTCGCAGCCCGCTCGGTTACCCCTGCGGCGAGCGCGCCCTGCGCCGGGGAGACCAACAACACAACCCCCATCATGAGGCCGAAGATTCTGGAATTTCGCTGCATACTTCCCCTAGAGATGCCACGCCGCGTTTTCTGATTATCGATCGGCGTCGGGCGATTCTACACGTTGCGCAAACTCGCGACCTGGCGCCGGGTCGCCTTGGCATTCAGCGCAACTCGTAGTATGCAATCAGGCGCAGATCGTCCTCGTGCTCGTTGCTGGGCCCCGCTTGCGAGACGTGCCCATAGCGCGCGCGCAGCTTCAATCCCCGCAGAGCCGCAATCTTGGGAATCCATTCGAGGTTAAGATCGTACTCGGTCTGTGCGTACTGCTTGACCACGTCCGGGCTCGATCCGTGCACCCACAGTCCGTACGCACTCAAACCCGTTACTCTGGGGAAGTTGTACGCGAGCCTGAGCATCGTTGCATTTTCTCCGGCGCGGTAAAAGTCTTCAACCTGCACGGCCGTGTAGCCCGGATAGCCCCCCCAGGGATTGATCATACTGGTGCCGCTGCCGTTGGAACCTCGTGTCCCGATCGCGGTCTGGGTGCGCGCCGCCGTCAGCAGTACCGGACCCATCGCAAGATCGGCCTTCATGCCCCCTTGGTCGGTTTGGAACGATTTGCCGGTGAGCAGGTCGTCACCGACGCTGCGCTGATCCGCGTACTGTGCGCTTAGCGTCACTCGCATGCGGTTGGCGAGCGGAACGACGTACGTGATTTCGGTGTACGCGATGTTGATGACATCCTTGCTGTAGTAGTCGATGGCGCCGATGGAAAACGCGCCGAGCTTGTAATTGCCGCCTACGACGTCAACACCGCGAACCACTCCGGCGGGCGCACCCGCGGCGGTGGCCATGGACTCGAAATCCTCGGAATTCCTCGGCTTGATCTTATCGACATAGCCAGCGGCAAAGCGCAGAGCCGCGTCGTCCGATTCGCCGACCACTCCCTGCACGGCGTACACCTGGAAGGTGTTCGGCGTCATCAGGGAATCCTGGGTGTTGATGAACGGCGTATTGAACCCGCGACGGCCCGCGATCGCCAGGATCTCATCGGTGAGCCGGAACTGACCATAGAGCTCGCCGATGACGCTATAGGGCTTCTGATCATCCCGCAACAACTTGGTGCCGCTTCGGTCCAGCGGCGCATCGAGCGCCTGCGAGGTATAGCCCGTTACACCCAGCGCCAGGAAATTGGCGAAATAGCCGGTCTTGACGCCGGCCAAGCCCCCCACGGTCCACGCCCGGCTCTCGGTGTCATTGAAATTGTCGATGTCCTCATAAAATGAGCGCAGCTGAACGCTGAAGGTGGTATCGCGCAAGCCGACGAATCTAGATTCGCTCAGCAACGATTGGATCGGCCGGCGGTCGAAACTGTCCGCCATCTGGGTTTGGCCCTGTTCGACCGAATCCGGCGCCTCGGACTCATCCTGCTTGACGCCAAGTAGCGACTCGTCGGCACCCGCAACCCCAGCGGTCGCGGGTTCGGTCGCGGCCGGCTCGGGTGCCGCCAGTGCCTGCGTGCGCTCGGCCGCAGCGCCCATCACCACCATCGCCAGCAGCGTCAATGCAATGCGAGTGCGTCGAACATGCATCTAGGATTCTCGACTATGGAAGGTATGCGCCGCCGCGCCAACCAATCTCCCGTAGCTGAATCATAGCGTGCAGAGGATGCAGGCCATGGGATGGACCTTGGTCCAATGGAAGCAGGTCGTGCGTCCCTTCTCTTACGCTGCGCGACCGCCGAACAGATCGGCAATGACCTCTTCGCCCAGCGCAAAGCCCGTGGAAGCCCCTGAACCGCTGGTGACCATCACCAAACGGACTTCGGGCGACGGCGCGTCGAAGAACATCGCGTGCTCGGCGGCCGACGCATAAGTGCCCGTCCAACGCTCGAGCACTTCCGGTGCGCGCCGCCCCGTCGCTGCCGCGAACTCCTCGAGAATCAATTGATCGACACCCGCGTCGGCGAACGGATCCGGGGTCGCGGCATAGTGATGGCTATCGCCGACGATGAGACTGCCGTCGGCGCTCTGCACCACGATGAGATGAACTCCGTGCTTGAGATACTCGCCCTGCTCTGCCTCAAGACGCGCCCGTAGCGGCGCCGACTCAGGCAGCGCGGAATATCCGGCATAGCGCAGCAGGCCAAGATCGGACATCAGCGCGCCGGGCAGAGTAAACCCGGGACTTGCGAGTCTCAGCATCTGCAGTTTGCAGCGGGTCACGTTGTAGGCGGCAATTCGCGGCGCATACAGACCCGTAAGATCATCCCCGGGGCACACCGCCACTGCGCCCGCCTGCACCGTTCCACGGGAGGTTTCGACCCGCGGAGGCTCGACTGACAGCACTGTGGTGTGACGCAGAAATTGCACGCCGCAGCTGCGTTCGAGCCAGGTGGCGATTTTTGGGATCGCCTCCCGCGATTCGACCCTGATGCTGTTTGAGCTCACGAGCACCGCCTGCAGCTCCTTGGCGGCAAGCTCACCGCAGCGAGCCCGTGCCGCTGCGCGGCTCAAGATCTCGCATCCCTCGCCCATTTCGGTTTTCAAAAACGCCTCAAAGATGGGCAGCGCCTCGGGCCTGCGCGCCGTCATCCACAGTCCCGATTGCAGCACTCGGATTCCGGCTTCGTGCGCCACTTGCTGCCAGATCGCGCAGCTGCGGCGGGCCCGATTCCAGGCCGCGCCGCGCTCCTGGCCCGTCACCACGACCAACCCGAAATTTCGCACCGAAGCGCCATTCGCCTGTGCGTCGCGGTCGATGACGATCACCCGCAGCCCTTTCACTGCCGCCGCACGCGCGCACGACAGGCCAAGAATTCCCGCGCCCACCACCGCAAGATCAAAGACCCCGGGTACGGTCGATCGGACGCTCACGGCGGCAGCGAACCGTCAGTCATCGAACTCCTCTGGCGCGCGGCCGCGCTTCGATCAAGTGCAGCAACGGCGCCACGAATTTCTCGTAATTCCTCCAACGGCCGGCTGATGCGGTGTTGATCTTTTGCCGGACCTGCCACTTGCTCGTGGTGAGAACCACGCGATTGGTGAGATGAAAATCCAGGCACTTCGAGTCCCACGGCAGCCCGATGAAATCCAGCATCCGCCGGGTCCAGCCCTCCTGATCCGCGATCAGCGCTTCATAGGGAATCTCCAGCAGCTGTGTCGCAGGCAAGGTCGCGCGCCAGTGATCCGTGATGCGCAGGTACTCACCGTAGTAGTGGGCGAGGTCTTCAAGATCGTGCGCGTAAGGGTCGATATTTAAAAAATTCTGAAAGTGAATGGACAAGCAATTGTCGATGGGGTGGCGCTGCATGTGGATGATCTTGGCCTTCGGCAGTGCGACGTGGATCAGTCCCAGGTTGATGAAATTTGCCGGAAGCTTGTCGATGACTCGCTGCGCGCCTCGGGAAAGCACGGTCAGACGATCGAGATACTCGCCAGCCATACCCGCTATGAGATTGGCACCCCCATGGCCCTTGAGCTCCGCCGCTTCATAGGCGGCGACGGCGGCATCCCAGAAACTCAATTCCCCGGCGCCGAATACCGCCGGGTGCGAGGCGAGAATTTGCTCCGTCAGCGAGGTACCCGATCGCGGCATGCCGACGATGAACAAGGGCAGCTCCGAGGCGGATGCGCCGCTGGGTTGCCGTCGCATAAACGCCGCGTCGAAGCGGTCGATAATGGCATCGACGCGTTGCGTCAACTTCGCCCTGTCGTAGTGTGATCGGTGTTTGGACAGTTCATTCGCCAGTCGATAGCTGCCGAACGCCTCGTCGTATTTCCCGACGTCGTCATAGTATTTGCCAAGCGCGTAGCGCAGGTCGATCTCGTGACGAAGCGCCAAAGGCTTGGCCAACAAGGATTCGGCACTCTCGAGCCAGGCAGCGTCGCCCAGTGTCATTTTTCGATTCGCAGCGATGCTGAAGAGCACAAAGGGTAATTGCGGTTTGACGGCGAGAGCTTGGCGGAATAGCTGTTCCGCCTCGGTGAATCGTCCTTGATCGGCGTGCAATTCGCCGAGCAGGGACAGTGCGTCGACGCAATTCGGATCGATGGCGAGCGCGGTCCGGCAGTGCTGTTCCGCGTCGTCCGCGCGATGCTGCAAGCGCAGTGCCGTCGCGAGACTCACATGCGCCAGGGTGGACTCGGGCTGCAAGGCGAGCGCCTGCGTGAAACTGACGACCGCCGCATCGATCCTGCGCAATTCGAGCAGCGCGTTGCCGAGGTTGCTGTGACTCTCGGGACGCTTGGGATCAAGCTCGACGGCAAGGCTGTACCGGGACACGGCTTCGGAATATTCGCCCAGGTCGCGCAGCACATTGCCGAGATTATTCAGCGTTTCGACATCGTTTGCGTTCAACTCAAGCGCCTGCCGGTAGCTCGCCACAGCCTGATCGCGTTCCCCCAGCGCCGCGAAGATGAGCCCCTGGGTGTTGTGCGCAACGCTCAAGGTGTGATCAAGCGCGATCGCGCTCCGGCTGCTGGCAAGCGCCTCTTGCAAACGACCGAGGCGCCGGTACGCGTTGCTCAGGTTGCAGCGTATCTGGGCATTCTGCGGCGCGACTTCGAGCGCGCGCTGGAAACAGCTTACGGCTTCATCCAATCGGCCGAGTTCCAGGAACGCGCTTCCCAGATTGTTGTGCGCCTCGATGCTGCGCGGATCGTTCTGCAACGCCTGTTGGTAGAGCGCAACGGCATCGCGCGCCCGGCCCAGCGCCTTCGTGGCATTGCCTGCATCGATGAGCATCTGCGCGTCGTGCGGGTGAATTGACAGTGCCTTGGCCAAGCTCACCAGGGCTTCCGCCCACTGCCCCTGATCGTGCAGGGCCGCGCCTAGATTCCCATGTGCTTCGGCATCCTTCGGCAGCAGCTCGGCGGTCCTGCGCAGCGCCTGCAGCGCCTCCTTGCCTTGCCGCAACTGCGTCACGCTCAGGATTTTCCACAGCATCCCGGCGTTGGGGTACCCGGCGAGCAGCGTGCGCGCGCCCTGTTCTGCCTCGCTAAACCGATTCTGATTGACCAGCGCGACCAGCGCGCCGATTTCGCTCTGATTCGGTGATGCCTGGCGGGACGCAGCCGGTTGCAGTGCGCAGCAGCGTTTGTATTTCTTGCCGCTGCCGCAGGGGCAAGGCTCGTTTCGGCCGGGGTTCATGCCCGCACCTAGTCGCGGTAGTGATTCAACGCATCACCCAGAGCGGTTTTGAGCGGCTCGAGCCACGGCTCAAAATTAGTCCACTGATCCAGCCCGTCGCGGAAAATCGGCTGGCGGACCTGCTCCGAGCTCGCGGTGCGCACGCTGCGTTCGGTCTTGTGGAACTCGATGCATTGCGGCTCGAACTCAAGACCGCAGAATTTCAGGATGCGCCGCACGTTGCCTTCGAGGTCGTCAATCACGTCCTCATGCTGCACGCGCAGAATGCGTCCGGGCAGAACCTCATCCCAATGACGCATCAGCACAAGATAAGTCCGGTAGTAGCGCGCAATGTCCTCGATGCTGTAGGTGAACTCCTGGCCATTGGCAAACAGCTGCTTTAAATTGCTGAAGCAGCATGCCATGGGTTCGCGCCGCGCATCGATGATCCGCGCATTCGGCAACATCAGGTGAATGAGCCCGATGTGCCGAAAGTTGTTCGGCATCTTGTCGATGAAGAAGGGTTTGCCGCTGCGATACACACGGGTGGTGGCAAGATACTGCTCGCCGAGCGGTCGAAATTCTTCGCTGGCCATCTCAGCTAGAATCCGCGGGTAGCGCGGATTATTGAGATCGGGATCCCGGCCGCGAAGATTTCTCACGATTTGCTGGACGTTGGCCAGTTCCTGCGTGCCTTCGACCCGCGAGTGCGAGGCCAGGATCTGCTCCAAGAGCGTCGAACCCGAGCGTGGCAGGCCGACGATGAAAATCGGATCGGGATCCTGCGCGCCCGTGCCTGAGTGTCTTGCGAAAAACGCCGGCGTGCAAACCTCGATCTGTTGGCGGGTATTGTTCTCGATGATTTCCGCGCGATACCTGCTTTCGGAACGCTTCAGGGCATTGCCCAGTTCGTAGTAGCGGAACGATTCCGCATAGTCGCCCTTGTCTTCCAGCCCTTTGCCCAGCGCGAAACACAGATGATACCGGTCCGTGAGCGCCGTGGCCGGCGCCGCCTCCGCAGCGCGCATGTGCGCAAGCTCCTCGTCCCCGAACCGGTAGGTTTTCAAGTTTGCGAGGCTCCAGTACGCATCGCCGAAGTCCGGACGGCACTCCGCCGCCCGATGGTACGAGTCGATCGCCTGCTGACGCTGGCCGAGGGTTTTCTGTGCATGCGCGATCGACAAATGCAGATCCGCGTTTGGCGGCACGCCGACCGTAAGCTGCTGGTAGAGTTCGATGGCGCGTTGATGTTCGCCCAGCCCGACGCAGCTCGTGGCATAGAGCGTTCTTAAAACCCGGTTTTCGGCATCCTTGTCAAGAAGCAGCTCGAGTTCGCGGCGCGCGTCGCTGTACTTGTGCTCCTCGATCAGCACGGTGGCGTATTCCTGTCGGGCAATACGGTAATCGGGCGCCAGTTCGAGCACGGCTGCCAGCAGCAGTTCCGCATCGTCGAACACCTTGCGAGCTATGCCAATGCGTGCGAGCAGGCGCATGGCTTCGACTTGATTGCCGTGCTGCAAGAGATAGGCGCGTATCAGCGACTCGGCGGCGTCCAGATCGCCATCCTCGAACAGCGAGGTGGCGGTGACGATCTCGGTGGGGATTTTCTGCATCATCGCCACGTGACCTGCCGCCATGGCGGCGTTTTCGGCCTGCCCCGTCATGCGATACAGGCCATCGAGCATGCGCCAGCTGGTCGGCAGCGCGTGATTGATGTTCACCGCGTGCAGGAACGCAGCGATGGCCTGCGGCGCCTGTTTCAAAACCACGAAACACAGTCCGCGCTCCTCGTACAGACGGCTGAAGCGCGAATGATGCTGCTCCAGAATTGCCAGTGTACTTAAGGCATCGGGGATCCGGCCCAGGTAGCGCTGCGCAATGGCCGAATACAGCAGGGCATCCCGGTGGTTTGCCGTCACGGCCAGCAGCGACTCGCTTGCGCTAAGCGCCTCGGGAAATTTCTGCTGCCTTAGCAGCGACCGTATCAGGTCGGCTTCGGCGCCAATCATCGAGGGGGCCGTTTGGGCGTCCGTGGAATCCATATGTGGCAATTTAATCGGGTAGGGGGTGAGCTTACGCTCACCGCCCTCCCACACCACCGGACATGCGGTTCCGCATCCGGCGGTTCAACTTAAACTCTGGAGTCGCTGATGGGTACCCAGTAGCGAGACCAGCCCCTTGGCCGTGAAGTATTTTGCCGGCAGGACCAGATTCATGTGGGATGCACCCGCATTCCACCACGGACCGTGACCGTTGCCGGCACTGAGGCGGGCACGTTCGGCGCTCAGACCCAGGGCGCGTAAGTTACGCGCTCGGGTGGCTGGCCGCCGCCATTGTCGCCACAGCAGGCAGCGCAGGCGCCGCCGCATCCAGCTATCAAGTTCCTCCAACACCGCTTTACTCTCGGTGAGCCGGAAGTAATTGATCCATCCCCGCAGCAACGGGTTCAGATCCTCGATAGTGCGGGCTAATGATCGGCCGCGTCCGGCACGCATTAAATCACGTACCTTCTGCGTCAGTCGTTGCACGCTTGCCGCGGCTATCCGCAGACGAGTCTCGCGTTGTGCGGTAACACTAAACCCTAGGAACTTGCGCTCCCAGGGCCGCGCCACTGCACTCTTCTCGGTGTTGACGCGCAGCTTCAAGGCGCCCTCGAGGAAAGTCCTGACTCCGCTCATCACCCGTTCGCCCGCTATGCGACTGCCCACATAAATATTGCAGTCGTCAGCGTAGCGGCAAAACGCGAGTCGCCGTCGTTCCAGCTCCTGATCCAGATCGTTGAGTAAGATGTTGGAGAGCAGCGGTGAGAGCGGACCGCCTTGCGGCGTCCCCTCCGTTCGTGGCTCCACCAACCCTTGGCTCATAATCCCTGCACCTAAGAACCGTCGAATCAACCTCAACACTCGTGCGTCGCTGACTTGCCGTGCTACCCGTGACATCAGCACGTCGTGGTTGACCCGATCGAAGAACTTCTCCAGATCGATATCCACCACCCAGCACTTTCCTTCACGGATGTACCCGTGTGCTTGGCGAACCGCCTGATGGGCCCCACGCCCTGGACGAAAGCCGAAGCTTGAGTCCGAGAAGGTGGGTTCAAAAAGCGGCTGCAGCACCTGATGCAGCGCTTGCTGGATCAGCCGGTCAACCACAGTCGGCACTCCGAGCATTCTCGTTCCGCCCGAAGGCTTCGGGATGTCCACTCGGCGTACCGGTCGCGGTAAATAACGACCTTCCAACAAAGCTATCTTCACGCTTGGCCAGTGCCTCTTCAGCCAGTCTTTGAACTCAAGTACCGTTACGTCATCGACGCCCGGCGCCCCTTTGTTCTTGACCACCCGTTGATACGCTAGCTTCAAGTTGCTGCGTTCGACCACCTGCTCCATCAGCAAGCGGTCCTCCGATTTCGTTCGCCCAGATGTCGCCGCGCCAAGCTCCGCACCGCCTCGATTAGCGCTCGGCTTACCGCCGGCACCCCGCGCCTCGGCCACCCTTACGGGTACTTCTGCTTCATCGCTTCGCTTCGAGATCATCCGTCCTACTCTCGGCTTCGTTGTTCGGCCCTTCAGTATCACTACCTACTATGGCCTCTGCTGACTTCTGCAAACGCCTCGGAAGAACTTTCGATCTCCCTAGCACAAGGCACGCCTGCAGATCTCCCCGGGTATTGCGCACCCACCTTCACGCTTATGCGCGTCGGATATACGACACCGTGTTCCGTACATGTACTGGGCTTTGCATCTTTTTGCCTGCTCACCCCACAGTGCCGCCTCTATCCGCTTCCTGTTCGTCGCGCCAGCGCTTTGCTTCCGGCTTCCTTCCGACTCCCGGTCACCCGGGAAACCGTTGCCTTCCGCTAACACTTGCCCATGTAAGGCTGTGTAGAGGACTTTCACCTCCCAATGAGTGCGCCCTGCCGGGCGCACAAAAAAAAGGGCGGACAACTGTCCGCCCTCGATTTTACTGCAACCGGCTTAAGGCCGTTGCCTTTGGATCAAAGCCTCAGAACTTGTAGCCAAACCCGAGCGTCAGCACTCGCGGCCGCAGCGGTGTTTCCGACTTGACGAACTGATACGAGTTGGTATTCGTGCTCGAATCCTGGTTCGTCAGGTTGCTGCCCGAGAGCTGCGCCGTCCAGTTGTCCTTGCCCACACCGACCGCCGCATCATAGGTTGTGTAACCCGGCATGGTGTATTGGCACAGCGTAGTGGTTGGAATCGGGGAGCACAGATTGGAGGTATTGCCATCCGGGAAACTGGCCGGTTCGTTGCGCTGGCTGCCCACATGGTTGGCGCCAACCCAAACGAACGGCTTGTACTCGTTCACCGCAAAATCGTACCGCGCGCGCAGGTTGAACTCCATGGGCGGCGAGAACGGCGGCGAGGTGTTGAGTACGCCGTACGGATTCGTGTAGGGAAGGCTGTTAACCTGCGTGATGCACTGCCCGAGCGGGGTCGGGTTGGTTGCGGTCGCACGGTTGCTCGTCAAACAAGGCGCGTTGGTCTGATTGGTGCTGTTCCAGGAACCCGATCCCTGCACGGTGAGACCTTCCATCACGCGCGCGACCAGCTGCAGCTCGACGCCCTTGACCTCGTAGGTTGGTCCGTTGACCACAAAGGTCGTATTGCCGAGGTGTACCGGGTCGAACAACGCCAACTGCACGTTGCTCCAATCCATCTTGTACAAGGACAGGTTGGCCTGAAGTCGATGATTGAACCACTCGCTCTTCACGCCTATCTCGTTGTTGATCAGGTCGTCGGAGTCGAACCCAGCCGGCTTATTGTATTGATCGGTCGCCTTGTTCCCCGCGGTGAACGGTGCTTCACCGGCCAGCGACGGGATGAGATTCATGCTGCTGGTGCGGTTGAAGCCGCCCGGACGAAAGCCTTGGGAATAAGTGTAGTAGGCCAGGAGGTCCTGATCGATATGCCAGGTCAGATTGCCTCGGACCTTGTTGCCGTCTTCGGTTTTGTTCAAGTTGATGCCGAAGCCGCAATTGCCCGCCGCGGTGCACGCACCATTCGGTATGTTGTTGGCTGAAGTCGAGGTGTAGAACTCCGAACCCTGCTCGAACTCGGAGTAGTGAAAGTGCCGGATCCCGCCGGTCAGCGTCAGCACCTTGGGGATGATGTCGAAATCGACGGAAGCGAAGAAAGCGGCCTGCCGATAACCACGCAGCACGTCTTCACCGAACGCCGTATCCGAATTCAGACGCAGTCCGGGGGTGGTTGCATAGTTGCCGGGGACAGGTCCCACCGCCGAGACGCAACCCGGGCCTCCGCCCAGCGCAGTCGCGAGGTTGGCCGCGTCGCACTGCGGAATGACCAGATAATTGAAGTTCATCTGATCCTTGATTTTAAATTCTTCCCAGAAAGCGCCCACCAGGCCGCGTATTCGCCAGTCCTCGCTGGTGCTCACCCGGATTTCGTGGCTCTGGTGAGTGTTGTTGACGTTGTCGTTCCAGTTGCCCACCGGCGCGTAGCAGGTGTGCGGCGTGGTTTTGCCGCCGAGGCCGCCCGAGCCGACACCCGTGCAGGCATAGTACTGGCCGCCGCCGCTCAGCAGATAGTGGGAATAGTCGGCCTGTTGGTTGATCGTGCGATCCAGATAGCTTCCGGTGTAAACGGCGTTGAGGTACGGGCCGATTTTGCCGTTGAGAGTCCACGCGGTGCTCTCGTACTTATCCCTATCGTAGTTGGGCGAAAAGGCGGTGGTGTCGCTACGGTTGGAGCCGTTCGGGTAGACCTGGAAATACCCGTCCGCATGCATGTTCTGAAAGTTCTGCTGAATGAGCAGATTCCAGTCCTCGTTGATCTTGTACAGGGCGGAAACCCGCATACCGGTATAGTTCACCGTGTTCAAATCGGAGCCGACCAATGCCCCGTTGCTGGCCACGGGGCTGCTGGGAAAAGACAGCGTCCCTGGAATGTTCGAAATGTAGCCGCCGCGGCTGTCATTGAAAATCGTTGCACGGATGGCCAACGTGTCCTTGATCAGCGGCAGGTTCAAGGTCGCATTGGCGTTGGAGTTGGGATTGCCGCCCGCCGTCCAGCCGTAGCCCGCGTTGACGTCGCCCTCGGTGACATCCAGCTTGGGCTTGTTGGTGATGTAGCGAATTGCGCCGGCCTGCGCGCCGCCGCCAAACAGCGTGCCCTGCGGTCCCTCGAGGACTTCGACGCGCTCCATGTCGACCATGTAGACATCATTGTTGCGAGCCGGAAATTGCATCGACTGATCGTCCAGATACAGCGCCACGTTCGGAAACGGTGCGGTCGTGGATTGCGATTGGTTGCCCGAGCCGCCGGAACTCAATCCGCGCATGAAAATATTGCCCGTACCCGGGCCGTTGCCGCTGAAGGTCACGTTCGGCGTGTATTTCAACAAGTCGTCGAAGGTCGAAACATTGAGTGACTTCAGCTGGTCGCCGGTCATCGCCTGGATGGTGATGGGCACATCCTGCATCGATTCAGCGCGCCGCTGCGCTGTCACGGTGATCTCGGCGATTCCCTCATCGCTCGCGTCGGCTGCGGTCGCCGCATACGAGATTGCCGCGGGCGCGCCGCTCAATATGGCCGCGATCGCATATGACAGCTTCGGATTTGAATTCATGTTTCTATCCCTTCCGGTTTAAAATTCTGTTTTGTCGATTGCCTTAAGTAATGCGGCCAATCGATTGTATCTACTGCAAAAAGTCGCGGCCTCTATATGCTTTTGAGCCCGACGGCACGCTGCATCGAGTGTTGCTCGGATACATCATGCACTTGAAAGGCCGGATTGCCTATAGCCTTGAGCATAGCCGATCGAAGCTGCCTTGCAATACTATTTATCGATACCTCCGCCGTATTGCGGCATAGCCGGCGAACCGGTCTCCTTCCCCTCACCGTGCTCGTCTGTATTGCGCCTTCCTAACCGCCCACCCACTCCTCGTTGCTTTTTGCACACATCGGCGTGCGACCATATAGGCAAGTAATGACCGTTTCATGACATCGGCTCGTACACGGCGTTGAACTTACGGGCACATCGCTTCGCAGACGCGTGCGACGCGACGCGATACGCTTTGACGAGGCGATTCGTTTTCGCCTTGGCTAGAGGAAATGCACAATGAGAGCGATTATTGAACCCGGCCGCTCGGTCGACGTAGTTTTAGAAACCGACGTCCTCGTGGTTGGCAGCGGTCCGGGCGGCCTTGCGGCGGCGCTGGCAGCGGCTCGCGCCGGAGCCCGCACCGCGCTCATCGATCGCAATGGCTGCTTCGGCGGCAATATCACTCAGGTGGGAGTCGAAGGTTTTGCCTGGTATCGCCACGAACACACGGTGGATTCCGAAGGCATCGGCATCGAATTCGAACAACGCGCCAAGGCCATGGGCGCTGCCAACCCTGAACCGCAGTCCCAAAGCTACGCGCTCGATGCCGAGATGTTCAAGTGGGTGGCCGACCTCTTGGTTGAGGAAGCCGGCGTTACGCCGCTGCTGCATCGACTGGGCGTGGCGCCGATCATGGAAAACGGCGCAATCTCCGGAGTGATTACCGAGAGCAAGGCGGGCCGCGAGGCCATCCTTGCCAAACGCGTGATCGACGCCACCGGGGACGCCGACATCGCCGCCCGCGCGGGAGCGCCGGTGCATAAAACCCCGAAGCCCGAGATGATGTCAGCGTCCGTCATGTTCTCCATGAGCGGCGTCAACAAGCGCCGTTTCATTGACGCGGTGAAGGCGGATCCGCAGACCTATGCCGATTGGTCGGGCAACGGCGAATGGGACTACGAAACCACGGGTAAGGAAGACCAGCTGTTCTCCCCATTCCTGCGCAAGCCGTTCAAGCAGGCGCTCGATGCGGGCATCATCCCGCCTAATTTGCACACGATTGCCGGCACCTGGGGCGGGGTTACCGACCAGGGCGATCTGACCTATCTCAACCTGGTGCACATGCCGGAAATCGACGGCACGGATCCCAAGGATTTGACCATCGGTGAAATGCGCGGCAGGCGCGAGGCGATTTACGCGCTGCAGGCGTTGCGCGGCTACATGCCGGGCTGCGAGGATGCCAAGCTGCGCAATTTCGGCATGACCTTGGGTGTTCGCGATACCCGCAAGATCGACGCGCTTTACAATCTCACCGCCGCGGATGTGCGGGAACAGGGGCGTTTTGACGATGCCATCGGCATATTTCCCGAGTTCATCGACGGCTACGGCATCCTGATCCTGCCCACGACGGGTCGCTACTGGCAGGTGCCGTATCGGGCCCTGGTGCCGAAGCGTGTTGGCAACCTCCTGGTTGCCGGAAGATGCATTGGCGGCGACAAGATCTCCCACGCTTCGGCGCGCAACATGATGTGCTGCACGGTGAGCGGCCAGGGTGCGGGTGTGGCGGCAGCGGTATCCATACAGCGCGACGAAGCGCTCGACAGTCTCAATATCGGTGCGGTCCAGCAGGAATTGGCCCGCCAGGGCGCCCGATTCCGGTGAACCCCGCAGACGTGCCTTCGAATGCAAGCCGCGGCAGCGGGGACTCGCCAATGCGCTGGTGGGTCCTGGCGCTCGCGGCAATTGCCGTGTCCAGCAGCTATTACAACGATGATGTGATCGGCCCCATCGCGGATCTCCTGCACCGCCAGCGCGGATTCAGCCAATCGCAGCTCGGCATGCTGAATGGCGTCATCAGCATCCCCAATGCGGCGCTGGCGCTCATCAACGGACTTCTGATCGACCGCTACGGGCCGGCGCGTATCGCCTTTTGGTGCGCAGCGATTGGCGTGCTCGGCGCAGCGCTCACCGCGGTAGGCGAACCGTATTCGCTCATGGTGGCGGGCCGCTTCATTTTTGGCATCAGCGAGGGGTCGATTTTCATCGCCTTGCTTGCGGGCCTGGCGCAGTGGTTCTCGCGCGGCGGAATCGCGCTCGCCGCTGCCATTTATCTTAGCCTCGCCCGCGTCGGCTCTTATGCCGTGGATACTTCGACGGCGTGGGCTCATCCGCTCTACGAGCGGGGCTGGCAGCCGCCGCTGTGGTTAGGCAGCGGCGTTGCGCTGGCGGGATTTGCGGCTGCGGCTGTTTTTTATTGGCTCGACCGGCATCACCGGCCCGAATTGCATCCCGCTGTAAGCGCGCCGAACTTGCACTGGCGGGATCTATTGAAATTTGATCTGTCGTATTGGTACATCCTGGCGCTGCATGTGCTGTACGCCGCGGTGTTCTTTCCGTTTCGAACCACGTATGTCATCGAGTATTTCCAACACGCCAAGGGTCTCACCCTGCAGCAGGCCGGGGTTGCCAACAGTTGGGTGTTTTTCTCGGCAATTTTCGCCACCCCATTCTTCGGGTTGTTGGCCGATCGCTTCGGGCATCGCGCGCTGATGTTGTGTTTTGGCACGCTGCTATTGCCGTTGACCTTCGTTGTGCTGGGGACGACTTCCTTGAGCCTTTGGGTGTCCACCGCAATGATGGGCATCAGCTTCTCGTTGGTGCCGGCGGTCATCTGGCCGGCCACGACGCTGATTGTCGCGCCGCGTCGACTGGGTACGGCGCTCGGCCTCATCACGCTGATACAAGCCCTCGGAATGGCGGCATCCAATCTTGCCGCCGGCTGGCTGGCCGACAAGGCGGGTGCGGGTGCCGAGAACCCGGGCGGCTATGATGTCATGCTGTGGTTCTTCTTCCTGCTCAGCCTTACCGCGCTATCCTCCGCAGTACTGCTGTGGCGCCGCGAAACAGGGCCGGATGGTCACGGACTCGAAGTCACCAACGGCGCCGCATTGCAGGCCCGGCACGCCTAGGACGCGAACGAATGTCAATACGATCGTATTGACATTCCATTGAACCCCGGTGACACTGCGAACGTGAACCGCAAACCAAAAACTTCCCAATTGCAGATTCGCGTTTCTGCGGCGGACAAAGCGGCGATCCTGAGCGCTGCGAAGCGCGCCGGAATGGATATGTCGGCATACGTGCTGAGCCGCGTATTGTCGGCCCCCGCTGCGCGCTTTCAGGAAATTGTCGGGGCCTGCGCGCGGCAGGATGCGCCGGGTTTCGCGCTCGCTGAAATCAACTCGCTGCTGTCCGCGTTGACGCCGCGCGAGATGCGCGACGCGGTGGCGGCGCCGCCATCGGTCGCGCTGCCGCCTTTCCTTGCCAACTACATCGCCGCGATGGTCGAGTACGGTTGCGCGCGCGCTTCGTTGCCGGCACCTTCATGGACGCGCGCTGTCCCTCCCTTGCGAGAGCCGGTATTCGGTTCGACGCTCGACAGTTTGCGGCTGCATCTCTTGACGCACTCGCCGGCGCCTTTCCGACAGCGCAATATTTTTGTGGATTCGTCACTGGGCGCGCGCGTTTGACTCCGACGCCGCTGACCGCCTCGGATATTCGGCGACTCTTTGATCTCCTCAATGCAGAATTGCGCCAGTCGATGATCGACGCCGAATTGTTTCTGGTTGGCGGCGCCGTCATGTGCCTGGCTTACGCCGCCAGACCTTCCACCCAGGACGTCGACGCCGTGTTCCGCCCCGCAACCGAGGTACGCAAAGCAGCGGCTCGCGTCGGCGCTCGAGCGGGTTTGAGTCCGGACTGGCTCAATGACGGCGTGAAGGGATTCATGAGCGCGCAGGGCGACTTTGCGCCGTTCCTCGAATTGGACCACCTGCATGTGATGGTGGCGCAGCCGGCATATCTCTTGGCAATGAAATGTCTATCCATGAGGATAGGCGCCGAATTTCACGACGAGGATGACGTCCGCTACCTGTTGCGCCACCTCGACATCCGCTCGCACGAGGCGGCGCTTGCCGTCGTCAGCAAGTACTACCCATTGGAGCGTTTCCCGCAGAAGACCCTTTACGCGCTCGCCGAACTGCTGCCGAAACAGGATTGATGTGCCGCGCCGCTCTGCCGCTCCGTTATGGTTGATGGGCTTGAGCAATGCGGTGTTCGGCATGTATGGCGGCATCATCGTGATATCCGTGCCGCAGCTTCTGAGCGCGCGGCATGTACCCGAGGCCCAGATTGCCGCGATGACGGCGATGATGATATCGCCGGCCTTTTGGACCTTCCTGGTAAGTCCGGTGCTGGACGTGCGCTTCAGCCGGCGCTGGTACTCGATGTTGAGCGCGGCGATGGCCGCGGCGCTGCTGGTGCTTGCGCTGCTGAATCTCGATCACCTCGCG
The DNA here is from genome assembly GCA_035567075.1 of Steroidobacteraceae bacterium. Classification (GTDB taxonomy): domain Bacteria; phylum Pseudomonadota; class Gammaproteobacteria; order Steroidobacterales; family Steroidobacteraceae; genus Bog-1198. The sequence goes on from DATMRC010000041.1 coordinate 50,650, forward strand.
TGGGTCGAAGCGCTGCTGGTCGCCGGCTTCTTCTGTGCGAATCTTTACCAGAGCGCCCTGGGCGGCTGGCTGTCGAGCATCATCACCACGGAGGAGGAAAATCGGCTCAGCGTTTGGGTGACCATCGGCAATATTGGCGGCGGCGGTGCCATGGCCGCGACTGCGGGGGAGCTGGTGAGGAATTTCTCCCCGGCGATGGCCGCGCTGCTCTTGGGCGCGCTGATACTGCTGCCGACCGCGGTTTTTCCCTGGATGCAGGCGCCCGGGCCGGACCGCCGCCTGGCGCGGGAAAGCTTCCCGCAGTTCTTCGGCGAGGTGTTAAGCCTTTTGAAGCGGCCCCCGGTACTGATCGCGATCTTGCTGTTCATCGCGCCGGCGGCGACGTTTTCGATGACCAATTTCTTGAGCGGTCTCGGCGATGATTTTCATGCATCCGGCCACTATGTCGGGCTGGTGGGTGGAACCGGAGTGTTGATGGGCGGAATCGCGGGATGCCTCATGTTTCGGTTGATCGATCGCCTGCTGCCGTTGCGATTCCTGTATCTCTGCGTTGGCGCCGCAGGCGCCATTTTCACGCTGGGCCTGATCTTGTTGCCGCACTCACCGGCGGCGTTTGCGGTGGCTTTGATCGGCGAGAATGTGTTTCAGGCGCTCGCCATCACCGTAACGGTCGCGATCGCGTTTGATACGATCGGACGCAGCAATCCACTCGCTGCCACCACTTACTCACTGTTGATCTCCGCGGCCAATGTGCCTATTACCTACATGCTGTTCGTGGATGGCGCGGGATACGCCCGGAATGGTCTCGTAGGGAGTTATGTCGCAGACGCGGGAGTCGGTCTGCTCGCCTGCTTGCTGCTGGCGGCGCTGCTGATCGGCTACACGCGCGGGAAATCAAGTACAACCGCGTTCCGCGCAGGTCCTTGAGAGGAGCCGCGGGTGAGAGCGTCAAGCTTGCGCATTTGCATCGACTATGCCAATCATGGCCAAAACTTGAACTCTAGGCCCTGTGAGCCGGTCCGACCCCCATACAATGCACGGTCGCGCGGCGAATCTCGACGAATTTGTATGACCCCAGCTTCTAAACACCACGCTCCTCCCGTGGCCGTGGCTCTAGCTTCCTTGTTCATGGCGGGCTGCGCGGTGGGTCCAAATTTCAAGAAACCCGCGGCGCCCGATGTCAGCGGCTATACCGCCGCGCCGCTTGAGAGCACCGTCTCCTCAAACGTTGCGGGTGGTCAGGCACAACGCTTTGCCAAAGGAGCCGATATCACGGCGGACTGGTGGACCTTGTTCCACTCCAAGCCCCTCAATGACCTGATCGAACAGTCGCTCGCCAGCAATCCCGACCTCAAGGCGGCGCATGCGGCACTCTCCGTGGCGCGGGAAAATGTCCTGGCGCAACGGGGCGTCTACTACCCCAACGTCTCGGCCAGCTTTGCGGCCAGCCGCCAGAGGCAGTCGGGACAGATCTCGCCAACGCTCAACTCCAACATCTTTCTTTATGATCTTTTCACGCCGCAGGTCAGCGTCTCCTACGTACCCGATGTTTTCGGGCTGAACCGCAGAACCGTGGAATCGCTGCAGGCACAGGAACAGGAAGTACGTTTCCAGATGCTGGCGACGTACACCACGTTGACTGCCAATGTAGTGGTCACGGCAATTCAGGAAGCCTCGATTCAGACACAGATAGACGCGACGCGCCAGCTGATCGACGTCAACTCCAACATGCTGCAAATCCTGCAATATCAATTTGACAAAGGCTACGCCAGCCGGCTCGATGTGGCTGCTCAGGAATCGCAGCTGGCACAGGTTAGCGCCACGCTGCCGCCGCTGCTGAAGCAACTGGCGCAGCTGCGAGACCTGTTGGCGGTTTTGGCGGGCCGGTTTCCGAACCAGGCGCCGGACGAAAAATTCGACCTCGCCAGTCTCACCTTGCCGGAAGATCTTCCCGTGAGCCTGCCGTCGGCCTTGGTGGCACAGCGCCCGGATGTGCTTCAGGCGGAGGCAAATCTGCACGACGCCAGTGCCAAGATCGGCATCGCCATCGCCAACCGGCTGCCCAATATCGTGCTCACCGCAAATGCCGGCAGCACGGCGGCGACCATGAACCAGCTGTTTACTTCGGGAACGGGTTTTTGGGGGGTGGGAGCAGCGGCCACGGCCCCGCTTTTCCAAGGCGGCACGTTGCTTCACCAAGAGCGCGCCGCCAAGGCGGCCTATGTTCAGGCTGCTGAACAATATCGAAGCACGGTTCTTACCGCCTTTCAAAATGTCGCCGACACCTTTAATGCGCTCGAGCAGGATGCCGAGGCGGTCAAGGCAAGCGCCGCGGCTGCGGATGCCGCCAAAGTCACCCTGGATTTGGCGCAACGACAGTTGCAGGGCGGTTACGCCAGCTATTTATCGCTGTTGAACGCCGAGCAAACTTATCAGCAGGGCTTGATCAATCTGGTACAAGCGCAGGCCAGTCGTTATGCCGACACAGCGGCCCTGTTTCAGGCGCTGGGCGGCGGATGGTGGCACAGCGCGGAATTAGCCCATGAAGACCATAAGAAATAAAACTCCTCGCGCGCGCGCCGCCGCATTGGCCGTCGCCGCCGCAGTGGCAATGAGCGTTTCATTCGCCGGCTGCTCCGCAAAATCCGATACCAACCCGGAGACACGATCAGCGGTGCCGAGCAATGTGAAACTGACCGCCGCTCAGTTGAAGAACATCCAGCTTTACTCCGTTGAGTCCGCCAAGTATCAAAAAACAATCGAGACCTCCGGGGCGGTGGATTTCGACAACGATCAGGCCACCAGCGTGCTGGCGCCCTTCTCCGGGCCGGCATCGCGGCTGCTGGTTTCTCTCGGCGATCGCGTCAAGAAGGGCGATCCGTTGGCGGAAGTCGAGTCGCCGGACTTCGCGGCGGCCATCAGCGCCTACAGCAAAGCGCTCGCGACCGCCAAAACCAACCGCCATCTTGCGGATCTTGACAAGGATCTTCTGCAGCATCACGGCGTTGCGCAGAAAGAGGCGGATCAGGCGGAAACCGATGCGCTCAACGCGGAGGCCGACCGCGACGCCGCTCTGCAGGCGCTCGTATCCCTGAACGTGCATCCGCAAACCATCAAGGATATTCAGGAGGGCCGGCCGATTTTGCGCGCGGCAGGAGTGTTGCGCTCGCCGATCGCCGGAACCGTGGTCGAGAAACTCATTACTCCCGGCGAATTGCTGCAGGCGGGCACCACGCCGTGCTTTACGGTTGCCGATCTTTCGCGCGTCTGGGTCATGGCGCAAGTTTTTGGCGCGGACATCGCCTCGGTCCACCTCGGCGATTCCGCCGACGTACAAAGCGGCATCGGCGCGAAGAGCTTTTCCGGCCGGGTGGACAACATCGCGGCGCTGGTGGATCCCGACACCCGTTCGGTCATGGTACGGGTCGTGGTGGAAAATCCCGGCGACTTTCTCAAGAAGCAGATGTATGTGCGCGTACTGATCCGCGCCCGCCAGGAGAGCAGCGGACTGCTGGCGCCGGTGTCCTCAATCTTGCGTGACGATGTCAACCTGCCCTTTGTGTATCTTGCCGCGGCGGACGGCAGCTTCGCGCGGCAGCATGTGACCTTGGGCTATCGCACCGGAGATCAATACGACATTCCCGAGGGTCTCAAAGCCGGCGACAGGATCGTGGTTGACGGGGGCATCTTTGTTCAATTCATCCAAAATCAATGACCGAACCCCTGCCTCCCAACGGATCCGTGCCGCGATCGACGTCGATCATGAACCGGATCGTGAGCTCGTCCCTGCGCCAGGGATTTCTCGTCGCCCTGATGACGCTCATGCTGGTGGGAGCCGGATCGCGCTCGCTGCAGCGCCTTCCGGTTGACGCTTATCCGGATTTATCGCCGCCGATCGTCGAGATCATCACCCAGTGGCCTGGGCACGCCGCCGAGGAAGTCGAGCGGCTGATCACCGTACCCATAGAAATCGAGATGAACGGCATTCCGCGGATGACCGCGAATCGCTCGATCTCGCTCTATGGGTTGTCGGACGTCATTCTCACGTTTCAGAATAAAACGGACAACTACTTCGCGCGCCAACAAGCCTACAACCGGATGACGGAACTGACGCTGCCGAGCGGCGTCAGTCCCGCGGTGGCGCCGCTGTCCTCTCCTTCGGGGCTGATCTATCGCTACGTGCTGCAAAGCTCGGATCGCTCGCCGATGGAACTCAAGACCTTCGAGGCTTGGGTGGTCGAGCCGCAGTTCAAATCCGTGCCCGGCGTGGCCGACGACTCGGGCTTTGGCGGCGGAACCATGCAATACCAGGTGCTGCTCGATCCGGTCAGGATCGCCGGCGCCGGATTGTCGGTGCAGCAGGTGGAAAGCGCGCTTACCGCCAACAACGCCAACGCCGGCGGCGGGTTCTACTCGCAGGGCGGCCAATTCTACTATGTGCGCGGATTGGGCCGCCTGACCACGATCGAGGACATCGGCAATGTGGTGCTGGCGGTGCATGACGGCACTCCGGTGCTGGTGAAGGACGTCGGCCGGGTTGTCATCGGCATCGCCCCGCGCTTAGGGTTATTTGGTTATGAAAAGCAGGACGATGCCGTCGAGGGCGTCATCCTGCAGCTCAAGGGCGAAAAGACCCAGGACGTCCTGAAGCGGGTGGAGGCGAAGACCAATCAATTGAACGACGAAATCCTTCCCAAGGATGTCAAGGTTCTGCCGTTCTACGACCGCAGCGATTTGATCGAGCTGACGACGCAAACCGTGGAGCGCAATCTGCTGCGCGGCATGCTGCTGGTCATCGTGGTGCTCATATTCTTTCTCTACGATTTGCGCGCGGGGCTGATCGTTGCCACCACCATCCCGCTGGCCCTGCTGTTCGCCTTCATTTGTCTGGACCTGCAAGATGCGTCTGCCAATCTTCTGTCCATCGGCGCGGTGGACTTTGGGATCCTGGTCGATGGCGCCGTGGTCATGGTGGAAAATATCTTCCGCCAGATTGCGGCGCGCCGCGGGAATCCGCTCAACGTCGTGGAGATCATCAAAGAGGCCGCGGCGGAGGTGGATCGCCCGCTGTTCTATTCGGTGGCGGTGATCGTGGCCGGCTTCCTGCCGATCTATGTCTTGGCGGGGCCTTCCGGGACGCTGTTCAAACCGATGGCGGACACGATGGTTTTCGCGTTGGTAGGTTCCTTGATCGTGACATTGACGCTGCTGCCCGTGCTGTGCGCGTGGTTCATGCGCAAGGGCGTGCAGGAACGTCGCAACGCCGGATTTGAAGCCATCAAATCCGGTTACACCAGGGGTCTGGATTTTTCCCTGGCGCATCCCAAGGGGATCACGATCGCAGCAGCGCTGCTGCTGGCGGGTTCGCTGCTGCTCATACCCCGCATCGGTGCGGAGTTCATGCCGCAACTGGATGAGGGCGCGCTGTGGGTGCGCGCAACCATGCCGTATACGATCTCGTTCGATGAGTCGGCGAAGATCGCGCCGCGGGTGCGGGACGTTTTGCGTTCCTTTCCCGAGGTCACCACGGTTGCCTCGGAACTCGGCCGGCCCGACGACGGCACCGACCCCACGGGGTTCTTCAACGTCGAGTTCTACGTGGGTCTTCGCCCCTATTCGAAGTGGCAGGGACCCTATCGCACCAAGGCAGGGCTGATCGAAGCCATCAACCAGAAGCTCGAAGCCTTTCCCGGAATCACATTCAACTACACCCAGCCGGCGGAAGATGCGGTGGACGAGGCGGAAACGGGCTTGAAAAGCGCTCTTGCCGTAAAAGTCTTCGGTTCCAATTTGGACACGCTGCAGCTGAAGGGCAAAGCCATCAAGCAGGTCCTGGAGCGGGTGCGCGGCATCCGCGACGTGACGTTGGTGCAGGAGCTCGGACAACCCAGTCTCGCCATCAAAATCAATCGCACCCGAATAGCCCGCTACGGCGTTAATGTTGCCGACATCAATGCCTTGATCCAGACAGCCATCGGCGGGGATGTGGCCACCCAGGTGGTGCAGCAGGAAAAGCAGTTTGATCTGATAGTCCGCCTCGAACGGCAATTCCGCGATAACCCCGAGGAAATCGGCAACATCCGGGTGGCCACTCCCGCCGGACAGCAAATTCCGCTCAAGGAGTTCGCCGACATCCAGGTTACCAGCGGCGCCTCATTCATCTACCGGCAGAACAATTCACGCTACATCGGAGTTCAATTTTCGGTCGCCGGACGAGATTTGGCGGGCGCCGTGGAAGATGCCATACGGCAGGTCAAGGACAAGGTTTCATTGCCGCAGGGCTATCGGCTGGATTGGGGCGGCGAATACACGGAATATACGGCGTCACGCGGGCAGCTCGGCGTCATTCTGCCGGTCACCGTGTTTCTGATCTTCCTGTTGCTGTTCGCGCTCTACAGCAATTTCAAATTCCCCTTCATCACCGTGCTCGGGGTGGTGCTGTCGGCGCCGGTGGGCGGCATCGTGGCGCTGTGGATCAGCGGCACACCCTTTTCGGTTTCGTCCGGCATCGGCTTTCTGGCTTTGTTCGGCGTCTCGGTTCAAACCGCTGTGGTCTATATTTCCTATGTCAACGAACTTCGCCGCAACGGCACCGAGTTGCCAGTGGCGATTCGCCAGGGGGCCATCTTGAGGCTGCGTCCCATCATGATGACGGCATTGGTGGCGGCATTGGGATTGTTGCCGGTCGCGCTCGCAACCGGTGTCGGCACGGACACACAAAAGCCGTTTGCATTGGTCATCGTCAGCGGCCTTTTCACGCGCCTGTTGATCAGTGTATTTCTGATGCCGGCCCTGTATGCGCTGGTGGCCCGGCCGGGGGACCGGCTGGAGGTGTGATGCTCTTCGGTTACAGTCTGCCCCGATAGTCCGTTTGTATTTTGCGGATTTTCTTATCGGTACCGAAGAACGCGTGCTTGGACATATCGGCGCTGTACCTGCTCGATTCTGGATGCCGGCCCAGCGCCTCGGCCAGGGCGCGAATGTGATGTGGGCCGGCCCCGCAACACACCCCCAGGTAATTGATGCCCATCGCATAGGCTTCCCGCCCGAAGTCGGCAATTTCCGAACGCGTGCATACGAAGGGATCGAGCCCGGTGGGAAAGGCCCGCGCGTTGCCGCAGCAGGGATCGGTAAGCGACATGAATGATGGTTGATCGCTCGTGGTTCGATACGGAACCGGCAGGGCGGCGACGGTGCACTTGACCCTTTCGCGGATTTGCTTCAGCAGCGGCAGGATGGTTTTCGGGCCGCGATGACAATTCAGTCCAACCACGTCGGCGCCCGCCGCTTCCAATCGTTGGCACGCCTCCGCGGGGCTCAAGCCTTCGCGTACGTTGTCCTCGCGATGGATTGCATATGTCACCACCGCCGGCACCTTGGAATATTTCCTGATTGCCGCGAGCGCCATCAAGGCCTCCCCCACCCAGGAAAAAGTCTCCGCGACGATGTAATCCACGCCGGCATCGGCGGCCCAACCGACTTGCTCTGCGAAAATCCGCTCCACTTCCTTGAGGGCCTTGGGATCCGCCGGATCGTAGATATTGGTGTTGCAAATATCGCCCGCAAACAGGGTTCCGGTCCGGCGCGCCACTTTCTTGGCGATGCGCAGCGCCGTCCGATTCATCGACAGGAGATCCTTCTCCCGGCCGATGACGCGAAGCTTCTCACGATGTACATAGTAGGTCAGGGCTTGGGTGACATCCGATCCGGCGCGCACGAAATCCAGGTGCAGTTCCTCGACCACCTCGGGATGTTCGGCGAGCACCACGGGCACAAACGCGCCCGCCTGCAGGTAGCCGCGCCGCTCCAATTCGAACACATAGCCTTCGGCGCAAATGACCGGCCCCTTAGCCAATCGCTTCAGCAGTCCCGGTTCGGCTTTGCCGCGCGCGCGATCACTCATTCGAAACCGCCAGGTGCAGATTGGCCTGCGTGGCGCTGCCGGTTCCGAAGCGCTCGATCAGCCAGGAGCGGAACAGCGCAACGGCGGTATCGCTCAAGGCCTCGGGGTGGGTGATCAGGTAGTAGCCATAGCCGTCGTCGAGGCTGTGCTCGAAGGGTTTGAGCAGCTGGCCGGTGCGAATGTAATCGCCGAAAAGATAGTTATCGACCAGCACGACGCCCTCGCCGCTCAAGGCGTATTGCACGGCGAGCACCGCGCTGTCGAACACCAGCCCACGCTCGACATTCAATGCCGCCAAGTTCCACTGACGGGCGAATTGTGTCCACAAATGGTGACGCGGCTGCTCCGAAATGCGCACATGCACCAGCTCATTGGCTTCGATGAATTCAGCCAGGCTCTTGCCGGCATGGCGCGCGGCAACGTTCGGATGACACATGACACTCAAATTCACGGGCCAGAGCAGGTCGGTCACCAGATCGGTCACCGTGGGCCTGGAATACACCACCGCCACATCGACATCGCTCGGCGGCGGCCCCGCCCCGTAGGCGCTGACCAGGTCGATTTCAACTTCGGCCGCAGCGCGCCTGAAGTCGCGCAATATTGGCACCGCAAGATGCACCGCGAAACTTGGCGGCATCTGCACCCGGAGGGTACGCAACGTGGTGGAGCCGTCGTTGCGGATGTCATCGAGGGCATACTCCAAACGGTCGAAAGACTTCATCACTGCCGGCAGGAGATGCTGCCCCGCCTTGGTCAGCACCAGTGCATGCGGCTTGCGTTCGAACAACTGCGTACCGATCAATTTTTCGAGCGCGATGACATGGCGCGACAGCGCGCTTTGCGAAATGAGCAGCGCGTTGGCCGCAGCGGTGAAACTCGAGTGCTTGGCGACGCCCTCGAAGGCGCGCAATGCGTTCAACGGCAGCCAACGGCGATCGATGGTGGTCTTTCCCATGTCTCAAAGAGCCCCGCTTGTGGTGTAGCCGATGGCGCGTTTTTGATCCGCAATGATGGTCTTGGATGCGAGATATAGATGATAGGCCGCCCAAAATCCGCTCGGAGCTAAAATGACCATCGCTAAACGGAGCGAAGCCGCATCGGACGCGTGCGGACTAGCGAACCAATCGCTCAGGAACCCAATGATGTTGGGTGCGAAAATCCAATTCAATACATTGGCGACCAGCAGAGCTATCGCAACTAACATGTTGCGCATGCGGCACGGCGAAAGATTGTTCAGTAATCCAAATGTGGGGCCAATGTAGAAATAGATGGCGGGGATGAAGAGCCAAAACATCAGCTTGCAGAGCCACAACGAATGGGTCCAATAAGCAATTATTGAAGGGACAGTGGCCAATGCGATCCCCGCAGCAAGCAGCCAAACACAACGCCGAGGATCCGCCATGGTGGGCCGCGACAGGAACCATGCAGTGGCGATAGTCGCAATCGACCCGCCCACGAGGTGAATATTCCCGGTGACGGCACCGGCCTGTCCAACATCAAGATTGTACGCCCGCTGCAGAAAGGCAGGGGTCCATGCCATCAAGCCCCAACCCCAGAATGCGCACAGTCCGCCGCCTATGACCACGTGGAAAGCTGCCTTTTGGCGCCACAGGAATCGCAGTGTTTCCATAAACGAGGGTTTGGTCTCGTCGACGACAAGGTCCAAGCGGCCGCGCACCGGTTCACGCACCGTCAAATACACAATGACGCCCATGACCACGCCAGGGATGGCGAGCGCAATAAACGCCATGCGCCAGGTGTAGGCATGGGCAATGGCACCCGCGATGTTGTATCCCAAATAGGCACCGATTGGGGCGCCCAGCGCCAGCACCGCCATGGCCATCGGGCGCCGATCCGCCGGAAAGTAGTCCGAGACAATCGCTGTCGAAGGTGGCGTGCCCCCGGCTTCGCCGATACCGACTCCAATACGCGCGAATAAGAATTCCCAATAGGTGCGGGTGACTCCACACACGGCCGTGAAAGCGGACCACATGACCAGGGAAATTGCCAGTATGTTGCGGCGATTGGCTCGATCGGCGAGCCACGAGATGGCAAGGCCGAATACGCCGTAGAACAAGGCCAGGGGCCAACCAATTAAAATGGCCACCCCGGCGTCATCCAAGTGTAGCTCGAGACGGATTTGCTCTAGAACAGTGGAGACTACATAGCGGTCTGCGATGTTGATCGCGTAAATAAGACACGTGAGGATAAGCACATACCAGCGGAGGATCGACGAGGGCTCATGGGCTCGTGGGATTTCGATGGCGGTGCTGCTCAAGGTGATACCTACCTCGTTTGGCTCGTTCATGCGCACCATACATGGTTCGAATCTGTTATGCGACGTTCGAAAAATGATATGGGCGAATCGCGAAATGGCATAGCGCCACGGGAACGAAAGACTAAGCTTTAGCCGGGTGGAAAACTTCGACTACATAATCATCGGCGCGGGCTCGGCGGGGTGCGTGCTTGCCGAGCGCTTGTCGGCAAGCGGCCGCGACAAGGTCTTGGTTCTCGAGGCCGGCGGCAGCGATAGACGATTCTGGATCAAGACGCCCATCGGCTACGGCCGAACCTTCGCCGACGCTTCGGTCAATTGGAAGTACCAGACCATTCCAAATCCGGGCCTCAATGGGCGCAGCATCTACTGGCCGCGCGGCCGCGTGCTTGGCGGCTCGAGCTCCATCAACGCGTTGGTTTATTGCCGCGGCATGCCTGCGGACTTCGATGATTGGCGGCAAATGGGCAATGTCGGCTGGGGTTGGGACGAGGTGCGCCCGTACTTCGAGAGATCCGAGCGCCATGTCGATGCCGCGGGTCGCGCCAGCGGCGAAGGCCCACTGGACGTGAAAGACGTAACGCCGTTTCTGCATCCCATGCGGCAGAACTGGCTGGACGCCGCGGCAGAATTGGGCATGCCGGTAACGGATGATTTCAACGGCTCGCAACCGGAAGGGTTGGGCTGCTATCAAGTAACGATTCGCAATGGCCTGCGGCGTTCGGCCGCCGACGCTTTTTTGCGGCCGGCGCTACGGCGCGGCAACGTTCGCATGATTACAGGGGCCTGGGTAAGCAAGATTCGCTTCGATCAGCGCCGCGCCGAGGGGGTGGAGTATGTGCGCGACGGCGGCCCGCAATTCGCTTGGGCCAACCGCGAGGTCATCGTTTGCGGCGGGGCGGTCAATTCGCCGCAATTACTGCAGCTGTCGGGAATTGGACCGGCGCGAATGCTGGCCGCCGCGGGCATCGCGCCGCTGTTCGACAACCCTGCCGTGGGCGGGAATCTTCAGGACCACTTGGCGGTCGTGTATTCCTACCAGGCCACTCAACCCACGTTGAACAATGAGCTGCATTCGGCGCTGGCCAAGCTGCGCGCAGGTCTCAAATACCTCATTGCCAGGCGCGGACCCTTGTCCTTAAGCGTGAACCAATTCGGCGGATTCGCGCGCGCCGATCCGCTGAGCGTGCGTCCGGATGTGCAGTTGTACTTCAATCCCGTGACCTACGGCGCGGGTGATGCCACGCGCACGCGAATCGAGGTGGATGCGTTTCCGGGGTTCTATCTGTGCTTCCAGCCGACACGGCCAACCAGCGTGGGCCGCATCGACATCGCCAGTGCCGACTTTCGCCGGCCGCCCAATATTGCACCCAATTATTTGTCCACCGACAAAGACGTCGCCGATGTGGTGCACGGCGGCCGCCTGCTGCAGGCAATCGCGCGCACTCGGGCGATCAAGTCATTGATCCGGCAACCCATCGCGCCCGATCTTGAGACACTGGGCCCGGCCGACCTCATTGCCGATTTTCGCGCCCGCGCCAGCACCGTGTACCACCCGGTCGGCACCTGCCGCATGGGCGGTGCCGCAGGCGATTCCGTCGTCGATGCAACGTTGCGCGTGCATGGCGTAGATCGCCTGCGAGTGGTGGACGCATCGGTGTTTCCGACGGTTACCTCGGCCAATACCAATGCGCCGACCATCATGGTGGCGCAACGAGCCGCTGATTTGATCATGCAGGGACGAAATAACTAGGAAGGGCCGCACATGAAGCTCGACAGCGTCAAAGTATTCCTCGTGAGCAACCCGCCGCCAGGTTTCGGCGGCCAATACTTCGTGTTCCTGAAATTGAAAACCGCCTGCGGCATCGAAGGAGTGGGCGAAGTCTATGCCGCCACCTTTGGTCCGAAAGTGCTGGCGGCCATGATCGAGGACTTGTTTGCGCGCCGCTTCGTCGGGCGTGATCCCTTCCAGATCGAGTCGCTGTGGCGTGAAAGCTATGGCTCCGGATTCAGCCTGCGTCCGGACCTCTCGCTGATGGGCGTCATCAGCGGATTGGAAATGGCGTGCTGGGACATCATCGGCAAGGCTGTCGAGCAGCCCATCTACAAGCTCCTGGGCGGCAAGGTTCACGAGCGCCTGCGCAGCTACACGTATTTGTACCCCGCCGACAACGAAGGTGTGGAGTTCTATCACGATGCGGATCGCTCGGCGCAGCGCGCAGCCGAATACGTGGCGCAAGGATTCACCGGACTCAAATTCGATCCCACCGGCGGGTATTCCGCCTACGATCCGCGGCAGCCCACCCAAGAGGCGCTGGAACGCACGGTTCGTCTGGTGCGGCTGGTGCGCGAGGCAGTGGGGCGGCGCGCAGATCTCTTGGTCGGGACGCATGGTCAGTTCACGACCTCGGGCGCCGTTCGTCTGGCGAAGCAGCTCGAGCCCTACGACCCCTTGTGGTTCGAAGAGCCGGTACCGCCCGAAATGCCGGAGCAAATGGCGATCGTGGCGCGAGGTACCAGCATTCCCATCGCCACCGGCGAGCGCCTGGCGACCAAGTACGAGTTCGCGCGGGTGCTGGCGAGCGGCGCTGCGAACATCATACAAATGAACTTGGGTCGCGTCGGCGGATTGCTCGAGGCAAAAAAGGTGGCCGCGCTGGCCGAAGTGCATTACGCGCAAATTGCGCCGCATCTTTATTGCGGCCCGGTGGTGGGTGCGGCGAACATCCAAATCGCCACCTGCTCGCCCAACTTCCTGATCCTCGAGAGCATCCAGCAGTGGGGCGGGATTCACGCTCAACTGCTCAAAACTCCGATTCGCTGGGAACAAGGCTATGTCATCCCGCCCACGACGCCGGGTCTTGGAGTTGAGCTCAACGAAGCGGTGGCGCTCGCCCACGCCTATGTCGGGGACAGCCCCCTGCATCTGGAGATGGCCGATCGGCCGCTGGGATGAAGACGTCGAACTTTAAGTACGGCTTCATCGGACTGGGGTCTCTGGGCAAGCACCTTGCCGCCAATCTGACGCGCGGCGGCTTTCAGGTGGAAGTCTTTGACCTTAAGCGCAGCGCTGCGGAGGCGGCACTGGCAGCCGGAGCGCATTGGGCCGATTCGGTAGCCGAGCTGGCCAAGATCAGCGATTGCCTGATCACCTGTCTGCCCTCCCCCGCCGCCACGGCGCAAGTCTTGGGGCAGGCGCTGCCAGTCTTGAGGCCCGGCAGCACTTGGATTGAAATGAGCACCAATGACTTTGCGGAAATCGAGCTGCTCGCCGCCGCGGCGCATGCGCGGGGCATTTCCACCCTCGCCTGTCCCGTCACGGGCGGTGTGCATCGGGCCGCAGCCGGCGACATCACCGTCTTGGTTGGCGGCGCGCGCGAGGTATTTTCCCAGCACCAGCCCGCGCTCAAGGCCATGGGCGGGCGAATCATTTATCTCGGTGGCATCGAGCAAGCGGCGGTCACCAAGGTGGTGACCAACATGCTGGCATTCATACATTTGATCGCGGCCGGCGAAGCACTCATGCTGTGCGCCAAAGCCGGCGTCGATCTGCGTGCGGCTTACGATGCGATAGCCGCGAGCTCGGGCAACAGTTTCGTCCACGAAACCGAGAGCCAGGTGATTCTCAACGGCAGCTATGATATTGGATTTACCATGGATCTAGCCTGCAAAGACGCCGGTTTCGCGTTGGAGTTTGGACGCCGCTTCGGCGTGCCGCTGCGGCTCGCCGGCGTGATGGAGCAGATTTTCAGCGAGGGTCGAGCCACGTATGGCGGCAGCGCCTGGTCATCGATGATCGTGAAGCTTTTGGAGGACGCCGTCGGAACCCCCTTGCGAGCCCCGGGATTTCCGTCGCGGCTGGGAGCGGACCCCTGATCCCCCAGGCCGCCATGGGCAAGTTGATCTCCGAACGTCCTCCGCTCCGCCGGCCCCGCATCCGCTGGCGCATCTTCTGGCTGCTGAACGGTTTTGCCGCGGTCCTCTACTTCCAACAGCGCAGCCTGACCGTCGCTGCCGAGCGGATCATGCCCGAGCTCTCCTTAAGCCAGATGCAAATCGGCATGCTGCAATGGGCCTTTGTCCTGAGCTACGCGATGATACAGTTCCCCGGCGGCGTGTTTGGACAACGCGTCGGGGCGCGGCGCGCACTCACCATCCTGTCGCTGATTGCGGTCGCGGCAACCGTGGTGGTGCCGCTCGCCCCCAACCTATTGTCAGGGACGGCGCTATTTGCGGTTCTGGTGTCCTCGCAGTTCATACTCGGCGCCGCGCACGCGCCATTCTTTCCGGTCATTGCCGGAGTCATTGAATCCTGGCTGCCGGCCAATCGCTGGGCCTTTGCCAACGGCGTGAATGTGATGTCGGCGCAGGTAGGCGCGGCATTGGCCCCGCCCCTGCTGGTGGTCTTCATGCACGCGTTGGGCTGGCAGAGAGCGCTGTTCTGGTGGGCGCTGCCGCCGCTGGCTTTGATTGCGATCTGGGTCTGGTATGGCCGCAACACGCCGCGCGAGCATCCGTCCGTGTCGGCCGTCGAACTCGGCGAACTCGACGTGATCCACATTCCGCCGGCTGATTCCAGCATCAGTGTGCGACGGGCCCTGCGAATTCTCGTCAATCGCGAGATTGCGCTGCTGACACTGTCCTACGTTTGCATGAACTATGCGTACTATCTGGTCGCGAACTGGTCATTTCTTTACTTGATTCAGGAACGGCATTTCACGGCTCTCGAAGGCGGCGTGCTCGCAAGCCTGCCGCCCCTGGGTGCCGCGCTCGGCGCAGGCTGCGGCGGAGGCCTCACCGAGGCACTGTGTACGCGTTTCGGCATCCGCTGGGGGTACAGGCTCGCGCCGCTGATTGCGCTGCCGGTCGCCGGAATGCTGCTTCTTTTCGCAGTCTATAGCAGCAATCCATACGTCGCGGTCGCGGCGTTGACCTTGAGTTTCATGGCGATCGAGGTGACCGAGGGCTCGTACTGGGGTGGAACCACGCACGTCGCGCAAGCCGACACCATGGCCGCGACCGGCGTCATGAACACCGGCGGCAATCTCGGCGGCATCATTGGGGTTCCGATCGTGGCGTATTTGTCGGGCCATCACGCCTGGAACGCCGCATTCATCATCGGCTTCATCATGGCGCTGCTGGCCGCGGCTGCCTGGTTTGCCGTTGACCTTTCCAAGCCGGTCGCGAACTCGAAGGAAAATACGGGGAGCGCTCCTTGACACCAACCCTTGCACTGATGGCCATTCTTGCCTGCGAAGGTATGGCCGCGGCCCCGATCTTCGCGCATGAGCACGCGGCGAGCAGCGAATTGGTCAGTACCGGCCTTGGCACCATCCACTTTCCGAATTCGGGAGCGCCAGGCGCACAGCCCGACTTCATGCGCGGATTGCTGCTCCTGCATAGCTTTGAGTACTATGCGGCGCGCCAGGCGTTCCAGGCCGCCGAGCGAGCCGATCCTAAATTCGCAATGGCGTATTGGGGCGAGGCACTCACCTACAATCAGACGCTCTGGGCAGAGCAGGATCAGGGCGCTGCACGTGCCGTGCTTGCCAAACTGGCGGCGACACCAGAGTTGCGGGCGGCCAAGGCCGGGACCGAGCGCGAGCGCGCCTACCTTAAGTCGGTGGAGCAGCTCTATGGCAACGGCGACAAGACCCAGAGAGACGAGAAATATAGTGCGGCGCTTGGCGCGCTGGCGGGTAAGTACCCGGATGACCTCGATGCCCGAGCGTTTTATGCGCTGTCCATACTCGGGCTGACCAACGGCAGACGCAATCACGCCAACTACATGCGGGCGGCGGCCGAGGCCGAAGCGGTTTATGAGGTCGATGCGCATCATCCCGGCGCCTTGCACTATCTCATTCATGCCTACGACGATCCAATCCATGCGCCGCTCGGGCTTCGCGCCGCGCGCCTGTATGGCGCCGTGGCGCCGGCAGCCGCGCACGCGCAGCACATGCCGTCGCACATCTTTTTTGCGTTAGGGTTGTGGGACGAGGCGATCGCCGCGAATGTTGCCTCGCTGAAGATATCCCGCGCAGAGGGCGACGGGGGCTACCACGCCCTGCTGTGGCTGATCTACGCCTATTTGCAGGAGGACAAACGCCGGCAGGCCGAGGAGCTGGTGCGGTCGGTTGCGCACGATGTGGCCGCGCAGCCCACCAAGGAAAACCGCATCAGGCTCGCCGACGCGCGCGCCATCTGGCTGGTGGAGACACGAGGCGCCGAGGGTCCCGACGCCCGCGCGGCCCTAGACAGCAGCGGCATTGCCTCAATTGGCTATTTCGCGGCGCTCGACTTCGCGCGCGGGATCACGGCGGCGCAACCCACGGAGGCACGGCTGGCGCTCAAGCAGCTCAAGTCGCGCATCGAGGCGGCACGAAACCTGCCAAGAGGAGTCACGGCGGACTGGAAGGACAATGTGAAGGACGAAGAGCTCGAACAGGCCGCGGCCATGGCGGCCGCCCTCGAAGGTGCGATCCGCTTTCACGAAGGTGATCGCGCGGGCGGCATAGCCAAGGTTCGGGAGGCCATGCTGATGGTGGATCTCGCACCATTTGAGTACGGTCCGCCCTGGTCGGCCAAGCCGCTCGATGAATTGCTCGGCGAGCTGCTGCTTGCGGATGGACGACGCGAAGAAGCGGTTGCCGTATTCGAGAAGACGCTTGCCGTCTACCCCAATCGGCGCCTGGCCCGCGAGGGGTTGGCGGCCGCACAGGCTCTCAAATGAACAAGACATCGATGCGCGTTGCCGGGAGAGTTCGACGGCCGCTGCTGTGGATCATAGTGCTGAGCGCGGCCCAGGGCTTATCCCTTGCTGCGGATCGCATTGCCGCGGCGCCTGCGACTCGCCAAGAACTCATCGGTGCCTGGCGACTGCTGAGCATCCAAATTGAGGGGCCGTCGGGTTCGATGAGCGATCCTTTCTACAACGCAGATTCGACCGGCATGCTCATCTACGATGCTTCGGGATGGATGAGCGTGCAAATCGCCGGGCAACACCGGCCGGCCATGGACGCACCGGCATCGCGTCCGGCGCATGACACGGCGAAGAACGCGCAGCTAAAGGCCGCGGTACTCGACTCCTACTACGCCTACTTCGGCACCTGGGAGTACGATGAGGCGACTTCGACGGTGACTCATTACGTTAAATCGTCTCTCATTCCCGGCGAGACCGGCATGAACTATTCCCAGACGGTCACTCTGGATGGCGGGCGCCTGGTGTTCACGACGCGGCGAGTCGTGGCCGGAGGCGCGGCCATTCAAAAGAAGGTCTGGCAGCGCGTTTCTGGACCCGCCCCTTAAGACGCACGAGGTGAGCGGTCGCCCTCGTACTCATAGGCGCATTCGCGTCCCCTCGGGATCGAAAGGCGGCTGCGAGAGGATCCGCGCCTGTCGGCGCTCGCCGAGTATTTCAACTTCGAACCCGCCGCTTGCCGCTTCATTCGCGAGCGCCGACGGAATATAACCCTGAGCGAGCGACAGCCCGACGAAATGCCCGAAGCCGCCGGATGTAACCCAGCCGACGACCTTTCCTGAGTACCAGATCGGTTCATCGCCGAGTACATCGGCATCGGCGGCATCGACCACCATGCTGACGCGCCGCAGCCCGCCGCCGGACTCCTTTTCACGCCGCGCCGCTTCATGGCCGATGAATGGGCCCTTGCCGAGGTCCACAAAGCGGTCCAGTCCCGCTTCATAGGGACCATAAATCGGGCGCAGCTCCCGATACCAAGTCGGGAAGTTCTTCTCGAGACGCAACGACAACAGCGCGCGCATGCCAAAGTTGGCGATGCTTAGGTCGTGGCCGGCCGCCATGATCTCGGTGTATAGACGCCGCTGATATTCGGGGGCCACCCAGATTTCGTAACCCAGATCCCCGGTGTAGGTCAGCCGATTGACCATCGCAGGAACGTTTGCGATGTCCATCGCACGATGATCCATGAATCGAAACGCGGCACCCGATACATCCTCGTCCGTGAGCCGTTGCAGAACCTCGCGCGAACGCGGTCCCGCGATCGACAACCCCACCAGTGTCAATCCAAAGCGTCGGATGCGCACCGAGCCGTCTGCCGGCAATTGCGATTCAAACCAGCGCATGTGATGGATTTGCGCTTGCGATGATCCCCAAACGAGATATCGATCCGGGGCCGCCTTGGCGATCGTGAAATCACCGATCAGCTTGCCGTTGTGATTGAGCATCGGCGTCAGGATCAACCTGCCCTCGCGCGGCATCCGGTTGGTCATCAACAGCGACAGAAAGGCCTGCGCTCCCGAACCCTCGATCTCGTACTTCGCGAAATTAGAGATCTCGGTGACGCCGACGCCGTTGCGCACGGCGAGGCATTCCGCCCGCACCCGGGCGAAATCATTCGAGCGGTGGAAGGAGACGACATCGCGAGGCTCTTCACCCACTGCGAACCACAGCGGTGTCTCCAGGCCCCAGCTATCGCCCATCACGGCGCCCTGCGCCAGCATGAGATCGTAGACCGGCGTCGTTTGCTGCGGGCGCGCCGCCGGCAACTCTTCGTTCGGAAATCGAATCGAAAATCGCCGCGAATAATTCTCCCGCACCTTGACATTGGTGTAGCTGCGGGTGGCCCACTCACCGAAGCGCGCGATGTCCATCGCCCACACGTCGAAACCCGGGTCACCGTTCACGATCCACTGGGACAGCGCGAGACCGACGCCGCCGCCCTGGCTGAAGCCCGCCATGACCGCGCAGGCGCACCAGAATCCGGGCTGTCCTTGCACCGGGCCGACCAGCGGATTGCCATCCGGCGAGAACGTGAAGGGTCCGTTGATGATTCGCCGCACACCCACCTTCTCCAGAGACGGAACGTGCCGGTAGGCGATTTCCAGCGAGGGCATGATCCGGTCGAGATCCGGCGGCAGTAGTTCGGTGCCGAAATCCCATGGCGTCTGGCGCGGTTGCCACGGCACGCAGGCCCGTTCGTAGGTGCCGAGCACCAGACCGCTGCGCTCCTGGCGCATATAGGTCTCGGCCTTGAAGTCGATCGCATGCGGCAATTCGCGGCCGTGTGCCTTGTTGTAGGCGATCACCTCGGGCATGTCATCGGTGACGAGATACATATGCTCCATGGCCAGCACCGGCAATTCGATGCCGACCATGCGGCCGACTTCGCGCGCCCACAGGCCGCCCGCGTTCACCACCTGTTCGGCGATGAGAGTGCCCTTGTCCGTGACGACATTCCAATGACGGTCGCTGCGCCGCTGAAGCGCAGTAACCCTTGTCTGCAGATAGATCTCCGCGCCGCCCAGCCGCGCCGACTTGGCATAGGCATGAGTCGTCCCGTAGGGATCGAGATTGCCGTCAGCGGCATCGAGCATGGCGCCGACAAAGAACCGCTCCTCGATCAAGGGCAGCAGGTCTTTTGCCTCCTTCGGGGTCAGCAGTGCGGTTTCGAGGCCAAGATAGCGCGCGCGCGCATGGGCCATTTTGAGCCACTCCATGCGTTCCTTCGTATCCGCGAGCAGCAGCCCGCCGGAGCGATGCAGCCCACAGGACTGACCCGATATCTTTTCCAGTTCATCGTAAAGACCGATGGTATAGCCCTGCAGCTTGGCCACATTCGGATCGCCATTCAAGGTATGAAATCCGCCGGCGGCGTGCCAGGTCGATCCGGATGTCAGCTGATCGCGCTCGATCAGCACCACGTCAGCCCAACCGGCTTTGGTCAGGTGATAGAGGACGCTGCAACCGACGACGCCGCCGCCGATGACGGCGACCCGTGTATGCGTTTTCATGGCTGGTGACTCTCGCTGTTATTGCTCGTAGGTGCCGGCGCTTCGACCATGATGTCATAGCCGAACGGCAGAGCCGCGTCGATGAGCCATTCCCATAGCCACGCTGCGTAGCTGCGCGGTACATAGATCTCATAGCCATCGTCGGCGACCCGTTCAAGAAACACGCCGGTGTGGTGCAAACCTGTCTGCGCACTTTGACCGACCTGAAACGCCTTGGTGTGCAGGTCGAGCGGGATGCCTTTCGCCAGCACATCTCGCGCATTGGGACCTGCAATGCGAACCCTCACCCGACCCGCCGACAGCAGCGTTACGGTTCCGGCCGATGGGGGGAGCTCTCGCGCCAATCGCACCATCGATGCGTTGCTGGCAGCAAACCACCAGTATTGCTGCGGCGTGATTCGAACCAGACGCGAATCGTTGTGCGTGACGCCCCGATACAACTCCTCTGGCAGTTGAGCGCCGCTTAGTGCGCGGAGGCGTTCTTGAAATTCCGACTGCTGCTGCGCAAACACAGCAAGCTGCGCGAGATGCCAGCCGCGCACTTCGGTCAGTCGTAGCTGCCTGCCGCCGCGCACGCCGTCGCGACCGCCGGCGCTTACACCACCCGCCAGCGCGGAATGCCACTCAAACATGCAGACGTTCTCCTGGTGCATCGAGGAACACCGGCGATACGATGCGCGCGCGCACGTTCTCGCCTTTCAGCGGGTAGGCGCACACGATTTCCCGTCCCAGATTCGCGAGCCCTCCCTTGTACAACCCAAGCGCAATGTAATTGTTGCGCTCCGTGGACCAGGTGACCGAGGTGATGTAGCCGCGCCCATGTCCCACGAGGGGTTCGCCGCTGGCGAACAAAATGGCGCCGCCGCGCAGCCTCGAACCGGGCTCGAGACACTCGAGGCCCACCAAACTCCAACGCTGCGGATCGGTGAGACCGGGTCGATCACGCAGCTCCCGACCGACATAGGCCTTTTCCTTTGATGCCATCCGGCCAAGGCCAAGATCATCGAGCGTGTTGCGATGATCGAGTTCGAGGCCCGCCACATGACCTTTTTCGATACGCAGCGAGGCCAATGCTTCGAGACCATACGGACGGATGCCGAGGGGCGCCGCGCCTGCCAGCAATTTCTCCCACAGGGCGATGCCGTAACCGGCAGGTACGTAGAGCTCATAGGCGAGTTCGCCGGAGAAGCTCAATCGCAGTGTGCGCAACGGCACCCCATCGACATTGGCCTCGCGACAACCCATGTGCGGCAGCGCCGCGTCCGAGAAGTCCTGGCCCGGCAGACACAGCTCGAGCGCGGTGCGGGCCTTCGGGCCCGCTATCGACATCCCCGCCCACTCATCCGTCACGGACACTACTTGTACGTTGAGGTCGACCCAAGCCGTCTGCAGCAGAAACTCGAGATGGGACATCACCTCGGCAGACTGCGCCGTGGTGGTGGTCATGAAATACTTCGTGGCGGCGAAGCGCGCGGTCGTGCCATCGTCGAGTACCGTGGCATCGTCATTGAGCATGACCCCATAGCGAGCCTTGCCCACCGGCAATTTGGCAAAGCCGTTCACATAAACGCGATTGAGCAGCTCGGCGGCATCCGGTCCCTGCACGTCGATCTTCCCCAGCGTGGAGACATCCGACAGGCCGACCTTGGTGCGCACCTGCCGCATCTCTTCGACGTAGGCGCTCAGGACCGTATCGCCGGCCCAGCGGTAGTACCAGGCGCGCAGCCACGGCCCGGCTTCAATCAGGGTGGCGCCGTGGGCGAGATGCCAATCGTGCAGGGGCGAGCGGCGCACCGGGCGGAAATGCTGACCGATATTGCGTCCGGCCAGAGCTCCCACCGACACCGGGGTATACGGGGGCCGAAAGGTCGTCGTGCCTGCCGCCGGCAGGCTCAGGCCACGCAGATCGGCCACCAGCCCCACGGCGCTCACGTTGCTGGTCTTGCCCTGATCGGTTCCCATGCCGAGTGTGGTGTAGCGTTTCAGATGTTCGACCGATTGAAAGCCTTCCTCCACGGCCGCGCTCACGTCGCGGCTGGTCACGTCGGACTGAAAATCGACGAAAGCCTTGCCAGGCAAACCGGTCCGCGGTTTGCGCGCCGGCTCGACCCGGTAGGGTATGTCCGGAATTGCAGTTGCGACCGTAGGGTTAGCCGCGATTGCGAATCCCGCATGCCGTGCGGCGTTCGATCCCGCCTGCGCACCGCCGGCGATTGTCTCGGACAAGCGGAATGAACCCATGACCGCGCCGGCGAGGAATTGGCCCGTGGCCAGTTCGCCCGGTACGAATGCGTCGATGTCGGAACGATAAACAGGCTTCGCGCCATTGTGCGAGGTGAGATGTACGGCGCCCGACCAGCCGCCGGACATGCACAGAAGATCGCAATCCACGCGGCGCTCGCGCGCCGCATCGACGGCTGCCAAGCGCACGCCCACGACCCTGCGCCGGCCGAGCGCTCGGGTCACCACCGTTCCGGTCTCAACGGTCAGCCGCGATTGCTCCGCCAGCTGCCTTAAGGTCGCATCGACTTCAAGGCGCTGGTCGACCACGGTCACCTCGGCGCCGCCGCGCGCGAGATCTGCCGCGCTGTACCAGGCAGCGTCATTGTTGGTTGCTACCACGATGCGGCGGCCGATGGCGACCGCATACCGGTTGAGGTAACTGCGGGCCGCCGATGCGAGCATCACTCCGGGGCGGTCATTGTCGGCGAACAGCAGCGGGCGCTCGATCGCTCCGGTCGCAAATACAATCGCCTTGGGACAGAGCGTCGTGACCACTTCCCGGGACTCGCCCCGATCCGGATCGGGCTGCCCATTCACGGCACGAGTGACGAGCGCCAACATGTTGCCGTCGTACAGACCGAGCGCCGTCGTGCGCCGCAGAATCTCGACGCTCGGCAGATTTTCAAGGGCGCGTTCCATCTCGCGCCGCAAGCTCTCCTGCAATTCATCCGTGCGGCTCGACAACAGTGCGCCGCCGAGCAGCGCGTCCTGTTCGATAAGCACAACGCGCGCACCGGATGCGCCGGCCGCACGCGCCGCCGCGAGACCGGCAGGTCCGGCGCCGATCACGGCGACATCCGCGTGTTTGTAGCAAGTCTCATAGCGGTCGGGGTCACGCTCGTGAAGCGCACGGCCCAAGCCCGCGGCGCGGCGAATGAAGGGCTCGTAGAACATCCACGAGCCTTGGCGAGGGCCCATGAACGTTTTGTAGTAAAACCCCGCTCCCAACAGCGGTGCGATCAGCGAATTGATCGCCATCAAATCAAAATCGACCGACGGCGATCCATTTTGACGCCGGGCGGCAAGTCCCTCATAAAGCTCTGTCACCGTCGCTGCCATGTTCGGTGTTGTGCGCCCGCCGCTGCCGAGCGTGAACAGGCCATTGGGCTCCTCGACTCCCGCAGCGACGAAGCCGCGGGGACGGTGGTACTTGAAGCTGCGTCCCACCAGCCTGATGTCGTTGGCGAGCAGCGCGGACGCCAGGGTGTCGCCTGCAAATCCCGACAGCGCCCTGCCCTCCAGTGTGAACGCCAGGGGGCCGTCGCGATCGATGCGGCCGCCGCTTGAGAGTCGGCGCGGTTGATGGCTCATAGGCGAGTTGCCCAGTCGCCCGCGGGCCACGCGCGCGCCACTTGGTTCGTCGCCGTGTCGCGCTCGAGAACCAGCCACTGCCGGCAGCCGAGAACGTGCTGCCAATATTCCTTGTGTGCGCCCTTCGGATTGTCGAACAGGAAGACATAGTCGTGCCAGGTCTTCATATTCGCGCCGGGTGCGGGACGCCGCTTGGTCGCGTCGCCGCCGTAGCGGAACTCGGTGTAGTGGCGCTCGCCACAATTGGGACAGGGGATTTTCAGCATGCGCTCACTGCTTGTAAGTCCAGCTGCCCAACCCGTACTCATCGTAGCCGTTGGCGCGCTCGAATCGGTCAAGCGACAGATGCCGGATCAAGGGATGTTCCTCGCCATGTGCGAGTGTGTGCGCAAAGCACCAGCCGGTCGCCGGCGTCGCCTTGAATCCCTGGTAGCACCAGCCGCCGTTGAGATAGAGGTTCTCGCGAGGCGTTCGTCCGATGAACGGGCTGCCATCCGGGGTCATGTCCTGGATACCGGCCCAATGCCGCAGCACTCGCAACCGCGAGATCGACGGGATCAGCGCGACCGCACACTCGGCGACGTTTTGCACCTTGGCGAATTGGCCGCGCTGCGTGTAGTTATTGAACCCGTCAATGTGGCCGCCAAACACCAGGCCACCCTTGTCCGACTGGGAAATGTAGAAGAGTTCGGCGCCGAAGGAAATCACATGATCGACGAATGGCTTGATGGGCTCCGTGACGAAAGCCTGCAGCAGGTGACTCTCGACCGGCAATCTCAAGCCCGCCATCGCCGCAAGATGCGATGAATGCCCGGCGACCGAAATCGCGGTGCGATCGGCGCGGATCTCGCCGCGGTTGGTCCGCACCCCGGTGATGCGGCCGCCGTCCTCGGTGAATCCGGACACTTCGCAGTTCTCGATGATATCCACTCCACGCCGGTCCGCCGCGCGCGCATAACCCCAGGCCACCGCATCATGGCGCGCGGTTCCGGCGCGACGCTGCAGCAAGCCTCCATGGATGGGGAAACGCACATGCGGCGAATAGTCGAGGTACGGCAATTCGCGCATGAGTTCGCCGCGGTCGAGCAACTCGGCATCGACGCCGTTCAAGCGCATGATGTTGCCTTTGCGGGCGATCACATCCAGTTGCGACGGGCCATGCGCCAGGACCATCTGGCCGCGCTGCGACAGCATCACGTTGTAGTTGAGTTCGTGCGACAGCCCCTCCCACAGCTTGAGCGAATGCTCGAAAAACTGCGTGTTGCCGTCCATCTGATAGTTCGAGCGCACGATCGTCGTATTGCGCCCGACATTTCCTGATCCGATGTAGCCGCGCTCGATCACCGCGACCTTGTTGATGCCGTGATTGGCCGCGAGATAGTAGGCAGTCGCGAGTCCATGGCCGCCGCCGCCGATGATGATGACATCGTATCCAGCTTTGGGTTCGGCTTTGCGCCATGCGGGCCGCCAGGGAGCACCGGTTACCGCATGCCCGAGGATTGCGAGGGCTGAGTAGCGGTCCGTCATGAGGTCATTTCGCATCTTCCGTCAGTCTGGCCTCGAGATGCGTGCAATACCAGTGTACGAATTGCGTCACGCCGGCCTCGTGTACCGGGGAATAAGGCGCCGGCGCATACGCGGGCGAATTCACGCCGATCTGATTTTCCTGACAGTTCCTGGTGTCAGCCGCGTTGGTCGCCAACCATACTTCGGTCAACTCCTTCAGATCGTAATCCACGCCCGCCACCGCGTCGCGATGCACCAGCCACTTGGTCGTCAACTGCGTCTGGGTTGGACTGATCGGCAGCACCCGAAATGAAATCGCGTGATCGGCGAGCACATGGTTCCAGATCGTCGGGAAGTGGAACAGCAGCAGTGTGCCGATATCCGGCTCCGTGACCGAATCCGACAGCGGCCGCCGCACCGCGGCCTTGCCGGACATGGTGAAACTCACCGATCCTTCGAGCAGCGGGGTACGCAAGGTGCGGTATTGATTGTTGGCCGAGATGTGAAATTTGCTCGGCAGGCCGATCGCCTCCCAGTGCGCCCAGCGCCCGGCGGTTTTCGGGTTTGCCGCAGCATCCGCGCCGTCGGTCGCGGTCGGTTCTTCAGGAAAAGATCGGATCAACTCGGGATGATTGGCCTTGCAGTGATAGCACTCCCGATTGTTCTCCCAAACCAGTTTCCAATTGGCCTGTTCGATGATGGTCGACTGAAAGGCGACTTTCGCATGGTGCAATTCATGCGGCAAAAAGTACGGCTCGAGATGTTTTCGAATCGGCTCGAAATCCGGCGCCGCAGCCGCGAGACACACCCAAATATAGCCGCCCGTGCTGGCGCAGTGGACCGGCTTCAGGCCATGCTGCGATTTGTCGAAGTCCTCACCCATGTCGCGCGCCGCTATCAGGCGGCCATCGTGCGCGTAGGTCCATTGATGATAAGGACATACGAATCGCGGCGCCGTGCCGTACTCCGCCGAACAAATCCTCGAACCGCGATGGCGGCAGGTATTGTGGAACGCGCGCAAGCCGCCGTCGCGGTCGCGTACGATGAGCACCGGGTACTCGCCGATCTGCACGGTCATGTAATGACCGGGCTTCTCCACTTCGCAGTCATGGCCAACGAACAGCCAATCGCGATACCAAATCATCTCAAGATCGATCCGGTAATCCTCGTCACTGCAATAGAATTCCCTTTCCAGGGCGGTCTCGGGGTTGCGGCCGCGTAATCGGCTCAGTATTGCTTCGCGCGCAGTCATGCTTACACCAGCTTTTTTGGGCTCGTCTTCAAGGGAATGCGTATCTTATTATAAAGATGCAGTCGGGAAGGCTGCATTTACCGGAAGTCGACGCCTTAAGCCGCGGCGCCCATCTCCACAAACAGAATCCTGCTGTCCGCAGCGGATTCGAGTTCATCGCTGATCGTGGCGAGTTGCTGTTCATCGTGCACGCTCACCGCACTGATCAAACACGCGCGATCCCGGCCGCGGCGCTTGGCCTCGTAAAGCGCCTTGTCAATGAGGCTGATTGCGTTTTGCAGAGAAATCTCGGTTCCCGATCCGGTCATCGGAAAGCACGCATAGCCGATGGAAATCGTGCATCCTATGGCCTGGCCGTTCCACAGCACCGGGTCGCGGCGCACCGCCTGCAGAAGCCTTTCGACGGTGTGATCCGCCTGTTCATTGGTTATCGGATCGAGAACTGCGAGAAATTCTTCCCCGCCCCAGCGCACGAGCTTATCGCTCTCGCGCAACGCGGCGGAGAGCCGATGACTCACGGTCGCCAATACCGCATCGCCCGCCGGGTGCCCCAAGGTGTCGTTGATGCGCTTGAAGTGATCAAGATCCGCCAGCAGCACGCAGCCTGCGGCCGGGCGCGCACCATCGACACTCAATACGTGTTCGTTGAAGTAGCGGCGATTGCGCAGCCCCGTCAGCGCGTCACGTTCGCTGTTGAAACGCAATTTGTCGTTGGCTTTCCGCACCCGGGCAAATGCCCACGCCAGCGCGGCGCAAATTCCCGTCACGAACAGAGTCGCGGCCAGGATCAGCTGCAGCCGCAGCCGCTGTTCATGCATCTCCGACACCTTGAGCGCGTTATCGCGCCGCAGGAGTTCGAGCTCACGCGCCTTGCGCTCGTCGTCGAATTTTGCCGAGAGTTCCAGGAACGCCCGCTGCCGCGTGTTGGTCATGATTTTCTGGCTGACTTCGTCATAGCGGTGGTAGGCCTGGATCGCCATCATCAAATACCCGGCATGCTCGAGGGCCTCTGCATATTCGCGCAGCAATTCCTGCGCATCCAACATGTCATCCCCTGCGATGGCGCCGGCAATCGCTTCTTCGGCAAGTTTTTCGCCGGGCTTTATCATGCCAAGGCCGATGTTGGCCAGGCCTTCATTGAACAGCACGATCGGTTCATCGCCGCTGCCGCGCAGCCGCAACACGATCGGCAGCGCTTGTTTGGAATACTTGAGTGACTCGCGATAATCGTGAACCTTCAGATACGAATCGCCCAGATTGACCAGAGCATGCGCCAGCCATTTGTTGCTTCCCGAGCGCTTCGCATGTTCGAGCGCCGACAGACTGGCGCGGCGTTCCGCGGCGTGATCCCCGCGCCGATCGGCAATATCCGATACGCAGGTGTCAATTTCCACCAGCGCCGCCTCGTCGCCAAGTATCATTGCCAGCTGACGCGCTGCCTCCAACTGTTGGGACGCACGATCGAAATTGCCGGTGTTGGTGTAGATGCGCGCGAGCCAGAGCATGGCGTGCAGGCTGCGCACGTCATCGTGCATGTCGTGCGCGATATCCAAGCCGGTTTCGAGAAATGGCAGCGCGGCCTCGGCCTGACCCAGACCGCGCAGAGTGTTGCCGCGTAGTATCGACACTCGATAGCGCTCGGCGTTCGTGTGGATCGAATCCATGTCGATGCGGTTGAGTTCGGCTCTGGCCGGCGAGAACTGACCACGCTGGTAGAGCGAATAGGCGCGCACATAGTGCTCCGCCAAGATGGCGGATTTATCACCGCCCTGAGCGATGGCCTGCAGGCGTGCAATGGTTGCATCGACGTCCGAGTCACGGTGTACGTCGGCGTACACCATGCCACCGACTTCGAGCATCTGGACTTCGGGAGCCCCCCGTGTCGTCGATACCGGCTGCGAGTCGAACAGTCTCTCGGCACGGTCCGGGTTGGACCAGTCGAGCATCTCGATCCGATCGACCAGGGATTGCTCGTCAGCCGATGCTGCCGCAGCAATGAGCCCCAAACCCAAAATCAGCGCGTTTTTAGTAAATTGCCGCATTCCCAGTGATATTTTGACTGCAGTGCAGCACCGCGGATGTACCATTGTGCTCACGCCTGCCCGGCGCACGACGTGACGGGCGTCATTTGGCGGTGTTTTGAGTGCCCGTTTCCACCGTTATCGGCTAAGTCTGTGATTTCAGTCCACATTTATGAAGTAGGCCGTTTTGAGGAATTGGCAATTTTCATCACCGGCGAGGCGCCAACACGCCCACTCAGGAGATGCTCCGTGCTCAGGAAGAAGGCCCATTTCTACCTGCGAACCGGTATCTCGATGTAGCTATCGCTATACCACCGTATCTTAATAGGACTTTTGCCGTCAGCGATGGATTCCTCACTTACGTCGTTCCCCGTGCCGTAGTTGATCTCCCGATCCGGCCGCTTGTTGATGCCAAGAACCATGACCAGCCGGCTGCCGGCCTGGAGCCGCCGGCTCGTTATGCGCTCAGGTTTGACCACCAGTTCCTGGCGCTCCCCTGCCTTGAGGAGGCTGCGGTTAACGCGATCGCTCGCGTAACTGGCACGGAACTCGTAGGCCGGATTGAACAGGCAAATATAATCACCGCCGGCCAGACGTTCATACAGCATCACGTTGAGGTCCACGTCCATCCTGTTCACCGTGAAATCGAGCCGCGCCGAGAATTGGCCGCTGATGTCGGTCGGTTTGGTCAGCGGCTCGCTCACGAACGTGAGGCTGTTGTGACTTGCAAGAACCTTGCTGATCAGTTCCGCAGGCGGCATCCAGCCGGCATCAGTGCGGTCTGCGAGGTTAACAGTTTGCAGGGCGAAGGCCACCTTGGTCGGCTTGCGCCGCGTCAGCCGGCGGCCTTCGCCGGACACCGCAGTATCCAGATAAAGCTTGAGCGACTCTCCGCTCAGCGCCGCGAGCGACGATCCATGCCGCCACTCGTTGGCTCCCATGACCTCGTAGTTGACTTGGGTAGTCAGTAGCGGCGGCGTGGCGCTGCCTTTGAACACATGGTCGAACCACTGATATTGCAGCTCATGGACATCGACGAGCGCGGCCGGATCAACCTTGTAGCCCTGCAACACGGCCGATGGATTGCGCTGCATCACACCATCGTCGTAAGGACCTATGAGCAAGGTGTGGTCGGCGTGCGTGTTATATCGAGTGTGCTGCGCGAAGTAATAGAGGGCCCCCGGTTCGCTGGCGGAGAAGTAGCCGGTCGTCGTCAGCACCGGGATGTTGATGCGCGCGAATTGTTCGGGCGAAGGATTCGCCTTTTGCCAATATGGATCGTAGCTCGGGTGATTCAACCAGCGTATGAAAATCGGATTGGGCTGTTGATGCACGCGGCCCAAATCCCGGTAGCGACGACCGCTTGAATACCATTGTTGATCCAGCGCGCTCCACAGCGAATCCTCAAAGTAGCTTTTTTCGACGGACTCCTTGGCGGTGCTCATGTACAACGACCAGCGGTACGCGGAGTTTTGGAAAATGCTGCCGGCCATGGGGAAGTCAACGCCCGGCGCGGTAGCGCCGCTGGTTGCGATCGCCTTGAGCGCGCTTGGGCTGCGGGCCGCAGCGGCCCACGCCGTAAAGCCGCTATAGCCCTCGCCATACATTCCGACACGACCGTCGCTCCACGGCTGCTTGACGATCCAATTGATCGCCGCGCGCGCATCATCGCCTTCGTGCTGATAGGGAACCATGGGGCGAAGTCCGCTGCGCCCTCCTCGCACATAGGCCACTACCCCTATGTAGCCGTGCGAGGCACACTCTTTTGCGTAGTTTTGACCCTGGTAGACCGTGAGCTGCAGCAGCGTGGGCAGCGGCTTGGATGGATTCTTCGGGCGCACCACCATGACGGCGATACGGGCCCCGCCGGGGATACTGATCAACGCATCGTTGTCGACCGCATAGCGTCGACTGTCGTCCTCGGCAACGAGCGCATCAACTACTGGAGCAAAGTTCCGATAAGCACTGAAAGCCAGGTAGGCCCATATCAGCCCGACGGCTTCAGATTGTCCGATGTTGTCCTTGCCACGCTGCTGATCCAGCAACTCCTGCAACGCATCCCGAAATACCGGCGGGGTTGTTTTGAACCATCGCGTGACCAGGTAGGCGTCGTGATCGTTGAGCCGCGGAATGACTTCATCGAACGATCTGGTAAACGCCTGCGCAAAGGCAACGCGATTCTCAGCTTCGATGGTCTTCGCGTATGCGTATATGTCGTAGATCATCCCACGGCCAACCGGCCGCGCGGAATCCGCGCTTCGCCGCCGTTCGCGCAGCGCTTGCCGCGACACATCGGCAGCCGCGTAGTCGCCGGCCACCATTTGCAGCGCGGATAAATTCGCAAGGTAGCGGTCGGAATCGGGTTCCTGGTAGACGGGCAGCAGGCGCTCGGCCAGGTCGCGCATGACTGCCGGCGTTGTCGAGTCATCGGCGGCGGGTGGAGCGCGAAATTCAAGATCCGGCGTCTGCGCCCATGCCGCAAACGGCGCCGCGCTCAGAACCACGAACATCAATCCCGCGAGCCGTGCGCGGCCGCTCATCCCGGCTCGTGTCGATGCGTTGCTCATCGGCGCTCGCCGAGCTCTCTTGGGGCCGGCGTAGTGTGGCGGGTTCGCGGCGACTTGACGAGATGCAGGACGGTCGAGAACAGCGCGTGCGCCTCACCGGGACCGCCGATATGGATGATTCCGGTGCGCTGCAGTTCATTGCCAAAGACATCGATCACCAGCTCGAGCACATCCTCGTCAAGTGACCCGAAGGTGCCGTCGATGAGCAGCCACGGCGGCGCCTGGATCAAAATACGCGCAAATACCAGGCAGAGTTGCTCGTCCTGGCTCAATTCCCGATCCCAGCGGTGGGTTTCATCCAGAAAGCGCGCGAGCCGCTCGAGACCAAGCCGGTACAGCGCCCGAGTGAAGGCGTTCGCCGTGAATGTATCGGCCTTCAGCGGATACGCCAGCACTTCCCGCAAGGTTCCGCGGGGCAAGTACGGCGTGCCCCGCGGCAGATAAAATATCTGCTCGCCTCCGGGTCGGGTGATTTTCCCCGCGCCCCATGGCCAGAGGCCTGCCAGTGCTCTGAAAAGCTGTGTCTTTCCCGTTCCTGGCGCGGCCAGAATGAGTGCCCGCTCGCCGGATTTCACGACCGCATGAGTTTCCTTGAGCATGTCGGCATTGGCGGACGACACGATCTCGAGGTTGTCGATCGCTATCGCGCCCGGCCCGCCTTCCGAATACTCGATGCGGCTTTCAAAGCCGCGCGGTTCGTGGATCGTGATCAGCGCATGGCGGAAGCTTGCGACCCGCAACAATGTGGCGCGCCAGTCGGCGATGGCGCTGAAATTGTCTATGAACCAACGTAGCGACGACTGCGCCTGCGTAAAGGCACCGGCCGCCATCATGAGACCGCCAAAGGAGATCTTGCCCGTGAAATACAATGGAGCGGCAACGAGAATCGGAGCCACCAGAGTCACCCAGCCAAATCCGGCAGTGATCCAGGTGAGATTGGTTTCGCCGATGACGATGCGCCGCGTGGCCGCCAGCACACGGCCAAGATTCAGCTCGATGCGGCGCCGCTCATCCGCCTCGCCCTGTGCCAGCGAGATGTCATCGACATGCTCGTTGACCCGCACCAGCGCAAAGCGCAGATCGGCCTCGCGCGCATAGCGCTCCGCGTTGCGGCCGATGAGGGTGCGCCCGATCCAGTAGCTCAACAACGAACCAGCGAATGCGTAGACGATTGCCGCCCACAGCATGAATCCTGGTATGAAGTAATCCCAATCGCCGATACGGAAGCTGATGTCGCTCGACAGCACCCAGAGCACGCTCGCGAAAGTGCAGAACAGGATTGAAGCCTGCAGTAACCCGGTGCCGAGATTGGCCGACAGTGTGGTGAGGTGGCGCGCATCTTCGTGCATGCGCTGATCCGGATTGATGCCGATGGCTCCCGAATTGGCGAGCCAGAATGCTTGACGCGGCTGCATCCAGTCCCGCAGAAGACTCTTGACCAAGCCCTCGCGCAACCTGACCGCCAGGGTTTCAGCCAGCCACCGCTGGGCCACGTTGAGGCAGAGGAGAAAGCCCGCGATCAGAAAGAACACACCAAGCTGATACAGAAAATTGCGCAGATCGCGGCGCGATAAAGCATCGTAGAAGGGCTTATTCCAGCGGTTGAGGCGAATTTGTCCGTAGGCGGTCGCAATGATGACGACGACGACGGTGATCGTCAGCAGCACCAGTGCCTTCCCCACCGGCGAGGCGAAGATCGCCCGCGTCATCATCACGAGCTCTCGAATGAGGCCTAAATTCGCAGCCTCACCTTCCTCCGGTGTCGTGTCGGCGGTTTTCGTCGGAGGATCGGTCATTGGCTTCAGGACTCCGCCATGCAGCGACCATTCTGAGGATCAGTGAATGGCGATGAAGCCGGGATTGCTGCCGGCAGCCACCGGCGATCCCTGCATCGGGGTCAGCACACCGGTGCTGTCAAGCGTGAATTCCGACACGTTCGCCGCGCCGTCGTTGGCGACATAGACAAACTGATCCGTGAGATCGACGCTAACTGAATACGGATTCGATCCTGCGGCAAACGGCGGGCCGGCGACCGCTGCACCGAGCACGCCGCTCGAGCGGGTGATGGGGTAGACGGCCACCGCATTGGTTTCCGTGACAAACAGGAATTTTCCCTGCGGATCGATGCTGAGGTAGTTGGTGGCCGGTATCGCCAGCGGTTGTGCGCCTGCCGGAGTAAGAATGCCGGTGGAAGAATTGACCGTGAACCCCGAGATGCTGCCGGCGGCAGTCGCTCCTCTATTCGCCGTGTATAGCACCGAGCCCGAGCGATCCGCCGCAAGACTGTACGGCCCGGTATCCGTCGCAAAGGGCGAGCCCGTCACGCCTTGCGTCAAGGCCCCGGTTCCCGCCGTAATCGCGAAAACCTCCACCGAGTTGGTGGCGTTCTCGGCGACATAAAGATAATTTCCCGCTCTGACCATCTGCTCGGTCTGCGGATTGGGGTTGGTCGACATCACCGGATATGTCGGCGTCGGCAGCGCGCTCAGCACGCCGCTCGCTGGATTCAAGGAAAAGGCCGATATGGAATTGTCGGTCAGGTTGAGAACATAGAGAAACGTCCCGGTCGCATCGAAGGCCAGGGACTGCGGTGCATGGCCGGTGGCATAGGCCGAACCGCCGTTCAAAGCCAGCAGCGAGCCGTCGCTCTGGATTGCAAACGCAAAGAGCCCCCCGGCCGTACTGTTGTCCACGACATAAAGGAACTGGCCGGTTGGATCGATCATGGTCTCGTAGAGTTGAATGCTGCCCGGCACCGCGATCGGGGAAATGGCAAGTGGCGTCAGCTGGCCCTGCGCGTTGATCGCATAGGCGGATATGGTCCCGCCGGCCGCATTCGGCACGTAGGCGTAGCTCGCCGGCGGTCCGACGCTGACCGACAAATCCACGGCGGAGCCGGAAACCACCATCGCAGCTGCCGCCGGAGTCTGACTGATGACGCTGCCCGCGGGCATGGTGGCGCTGCTGGCCAACGTTACCGTCCCGAGCATGAGACCAGCGCCCGCAAGCGCCGTCGATGCCGCAGATTGAGTTAATCCCACCACGTTAGGCACGGCTATCGTGCCGCTGCTGATCGCCACATTCACCGCGCCGCCTTTGAGTATGATCACGCCCGCCGCTGGGTTCTGGCTGATGACGCTGCCCGAGGGCACGGTCGCGCTGCTCTGCATCGTCACCGTTCCCAGGGTAAGGCCAGCGCTGGTGAGCGCTGTGGTCGCCGCCGCCTGCGTCATTCCAACCACGTTTGGCGCGGCCACCGTGGGAATGGGCTTCGTCGCCGTGCTGTCAGTATTGTTGCAACTCGCGAGCAACCCAACGAATAACAGGGTGAGTGCCCGGCGTTGCCAATCCGAATGTTTGCTGAACCTCAATTTAGCTCCTGTATGTGGCGCCAGGGCGCCCGACGCATGCGGATCACGACAATAACACCGCCGGATAGGCGAGAGAACCAATCGTGCCAGGCGATATCGACATATGGACATGACGGCAGGATTGCGATAGCCGGTTCGACTCTGGGTCGCTGTCAAGCGTTCTGCGCGTATCGCTCCAAACTTGCTAGACTCAACCTCGGCGGATCCCCACAGTTCGTTACAAGAAGTACTACAAGCATCGACGCGCCCAAATATCGCGCATTCATCAGCTACAGCCATCGCGATTCGGGCTGGGGCTCCTGGCTGCACACTTCACTTGAGAAGTACCGCCCCCCGAAATCGCTGATCGGCACGGTAACCGCGCACGGCGAGGTGCCCAAACGCATCGCACCGATTTTCAGAGATCGCGATGAACTGCCGAGCGCCACGGATCTCGGGTCGCTGATCAAGGCGGCCCTCGCAGACTCCGCATGCCAGATCGTGATCTGCTCGCCGCAGGCAGCGAAGTCGAAGTGGGTCAACGAGGAAATTCTGGCATTCAAGCGTCTGGGACGCGAGGATCGCATTTTCTGCCTGATCGTCGGCGGCGAACCAAATGCGACCGACATGCCGGGGCGACAGGAAGAAGAATGCTTTCCTCCGGCGCTGCGTTTTCGCCTTGGGCCGGATGGCGAGCTCGGCGCTGCGCGCACCGAACCGATTGCAGCGGACGCGCGCCCGGGCAAGGACGGAAAAAACAGCGCCAAGCTCAAATTGATTTCCGGGCTCCTCGGCGTCGGCTTCGATACCTTGAGGCGGCGCGAGCAGCAGCGGCGCAATCGGCGCCTGGTGGTATTCTCAAGCGCGGCGACGGCAGGGATGGTGCTGACCAGCGGTCTCGCCGCGTACGCCCTCATCCAGCGCGCTGCGGCGCAGCGCCAGACGGTACGCGCCGAGGCTGAGGCGCGCACTTCCCAGGAGACCACGCGCTTTCTCGTCGATCTATTCAAAATCTCCGACCCCAGCGAGGCGCGCGGCAACACGGTGACGGCGCGGGAAATGCTCGACAAGGGCGCCTCGAGAGTCGACCGTGAACTTGCGAAGGAGCCGGCGATTCAGGCGAGACTCATGGATACCTTGGGTACCGTTTACATGGGACTGGGTCTTTTCAATCAGGCCCGGCCGCTCATTGATCGGGCGGTCGCGACGCGGCGCGGCCTGCAAGGTGTCGATCCCTTGGACCTATCCGACTCGCTCAGTCATCAGGGCGATTTGCTGGGGCTGCAGGCCGAATATGACTCAGGCGAAAAAGCGTATCGCGAAGCAATTCGAATCGATTCATTGCGGCCGAAGGACCACCAGAGTCATGTGGAACTATCAAATTCGCTGTATGGTCTCGGTACGCTGCTCGCGCGAGTAGGGCACTTTCAAGAGGCCGAAAATAATTTGCGCGCGGCTCTCAAGCTGCAAGAGGCACTTTACGGTTCCTCGGATCCGACCATCGCACGCACGCTGAAGGACCTCGCCCGGGCAGTGGCAGATGGCGGCGATCTCAAGAGCGCGATCCCCGTCATGCAACGCGCGGTCGCCATGCAACGCGAACTGCGCGGCAGTGAGCCGCATCCGGATCTCGCCGAAGTACTCAACGATATGGGATTGCTGCTCGATGAGAGCGGTGATCTCGACGGCTCGGCAAAATTTTATCGGGAATCGCTTGCGATGAACCGGCGCCTGCTCGGTGACAAACATCCGGAAATCGCGAATGGTCTGGAAAATGTGGCGATGTCGCTGCAGGACAGGGGCGATCTCGCGGGCGCCGAGACTCTCTATCGGCAGTCACTCGAAATGCGCCGCGAACTACTGGGCGAGAATCATCCCATCGTCGGCCGAACGCTGATGAACCTTGCCTCGCTGCAATATGACCGCGGCAAAACCTCAGATGCACTCGCGAATGCGCGCAAAGTGCTCGCCATCTACCGCAAGGCGTACTCGGCTGACAATCCGGAGATTGCGCGGACCCTCAATGTCATAGGTTCCTGGCTCACCATGGCGGGAAACTATGGCGAAGCCGATCAATATCTCAAGGAAGGACTGGCGATGCGGCGACGGTTATTCGATGCGCATCAGCCGGACGTGGCATCGAGTTTGGTCGCGCTCGCCATTCTGCAAAATGCCGAAGGCAAGTATCCCGAGGCGCTGGAGTCGGCGCGGAGTGCGAAGAGCATCTACACGGCCGCGCTGTCGGCGAATCACTGGCGTACCGCTCTCGCCGAGAGCGCCGAGGGAGCTGCGCTCACTGGGCTCGGCAGTTACCCGGAAGCGGAAACACTACTTGGCCATGGCAATGGAATCTTAAGCAAGGAAGGTGGATTGCCGCTGATCTATCGAGCTCTGGCGCAGCGTTACGTGGACACTTTGCATCGGCGCGAGATGCGCGCCGATATCGCGGCACCGAAGAATACTCAAATCGCCGCCTCGAAACAGGGTTCGGCTGTCCCATGATTGCTTGACATAAGGCCCAACAGTATTAGACCTCGGTCTCATGGAACCCCCAGCCATATATGTTAGGGTGACCGGCGCTGTGTGAGCCAATACCGGGACTTGAAATCCGATTTGTGCTAGCGGCAAATCCAGCCAACACCTGCGATTAGATGCGATGGCATTGCGCTGAGAAGAAGAATTACACGGGGAGCGACGATGCGAATTCAATCACTGACCAACCATATTGGCGGCCTGCAGCATGGCTGGCGCCGTCGTACAGCGGCAAAGTTCGGCCTGTTTACCGTCGCAGCGCTGACCTGCGCCGCAGCCACGGCCGATCCCGTGCCGCAATTCGGCGTGACGGCGGTGAACGCACAGGGCAACGCGCTCTACAACGTGACGATGACACCGAATGCGATTGCCAATGCCGGCGCGCTGATCACCGGCACGACTCAACTCAATACCGACGCCGCATCGCACAGCCAATTCTTCGCAGTGGTCCGTTCTCCCAACTCGGTGACCAGCGCACTTGATCTGATCGTCGCGGATGCATCGAAGTATCAAATCGTACGTTACGCGGGCCCGGGCCCGACGTATCAGCCTTCGACGAATATTTTCTCTTACTCAAAAAGAGGCTCAGGTCCCAATAAGACCACCGGACTCGCCGTGGACGTCGTCGGCAATCTGTACGCCGCGTCCGCGGGCGTTCCCTCGGATAGCAAGCCGGCGCTCTGGGTCCTGCCGTTCAATGCGGCGACGGGTGCCTATGGCGCACCCGTGCTCATCGACAACCTATTTGGCGGTGTCAAAAATTGCGGCTCGATAGATGAAGTTGTGGTGGCCAATGCTGCGGCGAGCCCCGTGGGCACTGCGGTGCCGGCGTGGAATCAGGGAGACGTACTGGTTCTGCTCAACGGCAATTCCGGTGGGGCCAGTGTGCTGGTTTACTCGCAGGCGGCGATCGCCGGCGTGCTCAGTCACCCGAGCGTGCCGCTCACCGGCCCGACCTCGGTATTGATCGGTTCGTTTGGCGGAGAGAAGCCGAGTGGCATTGATCTCTGGCCCGCGGATACAACGTATCCCGCAAGCGGCCACGGTGTGAGTCTCCTGATACCTACGGCCAGTGGTCGAGTGATGCGTTTCGATTCGAGCACCGGCGCGTTCGTCACGGATTTCGCCGATGGGCTCGGCAACGGGCTGCTCAAGATAAAGGTCAGCACATACTCGACGTTCCCATATGCTTTCGTCGCGCAAGCGACGCCCGGGACGGGCAGGATATTGCAATTCGGGGCCCCGCCCGCGAGCGGCGCGAACACTCCCCTGGCGAGCGTGAGCACCGGCGTCAACAATCCCGAGGGGCTTGCGGTCACGAACTCGGCCTCCCAGCCGGTGGGCGATTGCATCGCGCCGAAGATCTGCGCCCCTTTAGGCGCCCAGCTGACGACCCAGATCACGACCAGCAACTTAAACCCGAACAATCCCCTGCTCGAGGAAAGCTGCGTGGTCAATGCGGATCCCCGCGTAACCGCATCCATTTCCGCCGGCACTTGGAGCTGCGCGGGCGGAACCCTCGATATTGCGAACTTCTGCCCGGGGTTTCCGAGCACATTGTTGCCCGGGTCCATGTGCGGCCATTCCGGACCCACGGGGTCGGGATTCGTGGTGGTGAAATCCACCGCC
The DNA here is from genome assembly GCA_035567075.1 of Steroidobacteraceae bacterium. Taxonomy (GTDB): domain Bacteria; phylum Pseudomonadota; class Gammaproteobacteria; order Steroidobacterales; family Steroidobacteraceae; genus Bog-1198. The sequence goes on from DATMRC010000041.1 coordinate 89,047, forward strand.
AAAGCCGTGGACCAGGACCCAAACATCAACAATTCGTTCATTGAGAACACCGTCGACGCCAACCTACCGTTGCCCGGTGCGTTGAACTTGAATTGTCCGCAGGTGCCGATGTTCGCTTGGGCACCGCGCTCGGACCTGCCGGGTATCGAGGGTACTATCCCTGAAGGAAATACCTTCATCGACCTCAGCGGCTTCTGCGACGACGGTGGCGGGCATACTCACGTTCTGTCAATGATTTCCTACGGCCTTGGCCTCAACAGCGTGGTCGGGCCCAACAGCCTGCCAAGAGGTCTGCCCGGATTCGTCGACGACAAATTCGCCAACCTCACCCAGACGATCACGAATGCAGGCTCGCAGATCAACGATGGAGGCACAACGCAGGGCTACGTAACCCAGGCAAAGACCTACTTTGATACCGGTGTCGCGAATACCGATGCCAATGCCTACAGCTGTGCGATGAACACGATCGCGACCGCGGATGGCTATGTACGTGGCAACCCCGCCAATTTCTCCGGCTCGGCGCCGCCCGGCAATCCGAACCCCGCAGGCGACATCGACGGACGGCTCGCCAACCTGTTCTTGACCATCGATGTGGACTTCCTGCTCCAGCCACCGAACACGGGTTGGCCGACCTCGAACGTGCCGCCCTGCATGACGTTCACGGCGACGCCAACCACCGTCATCGCGCCGGGCGCCGCCCAACTCAACTGGAGCAGTGGCACGGGTCCCTACCAGGCGGCAAGCTGCCTGCTGTCCGCAAGCGATGGCAGTTTCACGACGTCTACTCCTTTTGTCGGGGCCGGTGGCTCGGTGTCGACCGGTACGCTCAACAAAGTGGGAACATATTCCGCGCAGCTAATGTGCAGCACTGCGTCGAGCACCATCACCGGATTTGCCCAGACGACCGTCAATGTCATCCAGCTGGCCGCCATCAGCGTCGGGCCTGCGGCGCCTCCGCCGCAGATTGCTGCCGGAGGCACCGTGCAACTGGCTGCGACCGGCACGTATTCGGATCAATCCACCAAGGACGTGACGAGTTCGGTGAGTTGGGCATCCGCGGACACGACCGTGGCCACCGTGACGCCAGCGGGCGGTCTCGTGACCTGCGTCTCCACTGCGTCAATGGCGAAACAGGTCGTGATTTCGGCCATGGGCGCCACCGCCACGGGAACTATTCCGGTAACCTGCCTCGCGCCGACGCTCACGTCTGTGGTCGTGGCGCCTGCGAGTCCAACGCTGGCCGCCGGAAGCTCGGTGCAATTGACGGCGACGGCCAATTTCTCCTTTGGCCCGCCGCAGAATGTCACGAGTTCGGCGAGCTGGAGCTCCAGCAACTCGGGCGTTGCCACGGTGACGGGCGGTCTCGTGACCTGTATTGCAGGTGCCAATAGCTCGGCCACGATCACCGCTATGAATGGCGGCGGATCGGGTTCGACGACGGTGAATTGCCAGGCGCCGGTGCTGCAATCCGTTGTGGTGGCGCCCCCGAATCCAACGCTGGCTGCCGGAGCCACAGCGCAGTTAACGGCAACGGCCAATTACTCCTATGGGTCGCCGGTAAATGTCACGGGTTCGGCTACCTGGAACACGAGCAACGCGAGCGTTGCCACGGTCTTGGGCGGTCTTGTGACCTGTGTTGCGGGAGCCAATAACGCGGCCACGATCACCGCGAGTCTCAGCAGCGGCGGATCGGGATCGACTACGGTGAATTGTCAGGCGCCGGTGCTTAAATCCATTTCCGTCTCACCCACGTCGTCTGGGGAGATCGGTGAGATTCCAAACGGCGGGACTCAGCAAATGACGGCCACCGGTACATATTCTTCTGGACCACCGCGGAACATCACCAGCCTGGTCACGTGGACCTCGAGTTCGACGTACGTGGCGACTGTGTCGGCGACCGGGGTATTAAGCTGCAGACGCCGATACACGTATTCCGACGGCAATACGACGATCTCGGCGACGAGCGGCACAACGACGGGTTCAAGTAACATCACTTGCGAGGGTCTAGGCCAGTAGCCGCGCGAGGCGAGGAATGCGTGGGTAAATCTCCATAGATAGGGCGTCCTAACAGCGCTCGGGTCGGCTATATTGCACCGAGCGAGCGGCCACAGGAGATCGCAGCAATGTCCGAGGTACGCACTAGAACTCTGCCGAACGGGGTCGATGACCCCGGCACTGTCGATGCCGTGATCGTCGGCGCGGGTTTCGCCGGGCTTTACATGCTTCAGCGCCTGCGCGGGCTGGGCTTTTCGACGCAGGTTTACGAGGCCGGCGGCGACGTCGGCGGCACGTGGTATTGGAACCGTTATCCCGGCGCCCGTTGCGATGTGGAGAGCCTGGAGTACTCCTACTCATTCTCGGACGAACTTCAAAGCGACTGGCGCTGGACCGAGCGATACGCGTCCCAGCCCGAGATACTGCGCTATCTCAATCATGTCGTGGAGCGGTTCGATCTTCGCCGCAATATCCGCTTGAAGACGCGCGTGACGGCGGCGAATTTCGACGAGGCTTCCAACCGATGGTTGATTGACACCGACGGCGGCGAGCGTGTGTCGGCGAAGTTCTGCATCATGGCGACTGGATGTCTGTCGGCGGCGAAGATTCCTGAATACAAGGGAATCGATACTTTCAAGGGCAAGCACTATCACACGGGGCACTGGCCCCACGAAGGCGTCGATTTCACCGGGCAGACTGTCGGCGTGATCGGTACCGGCTCGTCCGCCATCCAGTCAATCCCGGAAATCGCGCGACAGGCGAAGCAGCTGTACGTATTTCAGCGCACACCCAATTTCAGCGTGCCTGCGCACAACGCGCCGCTGTCGCCCGAGGTCATCCAGGACTGGCATGCGAACCTCGCCAGCTATCGACACATGGAACGAACGTCCGCTTTCGGTTTCATGCACGAGCCGAGTACCAAGGGAGCCCTTGAAGTACCGCCCGAGGAGCGACAGCGCGAATACGAGACTCGATGGCAGCGCGGCGGTTTCCACATGATCGGAGCCTTCACGGACATCTTGCTCAACAAAGAGGCGAACGACACCGCTGCCGCGTTCGTGCGCTCCAAGATCCGCGCGATTGTTCGCGACCCCGCCGTTGCGGAGGCGTTGATGCCGACGAGCTATCCGATTGGAACCAAGCGTCTGTGCGTCGACACCGACTACTTTGCGACGTTCAACCGCGACAACGTCACGCTGGTCGACTTGCGGGCGACGCCGATCGAAGCAGTCACTCCCTTGGGCGTCCGCACCTCTGGCACGGAGTACTCGCTCGACAGCATCGTGTTCGCGACGGGATTCGATGCGATGACCGGCGCGCTTTGCAACATCGACATTCGCGGCCGCGCCGGAGTCGCACTTAAGAATAAATGGTCGGAAGGACCTCGTACCTATCTTGGCCTCATGATTGCCGGCTTTCCGAACCTGTTTACCATCACGGGGCCCGGCAGCCCTTCGGTGCTGTCCAACATGGTCGTGTCCATCGAACAGCATGTTGACTGGATCGCCGCTGGTCTCGCGCACCTGCGAGAACATCGCCTCGCGGTCATGGAAGCGTCATTGGACGCTGAAAACGCCTGGGTTACACACGTCAATGAGGTCGGGCATCAGACGCTATTTCCACTGGCCAATTCCTGGTACATGGGCGCGAACATCCCCGGCAAGCCGCGGGTCTTCATGCCGTACATCGGCGGGGTCGGACCGTACCGGCAGAAATGCGACGAAGTCGCGGCCAAGGGCTACGAAGGATTTATTCT
>DATMRC010000042.1:0-9790 GCA_035567075.1 Steroidobacteraceae bacterium
TTGCCCGGCGCCGAGGAGATCACGGTCAGCCAAACGATGCCGTCCTTTTGCGCCAAATCTTGCACGCTCTGCATGTTGCCGCTGGCGTAGTGCTTGCGTGTGTAGGGGCAGTCGGCATTGGTCCATTCCAGCACCACGGTCTTGCCGCGATACGCGCTCAAGTGCACCTGGTTTCCCTTGCTGTCGAGCGCCGTGAAGTCCGGTGCCGGCTCGCCGATTTTCGCAGCCGCCGCGGCGCTGGAGATCAGCAGGGCGATCACGCCGGCGATCAGGGCGGCAATGATGGCGGCCGCCCACACACGGGTGCCGCGGCCGTCTCTTCCGGCCGTACGGCCGGCGTGGGTGTTCGCAGTGAAAGTGCTCATGGGGCCTCCCGCGCTGCGGCACCATAATTGGCGCCCCTGCAACGCTTAGTTTAACCGCCACGATAATGGTTCCCTGGCGATTTTTCACGCCCGGGATTAGAGTACGCGCCCTTGGTAAAAATCGAGTGGATTCAGCCTCATGCGCTTTGCGACGGAATACGCTGTGCTGGTGATCGGCGGCGGCCATGCCGGCACCGAGGCCGCGCTTGCGGCCGCGCGCATGGGACTGCCCACCCTGCTGCTCACTCAAAACATCGAAACCCTGGGCCAGATGAGCTGCAATCCCGCGATCGGCGGCATTGGCAAAGGACATCTGGTCAAAGAAATCGACGCTCTCGGCGGCGCGATGGCAGTGGCGACCGATGAGGCCGGCATCCAGTTCCGTACCTTGAACTCGAGCAAGGGACCCGCGGTGCGCGCCACCCGCGCGCAGGCGGATCGCCAGCTATACAAGCGCGCCATTCGCCGCATCCTCGAGTCGCAGGTGAATTTGACGATTTTTCAAGCTGAAGCGGCGGATTTGGTGCTCGAAGGCGATCGCGTCGTGGGATGCGTTACGCAGAGCGGTGTCGAATTTCGCGCGCGCGCCTTCGTGCTCACGGTGGGGACGTTCCTCGGCGGCAAAATTCATGTGGGTCTTGACAGCCATTCCGGCGGCCGGGCGGGCGATGCGCCGTCGACGAAACTCGCGATGCGCCTGCGGGAATTGCCGCTGCGGGTGGGGCGTCTGAAGACCGGCACGCCGCCGCGCATCGACGGCCGCAGCGTGAACTTTGCCGGGCTGCGCGAACAGCACGGCGATGCGCCGCGGCCGGTGTTCTCCTATCTGGGCAGGCGCGAGGCGCATCCGCGCCAGCTCCCCTGCCACATCACCGCGACCAACGAGCGGACCCACGACATCATTCGGGCCGCGGCGTCCCGGTCGCCGATGTTCACCGGATTGATCGAGGGCATCGGACCGCGCTACTGTCCTTCCGTGGAAGACAAGGTGGTGCGATTCAAGGATAAGCATTCGCATCAGATTTTTGTGGAGCCCGAGGGCCTCGACACTCACGAGATCTATCCCAATGGGATCTCCACCAGTCTGCCTTTCGATGTGCAGTATGAATTCGTGCGCAGCATCGCCGGGTTCGAGCAGGCGCACATCACGCGCGCCGGGTATGCGATCGAATATGATTTCTTCGATCCGCGCGATTTGAAGTACAGCCTGGAAAGCAAATTCATCGCGGGACTGTATTTCGCCGGACAGATCAACGGCACCACCGGCTACGAGGAGGCCGCGGCGCAAGGATTGCTCGCCGGCGCCAACGCGGCCCTCGCGGCCGCTGGGCGCGATGCTTGGTGCCCGAAGCGCAGCGAGGCCTACATGGGCGTGCTGGTGGATGATTTGATCACGCGCGGCGCGCCCGAACCCTACCGGATGTTCACCAGCCGCGCGGAATACCGCCTGTCATTGCGCGAAGACAATGCCGATCTGCGTCTCACCGCCTTGGGAAGAACCCTCGGGTTGGTGGAAAATGATCGCTGGGAGTTCTTCGAGCGCAAGCGCGCGGCGGTGGCCGCGGAAATCGAGCGCTTGAGGGGCGCAGTCGTGCATCCGGCGGATGTCGATCTTGCGCTGCTCGCCAAACTGGGTTCGCCGCTGGCCCGCGAAGCGCATGCCTTCGAGCTGTTGCGCAGACCGGAACTTCGCTACGACGACTTGCAGCATGCCGCGTCCGCCGACCTCGCCGCATGGCGCGACGATGAACGGTTGAGCGAGCAGGTGAAACTGCAGGTCGAGGTACAGGCGAAATATTCGGGCTATCTTAAGCGTCAGAGCGATGAAATCGACCGCCACCGGCGCCACGAGGAAATGCGCCTGCCGGACGGCATCGACTACGACGAGGTCAAAGGACTCTCGAACGAGGCGCGGCAGTGTCTCGCCGCTGTGCGCCCGGAAACCCTCGGTCAGGCGGCGCGCATTCCCGGGCTGACGCCGGCCGCGGTGTCGCTGCTGTTGGTGCATTTGAAGAAGCGCGATCGGGCGGCCTAGAAAGACACCGGAGGATCTGTCGGCATGAACGGCTTTTACGATTTCTCGGTGCAGGGGCTCGACGGCAGCGCGAATATTCTCGCGCCGCTGCGCGGCAAGGTGGCGCTTGCGGTCAACGTCGCCAGCAAGTGCGGCTACACGCCGCAATACGCCTTGCTCGAGGAGCTCCACGAAGAACTCAAGGACAAGAACTTCACGGTGATCGGGTTTCCGTGCAACCAATTCGGCGCACAGGAACCCGGTACGGCGGCGGAGATTCAAAGTTTCTGCACCGTGAATTTCGGCGTGACCTTTCCCCTGTCCGCGAAGATCGATGTCAACGGGCCGCACCGCCATCCCCTGTATGCATGGCTGACGGCCGCGCAAAACGGCTTTCCGGGCGACATCGATTGGAACTTCGAGAAATTTCTCATCGATCGCGATGGCCGGGTGAATGGCCGGTACCCGGCCGGCACCAAGCCCACGGACTCCGCGCTTTTGCAGGATTTGGCGAACGTTTTATAGCAATTTGCACGCCCACTCTTTAACATCAGCGGCCCCAGTTTGCGCCCAACATTCGGCGCAACGAAACCGGAGAACAGGATGCTGTCTCGAGTGAATGCCGGAATGTGGCTCGCGGGCATCGCGTTGTCCTTAAGCGCGCTCGGCACGCATGCCGCCGGCGACCCGGCAGTCGGCGAGAAGAAGTTCTACACCTGCTACGGCTGCCACGGGGTCGTCGACTACAAGCACGCATATCCGGAATACAGCGTGCCGAAGCTGCGTCATCAGGATTCCGCGTATCTGATCGTGGCGCTGCGCGAGTACCGCAGCGGCGAACGGCCGGATGCCACCATGCACGCACAGGCCGTCACCTTGAGCGACCAGGATATTGACGACATCGCCGCCTACCTGCAGGGCGCCGAAGCGGCCAAGCCCGGCGCCGCGGCGCACGGCCAGGCCCCAAAGCAAGCAGCGCCCTGCGTCGCCTGTCACGGCGAGAACGGTCTCGGCGTGGATGCGCCGCTCGACCCGAAACCCCCGGTGCTCGCCGGGCAGCACGCCGATTACCTGGAGCAGGCGTTGACCGCCTACCGCAATGGCCGGCGAAAAAACGTGGTGATGGGCGGAATGGCGCAAATGCTCAAGAGCGCCGAGGATGTCAAGATCGTCGCCGACTATTTCGCGAGTCAACCCTCCCGCCTGGCAACGGCGACCACCGAGAGCAAGTGAACGGCGCTCAAGGCAGCGCGCGCGCCGATCACTGGCGCATTGTGAGCAGGAACTGCGCGAAGGTTTGGTAGTAGGCATCCCGGTTGCGCTTCTTCCGGTAGCCGTGGCCCTCGTCGGCGGCCAGCAGGTACCATACCTCGCCGCCCTTCGCGCGAATCGTGTTCACGATCGATTCCGCTTCGCTCACGGGCACTCGCGGATCATTCTTGCCCTGTACGACCAGCAGCGGCCGCGTAATGCGCTCGGCGTTGGTGAGCGGCGAGATGCGCCGCAAGAAACTCCGCATCTCGGGATCGCGCTCATCGCCGTATTCGGCGCGCCTCAAGTTCTGCCGATAGGGCGCGGTGTTGGTCAGAAAACTCACGAAGTCGGCGATGCCGGCGGCATCGACTCCGCCGCGCAATCGGTCGCTGTAATTGACCAGCGTCGCCAGCGCCAAATAACCGCCGTACGAGCCGCCGGCAACCACGACATGCTTGGCGTCGAATGAGCTTTGCAATCCGATCCAGACGATCAATGCGCCGATGTCCTTGACGGCGTCCTCGCGCAGCACGCCGTTGTCGAGCGCCAAATAGTCCCTGCCGTACCCGGAAGAGCCGCGCACATTGGGCGCGACGACGGCAAAGCCCAGCTCATTGACCACGTACTGTATCCACGGATCGAAGCCGGGACGGAACTGAGACTCCGGTCCGCCGTGCAGCACGATCAGCACGGGATGCGGTCCGCCGCTCGCGGGCTGGTAGACAAACAGCGGAATTCGCCGCGGCTTGCCGTCGATGCGGTCGAATGTCGGAAATTCCCACTGGTGCGGGATGACGAACTTGGCAAGATCCACCGGACCCGCTTCGCTTCTGGTCCAGGCCTCCAGGCGGTTGCCGGCGACATCCAGCACATACGCATCCTTCGGCTGATTCGCGGCCGCGAATCCGAAGGCCAGACGGGTGCCCTCGAGGTCGAAGCTCAAGGAATCGACGATGCCCGGCGTGCGAAATCGCGGCGGCGTGAGATCCTGGTGCGTGCGCAGATCCACGAGATTGAGTTTGCTGAACCCGGCTTCGTTGCTGACGTATGCGAGATAATGGCCATCGCGCGAAATGGCCAACTCCTCGACGTCCCAGGGAATGTGGCCGGAAATGAGCGCTTTTTCAGCGTTGAACAGATTCACGTAGCGCAGCGCGGCGAATTCGCCTTCGCGATCCGAAATCACATACACACCCTGGCCGTCGCGCGAAAATTTGGCGCCCGCGATACCGCCTTTCGCGCTTGAGGGATCGACTTCGCGCTTTTGCCCGGAGCCCGTGTCGACGACGTACAAGTAACTCTCGGAAATCGAGACGAACTTGCGCACCAGCAGCTTGGCATCGTCCGGCGACCAATCCAGCACCGACCAGGCGCCGCTCGGGTCGCCGGCAAGGACCAGCCGCGGCAAGGCGCCGGATTCCGGATCCACGATGTCGATGTCGTAGCTGACACCGTCCCGGGCCGTGCTGAAAAAGGCGACTTCACGGCCCATGTTCGACCATACCGGCGCGCCGTTCATGGACTTGCCGTCGGTCAGCAATTTAGGCGTAGGTTCGTCCAGCCGCTGATAGTACAGCTGGGCGTTTTCATTGCCGCCCACGTCCTTCAGGAACACGTACGCGGCGCGAGCGGGGTCCGGCGAAAACGCCGCCGTGGTGACCGGGTCGCGCAGAAAGGTCAATTGGCGGCGCGCGCCGCCGGCCTGCTCCAGAAGATGCAGCTGCTCGACATCGCCGAAGCGCGTGGCGATCAGCAATTGGCCCTTCGGCGACCAGCCGAGCGGCGTGGCCTGGCGCGCATTCAAGTAGCCGTCCAATTTTTCCGCAAGATCCCCGGGAACCTCGGGAATGTTCTCGAACGTCAGATTGCCGCGCTCGATGCGCGAGAATGCCGCAGCCGGCGCTTGCGCCAGGCTGAGAGCCGCGAGCAGCAGCGATAAATAAATCCGATACATGCTTCTAGTTTCTCACACGGCGAGGATAATGAGATCGATGGCGGGATTCGAGCACTTGTTGAAATCCTACGAGGTCGGCGACGAGCTCGACGACATTGCGAGCTCGGACCCGCCCGCATACCTGCGCCGCTGCTTTGCCGAAGGCTTGTCCGCGCCGTCACTCTCGTTAGGTAGGGTACAGCAGCTGGCGGTGTGCGCCATGGTGCTGGACGCCATCGTCAATGATCGAGACTACGAAAACTTCGAGCATGAGCTGATTGCCGACTGGCGCGTTCACTACGCCAAGGCCTGCGCGAAGATCAAGGACACCGCGTTGCAGGCGTTGCATCGGGTTCTGCAACGCGACCGCCCGGAAGATGCCGACGCCGTGGCTGAACTCGAAACTCTCGTCAATCGATTGGCCGGGGGTTGATTGAACCATTGTGTCAGGCGCGCCGTGATTGCGTGTCGCAGGGGGCTGGTCATGGCCGCGGCGGTGTTGCTCGCCGCCTGCGCGTCCGCGCCTTCCGTGCCGGCGCCCGCGCCCCCGCCAAAAGCCCCGCTCGACCCCTCTTATGACTGGCATGTTCTGCTGTTGGCGCCGCTCGGCAGTGTGCTCAAGGATGTCCATTTGCCGCTGCACGAGGTGCTGTTGTTTCGCGATGAGGCGGCGCAAAGCCAGCGCGCCGCCGATGATGCCGAATGCTATGCCGTCGACGGCGCGCTCCCGCGCTTCGTCGATCACGCGCTCGATGAGTACCTGCTCTGCTTCAGGCACGACCGCTTGTCGCGCATTGAAGCCGCGGTGCGCCTGCCCTCATCCCAGGCCGCAATGAACTTCGCCGATGCCTGTGCGCTGTGGCAACAAAATGCCGCCGCGGCCGCCGGGCCGGCTGGCGATGCGCCGGCCGCAGCCCCCACGAACGGTGAATCCTGCGAAGGCAGCGACGCCGACATCGGTTTTTCCGCCGGCCTCGAGATGGAGGCGGACAGCGCCGAGGCCCGGCTGTCCATCAAACTCGAAGCGGCGCATCGCTAGTCCGCGCTAACGTCGCCATGCAAGACTCCGAACGTGAAATGCTGGTCCATGGCGCGTTGCAAATCGGCATCGGGCTGCAAGCGGCCCAAACCGAGTCGCTGCTGCGGCTGGTCGATGAACTGGAGCTCGGCAATGCGCAGTTCAATCTCACCGCCATACGCGATCGGCCGGGAATGCTGCGTAAACATGTGCTCGATAGCTTGACCTTGCAGCCCTACCTCCGCGGCTTGCGCGTAGCGGATGTCGGCACCGGGGCGGGTTTTCCGGGCTTGGTGCTGGCCATCGTCAATCCCACGCTGCGCTTCACACTGATCGAGGCCACCGGCAAAAAGGCCCGATTCGTGGCGGCCGCCGCCGAGCGCATCGGCTGCGCCAATGTCCAAGTCGTGCATTCCCGCGCGGAAAGCTATAGGCCGGCCGAACTTTTCGATACAGTGACGGCGCGGGCCTTGTCGTCGCTTGAGGATTTCGTGGCCTACGCCGGCCATTTGTGCGCTCCCGGCGGCCGCCTGCTGGCGATGAAGGGCAGACTGCCCGAAGATGAAATGTCCGCGCTGCCGGGATCGTTCCGCGTATCGGCAGTGCATCGGCTGCATGTGCCGGGCCTCGACGATGAGCGGCATCTCATCGTGCTGGTAGCGGCCGGAGCGTCGTCGACCAAGAAACGAAACACGACCAGTACATGAAATGGGTCAAGACATGAAACGGGTCATTGCGGTGGCCAACCAAAAAGGCGGGGTCGGCAAGACCACGACGGCGGTCAATCTTGCCGCATCGCTGACGGCTACCAAGCGCCGGGTGCTGCTCATCGATCTGGATCCGCAGGGCAATGCCACCATGGGATGTGGCATCGACAAGCATGCGCAGTCGCGCACCAGCTGCGATGTACTGCTCGGCGAATGCAACATGGTTGAAGCCTTGGTCGCGGTCGAGTACGGCGGTTTCATGCTGCTGCCGTCGAACCAGGATCTCACGGCGGCGGAGGTGCGGCTGCTCACCATGCCGGCGGGCCGCGAATTCAAGTTGCGCAATGCGCTGCAGCCGGTGCGCGAGGACTTCGACGTGGTGCTGGTCGATTGTCCGCCGTCCCTCAATATGCTGACCTTGAACGCGTTGGTGGCGGCGGATTCGGTGATGGTTCCCATGCAATGCGAGTATTACGCGCTGGAGGGCCTGACGGCCTTGATGCAGACCATCGAGCACATTCGCGACAGCATCAATCCGGAGCTCGAGATCGAGGGATTGCTGCGCACCATGTTCGACCCGCGCAACAATCTGGCCACCGAAGTGTCCGCGCAGCTCATCCAGCATTTCGGCGAAAAGGTGTTTCGAACCGTGATTCCGCGCAACGTGCGCCTGGCGGAAGCGCCAAGTTTCGGCAAGCCCGCGCTGTTTCACGACAAGGAGTCGCGCGGCGCTCTTGCATACCTGGCGCTGGCCGGCGAAATGATTCGCCGCGACGATCTGCCGGCCGCGCCCGTATAATCGCGCCATCGATCTACGGGAAGTTCACCATGTCCGGCAAAAAGCCGTCCTTAGGCCGCGGCCTCGCCGAGCTCTCGCCCTTGCTCGCACGCCGCGCCGGCATGCCTGCTGCGGAAAAAGCGCAGGTTCTGGTCGGCGACCGGCTGTCGAGCCTGCCGGTGGATTTGTTGCAGCGGGGCAAGTATCAGCCGCGCGTCGACATGCGGCAGGAATCGTTGGGCGAACTCGCGGACTCGATCAAATCACGGGGTCTGGTGCAGCCCATTCTGGTGAGACCCCTGCCCCGGCCCGACCCCAATGAATCGCAGCGCTATGAAATCATCGCCGGCGAGCGGCGCTGGCGCGCGGCGCAAATGGCCGGCTTGTCGGAAATTCCCGCAGTCATTCGCGATGTGGCGGATGAAGACGCGGTCGCCATGGCGCTCATCGAAAACATTCAGCGGGAAGATCTCAATCCGCTGGAAGAGGCCAGGGCGCTGCTGCGCTTGATCGAGGAATTCGGTTTGACGCATCTGGCCGCGGCCGAGGCCGTCGGCCGTTCCCGGGCTGCGGTGAGCAATTTGCTGCGCCTCATGGAATTGACCGACGAGGTCAAGGAGCTGTTGGAGAGCCGCAAGATCGAGATGGGCCACGCCCGAGCGCTCCTGGGGCTGAGCACTCGACGCCAGCAGATCGACGTGGCCGCTTTGGTGGTCAAGAAATCGCTGTCGGTTCGCGACACCGAGAGTTTGGTGCGCCGCATCATGAATCCTCACGCGACCGCGGCGGGGAATCCGCCGCCGGTGGACCCGGACATTCAGCGCTTGGAGACCGAGATTGCCGACAAGCTGGGTGCCAAGGTCGCGTTCCAGCATGCAGCCTCCGGCAAGGGCAAGCTCATCGTCAGCTACAACAGTGTGGATGAGCTCGAAGGCATACTGGCCCACATCCGTTGAGCGACAAGAACGATCTTAAAACGCCTTGATGACCCAGGGCGGCCTCTCTATAATGCGCGCGGTATTTTGGCCGGGGCGGCCTGCCACGTAAGTGGACCCTAGATCAACGTAAAAGCGTAGTTCGCGTCTTCCGAGTCAAATCGGGACTGCGGGCATCGCCCCACAGCGGGAATTTAAGTGATCGCCATCGACTTTGCCCTAGCGCGGCGGCTGGCTCTCAGCGTCGTACTGGGCCAGGCGGGCGTGACCGTGATCGCTGCGCTTCTGGCCGGGCTGATTGCCGGTCGAGAGGCCTTGATTTCCGCGCTGCTGGGAGGCGGGATCAGCACGGCCGCGAGTCTTGCAATGGCGCTGCTCGGTTTCGGCGGCGGTACGGCCCTGGACCCGCAGCGGGCGGTGCGCGCGTTGTTCGTGGGCGAAGCGGCCAAGATCGTGCTGATGATCGTGCTGTTCGTGGTGGTTTTGAAGACGATGAAGGTGGTTCCGCTGGCGCTGCTCGGCACGTACGTCGCGACCTTCTCTGTATTCTGGATTGCGATGGCGAACGCGCTGCCGCCGCTGGGCGGGGCACGTGCGCGCGATGACTCGGAAGGTAATTGAAATCGAGGCAATTGAGCGCATAACACTTACATGGCAGCAGAACAGCCCACCACCGCGAATGAATACATCCTTCATCACCTGACGTTCCTGTCGAACAAGGAACCGAAGGGGATATTGGATTTTTCGGTCATTCACCTGGACAGCGTGTTCTTCTCGGTGCTGCTG
>DATMRC010000043.1:0-79475 GCA_035567075.1 Steroidobacteraceae bacterium
CGCGGCGCCCGATTTGATAGGCCTGCTGCAGGGCCGATTCCCCCGCACCGCCCAAATAACTGTGCAGCGAGGCCGGATAGTCGGCAGCAGCTTCCGTCACGGCTGAGTACCTCGATATCGCGCAACCAGGACCAAGGCATCATCGTTGCCTTTGCAGGCGTTTGCCAGTATTCCGTCCGCCACCGCCTCGATCTTGGCGTCCATGGCGACCCGCATCGGCTGCTCGGTGGTTACACCGTCGGTGACCATCGTCAATATATCGCCCGGTCGAATGGGCAATTCTTCGGCGCGAAGCGTGGGCAAGTGACTGCCGACCACGCCGTTGCGCAGCAGTAGTTTGTCGCACGGCAGTTCCGGTTCCCGGTGCAGTAAAGCGCCCTCGACATTGCCCACACCGATCCATGTGAGCACGGAGTTCTCGGTATTGACCTTCGCAAGACTCATGGCCACGCCGCGCGTTGCGCGCAACGATTCGTGGCACCGACGCAGCAACTCGATGAGCGGATCACCAGGGTGCTGCTGCAACATCGCGACTGCGATTTTGGATGCCGCGGCGGCCGCTCGGCCATGGCCCAAACCGTCGATAACGGCAAAGATCATGCCGTTTGCAACAGGACCTGCCCAATGCCGGTCACCCGAAACGGTTTCTCCCGGCATCGTGGCGGCGGCTGTGCTCCATTCGAGACCGGCCGCTTTCATCCCAGCCACTTCTTGACCATGACCATCGTTCCCTGCCCAAGCTCCGATTCGATGGCGAACTCATCCATCAATCGTTTGACACCGGGCAGTCCGAGGCCCAGGCCGCCGGATGTTGAATAGCCATCGCGCAACACGTCCTCAATGCTGCGGATCCCCGGGCCGTTGTCGCGAGCGCAAATCACGATACCCTTCCTATGAGAGACCTCCACTCTGTGCATCATCACTTCGCCCTGTCCTGCATACAAGACGATATTTCGGGCCAACTCGGAAATCGCCGTGGCAATCAAGGTAGCGTCGGTTGCGGTGAACCCGATGGCCGTGGCCAATGATCTTCCCTGCTGCCGTGCCGCTACGATATCTCCGTCTGAGCGGATGGCTACCACAGTATCTTGTAGCACAGGCATTCGTTCTCAGATTTTGCCGGTGGCTCGTTGTTGCAGGTGCGCGAGACCCTCCTCCAAATCGAGCGCAGTCGCGACGCCCTCCATCGTCAGGCCAAGCTGCACCATGGCAAATGCAACTTCCGGCTGAATCCCCACGATGACCGTATCCGCGCCGCGCAGCCGTATCATGTTGGTGATGTCGCGCAATGTCCGCGTCGCGAATGAATCCATCACGTCCAGCGCGGTGACGTCGATGATCACGCCATTTGAGCGGAAGTGAATCACCTTGTCGATCAGCGCCCGGCGCAGCTGTAAAAGATCCGCATCCGAGAGCGCAGCCTGGATGGTTGCTATGAGAAATCGTCCCTGTTTTAGGATTGGGACTTCCACGCACTGGCCTATGAGGAGGCCGTATCCGCAACTGGGACCACCTTGTAGCCCAGCAACCGCTCAGCTTGCTCGATGCCGCCTTGCAAATCGCCGACGGTATTCATCTTCCCGAGATCGACACCGATAGTGACGATGGTCTGCGCAATTTCGGGAGATAGACCGGTTACGATCACGGTGGCACCCAGCAGCCGTGAAGCTTCCACTGTTTGCACCAAGTGATTGGCAACGGTGGCATCCATTGCCGCCACGCCGGTGATGTCGATCACCACCACCTTGGCGCGGTTCGTGCGTATGCCGCGCAGCAACTGCTCCGTCAACTGACGCGCACGCTGCGCGTCGATGACGCCGATGATGGGCAAAATGAGCAGCCGCTCGCGCACCTGCAGTACCGGCGTGGAGAGTTCGCGGATGGCTTCCTGCTGCTGGCGAATGACGCGTTCTCGCTCCTGCACGAATCCGACCGCCACAGTGTTGGCGATGCGGTTGGCCGCGGGCTCGTAAGCATCCAAGATGCGGTTCAGCATCGTGAAATCGCCTTGATACTTGGCGAACAATGACCTCGCCAAGACGTCGCGCAGCAAAAGCACGATACCGACGACTTCGTGGGTTTCCACTCCGCGGGGGATGATGCGCTCGGACAAATTGCGCGCATACGATTGCAGGGCCTCGAACGTTCCGGTCGCGAGCGCCTCGACATAGTTGTCGTACACGGATGTGGCTTCGGCGAACAGCTCTTCCTTGGTCATTGCTGTCAGCAGCCGCGCTTCGGTGATTCGGTTCGCCCACTCCTCGCGCAACTGAGTGCGGTTCTGCCGCAGGTGCGCCACGAGTTCCTGCAGCAACTCGGTCGATTGCGCCGCGGTTCGTTGTTCTTGGCTGGCAGATCGCTTGTTCGAGGACATGACAGTTACTCCTTGGACCCTTCACGGTTCGAGGGAGCCTTCGACCCCCTGGAATTCGAACTAATTTACAGGGAAATAGCGGATTACCTCATCGGGAAAATACCTGACCGGATCACGTCCAGAGGGGAATCGCGGGGTCAAATTGGCGGCGTCGGGACGAGGTTTGCAGGTTCAAATGCCTTCGCTGGGCCATTGAATTTATTCAATATTTTCCCGCCAAGGTCTCGACCCGGCCGCCTTCGAACACCATCAAAATCTTAGTAAAGTCGGTCGGGATGGAGAGCTCGGCATATACCTGCCGATAGGTCTCGATGTGCGATAACCCGCCCTCGACGATCACCACCAGCCAGCGCTGTTTCGTCGAATTCGCTGGCCTGTGCTTCTCCGCTGCTGCTCTTCCAAGCTGGAGCAATGATTGCATCAGCTGCAGGAGCATGTCCGGGTCCGAATCGGGATTGTGTACCAGTCCGATCACCTTCGAGATTTGCCGCGAATTGCTTCGCACCAGGCGCACCCGGATCCGATTTCCATTTACGGTGCCGTTGTACGGAACGGGCGTCGACCGGCGCGCGAGACGGGTCCTGATCTTGGTTTCCAATTCCTCAGCCGTCTTCGCTGCCAGCCGGATGGGCGCCGTCATTGTGAAGAGCACCGTTGTGCCATCCGGCACGGACTCGCGGAGAGCTGACTGCAATCGCGCATTGACTCGGCGTACAACCTTATCGAACCGCAAGCCGGGCTTGGGAGGATCTCTCCGCACTCCAATCGGTTGCTTGAGGGTCGTGATCTCGACCGCAATGCGCGTTCCGGCAATCAAGATATGGGCGTCGGACCTATTTTCGCTCTCGCCCCATGTTGCAGAGAAGTGCTTGGCGACAGCCTCGATCGCCGCCCGCTCCCGTTTCTTCAGCTGGCTCATGTGATTGCTCCGGCGCCCATCGGCTACCTACCGGATTTTCGCATGGCCCTCTTGCGATGCGTTGGCTACTTGGCCGCAGCGGAGACCGGCACCAGCTGCGCCCTCGACGCCTCGCTTGGCGCAGGTGCGATCGCGTACTTCACCACCAAGCGCGCGCTGTAGCGTTTTTCTGCGTCCCAGGAGGAAAATCCGGTGCAGACTTGCTTGGTCTGGTCAGAATCGGACCGCTCGAAAGGCTTGTCCGCAAACCGCGCGCGTCCGATGGCCTGGCCAGGGGCAACGCGATTGTCGGTCCAGGGCTGCGTCGAGTCATCAGGCCGGGCGTACAGATCCATGGCGGTCACGGCGGCCATCGCGGGCACGCTTGCGCAGAGCGTGACCGGCTGCGCTCCCTGCTCGTCGCACGCTGGCGTCGCATCGGCAACAACGCCGGTAGCCGCCCGGCACGGCGCAACCGTCGTGGTCACGGTGGCGGCTTGTTCGCCGCGACGATCGTCAACCGCTCGTGCGCCGGCTCCGTGATCGCCGAGGGTTGCCCGCTCCAATCGCTCGGCAGTGGCAATGATCTGCGCGAGCTGCACTTGCAACTGGCCGCGCACTGCCGCCGACTCGAGGTCGGATCGCTGCACAAAGTACTGCGAGAGAGCGAAGCCGCCCACCGCGGCGCCGACGAGGAGCAAACAAACCGCCAGCACCGGACCGCGACGCGTTTTCTTCGTGACCGGCACACCGCGCGAGCGTTCTGAGGTCTCCTTGCGCCAGACGACGCGCAACTGGATCAGGCTGCCGACAACCGTCCCTGCGGCACAAACGGCCGCAGCCACGACTTGGTTATTGAGATCGAACATATTCATGAACACATCCGAGAGCGCTGGCGAGGTCTGGGAGCACGGCAACCGCAACTCAAGGCAATCTATCGCTCAAGCTCCCCCGGAACTGAGAGATGGCTCAGGTTTTTTGGACACCGGCCGATCATCCTCACCGTGCGCAGGCGCTGCCGACACTCGCAGAGATTTTGCTGCAGAGCGGCAAAAACCCCGCGTTGCCGCAGCGGACGCAGTTCTCGGAAATCAGCCGCGATGCATGGCTAAGATCAGCAAAGATGCACGCGAAATCAACGCCAAAGACCGAACACATCCTGCTCGAGTCAGAACCTGAGCAGGTGCCGGAGCTCCGCGATGCGCGCATCAGCCACACGCGATTCGAGTTCCGCAGCCGCCTGCGCCGGCGCGTAACGCAGCTCGAGATCATCGACTACTACTACCTTTCAGTCCGCTCGCGCTCCCGCACCGGGCTGCTCGATTACGTCCTCGACTTGCGGTTCGTCGATGCGCCACGGAATCTGCGCCACATTCCTTGGGCGTGGATCGCCTTCTCGCTGCTATTCGTAACTCTGGCGGTGGGGATTGTCTCCAGAATCGACCTCTCGGCGATAGCTTGGTGGCGGCACAACTGGCTTGCCATCAGCAGCAGCGCCCTTGGAGTGTGGGCATTCGCAACGCTCGTGGCCGTCTACAGAACCACCGAGAAAGTGAGCCTGTTCAGCTCCCACGGCGCCGCGAGATTGCTGGAGTGCACGGGTGGTCTTGGAACCTTTCGTGCATTTCGCGGTTTCACGCCAAAACTCGCGGCGCACATTCAGCTTGCAGCGGCGGCGCGCCGACCCACGAAATCCGAGCACCTCCGTGACGAAATGCGCGAGCATCTTCGCCTCAAGGATATCGGGGCGATTTCTGCGGGGGAGTACGAGAAGGCAAAATTGCGCGTCCTCGGCCAGCACTCTCCGCCGCGCAAAGGCAAAGCTCGCACGCGCCAGAGGTTGAATGTCGGCGCGTAGAGCGCTTTCGCCAGACCCCTTCCTGCGTACCCGCCCGCCAAGGACTTTCAAATCGCCTTGGACCGTCGGACAATCAGCTGTTGCTGTTTCCCAAGTGACGCAACGTGGTTGAGGATGTATGAACAAAGCGGCCCAGGGAACGATCCGAATCGGCGTCGGTGGTTGGACCTACGAGCCCTGGCGGGGCACGTTTTATCCCAAGACGCTCCCGCAGAAAAGCGAACTCGAACACTTGAGCCGCGAGCTCACATCCATCGAAATCAACGGCACCTATTATGGTTCGCAGAAACCCGCGAGCTTCGCCAAGTGGCGCGACGAAACGCCGGACGGCTTCGTTTTTTCCGTAAAGGCTCCGCGCTTTGTCATGAATCGCACCGTCCTCGCAAGCGCCGGCAGCACGATCGCGCGATTCTTCGCGAGCGGCGTCATGGAACTGAAGGACAAGCTCGGTGCAATCAATTGGCAATTCCTGCCCACCAAGAAGTTTGATCCCGCCGACTTCAATGCGTTTCTGGCGCTTCTGCCGAAGGAAGTTGCCGGTCGCACGCTGCGCCACGCCGTCGAGGTGCGCCACGCCAGCTTCCATTCGCCTGATTTCATCGCGTTGGCCCGCGAACACGACGTTGCAATCGTGGTCGCGGGGGATTCCGAATACCCGCAGATCGCCGACGCCACCGCCACTTTCGTCTACGCCCGCATCATGGGAACCGAGCTTTCGCAAAAGCTGGGTTATTCCGCTGCGGCCTTGGATCATTGGGCCGCCCGAGCGTGCTCCTGGGCATCAGGCGCCGCGCCGGATGGGCTCGACTATGTCGAGCCACGCCGGGCGTACGGCAAGCCCCGCGACGTCTACCTCTACGTGATCGGCGGCCACAAGCTACACAACCCGGCCGCGGCGAAATCCCTGATCCAGCGGCTCGGCTGACCTCCGCTGGTCGCCTTGTCACCCGAATGCGACAATGTCCAAATCGTAACCATTTGTTTTATAATTGTTTTGTATTCAAAGCGTTCTTAAACGCAGCCGCAAACTCAAATTCAGTAACCCCCGGACGCTAGGCGCTTACTAGCCGTCGCGAGTGAACCGGTTCCGCCGACACTCGGCAAACGTCGTCCCTCGTTAAGTGTGGAGAAGACCGACGATGAGTGAGGTCTGGACGAAGTGGGAAGGCCAGGTGGTTAACGGAGTCTTTCCGCTGCGCCGCCTGCTCCGCGCCGGCGATCAGGGCGCGGTGTTCCTGACCGAATTCAGGGCACAGAATCTTCCAGATGCCGCGCTGAGATTGGTGCCGGTTACTCCGAGTTTGACGCAGGCGCAGCTCGCGCACTGGACGATGGCCGCCTCGCTCTCCCATCCTCATCTGCTTCGACTTCTGGAAGCCGGCCTCTGCCGGCTCGAAGGTCTGCAATTTGTCTTTGTCGTCATGGAATACGCCGAACAGACGTTGGCGCAGATACTTCCCCACCGTGCCCTTACGCCCGATGAAGTGCGCGAGATGCTGCCTCCGACCTTGAGCGCTTTGGCGTACCTCCACGGCAAGAACTTGATTCACGGTCGGCTGAAACCGGCAAACATTCTGGTGGTCAACGATCAGCTGAAGTTGGCGAGCGATACTATCCGTCCGGCCGGCAATGCGTCGGCACCCCTTGCAACGTCATCTCCGTACGATCCTCCACAGGCCCTTGGCGCTGGCTGGTCCGCAGCCGGAGACATCTGGAGTCTCGGAATGACTCTGTTCGAGGCGCTCACGCAGCACCTTCCCCCATCCGCTGATTCCGGAACGGAAACCCCCTTCCCTGCCACGGTTCCGCCGGAGCTCGCAAACATCATCCGCCGGTGCCTCGATCGCGATCCCGAGAAACGGCCGACGGCCGCACAGCTGCAAGCCGAAATCAATCCTGCAGCGCAAGCGCCGGTGCCGGTGCCGGTGCCGGTGCCGGTGCCGGTGGTCGTGCCCCCTCCCGCTGAAGTTCCGGTGCCCAAACAACTCGAGTTGGTTCCCAAGCCTCCGATACGCAGACCGCCCCACAGGGCGGCACCTCCACTGTTATCCCCCTATCAGCGTTGGTTGGTCCCCGCGATCGCGGTGGTTTTCGTGATCGTGGTCGCGGTCTGGGTTGGCGCGCGCCTGTTGAGTTCTCGAGCTTCGCTGCAGGAGGCTGCATCGTCGGCAGCCGCTTCGCAAAACTCCGAGACGCCTTTGGCCCATTCTCCCGCCGAACCGCCATCCGTAAACGGCTCGCCATTCGTGCTGCACGAGGAGATTCCCGACGTTCCATCCCACGCCCGCGCAACGATTCGCGGCCACATCAAGATTGCAGTTCGCGTGACTGTGGATCGCTCAGGCAATGTCGTCAGCGAAGTGCTCGAAAACCGCGGCCCAAGCTATTATTTCGCTCGCCTGGCAAGCGAAGCCGCACGAAAATGGAAATTCGCCCCGGCGGACGATCTGGCAGTTCGGAAATGGCTGCTGCGGTTCGACTTCTCCCGGGATGGTGTCACGGGCCACGCCGTAGCCCCAAGGTCCTAGCCTTGGGCTGAACCCTTACAGCATTTCCTCCCACGATCGGCTTAAGCGGGTGGCACAGGTGATGATGCCGACCATGCTGTAGGTCTGGGGAAAGTTGCCCCACTGCTCGCCGCTGGTGGGATCGATGTCCTCGGACAGCAGGCCGGCACTATTTCGGCGCAGCAGGAGTTTCTCGAATATGCTGCGCGCTTCATCCACCCGCCCGACCGCCGCCAGCGCATTGACGTACCAGAACGAACACATCGTGAAGGTGTTGGTTGGAATGCCGAAATCATCGGGATGAATGTAGCGAAATACCAGGTCGCCGCGCACCAGTTCGCGCTCAACGGCATTGACGGTCGACACGAAGCGCGAATCGGTGCCTTCGACGAGACCAAGATCCGCCAGCAGAAGCGCGGTGGCATCGAGATCTTCGCAATCGAAAGCACTGGTGAATGTCTGTTTGCGTGGATTCCACGCGCGCGCGAGGATTTCCGCGCGCATCGCGTCGGCAGCGGTGCGCCAAATTGCGGCTCGATCGGTGATTTTGAGGTGCAAGGCAATGCGCGACAATCGGTCGCAAGCCGCCCAGCACATCGTGGCGGAAAAGGTATGCACGCGTTCAATACCGCGAAATTCCCACGGACCCGCATCCGGCACGGCGAACATTTTCACGGCCCGTTCACCCAGCACCTCGGCTCGAGCGAACGTCGCGGCATTGCCGGGATTCGTCAGTCGATGATCAAAAAACAACTGCCGCGCGGCGAGTATCACTGCACCGTAGACATCGTGCTGGATTTGCTCGTAGGCCTGGTTGCCGACGCGCACCGGCCCCATGCCGCGGTAACCGTCCAGCGTCTCGATGATCCGTTCCTCGATGCGCGCTTCGCCGGTAATGCCGTACAGCGGCTGCAGGTCGCCGCCGGAATTGCGCGCGACAATGTTGTCGAGATAGCGCAAGTATCCTTCCATGGTATTGGTGGCGCCCAGATGATTGAGCGCCAAAATCACGAAGAAGCTGTCGCGCAGCCAGCAGAATCGGTAGTCCCAATTGCGCACGCTGTCGGCCATTTCCGGAATCGACGTTGTCAGTGCGGCGAGCACGGCGCCCGTGTCTTCGTAGGTGCACAATTTCAATGTAATGGCGGCGCGAATCACCGCCTCCTGCCAATCGAAGGGCACCGCCAGACCGCGAATCCACTCGTGCCAGTAGTTGCGAGTTTCCTCCAGCCAGGTTCTTGCGAGAGTCAGCGGGGTCTCCTCGATGGTTTCGTCGGATGCGAGGATGAAGGCCAGCGGCCTCTCAAGCACGAACTCGGTCTCGTCCAATAAGGGCGATAGCGAACTGTTGGTGGTGACGCGGTAATTGTGTACGGCCGACAAGAAACGAATGTTGTGGCTGCCGGTGACGCGCTGCGGATCGTTCGCACCGTTATCGCATCGCGGCCGCAGTCGCACCTTGACAACGGGCCGCCCCTGGATGGGTTCGATCAGCCGTACCAGGCACGTGGGTCGGAAGTTGCGTCCGCGCGAGCGAAAGCGCGGGCAGAAATCGATGATCCTCAGCGAGTTGTTGCGAGCATCCTTGAGTGTGGTCTCGACGACAGCCGTATTGCGCTCGTAGCTGCGCTGCGCTTCCGTCATTCCTTGCAGATCGATGGCGAAGACGCCGCTCGCCGAATCGCCGCCCTCGTTTCGCAGCAGCGCGCAGAACGCCGGATCCGCGTCCGGTTTGGGCAGGCACATCCAGACGATTCGTCCGCGCCGGTCGATCAATGCGGCAACCTGGCAGTTGCCGACCACCGCGAGATCCAGGTCCGAGGATGGGTTCATTGAAAACATAGACTACAGGGTCGGCCGGCAACGCTTTGCAACTATTTGATGCAATGTAATTCTTACACACGCGAAGCAAGGGACGAAAGCCGGGACTGGACCGCGAATATTCGGTATTTTGTTCGCTTGGCGCGGCGCACCTTACGACCCCCGCGGAGGCCGAATGTTTCGCTCAGTCCTGTTGCGCTTCGTGCTGCCCATCGCGCTGGCCACTTGCGTCGTGACGTTCTTCGGTCTGCCTTATATAGAACGGCTGCTGGCGGAGTGGTTTCGATCGGATGTCGAATTGCGCGCGCAGTTGGTGATGCATTCTCTCGATGAGCGGATCTCCGATCTGGTGGAAAAAGGCAATCAGTCGCGGCTGAGCAGCTACCTTGCAAAGATAACCGCCGATGAGCGTTTGCTTGCCATCCTGGTGTGCCGTCCCGACGGTTCGACGATCTACCAAACCGAGCGCACGCCGGGAACGATTTCCTGCAATGCCGCCAGCAATGCGAAATCCGAATCGACACGCATCGTGCAACTGCCGTCCGGCTCCGTGCAGATCTCCCGCTTCGACTTCGACTCGGCCGAGCCAACGCCGTTTCGCGTGCTGATGCTGCACGACGTGAGCTTTGTCGACCGCCGCCAACGGACCGCCAGGGACTTTGTGCTGGTATTTATCGGCATTTCGGTGCTGCTGTTGGCGCTGCTGATCGTGCTCGTGGCGTGGCTGCAGTTGCGGCGTTGGGTCAACATCCTGATCGGCGACATCCGCGGCAAGCGTTTCAGCGACGATGCTAGATCGCCGCGCTCCTCGATGCCGATTTTGTCGCAGGTTCGCCAGGTGTTGGCCGAGGCCGAGGAACAGCAGCGGCTGGAGATCGACTTCCACGAGAATTGGACGCCGCAGGCCCTGCGACAGGTGGTACGCGATTATCTGAATTCTTCGCAGGTCATCATCGTCTCGAATCGGGAACCCTACATACACAATTTCGACGCACAGCACCGCATCGTGATGCAGGTTCCCGCGAGCGGCATGGTCACGGCGCTCGAGCCGATCATGCGTGCATGCTCGGGGGTATGGGTGGCGCACGGCGCCGGCACCGCGGACCGCGAGACCGTGGATCAGCACGATCACATACAGGTGCCTCCCGAAGATCCGTCCTATACATTGCGCCGCGTGTGGCTGACGACCGAACAGGAACAGGGTTACTACTACGGCTTTTCCAATGAAGGCATCTGGCCGTTGTGTCATCTGGCCTACGTTCGGCCGGCGTTTCGCGCCAGCGATTGGCGTGCCTACGAAGAAGTCAATGCCCGGTTTGCCGAGGTGGTGGCCGCGGAATCGACCATAGACAATCCGGTGGTGCTGATCCAGGATTTTCACTTCGCCATCCTGCCGCGCCTGCTCCGGGTGAGACTTCCGAAAGCCACGATCGCGCTGTTCTGGCACATTCCGTGGCCCAATGCCGAGACCTTCGGCGTGTGCCCATGGAAGAGCGAGATGCTGCTGCAGATGCTGTCTGCCGACATCCTCGGCTTTCATACGCGGTATCACTGCCAGAATTTTCTGGATGCCGTGGATCGTTTCGTGGAATGCCAGATCGACCATGAACACATGACCGTGACCACCCAGGGCCACGTGTGCCGCGTCGCTCCGTATCCGATATCGATCGAGTGGCCGCCACGCTGGCTGCAGAATCAGCCCGATATCGCCACCTGCCGCTCGTTGGTGCGCGAACGCCATCACATCGGCGCCGACGTCGTCATCGGCTTGGGTGTCGAGCGCTGGGACTTCACCAAGGGCATCCTTGAGCGCTTTCAAGCGTTGGAGGCGTTGCTGGACAAGGACCCCCGGCACCGCGGGCGAATCAGCCTGCTGCAGATCGCCGCGCCCTCGCGCAGTCAATTGCCCGCCTACCAGGCGCTGCAGAAACAGACCTATAGTGAGGTGGAGCGGATCAACGCAAAGTTCGCGGAAGGCGACTGGCATCCGATCATACTGATCGACGAGCATCAGGAGCCGCAGCGCGTCTTCGAGCTGTACCGCGCCGCCGACTTCTGCCTGGTCAACAGCTTGCACGACGGAATGAACCTGGTGGCCAAGGAGTTCGTGGCCGCGCGGGACGACGAGGACGGGGTGCTGATCCTGAGCACCTTCGCGGGCGCGTCCCGGGAGTTGACGGAAGCGGTGTTGGTCAATCCGTTCGACGTGAACGAAACCGCCGATGCCATGGAGATCGCAATGCGCATGGGCCGCGATGAGCGGCGCACCCGCATGAGTCTGATGCGGCGGACAGTCAAAGAGAACAATGTGTACCGGTGGGCCGGACGCGTGTTGATGGACGCCGCGCGAATACGTCAGCGGCAAAGCCTGCGCTCGGCCAGGCGGCGGGCGTAAAAGGCGAAAAACAATGCCGCGGACGTGCACCATTTGGCATTTCCCGGGCGGTTTGTATGACCAAGGTCGCAGAGCCCCTTGGTCCAATCCGCTAGGGTAAGCAGGACATCCTGGAGCCCGGCCTATGTCCATCCTCCGCAATTTGGTTCTTGCGGCAGCCGCCGGTACGCTGCTCGCACAGCCATCGCGGTCTGCGGAAGTTCTGTTTTCGTGCGTGCTTCAGTCGCACGGTTCGGGCCACGAAAAACGCACCTTTGATGTCACGATTGACCAGCAGGCGCAAAGGGCACAAATCGGCGGCAACTACTCGCTGCCGGCGACCATCTCCCCGACCCAAATCTCCTTCTCGTTGAATCTTAGCGGTTCGGTATTCCAATACCTCATCGATAGAACGTCCGGTCTCGGCACCATCGCCATCAAGGACCAGGTGATATACAGCGGCATCTGCACGATTGCCGATCCTGGACATCGAGCTCCCTAGACGCTGCTTAGTCGCTGTCCTTGGGCTTCGCATGCCTGACATAGAGCATGGCCGGCGGCGGCCGAGAGCCCATCGCGTCGCGCCACAAAATTAGATTGAGCACATTCGGGTCGGCGCGGTCCGCGTGGCGAAAGTCCATCTTTCCCGACAAGCTCGCGCCGCTGGCAGTGGCGCCATTCGCTCGGTAGATGAGTCCATTGTCCCGGTTGGATACGTCCGCATCGAAGGCAGGCTGATCTCCCGGCCCGGCAAAAAGACTGGAAATCATCGATGCGAACGCGTCGTTGTTGTTCATCGGCGGAACCTCGAGCAGAGTCTCCATGGTCCGCAACACGCTCACGGTCGAATAGAAGCGGCTGTCAACCACCGCCGCTTGGCCGTCCTTCGGGTGCGGAGCGTACTTGCTGACGACGATGCCAAGCGAGCGGTGCGAATCCACATGATCGGCGCCGGCCTGCGCATCGTCTTCCAGGATGAACAGCGCGGTATCGTCCCAGTAGGCCGAGTGCGAGACGGCTTCCACCAAGCGGCCGACCGCAAGGTCGTTGTCGGCGACCGAGGACTTGGGAGTCGGCCCGCCCACCGTCGTCCCGCCGGTATGATCATCGGGCAGGCGCAGCAGCACATAGTTCGGCATGGTGTCGTGGCCGGAAGAGCGATCGCGGGTCCACTGCGCAAAGTGCCGCAGGAAGATGTTGAGTCTGATCTGGTCGGGCACGCGTACGTTGAAATCCGGCGCTTCCGGCGCAAAGTGCCCCACCAGTTCTGGCTTGGTCGCGATGTTGCCCGCCAACCGGGGAATGTCCCACGGCCAGAGGTTTGTGCCTCCGCCCCACTCCTCCGGTATGGGCTCGCCGGGCTTGATGGCGGGCTTGGCGCAATGCGCGACATCAGGCGACATCGCGCCGAGCTTCGGATCCATGACGCGTTTGCGTCCCTTCTCATCGTCGCAGAAGATCGATGAGATGAACTCGGCAAAATGATAGATGGTCTTGCCGTGGGCCACCAGGTTGGTCCAGAGGTACCCGCTCGCCGGCTCGGCAACATCCGGTATGTGCTGCAACAACGGGTAGCCGTCGGCGACTACACCCTCGTAGTCGTAGGTGCGCTGCTCATTGCGGTAGTACTGCTGCCAGGTCTTCTCGACATAGTCAGTGGTAATGGCGGCGTTCGACCACACGTGGCCATCGCCCGACACTTCGCCGGAATCAAAGAAATTGTCCAGTACTCCAAACTGCAGCGCCATTCGATGCTGATTTGGCGTCACCTCGGCGCCATACATCGTGAGTGTCGCATCGCCATTGCCCACGGGTTTGCCATCTTTCGACAAATCACCGAATACCTGGTCATAAGTGCGGTTTTCCTTCAGCACATAAATCACATGCTTGATCGGATTGGCGCCGCCCACAAACTGAATAGTCTCCTGCGCAGCCTTCATGCGGTTCGACTGCAGTACCACTTCAGTCGCGTCCTTCAGCTTAGGATCGATCCCCGCCTCGTCGAGCCTCGCGATCGTGCCGCGCAGCAGCGTCGGCCCGTAGGTGAATTTGCGCCTGGCCATCGGCAGGCCCATCGTGGCCTCTGTTGGCCGCTGCGCCATGTTGTTGGGACCGGTTCCGGTGCCCTTGGCGCTGGCCACATAGAGATTTCGGCCATCCGATGCCAGCGCGAGCGGCATCACCTCGGTCGGTACGAAGCCGATGGGTTCAATCATGCCGGTGCGCGATGCCGCGCCGCTGCGCGGCAGCCTGTGCGGGTCGAGTATCGCCACCGCGTCTGATCCCAGATTTGCAACGTACAGCCGCGATCGATCTGCATTTTGCGCAAGCGCGCAGGGTTCCGCGCCGAAATAGCTTTGTCCCGGCAAGCGGGTGTCGAAATAGCCTCGAACCAAAAATTCGCGCGCCGCGCCTTGCTTGCCGACGCTGATTGCGGCTACCGAATCCCGATTCGACAGCGCGACGTACAGCAGTCCCGCGCGCTCATCCAGCAGCAGCGCGCTGGGGTGCGATCCTGGGGCGGACACGGTTTTCGGCTTCAACAGAGATAGACGTCCGCTGATCGTACCTTCGGCCAGGTTCAACTCGAGCACCTCGCTCGCATTCCACAGCGCCACGAATGCGCGTTTGCCGTCCTGGGTCGCAGCCACGGCAATCGGATAAGTCGCAGGCACGTTCTCGCTGACCGACAAATCGAAGCTGCGGGTGACGAGGCCGGTTTGTGCGTCGAGCATGACCACGCTGTCGGCAAGGTTCTCTGTCACCAGAATGGAATCGTGCACACCGGACACGGTCGCGATCGCCGCCGGGTACGGACTCAACGTGCGGCCGTCGGAGGAGAGCAAGCTGCTGTGCCGGCCGGCGGCGAGCACCACCGGCGGCAGGCTCAAGAACCTCTCGGGCGTCAGCACGCCGTTCGCGAAACCGTAGACTGCGATCCCATTGCCGGTCTTGGTCTGCCCATCGCCCTGAAGATCGGTGGACGATGCGAGGCTCGCATAGACCTTGGTACCGTCGGGACTGAAAGCGACTCCCGCAAAGAACGCCTGGCTGGTATCCAGCAGCGTGCGCGGCTCGGGAAAATCTCTCGCCTGTCCCGTATGAGCATCGAGAACGGCGAGGGATTGCATGTATCCGGATTCGAAGCTGCCATAGCCGGCGTTCAGCGACACCACCCAGCGCCGATCCGGCGACACCGCGAGCGCCATCGGCAAGCTATTGACTCGCTGCGGACTGCCCGGGGCCGGCAGCAGCAGCCGCTTGCTGCTCGGCAAGTCCAGCCAATGCGGGTTTGCGGGCTGTTCTGCACCAACCCCTGACGCAGTCAATGCCAGGCCCAAGCAGCCACACGCCAGAGACCACCACCCCAGCCTTACTCCGCGCAAGTTGCGCATACTCAGCCTACCCATCAACACCCGGTCGTTCATCACTGGAATCGAATTTTCAGGGACATCTTGGAGGTGCCGCGGTACAGTTTGATGACAACCGGCGAATTAGCCGCGTTCGCGGCTACCGCGGCTTCAAGCTCCGCCAGCTCCTTGATCGGGTGGCCGTCAATCTCATAGAGGATGTCGCCGACGATGATTCCGGCTTTTTGGGCAACGGAGCCGCGATTGACTGCGCTGACCAGGATGCCCGCTCGATTCGGCTGCTCCGCGGTTGCCGCCACCGGGATGCCGCTGATGCCAAGATCAAGCTTGGGCAACACGCCGGCGGGGCTTGCCGTGGTGGGCGCGGCGTTGGCTTTGGCGAGCGCGGCATTTTCCTTGGCGAGATCGGCGTTTTGTTTGGCGAGCGCCGCGTTCTCCTTGGCGAGCGCGGCATTTTCCTTGGCAATTGCGTCGCTTTCTTTGGCACCCACATTGCTTTTTGCGATTGCGGCCCTGGCAGGGGCATTCGCGGGTTGATCCACCCTGGCCAGGAATCCGGCGATTTCTGCGCTCGAAAGCCGGCCGCTGTAATCGGGGCCTCCGGTCGCGGTGATCTTGAACGGCCAAATGCTCGGCTTGCCAGGTACATAGCCGGCCGCGATCTGACGCAGTCCCGCCTCGTCCAGGTCAAACGCAATGTAGTCGGTGTACGTGCATTCCCCGGTCCCGCAGGCCTCCCGTTGGGTACGTATTTGAGTCACCGGCGCGGACTTCGGTCCATTGGTCCATTGAAAGTTCGCGCTCTGATAGGAGCGGCGATTGCCGCTATATATGCTCATCACCACCACCTGCAGGGATTTCTCACCGGTCGCCCTGTCAACAACGCCTTTCAGGTATTCATCGTTCCATACCATCTTCATCGGGCCGGTGTGCACCCGGAAACCCTTCTCCGTGGTAATCGTGGCGGTGCCGCTTGCAGGGTCCTCCTTGACGGTTGCGGTATCCCTGAAGTGCTCCATCGTCAACGACGTGAGCGGTGGATCCTTGGCGCTCGCGGGATTGGCGGCGAGGACAAGCGCGATCAGCGGGGCCAGTGCAGCGGTGCGGAGTTTCATTTTCTTCTTTGTCCCAAGTTTTCAGGCGAATTTGGATGTTAGCCGATCGCGAGACCATTTAGGATCCCTGTTTCAGTTAGGCGCCAAGCGCCATGCTCATCATGCTGATGGAACCCAGCTCAATGCCATCCACCATGAATTGCAACCTGTCATCGTCACGCTGAAGCGCTATGACATATAGAAGCGGCAGGTAATGTTCCGGCGTTGGAATGCTCATCGCAGCATCCTCGCCCAACGCCGGCAAATTGGCGAGCGCCGCATGCTCACGTGCGACGAGCCGGGAGCGCACGCTTTCATTGAAGCGCACGGCCCAGGGATACGGCTCGGCGTCCGGAGTGCGCATCACCCGCAAATTGTGCACCACATTGCCGCTTCCCACCACGAGCACGCCTTCATCCCGCAACGGCGCCAATAATTTCGCCAGCGCGTAGTGGTAGGCAGGCGGCTGGGTGCCGTCGATGCTGAGCTGCACCACCGGGACATCCGCTCGCGGGTAGACGTGCGTGAGTACCGACCAGGTGCCATGGTCGAGTCCCCACCCGGACACGTCGGCGGCCACGGAAGTGCCGTCGAGTAATTCAATGACCCGCGCCGCCAGCTTGGGATCGCCGGGCGCCGGATATTCGACCTCATACAAGGCCTGCGGAAACCCCCCGAAATCATGAATGGTCTTCGGTCCTGCCATCATGGTCACGGCGGTGCCGCGCGTATACCAGTGCGCCGAAACGCAGAGAATGCTGCGTGGGCGCGGCGTGCGTGCGCCAAACTCCTGCCATGCCATCGTGTAGCGATTTCGCTGCAACGCATTCATCGGACTTCCGTGCCCGAAAAACACGGCCGGCATTTGCGCGGTCGTCACGCTATCCCCGCTGCTTCCGCAGAATCGCCTGCTCCACCTCGTCCAGCCGATCCTTGCCGAACCACATTTCGTCATCGACGAAAAAGGTCGGCGAACCGAATGCGCCTCGCGCCACCGCCCGCTCGGTGTTCGCGATCAGCTCTGACTTCACGGCCGGCGTGGCGGCTGCCGCTATGAGCCGCTGCACGTCGAAGCCCGATTCGGTGAGTGCGGCTGCAAGCACGGCGGGATCATCCAGCTTTTTGTGATCCACCCACATGTGGCGGTACATCTCCTCAACATAACGCTCGAACACCCCCAGCGTGCGCGCCGCGATCGCGCCGCGCATGAGGCTCAGAGTATTGACCGGAAAAAACGGCGAGTACCCAAATCCTCGGATGCCGTGCTTGCGCACGAAGCGCTCGATCTCCAAGCGCTCGTATTCAGGTTTGTTGCGAATGTGCGCGAAGGCGGCCGCGGGCGACTGATTGCCGGTCGCCTTGAAGATCCCGCCCAACAGCACCGGCACGTAGTCGAACCGCACACCGGTGCGCGCCTCGATCGCGGGAATCACGCGGTGGCTGAGAAAGGCGTTCGGACTTCCGAAATCGAATAGAAACTCGACCCGCGGCGGCGCGCTCACCATTTTTCTCCGAATGGCCGGATTTCCTGCTCGAACGTCCAGGCGTCCGGGGATTGGCTGTACAGCGCCCAATAGGCGTCGGCCACCGATTTGGGATTCATCAAACGCGCAGGATCGAGATTGTCGAGCGCTGCCTGTCCTTCACGGGCGGCAATGCGTGCACGCACGAACTCCGTGTCGACCCCCGCGTCGATCACCAAATGGGCCACATGAATGTGTTTCGGACCCAGCTCGCGCGCCATCGCTTGGGCCAGTCCGCGCAGCGCGAACTTGGCGCTGGCGAACGCGGCGAAGCCCACGCCGCCGCGCAATCCGGCGGTGGCTCCGGTAAAGAAGATCGCGCCTCGTGCACGCGGCAGCATGATCCGAGCCGCCTCGCGCCCGGCGAGAAAACCCGACCAGCACGCCATTTCCCACACCTTGCGAAATACCCGGTCGGTGGTCTCCAGAATCGGGAAGTTGACGTTCGCTCCGATATTGCAAATGCAAATCTCGAGCGGCGCATGACCGTCCGCCTCCAGCAAGAACGCTGTGACGTCCTCCGAAACCCGCGCGTCCAGGGTGCGCCCGAACGCCCTGCCGCCGGCAGCGTTGATCTCGGCAATGAGGGGCACCAGTTTTTCGCCATTGCGCCGGCCGGCCAATACCGCAAATCCCTCGGCAGCGAATTTCCGCGCGATCGCAGCCCCTATATAGTCGCCGGCTCCGATGACCGCGACCGACGCGTTCCTTTGTTGCATCCGGTATTTGCCCCATTAAGAAGACCGCTAAGCGAATTGGCGAGTAACTAAGGGAACCCCTGCAATTCTAGGGATTACGCCTCGCCAGTCCTATAACCTATTGTTTTGTAAGCAAATTACTTAAGCCCCGCGGGCTGCGCTTCGCGGCCTTGAACCCACGCGCAACCCATCACACTCGGAAAGGCCAATCAGGTCAAGGGTCAAAAAAAAGCCGCGCCGGGTGCAAATTTTTCCCGGCGGCGGCCGATATATCTAGCTTGTTTGTAGATCGACACGAAACGGGTGCTGCGCTTGCCGTCGCGCCCCAATTGCGGGGTATCGATGGTCAGAGGTTACAGGCGTTGGTGCGGCATCTGCGTGCTCGCGATGCTGGCGTTTGTCGCCAGCCGCACCACGTTCGCGCTCGATCCGTCGCTCCGCTTGAGTCAGTACCAGATCGAGAATTGGCAGGTCCAGGATGGAATGCCTCAGAGTTCCGCCCAAGCCATCGCGCGAACACCCGACGGATATTTGTGGATCGGCACGCAGGAAGGACTGGCGCGCTTCGATGGTGTCCGATTCACGGTATTTGTCCCCGGCAAAGACGTTGATATCCCAACCAAGTTCATCTCGGCGCTATTCGTCGATGCGGGCGGACGGCTCTGGGTGGGGACGCGATCGGGAATCGCCGTACTCGAACAGGGTCAATTCAGATCGTTCGGCAAATTTGCGTCGCTTGCTCACGCTTACATTCGCGTGATTGCGCAAGACCGCGCAGGGCACATATGGGTAGGCACCGATACGGGCCTCATTGAAATCGATGGCGATAGCGCGCATCCCTACGACTCCTCAAGCGGGCTCCTCGACGGTCGCGTGCAGGCGTTTCTGGAAGACCGCAATGGCATTCTGTGGATCGGCAGTGCCCGCGGACTGCAGCGCTTTGACGGAAAGCGCTTTACCACTGTATCGCTCGGTAGCGAAAGCGCGGCCCCCTCTATCTCCGCCTTGCACGAGGATGGCAAAGGCACGTTGTGGATCGGGACTGCCAAGGGCACTTTGTATCGACGTAGCACCGATCGCATCGAACAGGTGGCCCACGACGGACAACTTGGTTCCAGTGTGGACGCCATAACCCACGATCACGACGATAATGTATGGATAGGCACTGCCGGCGGCGGTCTGGTCCGATGGCATCACGGACAATTCGATTCTCTCAATGACAATCTGTTTGCCACGAGCGATGTCGTTTCGCTGCTGGAGGATGACGAAGGAAGTCTATGGGTCGGCACCGGCGGCGTGGGTCTGGTGCGGTTGCGGGAGGGAAAATTTACCACCGCCGGCGAGTCCGAAGGCCTGCAGGGCAAAACCGCGTGGAGCATTGCGCCGCGCAAGAGCGGCGGCGTCTGGGTGGGCTCCGACGGCGGCTTGAGCAGCTATGTCGATGGCAAGTTTCAGCACATTGCCGGTCCGCATGGCCACGAGAATATTAAAGTGCGAGCCGTGCTGGAGGACCGGCAGAAGGCGCTTTGGGCCGGCACTCAGGGAGCGGGAGCCTACCGCATCGATAAGAGCGGCATGAGCGTCTTTAATCACGATAACGGGTTGTCGGGCGACACAGTGCTCGCCATTTTTGAGGATCGCAGCAACCGAATTTGGATCGGCACGAATCAAGGCCTCGACGTCATCGAGGACGGCCATGTGACCTCCATGCAATCTTTGTTAGGCAGCTCGAGCCGCAGTCCCGTTCGTTTTGTTTACGAAGACCTCGCCGGGAAACTCTGGGTTGCCACGGAAACCCAGGGCCTGTTCGTCATCGACGGAGGAACCACCAGTCATTTCGCCATCGCTGATGGCCTGCCCAGCGACTGGGTGATTGCGATCCATGAGGACAATCGCGGAGAAATCTGGCTGGGGACTACCGACGGCCTCGCCGTGTGGCGCGGCGGCAAGGTGATCTCTCTCGGGAATCGAGGGGGACCTCTGCATGAAACCATCCTGGGAATTCTCGAGGACGATGCGCATCAATTTTGGCTGACGACCAACAAGGGCTTGGTATCGGTTGCGCGCAGCGAACTCGACGATCTGGTAGGCGGCGGAACTCGTTCGCCCGACTTCCATGTCTATGCACTTGCCGACGGCTTGCGCACCCTCGAATTTGCGGGCGGGAACAGCTCCCCGGGCTGCCGTTCGCCGGACGGGTTGCTCTGGTTCCCCAGCATTCGCGGCATCGTCATAGTAAATCCGCGCCACTTCAAGACCAATACCCTGCCCCCGCCCGTGCACATCGAGGAAGTGGTGGTGGACGGCGCGCCTTTAAAGCTCGCTGATGCGGCCAACATTGCCCCCGGGGCGCGGCAATGGGAATTTCATTACACGGGCTTGAGCCTCCTGGTGCCGCATGGCGCGCATTTCAAGTATCGCATGGAGGGATTCGACAATGATTGGATCGATGCCGGCACGCGCCGCACCGCCTACTACACCCAGTTGCCGCCGGGTGCCTATAGCTTTCACGTAATTGGCAGCAACAATGATGGCGTGTGGAATGAGAGCGGTGCTTCCTATCGCTTCACGCTCAAGCCGCATTTTTACCAAACCCTGTGGTTCGCTCTCCTCTGCGTCATCGGACTCATCGCTGCCGTCGCCACGTGGTATCGCTTACGGGTACGACGCTTGCGCCGGCTGGCTCAAGCCCTTACGGAACAGGTGGCGCTACGCACCAAGGATCTTGAATCCGCCAACGCGGCGCTGCTGCTGGCTAAGGAGCGTGCCGAGCTTGCCGGACAGGCCAAGTCGCAGTTCCTGGCCAATATGAGCCATGAGATTCGAACGCCGATGAATGGCGTGATCGGCATGACGGAATTGCTGCTCGATACCAAGCTCGATAGAACGCAGCGCGATCACACCGAGACGATTCGCGATAGTGCGAGTGCGCTGCTCACGATCATCAATGACATCCTCGATTTCTCGAAGATCGAAGCCGGCAAGCTGGATATCGAACTGATTGAGATGGATCTGCGCGGCATCATGGATGATGTCGCACATCTCCTGGCGATCCAAGCTCATGCCAAAGGGCTGGAATTGATCACCAGCGTCGACCCATTCCTGCCCGACTGGGTGATCGGCGACCCGGGCCGCACCCGCCAGATCTTGCTGAATCTGGGCAGCAACGCGATCAAGTTCACCCGTCATGGCGAAGTCTCGATCGAGCTGGTGATGATCTCCGCCGATGCTGACGGCACGAAGATCCGCTGCAGCGTGCGCGATACCGGCATGGGCATTCCGGCAGAGCGCATCGAATCGCTGTTCCAGCCGTTCTCGCAAATCGATGCATCGACGACACGCCACTTTGGCGGCACCGGCCTCGGACTATCTATCGTGAGCCGCTTGGTTGCGCTGATGCACGGCGAAACCGGCGTGGAAAGCGAGCCGGGAGCAGGCTCGACCTTCTGGTTTACAGCCCGCTATGGCGCCTGCGTCAGGAAGTCGGACGTTCAGCGCATAAATGTCAAAGTCCTCGAAGGCAAGCGAGTGCTCATCGTCGATGATAATGCGACCAACCGCAAGGTCTTGAGCCAGCAGCTCGCGCAGCTGGGAATGATCTCTACCAGCGTCGACAGCGCCAATGCCGCGATGCAGATTTTGCAGGACACCGCAGGTTTAGCGCCCTTTGATCTTGCGGTGCTCGACTACATGATGCCGGTGTGCGACGGATTTGAACTCGGCCAGAGGATTACCAGCGACTCCCGGTTTGCGGCAATGCGTCTGGTGCTGCTCACCTCTGCGCACGGCATGCGCGGCGCGCAGGACTTCGCGCAGCTCGGGTTTGCGGCCTATATATTGAAGCCGGTTTCGCACCGCGACTTGCGCGAGTGTCTTGGCCGCATCATGTCCATGGAGCTGCCAAGGCTGCACGAACGCACGCAGCCGATTCTCGTTGCAGAACGCGCGCATGACGTGCCCAATCTGCGAATTCTGCTGGCCGAGGACAATCTGGTAAATCAAAAAGTGGCCCGCGGCGCGCTGGAAAAAATGGGATTCAAGGTCGACATTGTGAACAATGGCGCCGATGCGATTGCCGCCTGGAAAACCGATCGGTACCACATCATCTTTTTGGACTGCCAGATGCCGGTAATGGATGGGTACCAGGCAGCGCGGGAAATCCGCCGGCTCGAGCAGGGCCTAAGGCACATTCCCATCGTCGCGCTTACGGCAGATGCGATGAAGGATGCTGAACAGAACTGCCGGGAGGCCGGGATGGATGAGTATTTGACCAAACCGTTTGATCGTAACCAGCTGCGGGAGACCATCGAGCGGCTGTTGCCGGCTTCGAAGTCGGCGCCGCCAGGCGCCGGCAATGGATCCAGCATCCTGCCGCCTTACACGGATGACGCGCCCGTGGACTGGGAGCGGCTGATGAAGGTTTCGGATGGCGATGAGGACTTTGCACAGGACTTGGTGCAACTTTTCATCGAATCCGGCGATGCGGCATTGCGCGATATTACTGTCGCCTTACAGCGCGGCGATTTGGCGACCGTTGGACGCGTGGCGCACTCATTCAAGGGATCGAGCGCGAATATATTTGCGCAGCCCGCCAGCACGGCCGCCGCTCGGTTGGAGGAGGCCGCCCGCGCCGGCAATGAAAATCAACTCTCGTTGTTGGAGGAGCAGTTGCGCTTGGAGGCCAATCGAGCAACGGATTATCTGCGCTCGCGCCAAGCCAGGCGCGAGCGAACTTAAGCGCCAAATCGATTCCCATGGCACAGTATCGGCCTTACGGGTCGATATCGGGCGCTCATGATTCCAACGATTCAGATTCTGGTCCTGCTGCTGATCGTGATTGCCGCCGTTTCGGTGGTGGCGGCGCGCCTCAAAATTCCGCCGGCGATACTGCTGGTGATCACCGGCGTCCTCCTCGCGCTCGTCCCCGGGCTGCCGACCGTGAACCTGGCGCCGGAATTCGTATTGCTGTTCATATTGCCGCCGCTCATCTACTCCTCGGCGGTGGCGATGAGCTGGCGGGAATTCCGCTTCAATTTGCGCCCCATTTCGCTGCTTGCCATCGGCTGCGTGCTGTTCACGACCATCGCAACCGCCGCGGTCACCCACTGGCTGTTGCGATTTTCCTGGCCCGTGGGTTTCGTGCTGGGAGCCATCGTTTCGCCGCCGGACGCTGTGGCGCCGCTGTCCATTGCACGCCGAATGAACCTGCCGCGCAGGCTGCTCGTGATCCTTGAGGGCGAGGGGCTCGCGAACGATGCCAGTGCGCTCATTCTCTATCGATTCGCGGTGGCCGCCGTCGGCGTCAGCGCATATTCGTTCAGCGAGGCAGCCGGAATGTTTGCCGCTATCATCTGCGGCGAAATCCTCTGGGGCATCGGCGTGGGCTGGCTGATGCTGCGATTGCGGCGATGGGTGCATGACCCGCGCATCGAAGTGATGCTCTCGGTACTGACCCCGTTCCTCGCGTATCTGCCACCGCAGCACCTGGGCGGCTCCGGCGTGCTCGCCACCGTGACCACAGGTCTCTACATCAGCTGGAACGGTCTGCGGCTCATCAGTGCCGCGACCCGCCTGCAGGGGATCTTCTTCTGGGACTTCATGATTTACCTGACCGAAGGTTTCGTGTTCCTCATCACCGGCCTGCAGGCGCGAACGCTGATTGCAGGCATGCATGGCGATTCGCTGGCGGATCTTGCCGGATCCGCTGCGGTGGTCTGCGCCGTCATCATCATGGCCCGATTCATCTGGATGTTTCCCGCTACCTATCTGCCGCGCTGGCTGATTCCCTCGGTGGCGCGCGATGACCCCGCGCCCCCCTGGCGGTGGCCTTTCATCCTGGCATTCACCGGCGTGCGCGGCATCGTTTCGCTCGCGGCGGCGCTCGCCATTCCCCTCACGACCAACAGCGGCGCGATCTTCCCCGACCGCGATCGAATACTGTTCCTCACCTTTGCGGTGATTCTGGTAACCCTCGTGGGCCAAGGGTTGCTGCTGCCAGCCGTGATCCGCGCGCTGGGGCTGGCCAACGCCGGCCGCCGTGAGCGCCAAACCGAGAGAACCGAGGAATTTGCGGCGCGCCGGCAGGCCATCGAGGCGGCGGGCCAACGTCTCGATGAGCTGATCGCGGAGCGCGAACTACCGGAGGATATCGTCCAGCCATTGCGCGCACGGCAGCGGGACCGCATGCGGCATGCCGAGCGCCGCAACGACGGCGACCCCAGGCAGGTGCGGCTCGTTGAACAGCACGACGAAATCGCATTTCAGTTGATCGAGGCGGAACGAAAACAGATCAATGACCTGTATAAACTGGGCAAGCTGAAGGATGAAGCGCGCCGCAGGATCGAACGGGAGCTTGATCTGCGCGAAGCTCAGCTGAGTAATGTGCGGGGCGAGGAATGAGGCCTGGCGCTACACCATGCGCATGAATACGGCAAGAAACGCGACTATTCCGATCACGGTGACGATTATCAGTATTCCCAGCGTCGGCGATTGCGAAAACACCGGCTGCATGTCCTGTCCGGTTATTCCCGCGAGAGGCTTGAACTCATGGCTCCACATATAGTGCACCATTTTCCGGTACTGCCATCCGGACACGAACAACGCCAGCACACCGGCGCCAATGAGCGCCAGGCCCAGGTCTCGCGGTGCCTGCGGCCGCAGCGCTGGAGCGACGCCCTGCATATCGGAAAACCGTTGGAAGAATTGAACGATGGTGAATCCGAAGCCAATGAGCGCCACGCCGGTGCGTACCCACGCCATGAGGGTGCGTTCCAGGGCCAACCGGGTCCGAATCCAGGCAAAATGGCTGTCCGATGTGACGTGCACGTCGAATCGGCCGGTGCGTTCCAATGAGTTCATTCCTGTCTCCTCAATCCGCCGCTGCCTTAGGCGGGCCCTCACGCCGCTGCCACGGCCAGCGTCCTTCGACTTCCACGACGATCGACCAGCTGAGAAAGGTACGCACGACCACCAGTATTCCCAGCGCCTCGAAATTTCTCAAATCCGGCTCCAGCGCGGCGGTGCGAACGATGTCGGCGGCAACCAAGATTTCCAATCCAAGCAACAGTGCGCGCCCCAGGGCCGCCCGGAAGACATCATAGTGCTCGATCCTGAATCGGCGCTGCAGCAGTGAACGCCCCAGCCAACTGAGGGTGGCGAACACGATGTAGCCGACGATGAGCACGACCGCTACCGCATCGATCGCATCCGCGCCAAGGCCAATCCATTCTTGATACAAGGGGTTCGCGCCTATCACTTGTGCTTCTCCTTAGGATCTTAAGGGCCGCGGCGGTCTTGTAGTCGCGAAGCGCGCGATGCTTGCACGCGACCTGTCCTTTTGAAATTAGGCCTTGTACCTATAGATGCCGGTCAAGTTGCTGATTATATTGGCCATGTTCTTCGGCTGAGGGCCGGCTGTGGCATAGTGCGCGTAACCAATGGACAAGCAACCACCCGCCCTGGAGCCCGGATCGCCGGCGTCCGCCGACGCGCCGCCGGGATTTCACTTGCTGGCAAAACCCAGCGGCTCCACCTGCAATATCGACTGCACGTATTGCTTCTTCTTATCCAAGGAAGCGCTGTATCCGAACGAGAAAAGCCGGATGTCGGCGGCCACGCTTGATGCCTACATACGCCAGTTGCTCGAATCGCATCGGGATCCCCAGGTAACCGTGGCATGGCAGGGCGGCGAGCCGACGCTGATGAAGGTCGAATTCTTCCGCCGTTCGGTCGAGCTGGTCGAGAAGTACCGCCGTCCCGGACAGGTTG
The DNA here is from genome assembly GCA_035567075.1 of Steroidobacteraceae bacterium. Lineage (GTDB taxonomy): Bacteria > Pseudomonadota > Gammaproteobacteria > Steroidobacterales > Steroidobacteraceae > Bog-1198. Next base: position 26,286 of record DATMRC010000043.1, read on the forward strand.
TTCAGCACACCTTTCAAACCAACGGCATGCTGCTGGACGATGAGTGGTGCAAGTTCTTCGTGCAGCACAAATTTCTGGTTGGCCTGAGCGTCGACGGACCGCGCGAGCTGCACGACACGTATCGGGTCGACCGTCGCAAGCAGGGCACCTTCGATCGCGTGATGCAAGGGTGGCGATCCTTGCGCAAACACCAGGTCGAATTCAACATCCTGTGCACCGTCAACGCGGCCAACGAGAAGTACGGCCGCGAAGTCTATCGATTCTTCCGCGACCAGTTGGGCGCGAAGTGGGTGCAGTTCATCCCCATTGTAGAGCGTGCCAGCGAGGAAACACTGGCGATCGCCAATCAGGGCTGGAGCGAACAACCCGGCCGCAAGCGCCTGCTCTACACCCAGACCGGCAATCTCGTCACGCAGCGCTCGGTCGGCCCCGAACAATACGGCCGCTTCCTCGTGGATGTCTTCGAAGAATGGGTGCGCCATGATGTCGGCCGGGTATACGTGCAGCTCTTTGATGTGACGCTCGAAGCGTACTTCGGCCGGCACTTGCTGTGCATCCACGCGCCTACTTGCGGGTACGGCCCGGCGCTCGAGCACAACGGCGACCTGTATGCCTGCGATCACTTCGTCGAGCCGCGCTTCAAGCTGGGCAATATTCACCAGACGCACATGCTCAAGCTGGTCGCCTCGCCGCAGATGCGAAAGTTCGGCCAGGACAAGCTCGACACGTTGACGCCTCAATGTCTGCGCTGCGAAGTGAGGCCGCTGTGCAACGGGGGCTGCCCCAAGGATCGATTTGCGGTTTCCCGCGACGGCGATTCCGGTCAGAACTATCTCTGCCCCGGTCTCGAGTTATTTTTCAAACATACGCGGCCGGCGATGACGGCAATGGCAACGCTTCTGCAACGCGGACAGGCGCCGGCCGAAATCATGAGACTGATTGCCGCCGAGGACGCGAAGCACGGCCCCTATCAGCCCTGTCCCTGCGGCAGCGGCGAGAAATTTCGATTCTGCCACGGCGACCGCGCGCGCAGCGCCGGATTCAGCGGCGTGAAGCCGGCGCGCCTCGAAACCACGCAGCCAGCACCCTGACCGCCGGCCGGGCAAACGCCATTCATTTAATAGCTTCGCGCCCGTGCCTCCCGGACCCTGCGGAGAACGCCGCGGCGCCCGCCCGCGCCTCGCCCGAGGCCAGACTGATCATTCCATGCTTGATTTCGTTCTGCATGGCCTGAGCGTCATCCAAGCCCCACTGTTCGATCGCGGACAGCCGATCGTGCCTCAGGCAGGTTTGCGGGAACGAGGCAATGCGGCGCGCGAGGTCGATGGCGTTCGCCAATGCCTGGCCCGCGGGCACCAGTCGATTGGCAAGTCCGATATCGAGCGCTTCCTGCGCGCGCACCTCGCGGCCGGTGAGAATCAAATCCATCGCCCGGCTATGGCCGATCAAGCGCGGCAGGCGGATGGTGCCCAGATCGATCAAGGGCACGCCAAAGCGGCGGCAGAAAATGCCGAAGACGGCGCTGTCGGAAATCACCCGCAGGTCGCACCACAATGCCAGCTCGCAACCGCCGGCGACCGCATAGCCTTCAACGGCGGCAATGACCGGTTTTCCGAGCCGCATGCGGGTGGGGCCCATCGGGCCATCGCCGTCGATGCCGACCGGGCGGCGCTCGCCTCCGGAAAAAGCCTTCAAATCCGCCCCGGCGCAAAAGTGGCCGCCGGCTCCCGTCAATATCGCCACATCGAGTGCGCTGTCGGCGTCGAAGCCGCGAAACAGGTTTGCAAGTTCCTGCGCCGTCGGGAGGTCCACGGCGTTGCGCTGCTGCGGCCGATCGATGGTTACCACCGCAATGTTTTCCAATCGACTCAAGGATACAGTCATCGCGCGCTCCCACGATCGCTTGGTATCAATAGGTGGCCCGGCCACCGGAAATATCGAATACCGCTCCGGTGGCAAAGGAACAATCCTCGCTCGCAAGCCAGCAGACAGTTGCGGCAATCTCGCTGGGCTCAACGAATCGGCTCATCGGAATCTTGGCGAGCATGTAATCGATATGCTGCTGGGTCATCTGTGCGAACAAGTCGGTCTTTGCCACGGCCGGAGTGACGCAATTGACCAGGATGCCCTGTGTGGCCAATTCCTTGGCAAGCGACTTTGTGAGCCCGATCAATCCCGCTTTTGACGCGCTGTAATGCGAGGCATTTGGATTGCCTTCCTTGCCCGCGACGGATGCCACGTTGACTATCCTGCCGTAGCCTTTGGGCAGCATGTGGGGCACGATGGCCCTCGAGGTCAGATACGGAGCCACGAGATTGACTTCGATGACCCGGCGCCAGGCCTTGGGCTCGAGCTCCCAGGTCGGCGCATTGCCGCCCGTGATGCCCGCGTTGTTGATGAGGATGTCGATTTTTCCGAAGCGCGCGGCCGTTTCCTGAGTCGCCTTCTGTACCGCGGACTCCTCCGTGAGATCCAGGCAGCATGCGGCCACAGCGCCGAGCGCCGACAGCTGCTCCAGCGCATCGTTGAGCTTCGCCGCGTCCATATCCCATAGCGATACGGTTCCGCCGGAGCGCAAAACCCGCTCGGCCACTGCGTAGCCAATGCCGCGGGCGCCGCCGGTGACGACCGCGACCCGGCCGTTAAGATCCAGCCGGTTCAACGACTGTCCAGAAGCGTCGCCGGCACGGCATGCTGCGTTTGGATGCCGAGCCCTGAAATACCGACACGCATGCTCTGCCCCAGCTTGAGAAACTGAGGAGGACGCCGCCCCATTCCGACCCCCGGCGGCGTGCCGGTGGCGATCACATCACCGGAACGCAGGCTCATGAACTGGCTGATGTACGAGACCAGATGTGCGACGCCGAATATCATGGTCCGCGTATTGCCGTTTTGGAAGCGCTGCCCATCGACTTCCAGCCACAAATCCAGCGCTTGCGGATCCGGCACCTCGTCCTTGGTAACCAGCCACGGGCCAATGGGCGCGAAGGTGTCGCAGCCCTTGCCCTTGTCCCACTGACCGCCGCGCTCGAGCTGAAAGGCGCGCTCGGAGACGTCGTTGAACACGCAGTAACCCGCGATGTGTTCGAGAGCCTGTGCCATTGCCACATACTTGCCGGGCTTGCCGATGACGATGCCGAGTTCGACCTCCCAATCCACCTTCTCCGCCCCCAAGGGAATTTCGACGGCATCGTTGGGACCGATAATGGCGCTCGGCGGCTTCATGAACAAAATGGGTTCCGCCGGAATGGGCATGTTGGCCTCGGCGGCATGATCCTTGTAGTTGAGGCCGACGCAGACGATCTTGCCTACATTCGCCACGCACGGACCAATGCGCGGCGATCCGGCAATTTTTGGCAGCTTTGCGGTATCCAGCGCGCTTAAGCGGGCCAGATTCCCGGGCAGCAACGCCTCGCCGCCGACATCGGAAACGACAGCCGATAAATCCCGCAGTTGACCCTCGTCGTCCAACAACGCGGGCCGCTCGCGGCCCGGCTCTCCGGTGCGTAGTAGCTTCATCGATACTCCAGACTGTTGGCTTTCAATAGCCGTTGCAATGACGTAGCGTACGCCAACGGAAAGGAGGCAGCCATGATTCATCGTGACCGGCTTACTGCACGACTCGAGGGCGGCTTCGTCGTCTTCCTCATTGGCATGAGAATCAACAATCCGTTGCTGATACACAAATGGTTGCCTGTCGCGACCGCGATGCCGCGCATGTTGAAGGAACTCGAGGGTCGCTCCGAACTCGGTTTCATGCACTCTGAGATGTGGTTTTCGCGGACCATCATGCTGCTGCAGTATTGGCGTTCCATGGAACATTTGATGAATTACGCCAGGGCGAAGGAGGCGGCGCATCTGCCGGCATGGCAATCATTCAACAAGGCGATCGGAGTGAACGGCGCGGTGGGCATCTGGCATGAGACCTACCAAGTAGGGTCCGGCGGTTACGAAAACGTGTATGTCAACATGCCGCCGTTCGGACTTGGCGGCGCTGGCACTTTGCACCAGGCCAAGGGAAATCTTAAGTCCGCGGCGGATCGCTTGAGCGCGCACGCAAAATAGCTTCAGATACCCATGAAGGTCGCAAATTCCTCCACGGGTGCGCGTACCGACCTAAGATGATTGGCCTTCACTTCGGCGTCTTCATAGCCGATGGCCATCCCGCAGAAAAGCATGAGTTCCGGCGGCGCCGCAACGAACCGGGCAATGGTCTGCGGATATACCGACCAGCATTCCTGGGGGCAGGTGGCCATTCCCTCCTCGACCGCAAGCAGCATCAGGCTCTGAAGATACATTCCCAGATCCGACCATTGCGGCGGCCCCATGAGCCGATCCACGAAACAGAACAGGCCAACGGGCGCATCGAAAAAGCGAAAATTTTTGTTGAACTGCTGCCAGCGCGCGGCCTTGTCCTCGCGTGGGATGCCGATGGCGCGATACAGCGCTTCTCCGATTTCGAAGCGCCGCTCCTTGTAAGGAGAATGAAGATTGGCGGGGTAGATGTCGTATTCGGTGGTCTCGCCGCGCGGCAATTCGACAATGCGCTTCCCCATTTCGGTCTTCAGCGCATCGAGCGGAGAGCCGGAAAGGACGTAGATTTTCCACGGCTGAAGGTTGCCCCCGGAAGGAGCCCGGGCCGCGGCTGCCACCAGGCGGCGGATCGTCGCCGCGGGCACCGGACGATCAAGAAAGCCGCGCACCGAGCGGCGCTGCAAAAGAGCATCAGAAACCGACATTCGGACATCCCTCGGTGCGAATTGCACGCTCGTAGTTAAAATCCCGGCGAAAATTTGGTCACTGCGCGGCGCCGCTTGAATGACGTCGGCAGATCGTCTCGGGTAGCGCTGCGCCAATCACATGCGGTCCCGAAGTTGCGATCTCATAGCAGTTTGCATTGATCCAAACGATCCAGTCGCCATTCGCGGTCTTCAATAGTTCGCCGGCGCGATGCTGGGCATTCGGAAGCCAATTGTCGTCTTCCGGCCGGCCCGAGACCGATTTGTTGCCCGACGGCTGATTGGTTCGAATTTCGAATGCCTGCAGGGCGCGGCGCGCTTCCGCGCTCCAGTCTACGCCACTCCCATCGCCCATGGAGGGCGAGGCGGCCGCCGACGACAAGGGGAATGACGGTGAATCGGGAACGGGTACCGCAATCGTTATGGCGCTATCGCCGCTCAAGCGCCGCAGCGCCGCGGGCGTCGTGCGGGCTTTGGGCGGATTCACAGGTGCGAGCAGCATCAGTTCGACCGCGCTTGCCTGCACGGCGGGGGAAGCGCGCATTCGCGGCATCATCAAAAGCGCTGCTAGGAGGGCCGCATGCGCGATCAGCACCGCGCTCAAAGTCGCGCTGCGCGAAACTGTCCATTGCTTCGGCTCAATCATGATCGCCCAGCTGTAGGTCCTGACATGATTGACCTATGGCACTTGAAAGGGTTCCTATCCTAGGCCTAAGGTGCCGCTGCGTCCGGCGGCAGGTGACGCTGCATGAATTCGAATACGCCCTGATTGAACACATCGTTCTTGTCTCCGGCCACCATGTGGCCGGCGCCGCTCACATCGAAGACTTCCAACTGCGGCAGGCGGGCGCGAAAATCCGCCACCGCCGCTTCGGTGACGATGTCGCTTTGTAGGCCTCTGACAAGAAGCGTAGGAATGTGCACTCTCTCGGCTGCACTGTTCAGCCGGTCCGCGAACAGCGGCGGCTCAGCGTGCCGCACCTGCTGCAGCACGCGGGGGTCCCAATGCCAATACAATCGACCGTCGCCGCGCAGCCGCAGATTTTTCATGAGGCCGGCATTGCTCTTGGGTCGCGGACGGTGCGGGTTATAGGCCGCGACCGCGTCGGACGCTTCTTCGAGAGTGCCGAATCCTGCGGCACCGCTGCTCATAAAGCTGCGAATCTTGGCGGCGCCGGCGGTATCGATGCGCGGCACCACGTCGACCAGCACCAAAGCCGCGGCGAGAGGATCGGCGTGCGCGCCCGCCACCAGCAACGCTGTGGCGCCGCCCATGGAGGCACCCACCAGCGCCGGTCGCGAGCGCAAGGTTGCGATCACGCACTCCAGATCCTTTGCCAGGACTTCGAGCGTATAGTCGCCATCCTCAGCCCATTGACTGTCGCCGTGGCCGCGCGCATCGAGGTTGATCACATGGTAGCCGCGCAGCACCAACTGTCGCACCGCGCCGCCCCAGGAGTGGCGTGTTTGGCCGCCGCCATGCAGAAGCACAATGGTTGGGGCTTGCGGATCGCCTCCGACGTCGGCGGCGAGTTGCACGCCCTTCGCGCCGATGAAGCGCCGGGTCACGTGCGCGCTTGCCAATCCGAAATTCCATCCGCGCTCGAAGTGAGCACGCCGTCGATCCCAAGCGGCGTGCGGTCGAGGTCGGTGAGCAGGCGCAGCGTGGCGCTGTCGGCGGCGGGCACGCGCGCCAGAGTGCGGGCGCCACCTGCGGTTCGAAGAATGACCACGCCGTGATTCATGGCGCCGTCGCGACCAAAGATGACCGTGAACGTCTCCAAGGAAGCCGGGCCGGTGGTTTCCACCAAGAATGGCGGAACCGGGCCGCGTCGCCCATCGGACTCCGCCTGAACCGAAGCAGACCAGGATTGCAGCGGCTGCGGCGGCGGTGTGGAAGCCAAGACCAGCCCATAATGCTTGGTCACGAACTCGCCCTGACCGTACAGCAGCCCACAGCCTGCGCCCGCTCGGAGCCGGCGGACCATGGCGCAGGCCGCATGACTCATGTAGTTGTTCAAAGGTGCGCCGAAGAATGTCAGCCCCCCCGTCACCGACGGCTCAACATCCGCTCCCAACCCCAGGGTTCGCCGCGCCATCTTGGGTACGCATGGAAAGCAGCTGTACAGTTCCAGCGCATCGAATGGATGTTCTTCGGCGATCGCAACCGCTGTTTCGAGCACCGCATTTTGCGCGTGACTTTCGTAGTACTGATCGCGCTGCAGGTAGTCGCGCGGTTCATTGGCGGCCGCCCCGCCCCAGATGTGGATGATGCGCTCATCTGCAATCCCCGCTTCCCTGGCGCGCGCAAGACTGGTCATCAGAATCGCCGCACCTTGATTCACCATCGGATTGGCGACCATCAGCTTGGTGTAGGGCCAGGCAATGAGCCGATTGTCGGCGGACGGCGTGATGATCTCGGCCGCGGAGAAACGGTGCTTGAGCCAGGCGGCGGGATTCGATGCCGCGACGCCGGCATACTTCGCCCACAGGTCTCCGGACTCGGCCAGTGCTTCGCGCGGCGTCTGGCCCCAATGTTGGGCGGTCGCCGCATCGTAGAAGGGATACACGGTGACCGGCATTGCCACGCCCAGCTTGACCGCCAATGGATGCAAATAGTCCGGCCCGCGAAGGGAGCGCGGCCCATCGAGCGGTGTCCAGGGCAGCTCGCACCCCGCCTTGTTCGCCTTGGCAACCGTGCTCTGCGCTTCGGCGCCGACGATGGCGGCAACCCCGTGTTCGCCGCCCGCGATACGCAGTGCCGCCTCGTGCACGTAGCGCACCGGGCTTTCGCCGCCGACGGGACCATAGACCGCACGGCGCGGCGCGATCCCGAGCCGCTCCGACAGCTGCTGTGCCGCGTCGGCGTAACGCCAGCTCACCAGATTGACGACGTCCAGCGAGTCGACGCTGCGCAACAAGTTGTGGCCGGCATCCTCGTCCGCCCGCTTGAGCGCGGCCGCCATCAGCGCGAGTGGCTCCAGACCCTGCATGAGGTCAGCTGGCCGGTCGGTAATTTCCCCGATGCCGACAATGACGGGGATGCGATCGTCAGACATTCTTGAAGCGGCTCACTCCTGCACGAGATTCTGCAGATCATCCAATGCATCGGCGAAATCGAGCTTGAATTCCTCGACGACCTGGCGCGCCGATTTGACGCTGTCAATGAGCCCCACGCCCTGCCCGACAAAGTACGTTACCAGATCGCGCGCCGCGGGATTGCCGGCGGCGGCCGATCGCTCCACCGCGCGCAGAGCCCCCTCGCTGATGAGGGACTGATAAGGCATCGGCAAGGGACTGGGACTGCCCGGCTTCTCCCATGCGTCGGTCCAGCTCGAGCGCAATTGCCGCGACGGCTTTCCCGTTCGGCCTCGCGAACGAACGGTGTCGCGCGAGGTGGCGGCGATCATTTTCTCTCTGAAGACTTCCGAGGTTTCCGATTCACTCGTGGCCAGCCACACCGAACCGGTCCAGACTCCGGCGGCACCCATCGCCATGCACGCGGCCATTTGACGGCCGGTCATGATGCCGCCGGCCGCGAGCACGGGAATATCGCCCAGAGGTTTCATTGCCTTCAGCACCTCGGGCACCAGCACCAGCGTCGAGACCTCGCCGCAATGGCCGCCCGCTTCACCGCCCTGCACCACCAGAATATCGACGCCGGCCTTGACCTGACGGATTGCATGTTCTTTTGCGCCGACCAAGGCCGCGACCGGCACGCCATGCCGTTTGCCAAGCTCGATCATCGATGGCGGCGGAACGCCCAGCGCATTGGCAATGAGCTTGATCGGGTGGCTAAAGGCGGCATCGAGCACCTCGAGCGCCTCGCCGGGATCATAGGGCGCCGCGCCGTCGCGAACCGGCTCGGCGGGCGGCGGCACATTGTTGCGCTTCAACAGATCCGCTACGAAATCGCGGTGCTCTTGCGGTATGCGGGCCGCCAGCGAACGGGCGGTCACCCCCTGCTCGCCGCGCGTGGCCAGATTCTCCGGGATCAGCACATCGAGCCCATAGGGTTTGCCATCGACGTGCTCGTCGATCCAATTGAGCTCGATCTCGATGCTCGCGGGAGTGTGGCGGGTGGCGCCCAGCACGCCGAAGCCGCCGGCGCGGCTCACTGCAGCGACCACATCGCGGCAATGGCTGAAGGCGAACAGCGGAAATTCAACGCCGAGTCTTTCGCAGATTGATGACTTCATCAAAAAATTCCTCTGAATGAACCTAAGCGCCTGCAGACACGGGATTTGCGTCGCGAGATGCTCAGCTTACCTGTCACGCCGTCGGCGCGCGATCTTAAGATTTTGGGCTATTAAGCGGCCTGATCGAGACCCCGATCGGCGGCGGTCACGAGTCGAATCTCCGCGTCGAGATTGAACGAGCGGCATGCGATGAGGTAAATCAAGGTCGAGACCGGCAGCCCCACCAAGATGGCGATGTCGGCGCCGCCGAGCGCCTCGGCCACCGGTCCGCGATACAGGCCGGTGCTGAAGAACGGAATCATCGCGGCAAAGCCGCCGAAATAGGCCACCAGTCCGCGCCAATTCCAGCGCCCGTACATGCCATTGGGATTGAAGATCTCCCGAACCGAGTAGTGGCCGCGACGAATATAGTAGTAGTCCACCAGATTGATAGCCGTCCAAGGGGTGAAGAGGTACAGAAGAATCGCCAGAAACTCGCCGAACTGCGCGGCAAAGTGCGGTGAGGAGCCGAGCGCGATCATGGTTGATGCCGCCAGCAATCCAGCGAGGGTCAAAAGCCGCTGCGCGACCGTCGGCTTCAGCGGCCGGATCGAGTCCGCCACGCTGAGAAGTGTCAGCGACGCGCTGTAGAAGTTGAGCGTCGTGATGGTCACAAGACCGAGCAGCGATGCCACCAGAAACGGACTGCCCGACCCGGGCAGCATGGCATCGGCAGCGGCCTTGAGGGCGCCCGACAGCTCGAGCGCCGGGAACATCGCAGCGGCCACGGTGCCGATCAGCATCGCCCACGCGCCGCCGATGAAGGCGCCGATGTAGGTCCACCAGAATGACGCGCGCACGCCGACGTCGCGCGGCAGGTAGCGCGAGTAGTCGGAGACATAGATCGACCAGGACACCTGGTAGGCGGCCGCCGCAAGCAGCTGCGTCAGGAACGGGATCAATTTAAAATTGCTCAGATCGAGCTGTGCGGCGCCGAAATGCACGCGGGTGACCGCGAGCGTCATGATGGCAAACACGGCCAGCAGCGCGGCGGCCAATAGCCGCTGCGCCTTGTGAATCAGATCGTAGCCCAGGATCGCCAGCGCCGTCGCGATCACGCCGGTACCCACCATGGTCAAGCTTCGGTTCCAACCCACCAGCGTCACCACGGTATCCGCGGCCAGCACCTCGTTGAACGCGTTGTAGCCGACGAATGTGATCAGTGCGACGCACCAGACGAGCAGCGCACCCAAGTAGCCGAATTGGGGTCGCGACTGGATCATCTGCGGCAAGCCGAGTTGCGGACCCTGGGCCGAATGAAAAGCCATGAAGAACGTGCCGAAGGCACAGCCGATCAGGACGGCGATCGTCATCCAGACGAGATTGCCCCCGAGTGCCATGCCAACGAAACCGGTGGCTATGGTTGCGAGGTGCGCATCGCCCGTGAACCACACAGGCCACAGGTGCCACAGCTTGCCGTGGCGCTCGCTGAGCGGGACATAGTCGATGGATCGCTGCTCGACCAGCGGGCTCTTGGAAGACATCATTACTCCCGGCAAACGCGAGGTTCTCTGCGACCCCTTATACTTCTCGATGAATCAATCCTAACCGCTTTCGCTCTGCCGTGGTTGCCATGAGGCAATGTGGAGGGTTCAGTGGCATCACCAGAAGTTCTTGCGCGCGTCGACCACCTCGTTTACGCCGCTGCCGATCTCGACCGCGGCATCGCGGAGGTCGAGCGGCTGCTTGGCGTTCGTGCCGGCATTGGCGGGCGGCACCCGCTGTGGGGAACCCGAAATGCACTGGCATCACTGGGGTCAAGCTCTTACCTCGAGATCATCGCGCCCGATCCGGATCAATTGCCCGGTGCCGGCGGACGTCCGTTTGGATTGGACGCCCCTGGCTCATCGCGCCTGGTGGGATGGGCGGCGAAAGGCAGCGAACTTGCGAACCTTCGGAATTCGGCCGGACAGCAGGGTGTTGAACTCGGCAAAGTATTGTCCGGCAGCCGCGTCCAACCCAATGGCGCAAATCTCACCTGGACGCTAACCGACCCTCGCCGCGTGGTTGCGGATGGAATCGCGCCGTTCTTCATTGATTGGGGAGAGTCGCCGCATCCCGCGCTGTTCGCATCTCAAGGCGCGACACTGGTCGGACTTCGCGCCGAGCATCCGGATGCCGATCGCGTATGCCGAATGCTGCGCCTGATTGCTGTCGACCTGCCGGTCAGCGCCGGCCCGATTCCCGTCTTGATGGCGAGCATCGACTGCCCGCACGGTCGCGTCGTATTGAAATAACCATGTTCTTGTACGCCGCAGCCCGAATTACTCGATCAACAGCAGGCCGCGTTTTTTCCCGGTTCCGGAATCGACCGTATTCATCGCTTCGAAGAGGCGCGCCGACTTGACCAGCCAAGGACCGTACTTCCTGTTGACATCGAGAACCAGAACCAAGTCTTGATCAACGAGATAAGCCGCGATGGGCGAGTGGTGACCGCCGCCCGTGCCAAAAAGCGGTCCGCGCGAGAAATTAATCACATATCGCCGCGCCGGGTCGTTCACATGGTTCATCTGCTCGCGAAAATCCTCAAGATCCAAATCGCGAAGCACGCTCACCTTCCGATGCAGTTTCAATTTGGCGATGTCCGCCAGCTGATCCAGCGTAACGCCCTGCGGCAGAATGCCCAGCACGGTCGTTAAGCCCGTGCCTTGCAAGACTTTTTCCTGATCGCCGGGCTGGCCAAGCGAGTGCAGGACGTTGGCGAGGCTCGTCGGTCCGCAGACGCTCGGGTTTCGCTGATAGTCGATTTCCCGCGGGTACTGCGCAGCCACCGGCAGCACCCAAGCTTGCTCGAGCAAGGCAGGATTCTGGTATTCCTGCAGGTCCTTGATCGAGACGACGTGCGAGTAGTCCGCATGGGCGCCCGACAGCATCGGCAGGACGATGGCAATCGACCCGCCCAACAAGACGGCGAGCAAACCAATCCATATGAATTTTTTGGTAAGTGGTTTCATGGGCAGAATGTTAGTCGAGCGCTAAGTTTTACGGCAATGCAAATATAAGACCCACATTGAGTCCCACGGACTGCTGCCCGTTTCTTGGACTCACGCTCCAACCCGGTTCCAGGTACCAACCGCTATTTTTGCGGCGCCAAAACATGAAATCCAGGACAAATTCAGCACTCCACGTTGTCCCTCGTTCTGGTCCAGCAAGTGTTCTTGAGAGCGAAGGTCCGGCGCCGAACATGAACTCCGTCGTAGCGGAAAGGCGATACGGCTTTTTGAACAAAAAGTCTGCGGACAGCTCGGTATGTGCTGCCGTGGCGAGCGCCGTGACACCCATCTCGAGCTCCAACCAATTCTCGATTGGTGTTATTTCGGCTGCGACAGTTCCCCCATAATTGGGTCTGCCGCCGCCGCGGACTGGCCACTCGCCGGCGCCGCCAGTCTCCAGTACCACGGCGCGATCCTCATCGCCAGGATCCTGCGCGCGCGCGCCTACCTCGCCCAACACAGTCAATACAGCAATTGCGGCCAACAACCCCCAACGCACTGTGCAGGTAGTTCCCGGCCTGAACGGCGCACGGGCGGACCTGCGCGGCCGCCGGCACGGTCGTGACGCGGCCGCCATAAGCAGCGCCACGAATTGATGCATTTCGCTCATAGACTTGTCACACAGGGCTGGCGGTGCAATTATTGATTTGGCTTGTTGCCCAAGCGACACTGTACTGCAGCGGGAGTAGCGCCATGTATTTGAAGTTTGCAACATCGTCTCGGTACTTAGCGGCCACGGCTGTGGCAGTCCTGCTCGGCTTCCAAGCCGGAATCTGCCATGCTGCGGAGTCGGCTGCGCCGCCTGCCATGCCTCCAATGTCTGCGCCTCCCGCCGGCCAGTATCAGCTCGACAAGTCTCATGCGAGCCTGCAGCTGCGCGTGAGCCATCTCGGATTCTCGACCTATACCACGCGATTTAGCCGCTTCGACGCGGAATTGACCTTCGACCCGAACAACATACCCGCCTCGAAGGTGGTGGCGACCATCGACGCCGCATCATTGGAACTGGAGGCAGCGCCGCAGATGTGTCTCGATATCGTGAAGGGACCACAATTCCTCGACGTGGCCAAGTTCTCCAAGATCGTCTTCCGCTCCGAAAAGATACGGATGACCGGCGCCAAGTCGATGGTAATCACCGGCACTCTTGATCTGCGCGGGGTCACGCGGCCGGTCGTTCTCACCGGCACGTTCAACGGCGGTTATCCCGGAATGCCCAAAATGGACCCGCAAGCCCGGGTCGGTTTTTCCGCACACGGCGCCTTCAAGCGCTCGGATTTCGGCATGACCTATGGGGTACCCGCTCCGGGAACCACCATGGGTGTCGGCGATTTGATTGATTTTTCAATTGAGGCCGAGTTCAACGGACCGCCGTTGGCAACCCCTGCCGGCGAGTCGCACTAGCGCGTCCAGCACATCATGGGGTCCCGCCGGCACGGCCGGCGGAGCGTTGACAAAGCGGCTCGCGGCGCGATTTTTTCCGCCGCATGCCCGTTATCAGTCGGCCGTGATCTCAACGCGATTTCCGTCGGGGTCGAGCACAACGCTTTCGTAGTACCCATCCCCCGTGCGGCGTGGGCCATCGACAATGGCGAAGCCGTCGTGATTGAGCTGCCGTGTCAGCTCGTCGACACGTTGCGCAGTGCCCACCGAAATGGCAATGTGCGTGAGACCCATACGTTGCATGCCGGCCTCGAGCACCACCGGCGACAAGGTCGTCGTCGTCATCAGTTCGATGCGCGCTCCCCCTCCTAGACTTAGGAAACAGGACCTGAATCCTTTGGCCGGATTCACGTACTCGTCGCCTGCCACCGCGCCGAAATAAGTGGTGTAGAACCGCTTACATCGTTCCAAATCTGTGGTCCACATGGCGATGTGTTCTATCTGCATATGCCGTCGCCTCTGGAAACTCCTGCAATGGGCGCAGGATCGGCGAGGCATTTTATCCGGATAGTGGCGCCGCGATTGTTTGTCGGCAAGCGGCGACGCTCCTGATGTCCCTTTGTCAGCATCCGCTCTCCGCCCTAGAATGCCACCATCAAGGCGGGGCGCCCATTCATTGCCCTGCCAATCGAGGGATCAGGTCATGCAGGGAGCATTGAGAATTTACGCGGCCGTATGTTTCGCGATTTTCGTGTCCGGGTGCGGCGGCGGTAATAACATGTCCGCCCCGACCATCTCCAATTTCGACTTACAGACGGGCGTCACAAAGATGCTGAGCAATGGCTTGAGTTCGAATGTGAGTCTGAGCGGAACGGTGAGCGTCAATGGCGTCTCGACACCGTTCACCGGCTCGGGAACGCTTACCAAGGCGCCGGCAGTCGGTGCCACCTTCAATGGCACCGCTGCTATGGCGCAAACCACCACAGTCGCCGGAAATATTACGGTAGCCGGCCAGACATCGCCCTATTCAACCAGCGTCACCGACTACTATGCCAGCAGTGACAGCGCGCTTCTGGGCGAGGTTTCCGGCAGCGAGTACGACGTCGCGCAGTCCCCGCTCCTGTTCCCGACCTCGGTGATGGGCGGATCGTCCGGGACCTTGGGCACCCTCAGCCGCTACACTGACAGCACCATGGGCGTTTCGCTCGGCACCGCGCAGGTGAGTTATTTTGTAATGACGCCGGTGGATCCCGGCAGCCCTATCGGCCTTGTGTTGACCACCAAGATCTATGGCACGCAGAACACGCTCAACGAAACCGATACGACGAACTACACCATGACATCGAGCGACGTGATTTCATTCAGCGGCGCCTCGGCGCAGAATCAATCCGACACATTGACGATTACCGCGCAGTAAGCATAGTCGCTTCATTGATCGCGCTCGCCAGCCCACCGGGATACATCCGCCGTCAAGATTCGAATTCGAAGTTGCATTGACTCAGCGGCACAACCCGCGTCTTGTAGCGATACTTGTGATACAGATACAAGCCCAGAAATACCGGCAAGATGAGATAGCCGCTGATGAAATCGAACCAAGAAAAGACCGCGGCTTGAAACACGCCGATGTTCGCGCCGAATAGAACGATCGTGAACAATGTGACTGCAAACCAGGGACCAAAAGGATAGAACTTGGACCTGAACTTCAGGTCTGCCAGGCTCCGGCCTTGGGCGACCCACGCCCTGCGGAAGCGTATATGGCACACCGCGATACCGAGCCAGATCACAAATCCGCTCAAGCTCGATGCATTGTAGAGCAGCTGATAGATTTTCTGACCACCCACGAAGTTCGAGAAGAACGCGAAACCACTCACCAAACCGGTCCCCCACAGAGCAGCCACCGGAACACCACGGCGGTTTAGTTTCCCGAAAATCCGCGGCGCTTTGCTGGCGTGGGACATTGCGTGCAGCATTCGCGATGCCACATAAAGGGATGAATTTCCGCACGAGAGCACGGAGGAAAGAATCACTGCATTGATGAGGTTGGCGGCGTAATAGCCCCATGGCAGGCGCTGAAACACCATGGTAAACGGCGAATACGCCACGTGGGTTTCATCGCCGCGGAGCAGGTTCGGATCCGTATACGCGATCAATGTCCCGACGACAAAAATGGATCCTATGTAAAACAATAGAATCCGCCAGAACACCGAACGAATCGCCCTGGGTACATTTTTTCGGGGATCTGTGGTTTCAGCCGCGGCGATGCCGACGCCTTCGGTACCCTGGAACGCAAAACCTGCGACCAGAAAAACAGCCAGCGCGGCGGTCCACCCCCCCACAAAGGGCGCGTGGGTGTGATTACCGGGATCCGCCAGGGTCCAGTTGCGAAACCCGGTATGCTCGCCACCCAGCATGCCGGCAATCATCAAGATGCCCACGCCGATGAAGATAATCACAGTCACTACCTTGATCCCTGCAAACCAGTACTCCGCTTCGGCATAGGCTCTGACCGACAGGAGGTTCAAGGTCATGACAAGAGCGAAGAAACCCATCGCGCAAAGCGACAGGTTCGCATGTGGAAACCAGAATTGAACGATGAGCGCGCCGGCCACCAGTTCCGCCGCCAATGTCACCGCCCAACTGAGCCAGTAGTTCCAGCCCACGGCAAAAGCCAGAGACGGGTCGATAAACCGCTCCGCGTACGCTTCGAACGAGCCGCGAATCGGAAGCTGCGTCGCCATCTCACCCAGCGACTGCATCATGCAAAAGACGGCCAATCCCATGATTGCATACGCCAGCAGCGCGCCGCCGGGTCCCGCCTGTGCAATTGCGCCACCGCTCGCGAAGAACAGGCCCGTGCCTATGGCTCCGCCGATGGCAATCATGCTCAGCTGTCGGGTGTTGATGCTGCGATGAAGATCCTGTGCAGCGGCGGAACCTGCGGAGTTTTCGTGCGTCACTCCACAACAATAACTGAAGCGCCAAATGTCCGCCTGATAATCGCTTGCTGGGTGATTCTAATGAGGCGTTTTCCCCGGTGTGATTTCTTGCGGCCGCCACTCGCAGAGTAGCTTCATCTCCCGGTCCTTCCACGTGTCCCCTTGAATGCGGTGCCATGCTGCGGATGAAATCAGGGCAGAGTCCGCAACCCAGCGCGTTCCATCTTCGTAATAGTCCGTTCTCGCGTTCAATTTGGCTCTCTGTCCGCCACAATCAAATTCCCAGTGATCCATTGCATAATTCACCCACCTACCCTGCCACTTTTCGGTATGCGGCGGAAAAACATGCTTATCCCACAACCACCGCCAATTTCCGTTGCCCTGGAAACTTGCGGTATTCACGAACAGCTCTCCCGCTGGATCGTTCTCGACGGACAGCCGCACCCAATCGCTCCCCGACTTGGCAATTTTGGCGCGCGGCACAATCAATGGCGACTGGGAGGTTGCCGATTCGGTAATCAACAAAGCCTGGCGTTCGTTGTCAATCGACCAAGATTTGAGCCGGGAAAGAAAGCTCTGGCCTAGCAGCAGCGATCCTCCGGAAGGCACGACCGAGGCAACAACGTCCCGAAGTTCCAAATTACCCACTCGCAAGGATCGAATGCGGAATCGCTGCGACATTTCCGTCGATCCGTCCGCCAGCTTGTAAGCCCGCCTATCCAGAAAATCCTGTGCCGACACCGTCCCGCTGCGAATGAGAGTGGAAAACACGTTCGCAGGAATGGAGACGTCCGTCGCGCCGCTATCAATGGTGAAATTGAGTGAATTCCCGCCGTTGATGACGGCGGGCACCTGCAGCGTGCCATGCTCATGAATGAGCGGTATTGACTCCGGATACGCAGCGCCACACAAAAGCAATATTGACAGCAATGCCGCTCTCGGGAAGCCGCTCACATTATTGTGCCTGCGCATGCCTGGTACCGGGTTCCCAATTATCGTCGTCAGTACCATTGTAATCTACGCCTTCGAGCGCGCAGCCACCCATTCGCTCGGCCGCATTGTGCCAGGGCTCTGAACTGCGGTACGGTGACGGCCTTCAATACGGGACTGGCATTTTGGGGGACGGGATGTTCAGGACTATCGTCGGGATCTTCAGTGCGGCTTTCGCGGTATCGAGCGCGTTCGCTGATGTTCCGGCCTCATCGGCCCTGACCATCAACGACGTCACGCTCATTGATGGCACCGGCGTTGCTCCGCGGGCGCACATGACGGTACGGATCCAAAACGGACGAATCGTCGAGATCGCGCGCGCCTCTGAAAGAAAGGCTGGCGCAGACATCCAGATTGACGGCTCCGGCCGCTATCTTGTGCCCGGCTTTTTCGACAACAACGCACACCTCACGGTGTACGGCCAGCCGTCGCGACGCGACACGTCGGCCAAATATGGCGACCGCAATGAAGAGTTGGCGCTGGAATTCGCGCAGCGGACGCTCAAGGCGGGGGTCACCACCTTGGTGGACAGCTATGGCGTCTTGCCTCCCTCCATCGTCGTACGCGACAAGATTAATCAAGGCAGCGCGGTAGGCTCGAGACTCTTGTTGGCGGGCAATATTATCGGCTGGGGAGGCCCCTTCTCCATCACCTTTTCCCTGACCAAGGATGCTGACCTGTCGCTGTTTCAGGAAAAATGGGACGACCTTCTGGCCCAGGGCATGGGCGAGGAATTGATGGACATGACGCCAGAGGAACTGCGCGTGGCGATGAACGGCTATCTCGACAAGGGCGTCGACGTCGTCAAGTACGGCGGCACCAGCCACTTCATGCGGCCCTCGCTGATCGGCTTCTCACCCCGCCAGCAGGCCGTCATCGTTGCCGAGACACACAAGCGCGGCAAGCCTGTGCAGACGCACGCGACCAGCGTCGAGGGTTTGCGATTGGCCGTCGAAGCGGGAATCGATCTCATTCAGCATCCGGAAATGATGAGTCGAGATTTACCTGACGATCTCATTCACCTGATCGTATCGAAAGGCCTGTACTGCGGCATGCGGGCGAATCTGATCACCGGCGACGCCCGCCGCCGCCACCTGACCGAGCGTGGCGATGCCGAAGCTCGAATCGCCAGGATGCCCGTCGCTACCACATCGGCGGAGCAATGGCGAAGGCTCGACATGCTGCAGGAGACTCAGGATATTCAGTACCGCAACGCGCTCA
Source organism: Steroidobacteraceae bacterium (assembly GCA_035567075.1). Lineage (GTDB taxonomy): Bacteria > Pseudomonadota > Gammaproteobacteria > Steroidobacterales > Steroidobacteraceae > Bog-1198. Next base: position 44,783 of record DATMRC010000043.1, read on the forward strand.
GGCTCATTGCGGCGGGATGCAAGGTGACTCCGGCAACCGATAGTTACCTGGGCGACGCGCCGGAATTCAGACGCACCGTCAAGACCGAGGAACTCGAGCCAGGCAGCGGTACCATTCGAGCCATCGAAGGATTCGTTGAACTGGGCATGACTCCCATGCAAGCCATTGTCGCCGCCACTGCCAACGGCGCTGGCGCAGCCATGCGAGCGCACGATCTCGGCACCATCGAGAGGGGCAAAGTCGCCGATGTCGTGCTGCTGGAAGCGGACCCTTTGGCCGATATTCACAACATCGAAAAAATAACGGCCGTGATTGCGCAAGGCCGACAGGTAAATCTCGCCGCCCTGCCGGAGCATCCGATTTTCTTCAAAAGACCCTAGCTCCCGCGCATCACGCCGCGGTCATCAGACCACGGGGGAAGGGAGCACTCTCTCTGAAATTCCCGCGGCACGCAGAATCTCGGGAATCCGCAGCTCCCATCCGATTCCCATGACATGCACGCCGTGGCAGATATTTCGCAGCCGGCGAATGGTTTCGGCGGCAATTTCCACTCCCATCGCCGCTTCGCGCTGCGGTCCGGCGCGCTCCAGCTGTTCGAGGAGCGTGGCGGGGACCTGAATGCCCGGTACGTTCGCGCTCAACCACGCGCCCATCTTCGCGGACTTGAGGGGGATGATTCCCGCTAGCACAGGAGTGTCTCCAAGCTTCGCGGCGTCGAGAAATCGTGCCAGCGAGTCCGCATCGTAGACGGCCTGCGTTTGAAAGAACTGCGAACCGGAGTCGATTTTTCGACGTGCGTTTTCCACCTCGCGCGCAAAATCCTGCGATCCTGGGTTCATCGTGGAGCCGATAAACAGGTGTGGCGCCGCCCCGTAAAGTTCGTTGCCCGCCAGATCCCGGCCGGTGCGCAGCGAACGGGCGGCGCTCAGCATTTCAATGGTGCTCAGATCGAATACGCCCTTCGCCTCGGGATGGTCCCCGTTCTTCGGATCATCGCCCGTCATGAACACAAAATTGCGGATACCGAGCAGGCAGCCGCCGAGCAAATCCGCTTGAATGGCGATGCGGTTCCGATCCCGCGCGGTAATCTGGACAATGGCTTCGATGCCGCGATCCTGCAGCAGGTGGCCTACCGACTTGGGCTCGACCGCCAAGCGGGCGCGCGGCGATTCGGTTATGTTAATTGCGTCGACAGAGTTCCGGAGCACCTCTGCCTTCGAGAGGAATTCCGACAGATCAACGCCCTTGGGAGGAGTCAATTCCGTCGTCACGACGAAATTGCCCGATCGGATCTTTTGGTCGAAAGGACTCATCAATGCTTTTCCCCGCGCGATGCTCACGCGGGTAGTCTAACCGACCGGCCGCCGCTCGCGGGTCACTTGCGGCGAGCGCTCGAGGTTTCGCGTCAGGGTGGAAAATTCAGTTTTCGGAGCATCGCGCCATAGCGCGGATCGGAGCGTAGCGATGCGAGCTGGAAGTCGCCTTTGAGGTCGACAAGCCCTCCATCTTGCTGCCGGTACGCGCGCTCGAGCCACTCGAACGCCTTATCCTTTTCCCCGCGCCACGCATAAACCTCGGCGATCTGATAGGCAGCATCTGCGGCGCCGGTGGCGATGAGCTTCTCTAGTGCTTGCTGGGATGCTTGTGCATCGCCCAGCGTATGCTCGGTCATCGCCACGCCGGCGCCGCGGAATTCCTCGTCCAAATTGCCTTGGAAGGTGCCCAGCGCCTCCTGCGCTTTGCCGTCGACGAGTTGCAGCCGCGCAAGGTGGAATTTGGAAAAGCTGTCTGCGGGCTGAATCGCCAGCGCGTGATTGAGAGCGTCATAGGCCCCCGCATGGTCTCCCGATTCCGCAAGTGTTATGCCAAGGCCCTGCCAAATGGTGGTTTGTAAAGGATCCTGTTCGATCGCTTTTCGAAGAATCGCCGTGGCTTCCTCTCTCCGGCCGACGTAACTCAACAAGGTTCCATAACGCGACAACTCTCGGCTGTTCGTTGGTCCGAGCGCCAGCGCCTGCTTCAGGTCGGACTCTGCACCGAGCCAGTCGTAGTGGTGTAGATAGCGCATGGCGCCCCTGGCCGAATAGCCAGCTGCCAGGCTGGGATCAAGGTCGATCGCCTTCTGCGCGGTCTGCTCAGCCAATTTCCCAAGAGCGTGGTCGCTCGTATTTTCCGCCAGGAAATACTCGGACATGGCGAGAGCTGCATACGCGTCGGCGTAGTGTGGATCGAGGCCGATTGCATTCTGATATGCCTCGATGGCCTGGCGCCAGGTGGGGACTGTGTTTTGCGAGTGGAGTTGTCGGCCCAGCAGATAGGCGCTGTAGGCTTCCGGATTGGAGGTGCCGTGTCCACGCACCGCCGTGCTCCCCCCATCGAACTGCACCTTCAATGCCGTGACAACGGCGGCGGCGATCTCATCCTGGATCTTGAAGATGTCATCCAACTTGCGATCGTAAGTTTCAGACCAGACCTGGTAGCCGTTGTCGGCACGGATCAGCTGCGCGGCGATGCGAAGGGTGTCGCCGGACTTGCGCACACTACCCTCCAAGACGTGCGCAACGCCTAGCGACTTGGCGATATCTGCGATGGTCGCCTGCTTGCCTTTGAAGTAGAACGACGAAGTCCGAGCCGGCACACGCAGATCGGGGACCTTCGTCAGCATGCCGATGAGTTCCTCCGACAAACCGTCAGAGAAGTACTCCTGGTCCTGCTTCTCGCTCATGTCGGCAAACGGCAGTACCGCGATTGACTTGTCGCTGACAACGACGCTGGTAGCGGCCGTTTCACCTTTGACCGCGGCGTGCTTCGAGAGCCATGCGTTGTCTCCCAGGAAGTAAGCCGCAGCCAATGCCAGGGCCACGAAGGCGCCTGCGACGACCCAGGCTCGTCGCGGAGTTGTCGTCCTGCGCTGCAGGGTGGGCGCTTGAGGTATATGGGGCGTGCTCGCACGCTGGACCGAGGCGATGAGCCGATAACCCTTGCGCGGAACCGTCGCGATATAAGTGGGATTCGGATCCGCATCGCCCAGAATTTTGCGCAATTGGGACACTGCTTGATAAACAGACGCAGATCCCACTACCACGTCGGTCCAGACCTCCGCGAGAAGGCGATCTACGCTCACGACGTCGCCCGCGGAGTCCGCCAAACACATGAGCAGCCGCATCGCGCGCGGCTCAAGCTTCTGCGTCTCGGCTCCCCGCGAAATGCTATCGAGCGCGGGATGGACGATCCACTCGCCGATTTGCACTACGCGGCTCGGTTCCTGGGCCGGCATCCCCACAGCCTCCTGGATTTAAGTATAAGGCCTGCATTACCACACAGCATCTGGCAGGTCGATACAGTGCTCGATATTTATGCGCCTTTGGCGAAAATCATCCCTGCCGGTACGACTGGCGGATGGAAAATCGCTATGGAGCGGCTCTAGGTGGCCGCATAGTAGTTGAACATCACGCCGGCGGCGGCCACGAAAACCATGATCAGCGTATTGTTCATCGCCGCTTCGACCGATCCGCATTTCCAGGCGCATCCGCGAAGGTTCCGAACAATCGGTCCCAAAACAGGTCGATCACCGCATAATTGCGGCGTGCGTCGCGGTGATGCACATAATGCAGGTCGCGATGCCGGCGAAACCAGCGCGATCGCTCCAGCCAGCTGTACTGCAGGTGGTAGTGCTTATGAATGTAGGCGTGTGCCGCAAATGAGATGAGCAGCGTCGCCGTGAAGCCCACGAATGCGGCGAATGGCAGCAGCAGGCCGAGGAATGCGATCAACGCGCCGGCCGGGAGTACATAGTAAGGCGTCAAGCTGCGCTCGACCGCGCTGTACTCGGACGACACCAGACGCCTCGCCGGGTAAATACGGTGATGCTCGAGAACGTGTCGGCGCCGAAAGAAACCTCCCGCCGCTTTGTGCCCGAGCCACCGATGCAGGACGGTCTGCAGGAACGAACCCGCCAAATAGGCGGAGATCATCCCGCCGGCAACGGAAATCAGCGTTTGTCCCATGGCAGCGCTCCATCGTGCGTGGTTGAGTAATTGTTCTCACGCACCCAGTCTTCAATCGCGCACGCACGGCCACAACAACACCCGTGCAGGTATCGCTTAACGAAACCAGCGGTATCAGTTGCTTATACGAAGTGGATCCGGGTAATTGCGCCGGCGCGCGCCACTACGCGGGCCGCCATGCTGCGCCGTCGGGAAACCGGTACTGCGCCAACGACGTCTCGCGCATTTGGGCGGAGAAACCCGGTCTGGTCGGCGCACTGTAACGGCCCGCGGATACTTCCACGGGTTCGACAAAATGCTCATGCAGATGATCGACGAACTCGATCGCACGATCATGCATCGAACCACTGATGGCAACGAAGTCCGCCATGGCGAGGTGCTGTACCAGCTCGCACAGCCCGACTCCGCCCGCGTGCGGGAACACCCGCACGCCGAACTTGGCCGCCATTAACAGGATTGCAAGATTCTCGTTGACGCCGCCGACGCGCGCCGCATCAATCTGAATCAGATCGACCGCCTTGAGCTGGAACAATTGTTTGAAAATCACGCGGTTTTGCGTGTGCTCGCCGGTGGACACGGGAATCGGCGAGATCCCGTGCCGAATCGCCGCATGGCCGAGAATGTCGTCGGGGCTGGTGGGCTCTTCGGCCCAGGCGATTTTGAAGGGCTCGAGATGCTTCAACCAATGGATCGCCGCTGCAACGTCCCAGCGTTGATTCGCATCGATGGCCAATCCGATATCCGGCCCGATGGCATTACGCGCGATCCCGCAGCGGCGCACGTCATCCTCCAACCTGTGTCCGACCTTGATCTTGATGGTACGAAAACCATCTTGCACTGCCTGCTGCGCCAGGCGCGCAAGCTTCGCGTCGTCATAGCCAAGCCAGCCCGGCGAGGTGGTGTACGCGGGGTAGCCGCGAGCCAGAAGCGTCGCGATACGTTCCGCCTTTCCCGCCGCTGCCGCGCGCAGGATCGCCAACGCATCTTCTGGCGACAATGCATCGCTGATATAGCGAAAGTCGATTTGACTGACGATCTCCTCGGGGGTCATGTCCGCGATGAAGCGCCACACCGGTTTACCGGCGCGGCGGGCGGCCATATCCCACGCCGCATTCACGATTGCGCCAATCGCCATATGCATCACGCCCTTTTCGGGCCCCAACCAGCGCAGCTGCGAGTCATTGGTCAGACTACGGGCAAAGGCACCAAGGTCCGCAGTGATCTCGGCCACACGCCGGCCGACCACCAGGTAATGCAGCGCTGCACAGGCCGCGGCCTGCACGTCGTTGCCGCGCCCAATGGTGAACACGAGACCATGACCGCATAAACCATTCACGTCATTGGTGCGCAACACGACATAGGCCGCTGAATAATCCGGATCGACATTCATGGCATCCGAACCGTCCAGTTCGCGGGACGTCGGGAAGCGGACGTCGTAGGTCTCGAGCGCTGTGATCACCGCATTGTTCATCCTGGGGTCCTTGTCCTATTGATTCGATAGAAGCGCAGCGCATTCGACGCAAATACGGCATCCTGACGCCCCGGAGCGTGACGCTCCACCAGCTCAAGAGACAGCTCCAACCACCTTTGATACGAAGCATGCGGGGTGACAACGGGCCAATCGCTGCCCCACATGACCCTGTCGGCCCCGAAGCACGCGAATACGTGCGCAACATAGGCGTCCAGCGCCGCAATATCGGCGTTCCGCCCAGCCTGCGTGAGCAGCCCTGACAACTTGCAGTAGGCGGAGGTGTTGCGAGCAAGTTGCTCGATCTGCGCAGACCATGGGTTGAAACGCGCGCCGGCGATGTCGGGCTTACCCCCATGATCCAGAACCACCCGCAGCTTGGGATGTCTGTGCAAGCGCTGCTCCAGCACTCCTAAATGTTCCGGCTTCACCAGCGCGTCAAATGCCAGGTCATTGGCGATGATGCCGTAAAAGGCAGGGTCGAGCGACCCTCGGGACAGCCATTGTGAATCGCTGATGTCCTGCACCATCGGACGAATTCCTTTGAGGGTCCCGCCGCCATCGCGAATCAACCTTTCGATCCGGGCACCGACGTCGGCGGCTTCGAAGTTCACCCAGCCAACCACACCCGCCACGGATGCATGTTGGTGCGCAAGCTCGAACAGGAACCGCGTCTCGTCCTCCGTCGCCGCCGCCTGCACCAGGACGGTCGCACCAATCCCGCACTCGGCGAGCGATGCCGCCAGATCCGCCGGCATGTAATCCCGGTACAACTCGCCGTCGCTTGGAGACAGCCATCCATAGTCGCCGCGCTTCAGGCGCCAGTAATGCTGATGGGCGTCGACTCGGTTCAACGGGCGGCAACTCCGGCTGCGCAAGCGCGTCCAAGCCGCGCCGCGATCCATCTTGTAGAATGCGCGTGCCGATACCACGGAACCCAGTAAAATAATATCCGCGGGACAAGCAGTGCTTGCTGGCATTTTACGCTGCGGCGAGCGCTCGTGCTTGATTGCCGGGCATACATAAAGGAGTGCCGTATGAGCAGGCGTCGATGTTTCGCGCTGGACTTGGTGAACGATGCCGCCTTGATACGCGAATATTGCCGAATGCATGAGCCGGGATCCGTGTGGCCTGCTGTCATCGATCACATACGTGCGCAGGGCGTGATCGAGATGCAGATCTGGCAACGAGCCGATCGCCTGTTCATGATCGTGGAGGCAGCCGAGGACTATCCTCGCATCGACCCGTCGCGAGTGTCCCAGCAGGAAAGCGACAAATGGGAGGCGTACATGGCGACCTTTCAGCGCGCGCTCCCCGATGCCGCCGCGCATGAAAAATGGGCGCCGCTGAGCTGCGTCTTTCAACTCTCCCAGCATGAAGGCGTCAAGCAGTGAATGGCCGCATTCCAACTCGCCGGGTTGGAAGGACTTCTCTAGCCGTTACCGAATTGGGCTTGGGCACGGCTCCCTTGGGGAATCTTTATCAGCCGGTGAGTGACGACGATTCCGCCGGCGCATGCGCGGCAGCGTTGAAATTCGGCGTCGCCTATGTCGATACCGCGCCCTACTACGGATTTGGACTCAGCGAACGGCGCGTCGGCGACGCGTTTCGTGGCCGCGATTCGATCGTCATTTCCACCAAAGTGGGCCGGCTGCTGAAGGCCGACCCGCGCGTTCGCGGAGTGCATGAGCGGCATGGATTTTGCTCGCCGATGCCATTCGAACCCGCGTACGACTATAGCTTCGATGGAGTCATGGCTTCGTGGGAATCCAGTGTGCAGCGTCTCGGCCTGGCACGAATTGAAATATTGTACGTCCACGATATTGGCCGCCTCACCCACGGCGACGACAACGCGATGTATTTCCAGCAGCTCACGCAAGGCGGTGGTTTTCGCGCGCTTGAGCAGTTGCGTCAAGCGGGTGCGATTCAAGCATTTGGACTGGGCGTGAACGAGATCTCCGTGTGCCTCGAGGCGCTGAATCATGCGCAGTTGGACGTCATTCTTCTCGCGGGGCGTTACACGCTGCTGGAACAGGATGCGCTGGACGCTCTGCTTCCGGCCTGTGAGCGTTCGGGCACTTCAATTGTAATCGGCGGTCCGTACAACTCCGGGATCTTGGCGACCGGCACGCGGCACGGTGGCGCGTTGTACTACAACTATGGAACCGCGCCGCCGGCCGTCGTTGAGCGGGTGCAGCGCTTGGAGACTATTTGCGACCAATTTGGCATACCGCTCGCCGCAGCAGCGCTGCAATTTCCCTTGGCCCATCCCCAGGTCGCCAGTGTGATTCCCGGGCTGCGCAGCGCACACCATGTCGAGCTGACCGCTGAATTGTATGAAACCATTATTCCGACGCCGTTTTGGCAGGAGCTGAAGCGCGCGGGGCTACTGCGCGCCGATGCGCCAACATCCGCCGGCAAGGCGCGCAACCCGGCATGATCAATGGCGGCGCGCCTGAAGTTGCTCGAGTACGCGCTTCAGCGCCTCCAGTTTCTGGCCCGCCTCAGCGAGCTTGCCACCGGCCGTGAGCTGCTGATAGTCGGCGAAATCCTGCGCGGCCTCGGCAATCAATGCATTCAGGTCGCCTGCAGCCGCAGGGGCCGCGGTGGTGCTCGCCGGCTGTGCTGCGGCAGCCGGCGAGGCTTGCGCGCTGAGCATCGACGGGCCGGCCCCAAACAGGGCGGCCATCGCCGTTTCGAATGTCGGCCCGTACGCCAGGCGGTCCTGCACCGCGAGTACGACCAAGCGAAGCTCGGGCATGGGACTCCGGTTGGCTTGCAGGTAAATGGGTTCCGCGTACAACAGGGCCCGGCCTATCGGAATGACGATCAGGCTGCCGCGGCGCACGTGCGATCCTTGCTGGTTCCATAATGTCAGCTGACCCGACAACTGCGCGTTCTGATCGATGCGCGCCTCGATTTGCAGCGGTCCGTCGATGAGCTTGGTCTTGGGAAAATTATAGACCACAGCCTCGCCATAATGTTCGCCGTCGCTGCGGCCGGCGATCCAGCCGATCAGGTTATTGCGATTCGCCGGCGTGAACGGCAGGATCGCGATGAACTCGCTCGACCGTTCCCCTGGCAGAGTCATCAACACAAAGTTTGGCTCCATGACCTGTTGGCGCTGATTCTGCATGGCGATTTCCGTCGCCACGCTCCACAGATCCTCGCGGTTGTAGAACACGTCGGGATCGGTCATGTGATAAAGGTCGTAGACCGCGGCCTGGACGTTCAACAATAGTTCCGGGTACCGCACGTGTTTGCGCACCGCGGCCGGCATTGCCGAGGCGTCGGCGAACAAAACGGGGAAAATAGCCCGATAGGCGGCGATGATCGGATCCTTGGAATCGAACACATAGAATGTCGTTTCGCCGCTGTAGGCATCGATCAGGATCTTGACGCTATTGCGAATGTAATTGATGCGTTCATTGCCGAGCAGATAGCGTCGCGCGAACGGATAGTAGTCGGACGTCGTGAAGGCATCCATCAGCCAGCGGATCCGGCCATCTTCGCCAACGATGACGTAGGGGTCCGCATCGAGTGTGAGAAACGGCGCGAGCTCGTGCACGCGTTCGCTCAGCCTGCGCCGCATCAATAGGCGGCTTTCCGAGTTGACATCGTCGCTGAACGGCAGTTTTGAAAGATCACCGCGATCGAGTGCAATCAATGTGCGCCGGAGCAGGCCGCCCAACCGAATGCCGCCTGAACCCTGGTACGAGGTCAGATTGTTGGCGTCGCCCTGCGGGTAGTTGAATTCCTTCTGCCGAGTCTTGACGTAGACGTCGGTATTGGTAAGTTCGCCGAAATAAATCTCCGGGCGCGTCACGGTCAGCTCTGGAATCGTGCTCTGGATCGGCATATTGCTGAGCACCAGGGTCGGCAGCCCTTCGGGTGTGAAGCCGTTCACCGGATTCATCGTAACCCCGTACCCATGGGTATAAATCAGCTTCTCGTTGATCCAGTTGCGGCTGCTCTGCGGCAACTTATCCACATTGAGTTCGCGTGTGGCGAGCATCATCTGGCGGACCGAACCACCGATCCGGTATCGATCGATGTCGATATCCGGAAAATCGTAGTAGGTCCGGATTTCCTGGATCTGACGCAAAGTATCCTGCAACGCTCGCCAGTCCCATAACCTGATGTTTTCGAGCGTCGCCTGGTTGTTAGCCGCTTCGAGAGCCTCGATGCCGGTATCGGCGGGGAACGCGTGGGTTTCGATGCGATCGAGCGCGTATGCCTGCCGGGTCATTTCTATATTGTGCGCAATGAACGGCCGCTCCTTGACCAGCTGATTGGGTTGCACGATGAAGCTGCTGACATACGAGCTCACGGCTGCGACAATGAGGTAGCAGGTGACGGCCGGAACAACCGATACCACAAGCCACCTCCTCGGGAGCGGCCTGATCGCGCAAGCTGCGGCCAGGGCCGAGCCGGCGACAAAGGCGACGGCAACGATCAACATACCGGTCAGGGTGATGTGGGCGTCGGTGTATGTGACACCCGAGAAAATGGTGCCGTCCTGGAACAGCCGGTCGAAGCGCCCCAGGTACACGCGCGCGGCGAGCGCCAACTGCACCGCCGCGATGCCGATCGACACCCCGCGCCACAGTCGCGCCTGATCCGCGTCGATCTGCCGTGCCCTTACCAGGCGCCCACCGCCCGCGAGGGCCGCCGACACCGCGGCCATCGCGCAGCCAATCACCGTCAGTGTCAGCAACCAGCCGGTTATGAGCTGCGCGGCCGGCAGTGTAAACAGGTAAAAATCCAGCGATCGCCCAAATATCGGGTCGAGCATGGTGGCGTGACGCGGCGCCTCCCAGTACAGGGCCAGGGTCATCCAACGCTCAGCGATATTGGCGCCGGTTACGGCGGCGATCAATGCGGATAAGCCGACCCCGATCAGGTTGAGAAAGCGCGCGACCGGCAGCGCGACCGGCCGCCGGTTGACGAGAATCGTGGCCCCGGTCAGCGCATCGAGCCGGTCAGGTTTCAGTGCCCGGAACACCACGTAGACCACCAGAAACGTGAGCAAGGAGAAGCTGGCGAAGGTCGCTGCTTGCAGATTGAGCCGCGTCCAGAACACCGGCGCATAGCCAAGCGATCCGAACCACAGGGCATCGACATAGTAGGACGCCGCCGTGCTGCCGCCGAGAAGTACCGCGCCCACCACGGCGAGCAATGCGAGACGGGCGATTCCGCGGCGCCGCGGCCGCATGCGGAGTGCGACATCACCACCATTTTGCTTGTTGTTCATTTCTTGGTCCCGCACGCCCTTTAGGCGCATTCTGCGCCAGGGTGCCGCGGTTGTCGCGGTTGGCTCGCGCCAGGCCCTCGGACCGGCTGCCGCATCCGCCAGTTGCTCCGGCGTGGCTTAAATATTATCATGACTATAATAAAACCACGATGGTCATTGAGCCGCTTGAAGAGGACGAGCCCATGAATCACGACGTAATCATTTCCTGCGCTGTCACCGGCGACGACACCAAGGTGACCAAGAGCCCGCATTGCGCGATCACTCCCGAACAAATCGCCGCCACCGCCATCGCGGCGGCGCAGGCCGGTGCCGCCATCGTTCACATTCACGTCCGCGAACCGGAAACCGGCGCGTTCAGCATGGAGACCAGGCACTACCGCGAAGTGGTCAAGCGCATCCGCGACAGCAAGGTGGATGTGATCGTGAACTTGACCTGCGGCATGGGCGGATACATCGTGGTCGGCGACAGCGGCCTCAAGGACACCCCTGGACCCGGCAGCGACTTTGTCAGCCAGGAAGATCGCATGCGCCATGTCATCGACTTGTGCAGTGAAGGCCTGTACCGGCCCGAGATTGCGACCCTGGATTGCGGTTCCTTGAATTTCGGCGACGACAACCGCGCCTATGTGTCGACGCCCAACTACCTGCGCAAAGGCGCCGCCATTTGCAAGGAGCTCGGCGTGAAGCCGGAGCTGGAGGTATTCGACACCGGCAATCTGTCCTTCGTCAAACAGATGATCAAGGAAGGACTTCTGGTTGCGCCGTCGATGATTCAATTGTGCATGGGTATTCCATATGGTGTGCCGGCCGACGTGGGACATCTGCTGGCCATGGTCAATGCGCTTCCGGAGAATTGCAATTGGGGCAGCTTCGCCATCAGCCGCATGCAGATGCCGTGGGTGGCGCAGGCCGTGCTGCTGGGGGGCAATGTGCGCGTCGGACTCGAGGACAATCTGTACTTGAGCAAGGGTGTGTACGCGAGCAATGCCCAACTGGTGGAAAAGGCCCGCACGATCATCGAGGCGCTTGGCGCTCGGGTGCTCACAGCAGCTCAAGCGCGCGAGCGCCTGCAGCTGCACTGAGCAGCGCCAGTGAGCGGCCCCGCAGCGGCGGAACTCCCGGTTTATCGCGCCAAGATCGAGCCGGATTGGATCGACTACAACGGCCATCTTCGCGATGCCTATTACCTGCTTGCGGCCAGCTACGCCATCGACGGGCTGATGGATTACCTGGGTTTGGATGCAGCCTATCGTGCGAGCACCCACTGCACGCTGTACTCGCTCGAGATGCATGTTCACTTCCTGAACGAGATCAAGAGTTCGGATGATCTCAAGGTCATTACCTCCATCTTGGATTTCGACCGCAAACGAATTCACGCGGGTTGTACGTTCGTCTGCAGCCGGCTTAGCCATAAGGCTGCGATGGTCGACATGATGCTGATGCACGTCCATCAGGGAGCGACGCCGGCCGGTGCGTCCTTCCCGGAAACCGTGACCGCAAAATTGAGTGCCCTTAAATTGTCCGCGGCGGCGCGCGAAGCCTTTGGTCCTGTGTCGCGCAAGATCGAATTGAAGCATCGCTGAAATGCCGACGAAGGATATTCGTCGCTTGATCGCTCCACGCAGCATCGCGCTGGTGGGCGCCGGCGCCTGGACCGACGCGGTTGCCGCCGGCAACGCGGCAATCGGCTACTCAGGAGCGCTGTGGCGAGTGCATCCCAGCCGGCCATCGACCGCGGCGGCAACCTACTTTCGATCGGTCGCCGAACTGCCGGGTACGCCGGATGCGACCTTTGTCGCCGTACCGAACATGGAAGCCCCCGCCGTGGCGGCCGCACTGGCCGCGCGCGGCGCCGGCGGTTTCGTTTGCTTCAGCGCCGGCTTTGCGGAAACCGGCACCGACGCCGGCCGCCGTCTCAGCGAAGAATTGGCGTACAGCGCCGGCGAGCTGCCGTATCTGGGACCCAATTGTTACGGTTTCGTCAATTTCTTCGACCGCGTGGCGATGATGCCCGATCAAATCGTGGGCGGGAGTCCCGGGCGCGGCGTGGCGTTGATCTGTCAGAGCGGCACCATCGCGCTGACGCTGATGTTCAACGATCGCTCGCTGCCGATCGGCTACGTGTTCAGCGTCGGCAATCAAGCCCGGCTTGCGGTCGAGGACCTGATCGAGATTCTCTGCGATGACCCGCGCGTCACGGCCTTCGGCCTATATATAGAAGGCATCAAGGATGCGGCGCGGTTTGCGCACGCCGCCGACTTGGCGCGCGCGGCCGGCAAGCCCATCGCTGCCATAAAATCCGGCCGCACCGCGGCGGCCGCGCGCACCGCCCATAGTCATACCGGAGCGCTGGCAGGCGCGGACCAGATTTTCGCGGCCTTCTGCCGCCAGGCGGGAATTGCGCGCTGCGATACCTTGGGGACGCTCCTCGAAACGCTCAAGCTCTTCCATACCGGAGGTCCGCTGCCCGGAAACAAGGTGCTGGTGATGGGCGCTTCGGGCGGCGACATGGCAATGACCGCCGATGTGGCGCGCGACCTGGAGCTGAATTTCTCCGACATTCCGCCGGCGCCGGCCGCCAGCTTGCGCGCGCTGCTGACCGACCGGGTCACCATCGCCAATCCGTTCGATATCCATACCTATCTGTGGTTTGATCCGCCGGCGCTCAGGAAGGTGTTCTACGAAGTTCTCCACGCCGGCTTCGACGCGGCGGGATTCATGCTCGACTGTCCGCCTGAGCAGAAGGCGGACACCGCCGCATTTGACGCAGTCATCGGGGTGTTCATCGAAGCTGCACGCGGCGCGCCGACGCGGGCGGCCTTGATTGCCTCGCTCCCTGAAACCTTGAGTGTCCGGGTGCGCGAGCGCTGCCTTGCGAACGGCGTCATCCCCCTGCAGGGACAACGCGAGGCGCTGGAAGCGCTGGCGCTGGCCGGCGCGGTGGGCGCGGCTTGGCGCTCCAATCCGACCGTGGATTTGAATCTGCCTGCCGCCGAAGCTTGCGCGCATCACGACGTTTACGCACTTGGCGAGCGCGAGGGCAAGACCGCGCTGGCAGACTTTGGATTGACGATTCCACGCGGCAAAATCGTCGCCGCGAGCGCCGCCGCTGAGGCAGCCGTTGAGTTGGGATTCCCCGTGGTCATCAAAGCCGCGGCTGCGGATCTCGAGCACAAGAGCGAGATCGGCGGCGTAGCGCTCAACATCCGCAGCGCGGACCAGGCAGCCGAAGCCGCCGAGCGGCTCTCGAGGCTCTCGCCAACCCTGCTGGTGGAGGAGATGATCACCGATGGGGTGGCCGAAGTGCTGATCGGGATCACTGTCGATCCTCAATTCGGCCAGGTACTGGTGCTCGGGGCGGGCGGCGTGCTCACCGAACTCCTGGCGGACAGCGTCAGCCTGCTGCCGCCCTGGTCGCATGTCTCGATTGCCGCGGCCTTAAAGCAGCTGGCCATGGCGAGACTGCTGGGAGGGTACCGCGGCAAGCCGGCCGCCGATGTCGATGCCCTGATCGCAGCGGTCATGAGCGTGGCGCGCTTTGCAGCCGCGAACGTGGCGAGGCTGGTGGAGCTCGATGTGAATCCCGTGGTTGTCAGATCCGCGGGCATGGGCGCGGTCGCTGTTGATACGATGATGCGCTTGAAGAAATTGGATTTAAGTGGGAGGTAGACATGTCCGACGGAATCCGCACAACCCGGGACGGCGCCATACTTGAAGTCACCATCGATCGGCCAAAGGCCAATGCCATCGATCTGCCGGCGAGCCGGCGATTGAACGATATTTTTACATCCTTTCGCGACGATCCGGAATTGCGCATCGCCATCATCACCGGCGCCGGCGAGCGTTTTTTCTCCCCCGGATGGGACTTGAAGGCTGCCACAGCCGGCGAGAAGTCCGATGAGGACTGGGGTGTCGGCGGCTTCGGCGGATTGAATTATCCGAGGAATCTCAACAAGCCCATCATTGCCGCGGTCAATGGCATTGCCTGCGGCGGCGGCTTCGAAATCGTGCTGGGCACCGACATCATCGTGATGGAGGAGCACGCGAAATTCGCCTTGCCGGAAATCAATGTCGGGGTATTGGCGGACGCCGGCACAGTCAAACTGCGGCGCCGGATTCCCTACCATGTGGCGGTGGAATTCCTGATGACAGGGCGCTGGATGGACGCCGCCGAAGCCAAGCACTGGGGCCTTGCGAATCATGTCGTTCCCCGGGGGGAAGGACTGAACAAGGCGCGTGAAATCGCCAAGCAGCTCGCTGCAGGACCGCCGCTGCTGTTCCCGGCGATCAAACAGCTGCTGCGCCACACCGAGATGGTTGCGGAGCATGAAGCCTTTGAACTGCACGATGCGCTGGACGCCGTGCAGCGCGTGATCCGCTCCGATGATCTCAAGGAAGGTACCCGCGCATTCACCGAAAAGCGCAGCCCGCGTTGGAGCGGCCGCTAGTACTACCCCCCCAAAGGCCGCAGCAGGCTGCGGGAAATGATATGCCTCTGCACCTCGCTGGTGCCGTCCCAAATGCGCTCGATGCGTGCGTCGCGCCAGATCCTCTCCAGCGGCAGGTCGCTCATCAATCCCATGCCGCCGTGGATCTGCAGCGCCTCATCGGAAACCATCGCCAGCATCTCGGTGGCTTTGACCTTGGCGATGGCCATATCCATGTCGGTGTCGATCTTCCGATCGCGTTTCCACGCCGCCTCCAGCACCAGCAGCTCCGCGGCGCGCAGTTCCACCGCCATATCGGCCAGCTTGAAACTGACGCCCTGAAATTTCCCGATCTGCTGTCCGAATTGCACGCGGTCCACCGCCCATTGCTTCGAAAGTTCGAGCGCGCGCTCGGCGCGCCCTAAGCAGGTCGCCGCCACCTGCAGCCGCGTTGCCCCGAGCCAGGTGTTCGCGACCTCGAAGCCGTGGTCTATTTCTCCCAGGATCGCCGATCTGGCGACGCGACAGTTGTTGAATTCGAGAATGCTGTTGGTGTAACCGCGATGCGACACGTTCTTGTAGCCGGGCCTGACCGTAAAGCCAGGATGGCCCATGTCGACGAGGAATGCCGTCATCTTTTTGCGGCTGCCATGGGAAGTGGTTTCCTCGCCGGTGGCGGCGAACAGGATCACGAAGTCCGAATGATCGGCGTGGCTGATGAAGTGCTTGGTGCCGTTGATCACGAAGTCATCGCCCTTGCGCTGGGCGGTGGTCTTCATGCCGCGCAAATCCGATCCAGCGCCGGGCTCGGTCATCGCCAGACATTCGGTCCGATCGCCGCGCACCGTGGGCAGTAGGTAGCGTTCCCGTTGCGCGCCGTCGCAGGCCAGCAGAATGTTGGAGGGGCGGCCCACGCAGGAGTAGTGCAGCGCATAGTTGGCGCGGCCCAGCTCTTTTTCGTAGAGCACCCAGGTAACCGTGTCGAGGCCCGCTCCGCCCACCTCCACCGGCATGTTTGCCGCATACAAGCCGGCATCGATGGCCTTGGCCTTCAATTCCCGGTGCAGTTCCGGACGCAGCACGCCGGTTTCCTCCACTTCCTTTTCGTGCGGATACAGTTCGTTGTGCACGAAGTCGCGGGTGGTCTTGATCACCAGTTGCTGTTCTTCGCTGAGAGAGAAATCCATGGTGACTCCCAATTTAGCCGGTTCGGCTCTTGCGCTTAAGCGTCGCCCAGTTTCGCAGCAGATCCAATTGCAGGCGTAGTTGCTCGATCTGCGCGGCCGGCGGCCAGTCGCGCGGACTGGTCACGGAACTCGCGGTCAGGCCGTTGATGAATGTCACCACCGAACGCAGCACCTGATCGCGCAGCGCCGGCGGCCAAACCGCCCATTCGCGCCACTGTTCGGCAAAGCAGCGTGCAAACAACCGTTGATACTCGCGGTGGACCCAGATGTTGAGACGTCTGAGCTTCTTGTCTGCGGAAACCTGCCCCCAAAACGCCATCCAGAAAGCGCATTCGGTAAATCGCTGTTCATCGAGCGCCAGCGCTTCGGACAATACCTCGAGGAGATTGGTTTCGCCGCCGCGCCGCTCGCGCGTGAGTCTCTGCTCGATCCGCAGCAGCATCAGACGCAGCGCGGCGAGTATGATTTCCTGCTTCGACTCAAAGTAGTGGGCCACCATGCCGGTGGTATAGCCGGCGGCGCGCGCGATTCGCGCCACCGTCGCCTGTTCGAAGCCGTATTTTGCAACGACCTGGCAGGCAACCAGCGCGATCTCATCGCGGCGCTGGGCATGATCGACGACCTTGGGCATGACTTTGGGTCGGCCGCTTCAGTGGCGCTGGCCGACGATGCGCCCCGCTTGGTGCGGCCGCGGCAATCCTGCCTGATCGTTGCGAATCGCCTCCAGCTTGGCGCGCACGGCGGGATCGACCGCCGTCGCCTTGGCGGCGGCGGTATCGACATGCAGATGCATCTGTTCGTCGGTGGCGATGAGCGCATCATCGCGGCCGCGATGCAGACGATGAAAGACCTGCAACCGCTTTTCATCGACCGCGAGCAGCTGCGTGGTGACGTGCAGCGCCTCCCCCACCTTGGCTTCACCCAGGTAGCTCACGTGGCTTTCCACCGAGTAGTACATGCGGCCGGTGGCGCGGTACGACTCGTCGACCCCCACCCGCCGATACAACGAATCCATGGCATCGCCGAAGACCTGGCCGTAGCGGAAGTCGGACATATGGCGGTTGTAGTCGATCCATTCGGGCCTTACCACCGTATCCACGAGCCGCAATGGCTTGCCGCGCTCGGAGTCCGCCGGACTGGCGGCTGCGGCGTCCCGATAAAGGCGCTCCTCGAGAGCGCGCAATGTCGCGCCGGCGCCGATACCGTACTGACGCAGAACCTGCTGGACGGCGACCAGAGAATCATCGCGCAGACGCTCGAGTTCTCGGATCGAGCGCCCGGCCGCTTGGGCTTGGGTGCCCTCGACCATGCGGTCGATCAAGGTCTCGGTAAGCTCCGGGGCCTCGAGTTTGGTCCAGGGCCACTTCAGGCAGGGACCGAACTGCGCCAGCATGTGGCGCATACCGCTTTCGCCGCCGGCCAGGTGGTAGATCATGTTGGTGCCCATGGCGGCCCATCGCAAACCCGGCCCGTAGACGATGGACTCGTCGAGTTCGCCGGTGGTGGCAATGCCGTCATTCACGAGATGCAGGATCTCGCGCCACAATGCCTCCTGCAGGCGATCGGTCAGGTGACCCGGCACTTCGTGCCGCACCCGCAGCGGATGCATCCCGATGTAGGCGAAGAACTTCGCCGCCGCCTCGATCGTTGCCGGCGAGGTTTTCGCGCCGCCGACCAGTTCGACCAGGGGCAGTAAATATACCGGGTTGAACGGATGCGCAACGCAGAAGCGTTCCGGCGCCCGCATGTCGCGCTGTAAATCGGTCGGGGTGAGGCCGGAGGTGCTGGACGCGATCACCACATCCGCCGCGGCGTGGCGGCTCACCTCTGCCAGCATGCGTTGCTTCAAGGGCAGCTGCTCGGGAATGTTCTCCTGGATGAAATCCGCCCGCTCCGCCATCACCTTGAGATCGGTCGTGAACAAAAGCTTGCCTTTGGGCGGCAGCGGCGCAAACGTGAGGCGCGCCAGGGCTGGTTCGGCGTTGGCCACCGCGCCGCGTATCCATTCTTCCATTTCGGGCTTGACATCCGCGGCGATGACATCGATTCCAAAGTGCAGCGCGCGGGCCGCCCATCCGCCGCCGATCACGCCGGTGCCGAGTAGTCCGAGAGTCTTCACGTCGCGCATCGCCGCACCCTTGAGTTACACGCTTTTTGTAATGTTACGAGTATAATATAAAAACGGGCGGCGCAGCACGCTGCCGCGCGCCATCCAGCGGCCGGACTCGCCGGCTATCTGCCCTTTGCCGCGGCGGCGCCGTCCAATACGGCGCCGATCGGCGCTGCCGCTTTGGGAACCGCGCCGTGGTAGTCCCTGCCGAGCAACGCGGCTACAGTTGCGGCGATCTGCGCCTGGGTCACGGGCGCGGTGTTTGAGCGCTCGCCGAGCGCGGCGGTGTCGGGCCCCATCACCGCTATCCAGATATTCTCCGAGCCCTTCTCCTCGACGCCGTGTTCCTTCCATTGGCTGAGGCCGCCGCCCCGGCCATGATCGGTGGTGATGATGAACGTGGTGGTGCCGCGATAGCGGGGCATCGATTGCATGGTGTCCCACAGCTGCTTCACGAAGTAATCGAACCGGTGGGCGCTGTCGAGCACCAGATCGTAGCGCCCCTGGTGCGCCCAACCATCGGTCTCGCCGTAGCCGACGAACAGGACGCGCGCCTGTCCGGTGCGGACATAGTCCAATAGCGGGATCTGCAGCAGGGCATTCGGAAGATCTTCTTCATCGAACCGGGTGGTGGTCGAAAACAGCTCGCGCAACAGGGCGTCCCGCTCCGTCTGACGCGCCTTGGGCGGCAGGTCCCATCCGGTCTGCATGATGAGCCCGCTGCGGGTTTTGTTGAATATGTTTTCGTAGACATTCCAGGTGCCGTAGATCGCCACCCGGCCGTTGAATTCTTCGAAATTGTTGAGCCATTCGAAAACGCTGGCGGTGGGATTGGGCCCATATTCGTTGCTGTCGATGGCGTCGTTCGGGTAGCCGGTCGACATCTCGTTGTATCCGGGGTAGGAGAAGGCCTTGCCGTTGGTCACGTGGGCATCGCTGCCCTTGCGCCGGTTGCCGAAAATCTGCCCTTGCTTGGCCACCGTGCCCCACAAAAACGGAAACAGCAGCTCGCGCCGCGCGTCGGCGTCGGCCCGCCAGTAGCGCTTGCGCAGCTCCGCCTCCGCCACCCAGTTGCCCGCCTTGTCGGTGATCAAGCGCTCATCGGCGCCGGCGAATACTTCCTGCCAGCGCAAGCCGTCGCTCACGATGAGCACCACGTTCGCGGTTTTCGCCGCCAACACCGGGCCGCAGCAAACCATCAGCAGCAGGCTCGCGGCGACTTGATGGAGAATGCGGCTGACTGGTGGCATGAAATCCCCGGCGAGCTTACTGCTGCAGCACAACCGCGCCATGGGCGGTCCAGCTCAAGTACACCTCGTCGCTCCAATCGATGGACCATTCCGATGAGCGGCGCTCGTTCTGCGCAAATACGGTCACCATTTTTCCGGTAGCGGTCTTGATGCGATAAGTCGAGCGATTGCCGAGGTAGCCCAATTCCCAGACGACCCCCTTGATTTGATTGACCTGCTCGCCGCCGATCGGCTGCTTGCTCAAGCGGATTTTCTCGGGCCGCAGCGCCACCCAAACGCGCTGACCGCTGACGCAGCGGCTTAAGTCATCGACGATGAGGTCGCAGCCCGCCTCCTGGCTCTGCACGATGAAGCGGCCGGGTTCGGTGGCGCCCACCGTCCCTTCGAAAAGATTGGTGGTGCCGATGAAATCGGCGACAAATCGATCCTGCGGAAATTCGTAGATCTCCGCCGGCGTGCCCACCTGCACCACCTGGCCGCGATTCATCACCGCAATGCGCGTCGCCAGCGCCATCGCTTCGTCCTGATCGTGGGTGACGAAAACGAAGGTGATGCCCACTTGATATTGGATGTTCATCAATTCGAATTGCGTCTGTTCGCGCAGCTTCTTGTCGAGCGCGCTCAATGGCTCATCGAGCAGCAAGACCTTGGGCCTGCGTATCAACGCGCGCGCCAGGGCCACGCGTTGGCGCTGGCCGCCTGACAGCTGGTGGGGCTTGCGCTTCTTGAGCGGTCCGAGCTGCACCATATCCAACGCATCCTGGATGCGCTTCGATCTGACTGCAGCGTTCAGATTCATGCGGCGCAGGCCGTAGCCGATGTTGTCCTCCACGCTCATATGGGGAAACAACGCATAGGACTGAAACATCATGTTGACCGGACGCTCGTGCGGCGGCACGTGGGTCTGGTCGACATCCTCGATCAGGATTCGCCCGCTGCTCGGCGTCGCAAATCCCGCCAGCATGCGCAGCAAGGTGGTTTTGCCGCAGCCCGATGCGCCTACCAGCGCAAACATCTCGCCCTTGAAGATCCGCAGGTTGACGCTGTCCACGGCGGTGAAGGTGCCGAATGTCTTGGTGACGCTTTCGAGGACGATCTGCGGCTTGGCATCGGGATCGAGCCACGGCCGGTCGGCGATCGATTTTGGCGCCGTGGTCATGCGTACTAGAATTCAGCCGGCGGGGTCGCGCGTCTTCGCTCCGGGGCAAAGAAAGGACGCTCGACCACTTGCGCATGCGACATCCGACGCTCCCAAACAAGCTCCCGGCTCAAATAGATTTCAGCCCAAACGGTCGAGCCGATTTTGAAATGCGGCGCATCGACCATAGCAAGGCCGATGTTGCGCTTGCAAGTCGGCGACCACACCGCAGAGCTGACGTGGCCGATTTCCCGTTTGCCACCGTGATCCTTGTACAGCAGCGCATTGTGGGCGGGTTTGTTGCCGGCGACATCGAGGCCGACCAATTGGCGCTGCGGGCCCCGCTGCCGCTCGTCGAGCAACGCGCGCCGCCCGGTGAAATGACCCTTGTTGAAGTCCACCAGCCAGCCTAATCCCAATTCCAGCGGCGAGCGGTCGGTGCCTATGCGAATGGTGTGTTCCGCGGACACGAAGTCGAAGTTCGGACTCAAGAACCCCGCTTCGATGCGCGCGATATTCAGCGCCTGCGACCCGATGGCGCGGATGCCCCGGGAGCGCCCCGCCAGCATCAGAATGTCCCAGATGCTTTCCGCGGCCCCGGGTTCCATCCACAGCTCGTAGCCCAGATCGCCGGTGAAGCCGGTGCGCGAGACCGTCAGCCGCTGCCCGCCCGCGGCGCCGGCCCCGTCCAGCGTGAAGTCGCTGGTCTCGAACGGCTTGAGCCTCTCCACACCCCTCAAGCCCGCCGCCTTGAGCACTGCGCAGGAAGTCGGCCCCTGCACGGCCAGCGCGGCAAGTTGCTCGGTCACTTCGCTGATTTGCACCTCGAAGCCGAGCGCCGAATCCAGCAGCCAGTCGATCTGCCGCTGCGCCGTGCATATGCGGTACTCGGAATCGCCCAGGCGAAATAGGGTGCCGTCATCGATCAGGTGTCCGGCGTCGTTGCACCAGACGCAGTAGGCAACCCGGTTTGGCTTCAGCTTCGCAACATCCCGCGTCACCAGGCGATTGAGAAAGGCGACGGCGTCGCGGCCGATCACCCGGTATTTGATCATCGGCGTCAGGTCATACAGCGTGGCTGCATTGCGGATCGCAAAATATTCCTGCTCGGCTGTGGTGAACACATCGACGGTCGTGTAGCCGGCCCAGGGGATGAAGCTGTCCACCTGGCTGAGTTCACGGGCGCGCCGGTGAAATGGTGTCTTCAACAGCGGCTGCTTGAAATGCGATGACGATGATTCCATCATGAGAACCAACCCCCCTTAAGGACTTGCTGAGCCGCGTTGCGGCCGGCGACACCCATCACCCCGCCGCCGGGATGACACCCGGCACCGCAGAGGAACAAGCCCTCGACGGGCGAGCGGTATTGGGCGGCGCCGGGTACCGGCCGCACCATCAGGATCTGATCGAAGGCGAGGTCGCCGTGATGCCAATGGCCGCCGCTTATGCGAAATTCGCGCTGCAAATCCACCGGCGTCGACACCTCGATGCCGACGATGCAGCCGCGCAGCCCCGGCGCGACCCGCTCCAGCGCGTCCAGCGCGGCGTCCAAGAAACGCGGCCGCGCACTTTCCCAACCTTCCTTGAGCGCATAGGGCACGTATTGCACGATGGCCGACAGCACATGTTGGCCGGGTGGCGCCAGTGTTGGGTCATTGACGCTGGGAACCGTGATTTCCATGACCGGCGATGCGGAGAATTCGCCGTACTTCGCGTGGTTGTAGGCGTGCTCGATGTACTGCAGCGACGGCGCGAGCAGCAGACGGCCTCGCAGTGCTGCCTCGGAAACAGCACGAAACGGCGGGGCGCGATTCAGGGCGATATGCAGTTTGGCGGCGAGGCCGCGCGAGCGGATGTGGTCCACCCGGCGCACGAATCCGGCATCGAGGTGCGCCGTGCCCAGCAGCTTGAGGAAGGTGGTTTTCGGGTCGGCGCTGGAGATTACATTTTCTGCCAGGATGCGCTCGCCCGACTCGAGCGCCACTCCGCAAGCCCGATCGGCCTCGACCAGAATATTGGCGACCGGCGCTTGCGTGCGGATCACCGCGCCTGCGGCGACCGCCGCCTTCGCCAGCGCATCGCACAGCGCTCCCATGCCGCGCTTGGGTTGCGACAGTCCCGAGGCCCCCGCAGACGACTCCGCCGCCAGGCGATACAGCAAGGTCAGCACCGTGCCCGGCGAGCGCGGACCGAAGTTCGCGCCCAGTACCGCATCGAATCCCAGCGCCCCTTTGAGGGCCGCGGATTCGAAGTTCTCTTCCAGCAGGTCGTACACATTCATGCCGCCGATCCGCAGCAGTTCGCGCATGTCGCGGCGGCCCAGCTTGCGGATTTGCCAGCCCATGCGCAGCAGCGCCATGCGATCCGACCAAGCGGTGCTGCCCAGCCGCGGCGGCACCTTGGAGAAGATCGGCGCGAGAGCCGCGGCGAAGCGCCGCATTCGTGCGGTGTAGGCCGCATAAGCCGCGGCATCGGCCGCGGACAGCCCCGGGTGATCGGCGGCGCCCGGACTCAAGGCGAGCGGCGCCGAGTCGCCGAGCAGTGCCGTGGTCGTCATGCGCTGCGCCGCCCATTCCAGCCCGTGGTTTTCAAGCTTGAGGTCGCGGATCAGTTCGGCTGGCATCAAATGCAGCAGATGCGCGCCGGCCGAGACCCGAAAGCCTGGGACGAATTCGCGCGTCAGCGCCGCGCCCCCCACTTGGGCAGCAGCCTCCAGCAGCAGCACCGAGCGGCCGCCACGCGCCAATGTGGCCGCGCAGACAAGCCCATTGTGGCCCGCGCCAATGACGACGCAATCGTAGCGTGATGGCGCCGGGGAAGGGCCTTGCATGTTCAATGCGCCAACTTGAGATCGCGCAGCACGGCGCGAGCCGCGTTCGCGCCCGGTGCGCCCATGACGCCGCCGCCGGGATGCGTGCTGGAACCGCACATGTACATGCCCTTCACCGGGCCACGATACTGGGCGAAGCCCGGCACCGGACGGTTGAACAGCAGCTGATCCATGGTCAGTTCGCCCTGGAAGATATTGCCTTCGGTAAGGCCCACTTCGTTTTCAATGTCCCAGGGCGTGCGGATTTCGGCGTGCAGGATCAGTTCTTTGAAATTCGGGCTGTGCTGGGCAATGGTATTGATCACGGTATCGCCGAAGGCCTGCCGCTTGGCCTGGGTCCACTCGCCATCGGCCAATTGATAAGGACAGTATTGAACAAATACCGACATGTAGTGTTTGCCGTCCGGCGCCATGGTCGGATCGATCTGCGAGGGAATCAGCATGTCGATATACGGCGCCCGCGACCAGCGTCCGTCCTTCCAGTCATCGTAGGCGCGTTCCATCATTTCAATGGTATCGGTGACATGCATATCGCCGCGGGTCGTCGGCGAGCCTTCCGGTATGCTCGGGAATCGCGGCAGCCCGTCCAGCGCGATGTTCAACTTTCCCGAAGAGCCGCGAATTTTGAAATTCCTCACCTGGCGCAGAAAATCATCGGGCAGGTCCTTCGCATCCATGGTCTTCAAAAACGTGCGCCGCACATCCAGATTGGAGATCACCAGCCTCGCCCTCACCTCCTCACCGCCCTCGAGCACGACACCGCAGGCGCGGCCGTTCTTCACCCGGATCTGCGCCACCGGCGCCGCGCTGCGGATGGTGCCGCCGCTGGCCATGAACGAGGCGCCGAGCGCGTTGCTGACGGCGCCCATGCCGCCGCGAGCGAAACCCCACGCGCCGACGGTGTCGTCGATGTCGCCCATGTAGTGATGCAGCAGCACGTAGGCCGATCCCGGCGACCTCGGCCCGAGCGCCGTGCCGATGATGGAGCTGCCGGCAAAGTGCGCTTTGACGATCTCGCTTTCAAAATATTCGTCGAGAAAATCCGCGGCGCTCATGGTCCAGAAGCGCAGCGTGTCGTACATGCGGGCCTCGCCCATGCTGTGAAAGCGCCTGCCCAGGTACAGCAATTCCTGAATGTCGCGCGGCTTGAACGAGGTGGGATCGGGCGGCTCGCGCATCAGCAACGGTTTGATGAACTTGCATTGGCGCATGACATCGCGCGAATACCGATCGTAGGCCTCGGCATCGCGCTTCGAATGGCGCGCGATCTCGCGGCGCAGTGCATCGTGGTTGTCATACAGCGCCAGGTGGCCGCCGTCCCGCATCATGGTGCAGCCGCCCTCGTAGGGAATGATCTGCAAGCCGTATTTCGGCAGTTCGAGCGTGCGCATGATCTCGGGGCGCAGCAGACTGCAGACGTAGGAACAATTCGAATAGGTAAAGTCTTGATACAAGCGGCGGCTTACCGCCGCGCCGCCGATGTAGGGCTGACGCTCGAGGATCAGGACCTTGAGCCCCGAACGCGAGAGATAACACCCGGCGACCAGTCCATTGTGCCCGGCGCCGACGATGATCGCGTCGAAGTCCTGCGCCGGCTGCAACACGGCGCCGCTCAAGCCGGCACTTTGTGCGCGGCGCGGCTGGATTTCAGGGTCGCATCGACGGCTATTTCAAATGCGTTCAATGTGTCGGACAAGCACGACTCATCGTGGGCCGCGGAGACGAACCAGGGCTCACGCGAGTCCGGCTCGCAGAGTACCCGCTCATCATGCAGTACCCGCGCCATGGCATCGTAGAACGAATAGTCGCTGCTTTTCCACGCGCGGTAGTTGCGCGGCGGCTCGTGCGCGAAGTACAAACCGCTCATCGAGGGGTGACCGACGAAGCTATGCGCGATGCCGCGGGTGCTCAAGACCGCGCGCATGCCATTGCGCAGCCTCGTTCCGTAGTCGGCAATGCGCTCGAGCGCATCGGTTTCATCCAGGATCTGAAGCGTCTTTTCCGCAGCAGCCAGCGACACGGAGTGCGCCGTGTAGGTGCCGCCGTGGGCGACCCCGCGGCCGATCTTACGCATGATCTCCTCGCGTCCGGCGAGCACCGAAATCGGATAACCATTGCCCAGCGCCTTGGCAAAGGTGCACAGGTCCGCCTTGATTCCATAGAGTTCCTGTACGCCGCCGCGGGCCACCCGAAACCCGGTCTTAACCTCGTCGATGAGCATCACCACGCCGTGCTTATCGCACAGGTAGCGTGCCGCGCGCAGGTACTCGGGCTCCGCCGCGATCCCAAGACAATTGCCCATGATGGGTTCGATCAACATGCACGCGATGCGATCGCCATGGCGCTTGAACACGTCTTCGAGCTGGTTGGCGTCGTTGGCCTGAACGAAGTGCGCGAAGCTTCGGATGCTGATCGGTATGCCTTCGCTGTACGGTTTCACTTCCGGATCCCCGACCTGCGACCACTTATCCATGGGTGTGAACCACATGGCCGCATCGAACAGCCCATGATAGCTGCCTTCGAGAATCACGTAGTCGTCCTTGCCGGTGTAGGCGCGCGCCAGGCGCAACCCGGCCATCACCGCCTCCGTTCCGGAATTGGAAAAACGCACCAGTTCGGCCGCGGGCACCATTTTTGCGATGCGCTCGGCGACCAAGAGCTCGCGTTCGGTCGATAGGGCAAATACGCCGCCGACTTCCATGCCAAGGCGTGCCGCTTCATCGACTTCCGGGTGCGCATATCCCAAGATAGCCGGACCGTAGCCCATGCGGTAGTCGACATACACATTATCGTCGAGGTCGGTGATTCGCGCCCCGCGGCCTTGCTTCACATAAATGGTGCGGTCCTCGCCCCAGTAGCGGAAGTTGGAGGCGACGCCGAGCGGCAGCCGTTTTAGCGCGCGTTGAAAGTGCGCGTTGTTGTTGGTCAGTTTTCTGGCCATGGGTCCCCCTTGAGTGAATTGCAGAGGTGCTCGGGCCCTCGCGTGGCAGGACGCGATCCTCGCCGGCGTCGTAATTTTACTATATGGGCATATAATTGTCACCGCGATGCAACTTTCGACCCGCTCGCGCAGCGCCGTGTCGATCGATCAATTTATAAGGGAATATCCTTTGTTGCACTGCGCCTTCTTGCCATCCGAACAGCCTTCAGGGTACATTAAATGGCCATATAATTACCGGGGGCAGCCATGAACAGCGTGTCGATCGCAAAACCGGACCCCCAGACCGCGGCTGAGCCGCCGCATGCCCTGCCCGCCTGGGTTTACAACAACGCGGAACTGACCTGCCTGGAACTCGAGCGCGTGCTCAAGCCCAGCTGGCAGATCGTGTGCCACGTCAATTCCATTCCCAAGGCGGGCGACTATGAAACCTTCGACTTAGGGGGCGAGAGCATCTTCGTGCTGCGCGATCGCGATGGCTCGATTCGCGCATTCCACAATGTGTGCCGGCATCGCGGCGCCCGTCTGCTCGACGGCTCTGGAAGCTGCCCGGTGGCCGTCACCTGTCCCTACCATGGTTGGACCTACCGGCACGACGGCGGTTTGATTGGCATGCCGGTTCGCGAAAGCTTTCCCGGCCTTGACCGCAGCGCGCACGGACTTAGGGCCGTGCGAGTCGACATCGCCTTGAGCTTCGTATGGGTGTGTCTGGCCGGCGATCCGCCGCCGGTCGCGAAGGTGTGGGGACATCTCGCGGATGAATTGCTGCCCTATCGCTTTCAGGACATGGTGCCCTTGAGTCCCATCACCGAGGAGTCCTGGCCCGTCGATTGGAAAATCGCGATGGACAATTATCTCGAGTCCTACCACGTTCCGATCGGCCATCCCGGGCTGTATCGCATGTTCACGCCGGACTATGAGGATCAAACAGGGGTGCCGGGAGTCGCGCGCGGCTTGAGCTGGATGCGCGACACGGATTCGCCGCGCTGGTCCGAAGGCCGCTACCAGCGGCTGATCGGCAAGGCCGCCACGCACTTGCCGGAAGATCTGCGCCGCTGCTGGCGCTTCTACAGCGCGCTGCCGAACCTGGGGATCGATGTGTTTCCGGATCAAATGGATTTTTTCCAGGTGCTCCCCAATGGTCCGGGCCGGTGCAAGATTCGCGGCGCGGTCTTCGGGCTCCCCGATGAGCGTCGCGAAATGCGCGCCGCCCGCTACTTGAGTTCGCGCATCAACACGCAGGTCAACAACGAGGACCGATGGCTGTGCGCTCGCGTGCAGCGCGGGCTGGCGTCCGGCAGCTACCGGCCCGGTCCCTTGTCGCAGCTCGAGAAGTGGATGCTGGAATTCCACAACCTGCTGCGCGAGCGAATTCCCGAATTCAAGCTCGCGAGCGCACCGGAACACCTCGGCCGATAGCTCATGATGATGTGGGCGGCCGGTCGCTGGCCAGGGCCGGAACCCGGGCGATGAGGTAGTGCCTGAACGCCGTCGTCTCGGGAGCGCTGCCGGTGCCCTGCGCCGCCTGGTCGCCGAGAACAACCAACCCTTTCTGAGTGGATTCCGCCACAGCAATCATCGACCGGGAGCGCTGCGGACGCAGGCGTGCGGCCAGGTATTGCAGGGCTGCCGCCGGCCGGGCTGCGGCGCACAGCGTGTAGCGATGCGCGCGCAGCACGCAACGGCCGGGCGCGCGCGGCAGTACTTGAAGAATCGTGAATCCGTCCGGCCTTGATTCGATCAGATGATTGGGCGCGACAAAGCGCGCGCGCCAGCCGAATTCAACGGCAGACCCCAGCAACCGCGCGTAGGCCGCTGCGCTCCAGCCGCGTTTGGCGATTTCTGGGGCCGCAGCGGCTGCATCGAGCCACTGTTCAACGAGCAGTTTCCAATCGGCTGAAATGACGGTTTCGCTCGGCGGCCTCAAGAGCCTTGATCCGCCGGACAGCAGAAGATCGGCCCATGGGTCTTCGAGGCTCAAAGCGGGGGCTGCGCGCCGCGCGGAGCGCACCAGTACGAAGTCTTCGACCACGCGCAGGTCGATTCGCGTCAAATCCGCAGCGCCGAGCCCGGCGCGGCGTTTACCGCCAAGGTCGAATTGCAGGCCATGAACGGCGCATTGGATCGTGCTCAAACGGCCGCTTGCAGCCGCGGTCAGCACATGCGGCGCCTCGGGGCAGCTATTGCGAAACGCGCGCAGCTCGCCGGAACCGTCCCGCAGGATCAACGGTCGTTCGACACCGAGGTCCGGAGCCAGAAAATCGCCGGATTCGAGCAATTGGCCGCGATGCCCGGCAATCTGCCATGAATCCTTGAACACTTGGGTACGCTCCATGGCGAACAGCGCGCTGTTGTCGTAGACCCAGGGCGCGAAATGCTTGACGCCCGGCGCAACGGCGACGCCGCCCGCATTCTGAGCTGCCGCGAAGGAGCCGGGGAAGATCGAGCGCAGATACGCCATGCAGCGGCGCTTGGCTGCCGCGCGGTCGATGTCGGCCTCGCTGCGGAAGGCGAAATCCTGCCATAACATCTCCAACACGCCGATCAGGCCGAGCGCCACTCCGTCCGGATCGAGCTGCGGCTGGGAGGTCTCGATGATCAGACGTTCGATGAGCTCGCGCACCAAGGCGGCGAAGCCCTCATCTTTCTGCCCGCAGATATCGTAATATTCCTGGCGTGAACTCGCCTCGCCCCAAAACGCATACCACACGGAGACTTTCCTCGGGCTGGCGATTTCCGGATCGAGGTACAAATCGACCAGCAGTTCCAGCGCTGCCACGGGCCTCGATTTGAGACGGGCCACCGGCACCATCAATTGTTCCTCGAATTCTGCTGCGAGGAATTGCAGCGAGGCAACCAGCATCGCGGCCTTGGAAGCGAAGTAGAATCTGACGATGCCAGGCGACATTTTGGCGATGGCGACCACTTTCTCGACCGTCGTACGGGATGGGCCGTAGATATGCAGTGCGGAGATGCAGGCGTCGATCAATCGCTGGTGCTGCCGGCTGTGGGCATTGCGGGCGCGCGGCTGCGGGCGTGCCGCGGATTTTTTCTTGAGGCGACGCATGCCGCGGCTTAAGAGCTCATGACCGGGATTACCGAGATGCCGGCGCGCATCGCCTCCCGGGCTGTCGCTGAATGGCTGAAGCGCCGCGGCAAATGGCTGATTATTTTGCCGCCGCTGCTGTTCCTGACGGTCTTCTTTCTCATTCCCTTTGCTTTCGCGTTCATGATAAGTCTTTCCGAAACGGCCGTCAGAGTACCGCCGTTCACGGACATTCTATCCGTGAGTCCCGATTGGCACATCCATATCACGCTGAATCTCGGCAATTTCAAGTATCTGTTCAGCGACGAAGTCTACGGTCTTTCATACTTCTATTCGCTCAAGACCGCTTTTTTCTCCACGCTCATCTGCCTTGCCCTCGGGTATCCGATGGCCTATGGCATCGCGCGAACCTCGAAGAGCACTCAAAGTATCCTGCTGCTCATCATCATCCTGCCCTTTTGGACTTCGTTTCTGCTGCGCGTTTATGCGCTCGAGGGGATCATTCGCGAGACGGGTCTTCTGAACACCGCGCTGCTGTGGCTGGGTATCATCGAGCATCCGCTGCAGATCATGCGCACGACGTTTGCCGTGTATATCGGCATCGTTTATTCCTACCTGCCATTCATGGTGCTGCCGTTGTTTGCGACGCTCGAGAAGCTGGACCACTCGCTGCTCGAGGCGGCCGGCGATCTCGGCAGCCCGCCGTGGCGGGCCTTTCTGGATGTGACGCTGCCGCTGTCGATGCCGGGCATCATCGCGGGCTCGATGCTGGTGTTCATTCCAGCCATCGGCGAATTTGTCATCCCGACACTGCTCGGCGGCCCCAACAACCTCATGATAGGCAGGGTCCTGTGGGACGAATTCTTCGGCAACCGCGACTGGCCGGTGGCCTCCGCGGTCGCCATCGCATTTTTGGTGCTGCTGGTCGGGCCGATCGCGCTGTATCAGCACTACAGCACCAAGCAGCTCGAGTCCTGACGTGCAGAATCGCATCTCACCGTTTTTGATCTCGGTGCTGTGCATCGGCATCGCCGTTTTGTACATTCCCATGCTGGTGTTGATCGGCTACTCCTTCAACGCCTCGCCGCTGGTGAGCGTCTGGGGCGGATTCTCGACCAGTTGGTATACGCAGCTGCTCCACAACGACCAGGTTCTGGATGCGGCATGGTTGTCGCTCAAAATCGGCGTCGTGGTGTCCACCGGTGCGGTGGTTCTGGGCACGCTCGCCGCCATCGCGCTGGTGCGGTTCAAGGCGTTTCGCGGCCGGCTGCTGCTGACGGGTATGGTCAATGCCCCATTGGTGATGCCGGAGATAGTCACCGGCATCACGCAGCTGCTGTTGTTCATATCGATGCTGCAGCTTCTCGGCTGGCCGCATCGCGGATTCACGACCATCGTGATTGCGCACATTGCTTTTTGCACCGCCTATGTGACGATCACCGTGCAATCGCGCTTGTATGGCGCCGACCGGTCCCTCGAGGAGGCGGCCATGGATCTCGGCGCTGGCCCGGTCCGCGCGTTCATCGACACCACCTTGCCTGCCATCGCGCCGGCGCTGGCATCGGGTTGGCTTCTGAGTTTCACGCTGTCGCTCGATGACCTGGTCATTTCAAGTTTTGTGTCGGGACCGGGCGCCAGCACCCTGCCAATGGTGATTTTCTCGAAGGTGAAGCTGGGAGTCAGTCCCGATGTCAACGCGCTGGCCAGTTTGATCATCACGCTGGTCGGCATCTGCGTGCTTCTCGCCGGCTATCTCATGCGCCGCACCGATCAGCGTCGACTCATCGATGCGCAGATGGCGGAGCACTGATCACTCCGCTGTCTTGACGCGTGTCCAGGTGCGCGTTCGAATCCGCTCGGTCGCCGCGCTCACTTCTGCGGATCTGTACAGCCGCGCCTCGATTTCCGGCGTGGGGTACAACGTGACATCATCGAGAATGCGCTTGTCGATCAACGGGCGCGACGCAATATTGTCATTGCCGTAGAAAATCTGATTGGTGATCTCGGCGATCACGTCCGGCCGCAGGATGAAGTTGATGAATGCATACGCGGCCAGCGGGTGCGGCGCGCCCCGCGGAATCAACAGGGAAGAGAAGGTCTGATTGGCCCCTTCCTTGGGCACCGTGAAGGCCAGATTGACGTTCAGCCCCACGGCCTTCGCCCGCGCGCGCGACTGCGCGTAATCGCTCGACCACGACATCGCGATGCAGACTTCCTTGTTCGCCAATCCGTTCATGTATTCAGTCGAATCGAAGGAACGGATATAGGGCCGGACCTTCACCAGCAGATCTTCGGCGGCCTTGAAATCCTCACGCCTTGTCGTGTTCGGATCCAACCCCAGATACTGCAACGCAAGCTGCAGGGTGTCCTCCGCGGAATCGATAAGCGTGACGCCGCAATCGGCAAATTTGGCCACGATCTGCGGCTTGAAGATCATGTCGAGGCTGTCGACGGGCGCGTTGGGCATGCGCGCGCGGATCATGTCGACGTTGTACGCAAATCCGTTTATCGAATGCAGGTAGGGAACGGCATGTTGATTGCCCGGATCGTACTCCGCCTGGATCGCGAGAATTCTCGGATCCAGATTCTTCCAATTCGGCAGCCTGGCCTTGTCGAGCGTTTCGTACACGCCCGCCTTGATCTCGCGGCTGAAAAAATCCGTCGAAGCGCTGACGACATCGTAGCCGGAGCTGCCGGCCATCAGCCGCGCCTCCATGGTTTCCTCGGCGTCATAGACGTCGTAGGTGACTTTGATGCCGGTGAGCTTCTCGAACCTGGCTATGGTGTCGGTGCCGATGAAATCCGACCAGTTGTAAATGAAGAGACGCTTCTCTTCGGCGGCAGCGCCCGCGGTGCCGCCGGCGCCCGCAGCTAGCAGCAATGCCAGCGTCCAGGCCGCATTAAGCCGGCGTGATCTCATGGCGCAATTCTAACATCGCCGCACGCGCGCATTGCCGGCGGCCGCACGCAGGCCGCCTAACCCTTGCCGTTCTTGCCCCCGAATCGGTATTTGAGCCTCAATCCAAAGACGCGCGGCTGATTGGTGGTCTGGCGACCATCGTAGTTGTACTTGTTGGTGTAAATCACGGCGCGGGTGTTGTCGAGATTGGTTACGTATAACTCGGCCCCCCAATTGTCCTGTGCGTTAGTAAATCCCGAGCGCACGTTGCTGATGTTGTAGGCCGGCTGCAATGAGCGGGTGGTTGTGCTCAGGGGGCTGGTGTTCAAGTCGCTCCACATATCGCCCGTGCGCGAGATATCAAGCTGGGTATAGGCGTTGAATCTAGGGCCCACTGACCATTCATAACGGCCGAGGGCGGTGCCCTTGAAATAGGGCACGAAGGGAAGCCGCTGATGACTGCTGGTGATGTAGTTCGGATTCGTGAACGAGGTGCTGGTCAACTCCGAATCGTTGTAGCTGGCCGACAACGACAGCGTCAGGCCATGCACCGGCCTGGCTTCGATGTTGCTCTCCACGCCGTAAATCCGGGCGTCGCCGATGTTGGCATTGAAGGTCACCGGTGATATCGCAAGATCAAAAACCGCGGTCTGATAGTCCTTCCAGGGCATGTAGTAGACGGCGCCGTTCCACAAGAACCGCCCCTCCGCCATTACGGTTTTCCAGCCGAGTTCGTAGCTGTTCAAGGTGTCGGGCTGATAGGTGGCCGGTACACCGGGATTGGTCGCGGCGCTGGTATTGAAGCCGCCGTCGCGAAAACCCTGGGCCCAGGACGCATAAAACAGCGTGTTATCGTTATATTTGAAGTTGACGCCCGCCTTGTAGGATTGCTTGGTGAAGGAGACCTCCTGGGTCGGCGTGGGCAATTTGGGCTGATAGAAGTAGCCGGACCATTGGTCCGAACTCGAATCGCGTGACTTGAACTCACGAAAACCGAAGATCACGCTCCAGCGGCTGGTGATGTCCTGGGTGATCTCGCCGAAGCCGGCGACCTGATGGTTATCGGTGCGCTGATTGCTATAGCTGTACCACTCGCCGGGCAATGCGGCGGCGCCCGTGTAGTAGCTGTAGGCGATCTGCGCCGCCTGTCCCTGAAAGTTGATCCCCGGGTAATCGTATAAATCCGAGTACACGTCCTTGGTCTGCTGGAAATAAAGGCCCACCGTCCAATGCGTGGAGCCGCCGGGCTTCGACGACAAGCGCAGCTCATGCGACCACTGGTCCACATTATCGTGGTAGTCGGTGAACATCGTCGGCACGTTGCAGCCGCCGAAGGAATCGGGAATCGTCGGGTCGCCGGAGGGCGACGATGTCGCGCAAGCGAAGCTTTGCACGTATCCGGCATAGGATTGATATCCGGTGTTGTTCGGCTGGATGTTCGCGTACTGCACGTACTCCGAGTATTCGTTGATGGTGTGGTTGTACCTGTTCCAATAGCCGCCGGCGTAGATCAGATCGCCGATCCCCACATCGCCCTTGACGGTGAGGGACATCAGGCGGTTGATGCGCTCGCCGCTTTCCGGGCCGAAGCGCGACACGTTTCGCGCGCCATAGCGCGACGGATCCTGATCCCAGGCGCCATGAGTGGACTGGGTCTGGAAGTCTCCCGATACAAGCGCCGACCAGGAATCGTTGAGCTTGTAGTCAACGGCCAGCCGGCCGCCGTACATGGTTTCGCGGTTGTAGTTATGGCCCGCCCATTGGGAATTGTCGCTGATGGTGCCGTTGATCCAATTGCGCGTCGTCAACAGGTTGTCGATGAAACCGCCCTGATAGTCATAGAAGCCCGATACCCGCAGCGCGAGGACATCGTCAATCAGAGGAACATTGACATAGGCCTCGACGACTTTGTTCTGCGCCCCGCCGTCGATCTGGCCGGCATCGACGTCAATTCCCGCCGCAAAGGCCTTCGCGTCCGGTTTGTTGGTGACGATCCTCACGGCCCCCGACATCGAACTGGCGCCGTACAGCGTGCCCTGCGGTCCGTTCAACACCTCGATGCGCTCGATGTCATACAGGTGCAGGTCGGGAATGCCGCCGTACCAGCTCATGCTCACTTCGTCGAGAAACATGCCGGTG
>DATMRC010000044.1:0-7040 GCA_035567075.1 Steroidobacteraceae bacterium
AGCGGACCTGGCGCAGGAGATCAGAAGTGCTCTCGCCGCCGATCGATCCCGGCGGTTGATGGCCGTCGAAGATCTCTCCCGAGGCCACGATGATGCCGACCTTGGCGTCGGATTTTGACTTCAGAATGCGCTTGGAGCGCGCGGCCGCGAGATAATCCCTCATTCCGATCGAATTGAACGAATGGCTGTCTTGATCTTCGCCGACCAGCCCTTTGAGATCGTCGGCGACCTGCCGGCGGCTCTTCAATGCGGTAACCAGACCGCGCTGCAGTGCCATTTTCGCCATGTCGCCGTTCACCGCCTGCAGCGATGCCGGCTGGTCTGTGACAAAATCCTTGAGTGCCGTGGCAGGCAACGACCGGGCCCGCGTGACATCCTGGCTGTAGGCGTTCCACAGGCTCTCGAGCCACACCGAGGTCTCTTCGCGCTCGCTCGGTGCCATGTCGTTGCGGGAGAACTGATCCGTATAGCTCTTGAACGTGCCGGCGCGGAACACATTGAATTCGACGCCCAGCTTGTCGATGGCGTCCTTGTAGAACATGCGGTAATAGCTGAAGCCGTCCACCGCCACCATTCCCATCGGATCGAGGTACACCTCGCCTGCCTGGGCGGCGATGTAATACTGGGCTTGATCGAAGGAATCTCCGGCCGCAACCACCCGCTTGCCGGAGGCGCGGAAATCGCGCAGCGCGGCGCCGATCTCCTGCAATTTCGACAAGCCGGCAGATTTCATATTGTCGAGATCGAGGACGATGAGCTTGATGCGCGAATCGGACTTGGCAAAAGCGATGGCTTCGGTCACGTCCCGGAGAAGAGTTTCGGGAGCCGGACCGCCGGAGGCCTCGCCAAACGCGCGGCGCACCGCATCTTCACCCAACTGCTCGACCAATTCGCCCTGCGGAGCGATGACCAGCGCCGCGCTGCGCGGCACTATTGGAATCGAGGTATGCAGCGCCGCAAGAATGAAGCCGAAAATCACCACCAACAGCGCCAGGTGCAGGACCTTGCGGGTGCCATCGAGGATTCTCCAGACCAGCCCGAAGAATCCCCGAAGCGCGGATCCGGCGCTCATTCAGTGCTCAGACCTTCTCGTCGATGCGCGCTGCCTTGCCTGACAAATCGCGCAGATAGTAGAGCTTGGCGCGACGCACCGAACCGCGGCGCTTGACGCTGACTTCGCTGATCGACGGACTGAAGGTCTGGAACACGCGCTCCACGCCCTCGCCGTGCGAAATCTTGCGGACGGTGAACGAGGAATTGATGCCGCGGTTCTTTTTGGCAATCACCACGCCTTCGTAAGCTTGAACGCGCTCACGCTCACCTTCCACCACTTTGACCTGCACGACGATGGTATCGCCGGGATTGAAGTCCGGAATCTTGCGCGTGGCGCGCTCGCCGTTCAGTTGTTGGATGATCTTGTTCATGACTATTGCCTCGCACGTTCAAACTTGAATTCTTCCAATAATTCCCGCTCTTGCTCGCTCATGCCGCGGCGCTCCAGCAACTCCGGCCGGCGCAGCCATGTGCGTCCCAGCGCCTGCTGCAATCGCCAGCGATGAATCGCGGCATGATCACCGGACGCCAACACCGCGGGCACTTCGTGCCCGTCCAGCACCTGTGGCCGGGTGTAATGCGGCCAATCCACCAAACCGTCGCTGAACGACTCCTGCAGCGCCGATTCCGAACTGCCCAATGTTCCTGGCATCAGGCGCACGATCGCGTCGATGACCACCAGCGCGGGCATTTCGCCGCCGCTCAGAACGTAATCCCCGATCGACCATTCCTCATCGATTTCATGCTCGATGAGGCGCTCGTCCAGGCCTTCATAGCGTCCCGCCACCAACAAGAGACCGGGCCAGCGGCACGCTTCGCGTGCCATGCTTTGCTCGAATCTGCGTCCGTCAGCCCCTAAATACACCCGTCGGCTGCCCGGCGGCAGCAGCGCCGCCGCAGCGTGCACAGCGCTGCGCATGGGCTCTACCATCAGCACCATGCCGGGCCCGCCGCCGTAAGGGCGATCATCGACCGTACGGTGCGCATCGCTGGTGTAATCGCGTGGGTCGAAATAATCGACCGCGAAAACCCCGCGCTCCTGCGCCCTGCCGATCACTCCGTGATCCAGCGCCTCACGGATCATCTGCGGAAACAGCGAAACCACGGCAAAACGCATATCTTTAGTCCGCTGCGCCGACGCTCCCGGCGTCCCAATCCACCACCACCCGCCGCGCCTGCAAATCCACGCGCTTCAGATGCTTCGGCACGGCCGGCACCCAATATTCCCGCTCGCCGCGCACCACCATCAGCGCCTGCGCCGGCGTCTCGATGAAATGCTGCACAACCCCCAAGCCGATGCCGGCCAGATTTACCACCTCACAGCCAATCAGGTCCGTGCGGTAGAAATCCTTCGCATCCCGCTGCGGCAACTCGCTGCGCGGCACGCTAACTTGCGCGCCTCGAAGCGCCGCCGCTTGGTCCCGATCCTCGACTCCGGCCAATTTCGCGGTGAGCGCCCCGCCGCTCCGCCCGCTCGCCTCGACGCGATAAGTCCGCCAGGATCCCTCACGCCCAATCTGCAGATTGCGATGTTCCAACAAGCGCTCGGGAGGATCAGTGTGTGAACGAAGCTTGACCCAACCCCGCACGCCAAATGGTGCGCCCACCACACCCAGTTGGATGAGCGCCGATGCATCGTCGCTCATCGTGCCCTGTAGCCCTTACGCGGCCTGCTTGCGGAAGGTGGTAAGAAGAAACTTGACGCGATCCGACATGTGGGCGCCCTTGCTCACCCAATGCTCGATCCGCGCGACGTCCAAACGCAGTTTGACTTCCCCGCCTCGCGCCACGGGATTGAACAGGCCCACGCTTTCAAGGCTGGTGCCGCCCTGGCGTTTGCGGCTGTCGGTCACCACAACGTGATAAAAGGGCGTCTTTTTGCCGCCGCGTCGAGTCAACCGGATCGTCACCATCGTAAATTCACCTTGGGCCTGCCTAGCCGCTAATTGTAATGACAATCAGGGCTTAAGAGCAACAATTGGTTTGCCTAAACGGGGCGATTCCTAGCGGCCGAAGCCGCCAGGGGGCAGACGCCCCGCCATCCCGCGCATCATATTCTGCAACATGCCGCCCTTGGCGAGCTTTTTCATGGTTTTCTGCATCTGGTCAAACTGCTTGAGCAGACGATTGACCTCGGGCAGCGGAACCCCGGATCCGGCCGCAATGCGCCGTTTGCGGGAGTTATCGATCATATCCGGCCGCCGGCGCTCGCGCGGCGTCATCGAATCGATGATCCCCATCTGGCGTTTGAGGTTTTTGGGATTGACGGCGCCGGCGGCGGCCGCGGCATTCGCTTGCAGGTGGGCGGGGAGCTTGTCCATCAGGGCCGCCATGCCGCCCATGTTCTGCAACTGACTCAACTGATCGCGCAGGTCGGACAGATCGAAGGATTTTCCCTTGGTGATTTTCTTGGCAAGCTTTTCCGCCTTTTCCTGGTCGACCTGTTCCTGAACCTGCTCGACCAGCGACAGCACGTCGCCCATGCCGAGGATGCGCGAGGCGATGCGTTCCGGCTGGAACAACTCCAGCGCCTCGGATTTCTCACCGGTGCCGACGAACAGAATGGGTTTCCCGGTCACGTGGCGCACCGACAGCGCGGCCCCGCCGCGCGCATCGCCGTCCGCTTTGGTGAGTATCACTCCGGTGAGGCTCAGCGCCTCGTTGAAGGCTTTGGCTGCGTTGACCGCATCCTGTCCCGCCATGCTGTCGACCACGAACAGCCGCTCGTGAGGCTGCACCGCCGCTTCCAGCGCCTGTACCTCGGCCATCATTTCGGCATCGATGTGCAGCCTACCCGCCGTATCGACCAGCAGCACGTCGTATGCCTGCAGCGTCGCCTCGGTCAACGCGCGCTTGGCAATGCTCACCGGCGCCTCGCTACCCAGCGCCGGCGCGAAGCCCGCGCCGACTTGCGCAGCCAGGGTCTGCAACTGCAGGATCGCCGCCGGCCTGTACACGTCGGTGCTGACCATCAGCACTTTTTTGTTCTGTTTCTCGATCAGCCAGCGCGCGAGTTTGCCGGCACTGGTGGTCTTGCCGGCGCCTTGCAGCCCGGCGAGCATCACGACCACGGGCCGTTGGGCGCGTAAATTGAGTCCCGTGCTCGGCTCGCCCATCAGCCGCGTCAGCTCTTCATGCACGATTTTGATGAAGGCTTGCCCCGGGGTCAGGCTCTTCGTCACCTCAACGCCGACCGCGCGTGCTTTGACCGCGTCCGTGAAACTCTTGACCACCGGCAGCGCCACATCGGCGTCCAGCAAGGCCAGGCGGACTTCGCGCACCGTATCGGAAATATTGTCGTCGCTGAGTCGGCCGCGGCCGGAAAGGGACTTCAACGCCGCAGACAAATTGGATGTGAGCCGGTCAAACATATTGCGGTTATTATACGTGTGCCATCATCGGAGCGTCATCCTTCAGGCAAGCCGTGATCCTCGCCATCATTTTGTTTCTCCTGTACGCCGCAAGCGCCTGGGCGATGTTGCGCACTGTAAAACAGCCGCGACTGGAACCCGTTGCGTGGATCTTGATTCTGGTTACCATCATCGGCCACAGTGACGCCATCATGCGCATGATGCGCCTCAACGGCCGCTTCTCCATCGGCCTGCTCGAAGCGACATCGTTGTTGGGCTGGACCCTTGCGGTCCTTGCCTGTTTAATTTCGATCGACAAGCATAATCGCGTGCTCGGGGCCACCCTGATGGCGAGCGCAGCGGTCGGCGCAGCGCTCGGTACCGGCTTAGCCGGCGTTGGTCGCAGCTACGCCGAAGCGACCGCCGGCTGGGAACTGACCGCGCATGTCTTGCTGTCCATGGCCGCCGCCGCTCTGCTGTTTGCCGCGGCGGTCACGGCCATCTTGCTGGTGATCCTCGATCGACGGCTGCGCACGCGGCGAATCGCCGATCTGTCGAGCGCCCTGCCGCCGCTCGATGCGCTCGAAAAGCTCATGTTTCGGCTCATTGCGGCGGGCTTTGGTTTCTTGACGCTGGCGCTGCTCACGGGCTTCGTGTTCGTCACCAATCTGTTTACGCAGAATCTGGTGCAAAAAACCGTGTTGTCGCTGATCGCGTGGCTGGTGTTCGGCGTGCTGCTCATCGGGCGCATACGCTTCGGCTGGCGCGGCCGCTCGGCGGTGCGCTGGACGTTGTTCGGTTTCGGAATCCTGGCGCTCGCTTATTTCGGCGTGAAGTTCGTTCTCGAGTACCTGTTCGGGCGACACTGGGGCTAGTCTCAAGCCCCGCCCGCCCCTGCCACAATGGCGCATCCCACCCTGTTACTGATGTTCGAAGCGCTGGCGGGCTTGCTCATTCTCGCCGCATTTTTCGCCGGCAGCGAAACGGCGTTGATGAGCCTGAACCGTTATCGGCTGAGGCACCGCGCCAAGGAAGGAAGCCGCGGCGCGCGGCTGGCGGAGCGGCTGCTCGCCCGTCCCGACCGCCTGATCGGGTTGATCCTTTTCTTAAGCACCCTAGTCAACGTGGCGGCGCCGATTCTGGTGGGTTTCATCGCGCTGCGTCTGGGTGGCGAGTTTCTGGTCGCCTTCGGCGCCGCGCTGCTGGCATTCGTGCTGCTGATCTTCTGCGAGGTCGCACCAAAGACCTTTGGGGCTTTGTACCCGGAGCGTCTGGCCTTACCCGCCGCGTATGTCTACACGCCGCTGCTCTTCTTGCTGTATCCCTTCGTCTGGATTACGAATCTGTTTGCCAACGGCACCCTGCGGTTGTTCGGCGTATCGCGGCAACAAGCCTCGAATTCCCTGAGCAGCGAGGAGTTGCGCACCGTGGTTGCCGAGGCAGGCGCCATGATTCCGCGTCGCCATCAACAGATGCTCGTCAGCATATTGGATCTCGAGAGCGCCACGGTCGAGGACATCATGGTGCCGCGCAACGAGATCGTCGGCATCGACGTCGATGATGATTGGGATCGCATCATCGAGCAGCTGCGTCAAAGCCAGCACACCCGATTGCCGGTGTATCAAGGAGAAATCGATCGCATCATCGGCGTGCTGCACATGAAGGCCGTGGTGCACGAATTGGCGCGCGGGCGGCTGGACCGCGAGGCGCTGGCCGCGGCCGCGGGCGCTCGCGAGGCCTATTTTGTTCCATCGGGCACCACCCTCAACACCCAGCTGCTGAATTTTCAGCGCGATAAGCGCCGCATGGCCTTCGTGGTCGATGAATACGGCGATATTCAGGGACTGGTGACGCTCGAGGACATTCTCGAAGAGATCGTCGGGGAATTCACCACCGATCCTGCCACCATGATGCACAAGGACGTGCATGCCGAGAGCGACGGCAGCTTCGTCGCCAATGCGTCGGCCACGATTCGCGCGCTGAATCGCTCGATGCGCTGGAATTTGCCGATCGACGGACCGAAAACCCTGAATGGATTGATCGTGGAGTATCTGGAGACCATCCCGGAACCGGGAACCACTCTTAAATTGGCGGACTACATGCTCGAGGTACTGCAGACCGGCGAGAATGCCATCAAGACGGTGCGCATCAGGCCGCCGCAAGCAACAGCGTTGTAGCGAGCTCGGCTAAAACGCCTCCAGCGCTTGGTTCAATCGCGTGACTCCGCGCACGCTCATGCCGTCGGGGAAGCGCTTCGGCACATTCGCCTCCGGAACAACGGCCAGTTTGAATCCATGCTTTGCCGCCTCGCGCAGCCGCTCTTCGCCGAACGGCACCGGACGAATTTCTCCCGCGAGTCCCAATTCTCCAAACGCGATCAGCGAATTCGGCACCGGCAAATCCATGAGACTGGAGCGCGCCGCCATGACGATGGCAAGATCGCCGCCGGTCTCGGCGAGCCGCACGCCGCCCACCACATTGGCGAATACATCGTGACCTTGCAGGAGCAGTCCTGAATGCCGATGGGCGACCGCCAGCAACATGGTCAATCGATTTGCATCGATGCCGACCGCCACGCGACGCGGATTCATACCGAGGGCCACATCGGCCAGCACCTGCACTTCGATGAGCAGCGAA
>DATMRC010000045.1:0-86940 GCA_035567075.1 Steroidobacteraceae bacterium
TCGCAATCCCGAGCCGGCGCTTTGCACCACCGCTCGGCTCGGTGTGGATCCGCCCCCCATGAAAAGAGCAATGCCGACGATTCCTTCATTGCCGACGACAGCGATCTCGGCCGAGGAACCGTCCTCCATAACATACAAGAGCGAAACTAGGGCCGTCGTTGGAAAATAAACATGAGTCAGCGTCACGCCGGGTTCGTACACCACCTCTCCCAAGGGCATATGAACGGATTCCAAATGCGGCAACCACCGCTGGTGTTCTTCCGTTGGAAGTTGGGCGAGCAGATGGTTCAGCATAAGGGAAGGAGGTGTGCTGTTCACAGCATTTGCTACCCGATGTGTACTCTCCCGTACAAAGCCCGAGTGCCGACTCGATTCTACACCGCCGGCTGCCGGAACAGAAGCGACAGATTACCCACCGCTTGCTGCGGTGCTATGAACGTCACCGTCACCTTCTTACCGCGGCACGTGCTATACCGTGCCGCTTGCTCACGGCGACATTATGTCTCAATCGCAATCGGAGCCGCTAACCCTAGTGAAATTCGGCAGATCACAAAACCGGATCTGCCCGTGTGCTGGAAAAGCAGATCCTGACGCTCGAATGGGGCTATCGACCGCCCAAGGCGCACACGGCGCGCGGTCCGTGGGCGCGTTGGACGCTACCGGCTAGGATCGAGCGGACGCCCCCGGAATTTGATGATGCAAACACGGGGTATGGATCGGGGTACGGCGGGCCGGGGCCGTCACCAAACCCTAGAAAATGGACTATTTCCTCATCCTTCGATGCATGCCCGGGGCACCATCATTTGGCGACGAACGCCGGAATGATTCCCGGGACCACATACTGCTGCA
Source organism: Steroidobacteraceae bacterium (assembly GCA_035567075.1). Classification (GTDB taxonomy): domain Bacteria; phylum Pseudomonadota; class Gammaproteobacteria; order Steroidobacterales; family Steroidobacteraceae; genus Bog-1198. Next base: position 850 of record DATMRC010000045.1, read on the forward strand.
CAATGACAATGACGACCAGCACCAGCGTCAGCACGATGCTGTGAACGAAGGTACGCGCCAGGACCGCTCCTTCCTGACCCTTCAGATTGGTGCATGAGACGCCGGTGGCAATGTTCTGCGGCGAGATCATTTTGCCGAGAACTCCACCGGAGGAGTTGGTCGCGGCGAACAGCAGTGGATTTAAGCCGAGCTGGCGGGAGGCCACCACCTGCAAATTCCCGAACAACGCATTGCCCGAGGTGTCGCTGCCCGACAGGAACACGGCGATCCATCCGAGGAAGGGTGAAAACAGAATGAAGGCGTGCCCTGTGGACGATGCGGCGAGACCCAGCGTATAAGCCAGACCCGAGTAATTCATCACATAGGCGAGGGCGACGATGAACATCACGGTTACGACCGCCTGCCACAGCTGACGAATGGTGCGCACCGCACATTGCACGAGTTCCCCAACAGGCAATTGGACCAGCACGGCCGTGACTATAGCCGCGACCAAGATTGCCGTGCCGGTGGCAAGCGGCTGGAATGCCCACACCGCAGCGTAGGGCTTGTCTTTGTAGAGGGTGATCGACACTGCTTTGTCCAATCCCGGCCAGGGAATCGAGTGCGCCCCGATCGCCGCGACCTTGAAGACGGTCCACAGAATCACGACGGCGGTGACCACCAGCCAAGGCATCCAACCTTGCCAGGGAGCCACGCCCTTGGCGGCCGAGCTTGGTGCTTCGGTTGCTGCGTGGCTGATGGCAAACTGCGGGTCCACAGCCGGGCTCCAAACTCGCAAGAACAACAAGGTCGCCGCCAACGAAAAGAGCGCGGCAATCACGTCGGTCAGGGTGTAGTCGAGGAAGTTCGAGGCTGCGAATTGCGCCAACCCGAAGCTCACCCCGGCAACCGCCAACACCGGCCACAGCGAGCGTATGGATCGCCAGCCCCCGTAGAGTGCAATCACATAGAAGGGCAGGATCGCGGCCATAAAGGGCAATTGGCGGCCAATCATGGCCGCTAACGCGGGTGCCGGCAGGCCGGTTACGGCGCCCAAGACGGTGACCGGCGTGCCGAGCGCACCGAAAGCCACCGGCGTCGTATTGAAGATCAAGACGAACACGATGGCTTCGAGCGCCGGAAACCCGCACATGATGAGCAGCGAAGCGGTAATCGCGACCGGCGCGCCGAATCCGGCAACGCCTTCGAGCAACGCGCCGAAGCAAAATGCGATGACGATCAATACCACCCGCCGATCATTGGGCAAATGCTTGATTATCCATGCGCGGAACGCGTCGAACCTGCCGGAGGAAACAGCGATGTTATAAACGAACAGTGCGTTGACGACGATCCACATCACCGGCCAGAGGGCGAACACGCCGCCGTTGGCTGCCGCGGCGAAGGCGATGTGGGCCGGCATGCCCCAGACGGCCACGGCAATGATCAGGCCTACGATGAGGCCGGCAAGCGCGGCTTGCCACGCTGGGCGCTTCAATATGCCGAGAAGCACGAGGACGGTTGCAATCGGCAGCACCGCAACCAAGAACGACAACGCCAGGCTGTCACCGACCGGCGTCAATAATTGATGAAACATCGATTCCCCCAATTGCGGTTGGTCGACGCCACCGCATTCGCTTTTGTCGAATCCTACTCCATTTGGCGGCAATTCTGTAACCCGTACCGCGGCCGGGTGCAACCGCTCGTCAGCGGACAAGGTGCATAATGCGGGCCGATGAACATCTCTTTGCGGACCGACGCGGCGGACGCCGATCGGGAACATCGCCAGAAGGATGTCGTGGCTGCGCTCAAGCAGGTGCTGCCGCGCGAGGCGATCCTGTTTCGCCATGAAGACACGGTGGCCTTTGAGTGCGACGCGCTCACCGCCTACCGGACTTCTCCCATGGTGGTGGCGCTGCCGGATACCGAGGCGCAGGTCGCCGCGTTGTTGAAGATTTGCCATAACTTGGGCGTGCCCGTCATCGCTCGCGGCGCGGGCACCGGATTATCCGGCGGGGCCATGCCGCACCGCTCCGGCGTGACTCTGTCGCTCGCCAAATTCAACAAGATCCTGAAAATCGATCCGGCATCCTGCTCCGCTGTCGTGCAATGCGGTGTCCGCAATCTGGCGATCAGCGAAGCGGCATCGGCGTTTGGTTTGTACTACGCCCCCGATCCCAGCAGCCAGATCGCCTGCACCATCGGCGGCAACGTCGCGGAAAACTCGGGCGGCGTGCATTGCTTGAAATACGGGTTGACCCTGCACAATGTGCTGCGGGTTCGCGGCTACCTGGCGACCGGCGAAGCCGTGGAATTCGGCTCCGCAGCGCTGGATGCGCCGGGCCTCGATCTTCTGTCCATCGTCGTCGGCAGCGAGGGCATGCTGGCCGTCACAACTGAAGTCACGGTGAAATTGACCCCGAAGCCGCAGGCGGCTCGCTGCATCATGGCAAGCTTCGACGACATCGAGTCCGCCGGCGCCGCGGTGGCCAGCGTGATTGCCCACGGTATCATTCCCGCGGGCCTCGAAATGATGGATAAAGCCATGACCGCGGCGGTGGATGCGTTCGTGCACGCCGACTACGATTTGAGCGCTGCCGCGATATTGTTGTGCGAGAGCGACGGTACTGCCGAGGAGGTGGAGGAAGAAATCGCCCGCATGGAGCAGGTGCTGGGTGCCGCCGGTGCATCGCGCATGGAGGTGAGCCGCGATGAGGCACAGCGCTTGAAATTCTGGAGCGGCCGCAAGAACGCATTTCCGGCCTCCGGCAGCATCAGCCCGGACTACATGTGCATGGATTCCACCATTCCGCGCAAGCGGCTCGCGGAAATGTTGCGGGCGATTCAGCAAATGGAGATCAAGTACGGACTGCGCTGCGCCAATGTTTTCCACGCCGGCGACGGCAATTTGCATCCGCTGATCTTATTCGACGCCGCGGACGCAGACGAAATGCGCCGCTGCGAACTGTTTGGCGCCGATATTTTGGAGACCAGCGTGCGCTTTGGCGGGACCGTGACCGGCGAGCATGGCGTGGGAATTGAAAAGCTCAATTCGATGTGCGTGCAATTCTCGGCGGCGGAGCGCGCGCAGTTTCTCGCGGTGAAGCACGCCTTCGATCCGCAGGAGCTTCTGAACCCGGGAAAAGTCATTCCGACCCTGCAGCGCTGTGCGGAGTACGGAAAAATGCACGTGCACCGCGGCATGCTGCCGTTTCCCGAGTTGGCGAGATTTTGATGAGCGCGCAGGATCCGGTCCTTGCACGGCTCGTTGATCAGGTTAACGGCGCGCGAGCGCGCGATGCGCCGCTCGACATTCGCGGCGGCGGCAGCAAGGCATTCTACGGGGAGCCGGCGATTGGCGATCCATTGGACCTCACCAGTCTTTCAGGTATCACAAGCTATGAGCCGACCGAACTCGTGGTAACGGTTCGGACCGGGACCCTGCTCCGTGAATTGGAAGCAGAACTTCAAGAACACGGTCAGTGCCTGCCGTTCGAGCCGCCGCGCTTCGCGCCCGGTGGAACCGTGGGAGGCATGGTCGCGGCGGGCCTGTCGGGACCGGCGCGGGCGACCGCAGGATCGGTGCGCGACCATGTCTTGGGCGTGACCTTGCTCAACGGGCGCGGCGAGATTCTCACCTTCGGCGGCCAGGTCGCAAAAAATGTGGCGGGCTACGATGTGTCGCGGCTGATGGCGGGATCATTGGGGATACTCGGAGTCGTCTGTGAAGTATCACTCAAGGTACTGCCGGTCAGCACCGCCACCGCGACGCTTTGCTTCGTTTGCGACTCGGATCAGGCGTTGGCGAAGTTCCGCGATTGGGCCTCGCAGCCCTTGGCAATCAACGCGACAGCCTGGCATCAGGGACGGCTTCATGTGCGTCTCGCCGGTGCCCGGGCGGCGGTGGCCTCCGCGTGTACGCGCCTTGGCGGCGCGCAACTTGCGCCCGACCAGGCAGCACTGTGGTGGACGGGCATCCGCGACCACCGTCATGGATTCTTTGCGCTGGATTCCGCCGGCGCGACGGGCGGCGAATCGCTTTGGCGGCTATCCCTGCCGGCGACGGCGCCGGCGCTCCAGTTGTCCGGACTTGAGTTCATCGAATGGGGCGGTGCCCAGCGCTGGTGGAAGACTGCCGCCGCCGCCGGAGAAGTGCGCAGCGCTGCCGCCGGTTGCGGCGGGCATGCCACGTTGATTCGCGGTGCCGACAAAAGCAGCGGCGTATTCGCGCCGTTGAGCGATGTCGCAATGCGCATCCACCGCGGTTTGAAGCAGGCCTTCGATCCGCAGCGGATTTTCAACCGCGGGCGCCTGTACGCCGGCCTCTGACCCATGCAAACGCATTTGAGTCAGGAATTTGAGCGTTCTCGCCAAGCCAAGGACGCGGCCGCCATCGTGCGCAAGTGCGTGCATTGCGGATTCTGCAATGCGACCTGTCCCACGTATCAATTGCTGGGAGACGAGCTGGACGGCCCTCGCGGGCGCATTTATTTGATCAAGCAGGTGCTCGAAGGCGCGGAGGTCACACGCAGCACGCAACAGCACCTGGATCGCTGCTTGACGTGCCTGAACTGTCAGACCACCTGTCCCAGCGGAGTCGAGTACGGTCGCCTGGTGGAGATCGGCCGGCAGCTCGTCGAAGAGCGCGTCGAGCGCCCGCCGCTCGAAAAGGCGCTGCGCTGGGCTCTCAAGGAAGGCATGACCTCGCGGCTGTTCGCTCCGGCGATGCGATTGGGGCAGAGCCTGCGTGCCGTGCTGCCGAAAGCGATCAAGAACAAAGTGCCGGCCCGATCCGAGCAAGGCGCGCCGGCAATGAGTGTTCGGACGCGGCCGCGCAAAGTGCTGATGCTGCAGGGATGCGTGCAGCCCGCGATGATGCCCAACATCGATGCGGCCGCCGCGCGGGTGCTCGATCGCGCGGGAATCCAAATCGTATATGCCGCAGGCACCGGCTGCTGCGGAGCGTTGCGCACGCACTTGAGCGACACTGCGGGCGGGCTTGCCGACATGCGCCGCAATATCGACGCCTGGATTCCCGTGCTCGAATCCGGGGAGGTCGAAGCGATCGTTTCGTCGGCGTCCGCCTGCGGACTTGCCATCAAAGAATATGCGCGCGCGCTGGCGCACGATATTCATTACCGGGATCCGGCAGCGCAAGTCAGCGCGAAAGCGCGGGATTTAAGCGAATTGTTGCCGGACCTCATGCCCGCTCTCAAGAACCGTGTCCACCCAAGCGCCACACGCGTGGCCTTTCACGCGCCTTGCACCTTGCAGCACGGCCTCAAGCTACGAGGCGGCGTGGAAGAGAATTTGCGCACGCTGGGGTTCGAAATGACGGCGGCGTGCGATGAAAGCCATATGTGCTGCGGCTCCGCCGGCACCTATTCGATACTGCAGCCGGAGCTCTCCAAACAGTTGCGCGACCGGAAACTCAAGAATCTCGCGCAGCTTGGACCGCAGTGCATCGTGTCCGCCAACATCGGCTGCATTCAGCATTTGCAGTCGGGTACCTCCACCCGGGTCATGCACTGGATCGAGCTGCTGGATGAGGCTCTCATCTAGTGATGGCTCAACGCCCACACATACGCCGCGACAGCGAATAGCTGATCGCTGCTGAGCTGCGCGCCGCCCATGGCCGGCATGGGCGCACGATATTGCTTCGGCTGTGCGACGCCGGCGGCGATGGTGCTGGCGATGCCCTGATAGCTGCCATCGCTCCACAGCCATTTGCCATTGGTCAAATCCGGTCCCAAGGGCGAACCCGTACCGGCGGCGCCGTGACAGCCCGTGCAGGTCGCACCGCCCACTTGGCCCTTATAGATGCGGCTACCCAGAGCGAGCATGGCCGGTGTTGCTCCCGCGGGCGCCTTCAGCGCGGCGGTATCGCTACCGGCATCGGGATGGGTGCCCTCGGGCGGCACGGCGCGCGCGGCGGCGATGGGTCCGGCTGGCTCGGTTGGACTCGGGCAGGGAACCGGTGTGATCGCCTGATTTGCACCGGCGCGATAAGCGATTCGATAGACGCGCCCGGCGACATCATCGGCGACGTACAGTGCGCCATCCGGCCCTACGGCAACGCCGCTGGGGCGATGCGCGGCCTTGGCAGGCGATTTATCCGCACCTGCAAACCCGTCCGCGAAAATCTCGCAGGCACCCGCGGACTTGTCGCCGGAGAGGCCTTGATAGACGATGTTGTAGCCGCCTTGACTGTAAGGTGCGCGATTCCACGAGCCGTGGAAGGCAATGAACAAGCCCTTGCGATAGCGGGCTGGAAATTGCGCGTTGTCGTACAGCACCATGTCATTGGGGGCCCAATGTGCCGGGAAAATCGCGGCCGGTGCGCTCTTTTGCGCACATAGGCCGACGGTCTTGCCATCGCCGCCGTATTCGGGAGCGAGCACCAGCGACTGCGCGAACGGATCGTAGTAGCACTTCGGCCAACCATAATCGCCATCCTTTGACAGGAGCATCACCTCTTCGGACGGCAGCGTGGCTTCCTGATCAGCCTCCTTGATGATATCCGGCCAGTTGGTGTGCAGCTGATCGCGCCCATGCTGAGTCACGAAAATGCGCCGGCCTTCGGTGTCGACCCCAAAGCCCTCCGCATTGCGTATTCCGGTGGCGTAGCGCTGCGCGGCTGAAAATTTTTGGTTGGTCTTGTTGGCATCGAACAGCCAAATGCCGCCCCGCGTCTCGAGCTCAGTGCAGGGATCCAACCCGGGTGATCGAAGCGTGCGATTTTTCTCCTGACAGGAATTGGTCGCGCTGGCGACGTCGACATAAAGGCCGCCTTTGGCGTCAATTTCGAACGGGTGCATCGGATGGTCCCCGCCCAAGGGCAACCCGCTGACGACGATTTGCGATTTCTCGTCGGGCAGCGCCGCGCCCTTGTTCAGCTTGAACTTGATAATTTTGTCGTTGAGCTCGGCGTACAGCCACTGATTGTAAATGCCGATTCCGGTTCCGCCGGCCGCGCCGCTTTGCGTGGTCTCACCGAATCGTTGATTGATATTCGCCTTGCCACTGCCGGTGGTGTCTTGCAACGCCACCAGAAAGCCGCCGGCGTGCGGGGTGTCATTGCCGAAGTAGCGGCCGGACCAGGTGTTCACGTACACCACGCCATCGGGCGTCACCGCCAAGTGGCGCGCATGACCGATGCCGTCGGCGAAAATCGTGGCGCAAAAGCCCGCGGGCAACGTGAGCCCGCTGTCGTCGTTGGGGCAAGAAAGCCCCGCCGCGTCGGCCGCCCGGCCTTGCAGGGGCGCGGTCAGCAGGGACACACCGCAGAGTGCAACAATCATGACGAACAACAAACCATTCTGCGATCGGTACAATGGCATCTTCAGTCCCCTCAAATCGGTTGATTGCTGCATGATCGCGCGGTGCCGCGGAGTATATCGCGGCCGGTGCTCCATGCAATAAAGGGAGCTTTGATGTGCTTGGTGCTGATTGCGTGGCGAGGAAGCGAGAACTATCCGTGCGTCATAGCCGCGAACCGCGATGAGTTGTATACGCGGCCAACCGTGCCTGCGCAGTGGTGGGACACGGACCCGCAGATCCTGGCCGGACGCGATCTTGAGGCGGGCGGCACCTGGCTCGGCATCACGCGAACCGGCCGCTTCGCCGCCCTGACCAACTACCGCGATCCCGAGCAGCGGCGGGCGGGCGCGCCCAGCCGCGGCGCGCTGGTCACCACCATCCTCAAGTCCGGTGCCGGCACGGCGGAGACCCTGGAATATCTACGCGGCGTCGCCGCGAGCTACAACGCCTTTAATGTGATTTTCTCCGATGGCGAACGGCTCGCGGTATTCGAGAGCACGCTTCGGGAAGGGCGCGAACTCAAGCCCGGTATCTATGGGCTTTCGAATCACTTACTCGATACTCCGTGGCCCAAGGTGCAGAACGCCAAATCCCGGCTGTCCCAGGCGCTGACGGACTTGCGGGACCCCGGCGCCGTGCTGGCGCTGTTGCGAGATGACGCGCCGGCGCCGGATGAGGAATTGCCGCGCACCGGGCTCACTGTTCAATGGGAGCGCATGGTATCGAGTGCCTTCGTCAGGACCAAAGAGTACGGCACCCGTTGCTCGACGCTGGTGCGCATTGATCAATCGCGCCGCGCGTGTTTTGATGAATGGACCTGGGATTCAGCGGGCGCCGAGATCGGCGTCAGGAGTCTGCAGTTCGACCTGGAGTGAGGTTATGTTCAAGCGCGTGCTGCTTTGCTACGACGGCACCGAAGCGGGTCGCCGGGCTCTGCGTCGCGGCGCGGAATTGGCCATACTGCTCGGCGCGCGCGTCTTCGTGCTTTCCATCGTCCCCACCCAAGTCGCGCAGGCGGCTGTCGCCGCCGGTGCCGCCGGCCACGCCTGCATCGTCGATGGTGCGGCTGAGACTCGCAAACTCCTGGACGAGTCCATCGCATGGCTGAAAGTGCGCGATGTTGTCGCCGAAGGCTATTTGGCGAGCGGCGAATACGTCGATCAGATCATCGAATATTCGAAGAAGCTGGCCGTCGATCTCATCGTACTAGGCCACTACCCGCAGCCGAAGGGCGGCTTTTGGTGGTCGGGTACGCAGCGTGTTTCATTGGCGGAACGGGCCAACTGCTGCATTTTCGTCGCCGTCAATACCTCTGACGATGCTGCAACCGGGCAAAGCTAACGCATGACATCGGCAGATAAATCCGATCGGGATCCAATCATCACCACCGCCAGTGATCGAGCGTTGGGAATCATCGCAACGGCGACGTTGTTCGGACTGCTGTACTTGGCGCGAGACATTCTCGTGCCTGTGACCCTGGCATTCATTCTGAGTCTGCTGATCGCGCCGCTGGTGCGCGCGCTGCGGCGCGTTGGGTTGGGCCAGACCTGGTCGGTGCTGGCTGCGGTGCTGATGCTGGCGCTGTCATTCGGCGCGGCCGCGACCGTCATTGGTTCGCAATTAGTACGCATGGCGACCAACCTGCCGAAGTACGAGAGAACGCTGGAGCGCAAACTGGAGACCTTGAATGGCGTTACGGTGGGGCGCATCAATTCTCTTACCGCACAGGCCGGCCGGGTATTCAATCGGCATGAAGAGGCCGCGCAGCCGCAGCAGCAGACTCAGACCCTAACGGAGCCGGGCACAGCGGTTCCCAAGGTTCCCATTCCCGTGGAATTGCATGAAGCTCCGGCCAATCCGTTGCAGGTCATGGAAAAGATCCTGGGTTCGATCTGGGTGCCCATCGAGACCTTGGGGATCGTCCTGGTGGTGCTGGTGTTCGTACTGCTCGAACAGGAAGCGTTGCGCGACCGCTTCATTCGCATTGCCGGCGGCACGGACATCCGCCTGACCACGCTGGTGATCAACGAGGCGGGAGATCGTTTGTCGCGATTTTTCGTATCGCAGTTCGCCGTGAATTTCGGTGTCGGCGCCCTGGTGTGGGTCGGGCTCAGCATCATCGGCCTGCCGCACCCGCTGGTGTGGGCGGCGCTGACCACGGCGCTGCGCTTCGTGCCCTACGTGGGTGTGTGGATAGCGGCGCTGAGTGCCGCGTTGCTCGCCGCCGCAGTCGATCCAGGATGGAGCATGGCATTTGCGACCCTGGGACTTTTCGTCGTTGTGGAACTCATCGCCGCGCAGTTGGTTGAGCCGCAGCTTTATGGTCATACCACGGGCTTATCGCCGCTGTCGGTGATCATCGCTGCAATATTCTGGAGCTGGCTATGGGGGCCGATAGGATTGATCGTCTCGACCCCTTTGACACTGTGTTTGTTGGTCGCCGGGCGCCATATCAAGGCGCTGAGCCTGCTCGACGTGCTATTGGGAGACACCCAGGCGCTGACCATGCCGCAACAGTTCTACCAGCGCGCGCTGTCCGACGATTCGGATGAAATCATCGCGAGGGCACGCGAGTTTCTCAAGCGCAATTCGTTCGCCAACTATTGCGATCTGGTGCTCATGCCCGCGCTGCATCTTGCGCGGATCGATCTTGAGTCCGGCGCCATCAGCACCGACCAACAGATGCGAGTCCGAGGTGCCATTGTTTCGGTAATCGCCGCCATCGGCGGGAACAATCGGCGGCCGTCGCGCCGCCGTTTGCGATCCTCGGTACTCGATAAGTCCAGCGCCGGGCAACTGCTGCGCCAGCAGCGCGAATTGACCAGCGGTCGCTGGCAGGGACCCCTGGAGGTGCCGGCCGGTTCGGTGATGGTATGCGTGGGACTGGGAACGATGGCGGATGATTTGGCGACGGAATTGCTGGTGCGCATCTTGCGCGACCAGAAAATCGACGCACGCCACATGTCGCTCGAGGATTTGAGCGCCGTAGCGCCGCCGAACGCCGCCGACGCGGTTTCCATCGTTTACGTGGTCAGCGCCTTTCCCAGCGAGGAGCGCGAGCGCGGCGACGCCACGGCGCAGGAGATGCGGCGGCGATTTCCCCGGGCCTGTATCGTCGCGGTGTTTCTACCAGGAATGCTGTTGCAGTCGGAGGCCGAAGGCGCGGGCGGTGAAATGCACGAAGCGGACAAATCCGCATCATCGCTGGGTCATGCGGTGCAGATCTGCCTTGACATGCAGCCGAAACAAACCCCGATATAATGCCGCCGAGAAAAACGATACTGGTCACGGGAGCGGCACAGGGCGTCGGACTTGCGGCGGCGTCCTTGTTGGCGCAACGCGAGAACCGCGTCATCCTTCTGGACATACAATCCGTCGATGCACCAGTGGCGCGGCTGCGAGATGCGGGCGCCCATGTCGAGGGCGTTTCGGGCGATGTCTCCTCCGAAGCGTTCGTGCAGCAATTGGCCGAACGAATCGCGGTGGAGCATGGCGCGCTCGACGGTTTGGTGAATAACGCCGGGATCAGTTTGATCATGCCCGCCGAACAGACCACCGCCGCGCAGTGGCAGCGGGTCATGGCCATCAACCTTTTCGGTCCATATCTCCTGTGCCGCTATCTCGGAGCCCAGATGCTCAAGCGCCGGCAAGGCAGCATCGTGAACGTGGCTTCGGTGGCGGGCCTCGCCGGCATCAGTCATCGCAGCGCCTATAACGCATCGAAACATGGCCTCATCGGGCTTACCCGGACGCTCGCGGCCGAGTGGGGCGGGAGGGGCGTACGCGTCAATGCGGTCTGTCCGGGTTGGATCAAAACCGAAATGGACGCGGTGGATCAGGGCGGCGGAGCCTACAGCGACGCCGATATCGTCGATCGCGTGCCGTTGGCGCGATTTGCGCGTGCCGAGGACGTGGCCGAGGCGATCGCATTTCTTGCGGACTCGGAGCGCAGCGGATTCATCAACGGCGTGAGTTTGCCCGTGGACGGAGGTTGGATGGCCGATGCCAGCTGGAATGACTTGCGCCTGCGCACCCGCACTTAAGGGCCGATCCAGAGCACCGTTCATGTGGCTGCAAAAGACTACCCCCGACGAAAGGCGCGCGCTGCTGGCCGCATACTTGGGCTACGGCCTGGACGGCTTCGATTTCATGATCTACAGCTTCATCATTCCTACGCTGCTCAGCCTTTGGAGCATCAGCAAGGCCGAGGCGGGCTACATTGCGAGCGGTACGCTGATTACCTCGGCGGTCGGCGGATGGGCGGCAGGCGTGCTGGCGGATCGATATGGCCGCGCGCGCATATTGCAGCTCACGGTGTTGTGGTTTGCAGCCTTTACTTTCTTAAGCGGCTTCACGCATTCCTTCGCGCAACTGTTCTTCACGCGCGCCATGCAGGGATTTGGATTTGGCGGTGAATGGGCCGTGGGTTCCGTGCTGGTCGCTGAAATCATCGATGCGCGGCATCGCGGCAAAGCGGCCGGACTCGTGCAAAGCAGCTGGAGCTTAGGCTGGGCCGCGGCTGCGCTGGCGTTCTGGGTCATCAGCTCGCTGGCGCCGCCGCAGTGGGCGTGGAAGATAGTGTTTTGGCTGGGGCTGTTGCCCGGTTTGCTGATCATCTACATCCGCCGCAGGGTCCCGGAACCGCCGGTGTTCCTGAGGATGCGCGCGCAACGCCTCAATCCGCATTTTAAGCCGGCGCCGCGCGGCGGCTACCTGGACATTTTCCGCGGATCACTGCTGCGCACGACGCTGCTGGCGACCTTGCTGTCGACGGGAATGCTCGGCGCCTACTATTCGGTGACCACCTGGCTGCCTACCTTCCTTGCGACCGAGCGGCATCTGTCCGTGGGCGGCACCACGGGCTATGTGTTGATGGTGATCGTCGGCTCGCTCGCCGGATATCTCACCAGCGGCTGGCTCGCGGACCGGATGGGGCGGCGGCGCGGCTTTATACTGTTTGCGTGCTGCGCGGCGGTGCTGATTCTGCTTTACACGCATCTGCCGGTCGCGGGCGGCATGTTCATGATCGGCTTTCCACTGGGATTTTTCGTGCTGGGGATATTTTCCGGCATGGGAGCATGCCTGGCCGAGCTCTATCCCAGCGCGGTGCGCGGTTCGGGTCAGGGATTCAGCTACAGCGTCGGACGCGGAATCGGCGGCTTCTGCCCCTCGCTGATCGGCGTTTTGAGCAGCCACTTATCATTGAGCGATGCGATCGCCGGATTCACCGTCGCGGCCTATGCCGTGGTGATCGTGGCCGCGTGGGCGCTTCCGGAGACCAAGGGTCGCGCATTGACCGACGAGGTCAACCAATTCGCGACGTAACTGTGTTGTCGCGCGCATCTTAAGGGCAAAGCATGAAGCGCTGGGAGTTTTGGATCGACCGCGGCGGCACGTTCACCGATGTCATCGGATGCGCGCCCGACGCATCGCTGCACACACTCAAGCTGCTGTCGGAGAATTCCTCGCAATACGATGATGCGGCGGTGGAAGGCATCCGCCGCTTGCTGAAGCTTGCGCCAACCGACGTGATCAGCGCGGCGCAAGTGGCCTGCGTTAAAATGGGCACCACCGTGGCGACCAACGCGCTGCTGGAACGCAAGGGCGAGCGCACGGTGCTGGTCATTACCCGAGGCTTTCGCGATGCCTTGAGGATCGCAACCCAGGCCAGGCCGCGACTGTTCGACCGCCACATCGTGCTCCCCGAAATGCTGTATGAGCGGGTGGTCGAGGCGCATGAGCGGGTGGGCGCGCATGGAGAAACGATCCAGTCCCTGGATACGCGCGATCTTTTGGCGCAATTGCAGGGCGCCTATGCTGCGGGCCTGCGCAGCTGCGCCATCGTGTTTATGCACGGCTACCGGTACGTCCATCACGAGCTTGCCGCGGAGGGCATCGCCCGCGACATCGGCTTTACGCAGATTTCGGTTTCGCATCGCGTGAGCCCGCTGATAAAGCTGGTGCCGCGCGGCGACACCACCGTGGTGGATGCCTACCTGTCGCCGATCTTGCGTCGCTACTGCGACAAGCTCGCCGACCTGATGCCCGGGGTGCCGCTGTTTTTCATGCAGAGTTCGGGCGGCCTGACCCAGGCGCATCGTTTCTTCGGCAAGGATGCCATCCTTTCAGGCCCGGCCGGCGGCATCGTCGGCATGGCGCGGACCGCGCAAGCCGCGGGACACGCGCGGCTGATCGGATTCGACATGGGCGGCACTTCGACCGACGTGAGCCATTTCGCCGGCGAGTATGAACGCGCATTCGACACCGAAGTGGGCGGGGTTCGCGTTCGCGCGCCCATGATGAGCATTCACAGCATCGCGGCCGGCGGCGGCTCCATCATCCGCTTCGACGGCGCGCGGCTGCGCGTGGGGCCGCAGTCCGCGGGCGCGACTCCCGGACCTGCGTGTTATCGGCGGGGTGGGCCGCTCACCGTGACCGATGCCAACGTTTTGCTGGGGCGTATTCAGCCGGCGTTTTTCCCGCGGGTATTCGGGCCCAGCGCGAATGAGACCTTGGATGGCGACATCGTTGCGCGGCGCTTCGCCGAATTGGCCCAGCGCATGAGCGGCGCCTCGCGCCGGATCGCTGCCGAAGAGGTCGCGGGCGGCGCTCTTCAGATCGCGGTAGGCAGCATGGCAAATGCCGTCAAGCGTATTTCCGTAATGCGCGGCCACGATGTGAGCGACTATACGCTGCAGTGCTTCGGCGGAGCGGGCGGACAACATGCGGGTCTGGTGGCGGACGCTCTCGGGATGACGCGGGTATTCATACACCCCTTGGCCGGCGTGCTCTCCGCCTTTGGCATGGGACTCGCCGATCAGGTCGCGATGCGTGAAGCCTCTGTCGAGCACGATCTCAATGAACTCGGATGGTCGGCAGCGCAGGGGATCGCCTCACGTCTGCAGCAGGAGGCCACCGCGGAACTCAAGCAGCAGGGGCTGGCCGGGGAGGCGCTGCATAGCGTGTCGCGGATCCATATCCGCTATCAGGGCACCGACACCGCACTGTCCTGCGAACTGCCTGGGGACTTGCCGCCTGCCGAAGCGGTGCGGGCGATTCGCGCGGAGTTCGAACGCAGCTATCGACGGCGTTTCGAATTCGTGATGCCGGATCATGCACTCACGATCGAGGCCGTCTCCGTGGAATGCATTGCTCCCGGCGCGGCCGCGCTGGCGGCAGACACCGCGCAGCCGGCCGTGCTGTACGAACCTGAGCCGGATGCGAACATATCCATGTACTGCCTGGCCGACGAACAAGCCGCGGGCTGGCGCGACGCGCGACTGTATCGCACCGAGAGCCTGCGCGATGGTGCGCGCGTCGCGGGTCCGGCCATTCTCGCCGACCGCCATGCGACCACGGTCATTGAGCCGGGGTGGGAAGCCGGCGTGAGGGCTGCGGGCTGCATCGAATTGCGCCGCGTCAGGCGCCGCGCGGCCGGTTCATCCGTCGGCACCGACGCCGATCCCGTGATGCTCGAGTTGTTCAACAACATATTCATGAACATCGCCGAACAAATGGGATTGCGTCTGCAGAACACCGCTTACTCGGTCAACATCAAGGAGCGGCTGGACTTCAGCTGCGCGCTGTTCGACGCCGGCGGACAGCTCATTGCGAATGCGCCGCATATGCCGGTGCACCTAGGATCGATGAGTGAGTCGATCCGCACCGTCATCGACCGCAATCCCCAGATGCTCTGCGGCGATGTCTATGTCCTGAATGATCCCTATCACGGCGGTACACATCTGCCCGACATCACGGTGGTGACGCCGGTGTATCTGCGCGATGCCGATGCCGCGCCCAGTTTCTTCGTGGCCTCGCGCGGACACCATGCCGATATCGGCGGGATTACTCCGGGATCGATGCCGCCGTTCTCGACGCACATCGATGATGAGGGCGTATTGATCGACAATTTCAAGCTGGTGGCAGGCGGCGTGCTGCGCGAGGCGGCGTTGCGCGAATTGCTGGACAGCGGCGCTCACCCATCGCGAAATCCCGCGCAGAATCTCGCCGATTTGCGGGCGCAAATCGCCGCCAATGCCAAGGGAAGTCTGGAGCTCAAGTCCCTGGTCGCGCATTACGGCGTGGATACGGTCAACGCGTATATGCGCCATGTGCAGGACAATGCCGAAGAATCGGTGCGCCGCGTCATCAGCGTGCTCAAGAACGGTCAGTTCGCGCTACCGCTGGATAATGGCGCGCGCATCCAGGTGGCGGTGCGCATCGATGAAAGCGCGCGCTCGGCGTGCATCGACTTCACCGGCACGAGCGCGCAACTGCCTGACAATTTCAACGCGCCGCGCGCGGTCGCCACGGCGGCCGTGCTCTATGTGTTCCGCACGCTGGTCGCCGATGATATTCCCCTGAATGCAGGATGCATGAAGCCATTGCAATTGATTCTGCCCGAGGCCTGCATGTTGAATCCGCGGCATCCCGCAGCGGTGGTGGCCGGCAATGTCGAGACCTCGACCTGTGTGACCAACACTTTGTACGGAGCACTGGGCGCGATGGCGGCCGGCCAGTGCACCATGAACAATTTCACCTTCGGCAATGCGCAGTATCAATACTACGAGACGATCGCCGGCGGCTCGGGAGCGGGACCGGAATTTAGCGGAACCAGCGTGGTCCAAACTCATATGACCAACTCGCGGTTGACCGATCCGGAGATCCTGGAATTCAGGTTTCCGGTGCGGCTCGAGTCCTTTGAGATTCGTTTGGGATCCGGCGGCGCCGGGCAGTGGCACGGAGGAAACGGTGGGGTGCGGCGTGTGCGCTTCTTGGAGCCGATGACGGCGTCGATCTTGAGCAATGGGCGCAGATATGGCGCCTTCGGCATGGCCGGGGGCGAAGCCGGTGCAGTCGGCGAGAATTTCATTGAGCGAATCGACGGGCGGGTCGAGAGATTGAGGCACATCGGTCAAGTCGAAATGCAGGCGGGTGATGTCATGGTGATCGCTACTCCCGGTGGCGGTGGGTACGGTCCGATCGCGAGCGATAAGTGATATGAATTATGTATTGTAAGATGTTGAAATATAAATATTAAATGCAGCTCGCGCTGTCGATGATTGCGCACAATGCTAAAGTGATTTGCCATGCGTAAAATCGAGATAGTCGAAGTCGGTCCGAGGGACGGGTTGCAGAACGAAGCAATCTTGTTCAGCACGCAACAGAAACTGGAGTTGATCAAGCGCGCCATCGATGCCGGGGTACGCCGGATCGAAGTAGCCAGTTTCGTGAATCCGAAACTGGTGCCGCAGATGGCCGACGCCGAAGCGGTGACCGCCGGCTTGCCGCCCCGCCCCGATGTGATTTACATCGGCTTGGTGCTGAACAAGCGGGGCGCTTTGCGGGCGATCGAGGCGGGACTGCCCGAACTCGGGGCGGTATGCGCCGCCTCGGACGGGTTCGCCACACGCAATCAAGGGCAGACCTCCGATGAGTCATTGGCGATGTGCGGCGAAGTGATGCGCCTGGCGCGAGAAGCAGGTCGCCGCGGTCAGATCACGATTTCCACGGCTTTCGGGTGTCCGTTCGATGGCGAAGTTATGCCTGCGCGTGTGGTTGAAATGGCGCGGATTGCCGCCGCGGCAGGTGCGGTGGAAGTTGCCATCGCGGATACCATTGGCGTGGCTGCGCCGGGCGAGGTTGCGGATCTCACGACGCGGGTGATGGCAGCGATCAAGCCGGTGCCGGTGCGCGTGCATTTTCACAACACGCGCAACACCGGACTTGCGAATGTCTGGGCGGCGGTGAACGCCGGCGCCGCCACGGTGGACGCGTCATTGGGCGGCCTCGGCGGCTGCCCCTTCGCGCCTCGCGCCACCGGCAATGTGCCCACCGAAGACGTGGTCTACATGCTGGAGCGTTCGGGTTATCACACCGGACTCGATGTTGACCGCCTGATCGGAGCCGCTGAATGGCTGGCGATGAGCATGGGGCGCGAGCTTCCCGGCATGCTGAGCAGAGCCGGCAATTTCCCGCGCGCGATAGACCCCGTCGCCAAATAGGCGTTGCTACTTTTTTTTCGCGGCTTTGTACGCTAACGTCGCAGCGCGGCGTCGAAGCCGTAACCCAAGTACCATAATTCCCGTAAAAATGGAGATAGCGTGACTTCTGACATTTCGATTGCGCAACGTGCAACCCTCAAGCCCATCGCTGAAATCGCCGCTCGCTTAGGTATCCCCGCCGCCAGTATCGAGAACTATGGCCACTACAAAGCCAAGATCGCTCTCGACTACATCGACACCTTGAAGGAGCGCGCCGATGGCAAACTGATCCTGGTCACAGCCTTGAGTCCCACCCCCGCCGGCGAGGGCAAGACCACCACGACGGTAGGATTGGGCGACGCTCTGAATAAAATCGGCAAGAAGGCGGTGATCTGTCTTCGCGAACCGAGCCTGGGTCCCGTGTTCGGCATGAAGGGCGGAGCGGCCGGCGGCGGCCATGCGCAGGTCGTGCCGATGGAGGACATCAATCTGCACTTTACCGGCGACTTCGGCGCCATCGGTCTGGCGCACAATCTGCTCGCGGCGCTCATCGACAACCATATTTTTCACGGCAATGAACTGGGCTTCGACGTGCGGCGCATATCGTGGAAGCGTGTCATGGACATGAACGATCGCGCGCTGCGCGCCATCACCGTGGGTCTTGGTGGGCCGAGCAACGGTTTTCCACGCGAGGATGGATTCGACATCGTGGTGGCTTCCGAAGTCATGGCCATTTTCTGCCTCGCCAAAAGCCTCGCCGACCTCAAGGACCGTCTCGGTAAAATCGTCGTCGGCTATCGCCGCGACCTGAAGCCCATCCGCGCCTCTGAGCTCAAGGCTCAGGGGGCGATGACCGTGCTCCTGAAGGACGCGTTGAAACCAAACCTGGTGCAGACGCTGGAAAACAATCCCGCCTTCATTCATGGCGGCCCATTCGCCAATATCGCTCACGGCTGCAATTCCGTACTTGCGACTTCGACGGCGCTGAAGCTGGCCGACTATGTGGTGACCGAAGCGGGTTTCGGTGCCGACCTGGGGGCTGAGAAATTCTTGGATATCAAATGTCGCAAGTCCGGCTTGCGCCCCTCGGCAGTGGTCATCGTCGCGACGATCCGCGCTCTGAAATACCATGGCGGGCGCGAAGTCGCGCATCTAGGCAAGGAGGACCTCGCGGCCCTCGACAAGGGAATTGCCAACCTGCAAAGGCATGTGCACAACGTCCGCGACCATTACGGCCTGCCCTGTGTCGTGGCGGTCAATCACTTCACGGCCGACACCGACGCCGAACATGCGCTGCTCGCATCAAGGATGAAGGCCCTGGATGTGCCGTTGGTGCTCGCACGCCATTGGGCCGACGGCGGGGAGGGCGCGACAGATCTTGCGCGTAAAGTCGTGGATCTGGCGGAAACCGGCGGTTCGGGATTCAAATTCGTGTACGACGAACAACAATCGCTGTGGGAAAAGGTCAAGGCGATCGCCGTGAAAATCTACGGCGCTTCCGACATTTCGGCGGATACAAAAATCCGTGCGCGCATCGCTGAACTCCAGGGCGACTACGGCAAGTACCCGGTATGCATCGCCAAGACGCAATATTCCTTCTCAACCGATGCGGCTTTGCGAGGAGCGCCGAAAGGTCATATTGTCAATATCCGCGAAGTGCGCTTGGCCGCCGGCGCGGAGTTCATCGTGTTCGTGTGCGGCGATGTCATGACCATGCCCGGCCTCCCGAAATCGCCTTCCGCGGACAAAATCGACATCGACGCCGACGGACGCGTGGTGGGGCTTTTCTAGGAAAGTCTCCGGGAATATGCGCAATGAATGATCGACTGACATCCCTGTTATCGGAGAGGCCGTGGCTGCTGGCCGATGGCGCCATCGGCAGCAATCTGTTCGAACGCGGTCTGCAGTCGGGCGATGCGCCGGAGCTGTGGAATTCCGAGCATCCCGAACGAGTTGCGCTCCTGCACCGTGCGTTCGTGGAGGCGGGGGCCGACATCATCCTGACGAACAGCTTCGGCGGCACACGGCATCGCTTGAAGCTTCACAAGGCGGAGCTTCGGGTGGCGGAGTTGAACGAGATCGCCGCCCATCTCGCGCGCGTCGAGGCCGATCGCGCAGGGCGCGTCGTCCTGGTCGGCGGCAGCATGGGACCGACCGGAGAGATACTCGAACCCTTGGGGCCCTTGAGTATCGAGGCGGCCCGCGAGGCATTTGCGGAGCAAGCCCTGGCGCTGGCGCGCGGCGGCGCAGACCTCTTGTGGATCGAAACCATGTCGTCCATCGAAGAGACCGAAGCGGCCATCGCGGGCGCCCGCCGCACGGAACTGCCGGTGGTCGCCACTTTGAGTTTCGATACCAATGGCCGGACGATGATGGGTGTTACGCCGTCGGACCTCGCCGCCCTGCACCGCAAGCACCATCTGGCCGCATGCGGCAGCAATTGCGGTACCGGGCCCGCTGAGTTGGTCGCTTGCATCGTGAATCTCGCCACGGCGTCGGATCCGGCCGCCATTCTGGTAGCCAAAGCGAACTGCGGCATCCCGCAATTCGTCAACGGCGCGATTCAGTTCGACGGCACGCCCGAGCTGATGGCGCGCTACGCCTGTCTTGCACTCGATTCGGGAGCGCGAATCATCGGCGGCTGCTGTGGCACCACGCCGCAAACCTTGCACACCATGCGTGTAGCGCTCGAATCCCATGCGCGGGAGCCAAAACCCGATCTTGTGGCTATTGAGGCCAAGCTCGGCGCCATTTCGTCCGGCGCAACAGCGCAATTGCGCGGCGAAATGAGCCGCGAGGCGGGCGCTGCCGCGGGCGCGACCGGCAGACGCACGACCAGCCGTCGGGTTGCGCGGCTGCGCAATCCATGATCACGGATACTTGTTTTCGACGGCGTCGCGGATGAGATGCGTGTCGTAAACCAGGACGATTGAGGCGATGTGGCCCGTCTCGGGATCGAAATTGAATACGTCAGCGCACTCAAACGACACCTTGGAGCCGTCCTTCAGCTGCCAGTCGTACAAATAGTAGGCGACCGCCCGCATGTGCCCTTCGGCGCTCACCAGAACATCGTGCACGGTGAGTGCCGTACTGCGTGAAGCAGCTGTGACTCTGTGGACGTACTCGCGCACCGGAATTCGGCCGAGGAACGGCGATTGAACCCAGCCGTCGACGACGAATAGCGCTGCCGCTCGGTCGGCATCGCCCGCCTCAAGGGCCTTGAGATACTTGCGCACAGCTCGCTGCATATGCCACTCCCATTCAATGTTGCCCTTGCCCATGCTACGCGAACCGCCGGTAGGCGGGAAATTCCGCTATTGTTCCGCTGCGACGACGCGTCGCATGAGGTCAAAAGGAAATCGATGAGTTCGATCAGTACGGCGGCGCACGCCGTCGAGGGCGGCGTCGCGCGCGACCTCTGGCTCGGGCTCGACACCGGGGGCACGTATACGGACGCCGTACTTCTTGCCGAAGGCCGCCAGGTCGTCGCCAGCGCCAAATCGCTGACGACGCCGTGGAACCTTGCGATCGGCATCGGCAAGGCGCTGCGCGCGGTGCTCGATCTACTTCCCACAGGTGCCAGCCGCGCGGATATCACATTGGTATCGATGTCGACCACGCTTGCCACGAATGCCGTCGTCGAGCACCGTTTCAGCCCCGTGTGCGCGCTTCTGATCGGCTTTGATGATGCCATGGTCGAGCGTTCCGGACTGCAGCGGCACGGCGGCGCAGATATCGTGTTGCGCGTGCAGGGCGGCCACGGCGCCGCCGGCGAGGAATCGGCGGCGCTCGACGAAGCGGCCATAACGCGCGCCGTCCTCGAACACGCCGAACGCGTCGAAGCATTCGCGGTCGCTGCCAATTTTTCCGTGCGCAATCCGGCGCACGAATTACGCGCGCGCAAAATCATCCGCGCGCTCTCGCCCAAGCCTGTGACCTGCGCGCATGAATTGAGCTCGAAGCTGGATGCGCCGCGGCGCGCGCTCACCGCGGCGCTGAACGCCCGCCTGACGCCTCAGATTGGGCGGCTGATTGAGGCGTTGGCGCAGGTGCTTGCAAATGAGGCGGTCCATGCACCGCTGATGATTGTGAAAGGAGACGGTTCGCTGATGAAGGCCGAGATTGCAATCGAGTATCCGGTAGAAACCATCCTGTCGGGGCCGGCGGCAAGCGTGGTGGGGGCGGGACATCTCACCGGTCTCGCCAATTTTGTGGTTGCGGACATGGGCGGCACCACCACCGACATCGCGGTGGTGTCCGGCGGCCGTCCGGTCATCAGCGATCAGGGCGCTTTGGTTGGCATGTGGCGGACGATGGTCGAGGCAGTCGACGTGCGCACCAGCGGTCTCGGCGGCGACAGCGAGACCCGCTTTGACCGGCAGCTTCGGCTTCGTGTCGGTCCGCGCAAGGTGATGCCGCTCAGCCTTATGGCACACGCATTCCCGACTGCGCTGCCGCTACTGCGGTCGATCGCGGAACTGGCGCGTCTGCCCGATTACGCGACGCAATTTGCGTTCCGCAATCCGGAGCGGCGGCCGCCCGAGCACTTATCGTCGCAGGAGCGCCGCGTGTGGGAGGCATTGGACTTGGAGCCGCGCCGGGTATCCACCCTGGTGCGCAGCGCCGCGGGTTTGGAAGCGTTGCATCGGCTCGCCGACTCCGGGCTCGCCACCGTCGCCGCATTCACGCCGAGCGATGCCATGCATGTGCTGGACCGGCAGCATGATTGGTGCCGCGAGGCCGCCGAGTGCGGCGCGCGTATTCTCGCGACCGAGGAGCACAACGCACGCGCCTCGGTTGAGCCAGACTCCGCGCGGGGAATCAGCGAGCGTACTGTTGAGCATGTGGTGCGCGAAACCGGCCGGATTCTGCTGGCCGCGGCATTGGCGCACGACCCGGGCATCGAGGCGCATTCCAAAGGCTGGGGTACGCTCGGCGCTCGACTCGTCGAAGAGATCGTGGCCGGCAGGCAGCTCTCCTCGCTGCTCGAGACGCGGATGAATCTGGCACGGCCGTTGGTCGCCATTGGGGCACCGGCCGGAGCCTATTATCCCGAGGTGGCGCGCCGGCTCGGCGCCGAGCTCGCCATCCCGGCGCACGCGGCCGTATGCAATGCGGTGGGCGCGGTCGCAGGAGTGGTGTCCCAGACCGTCGAAATATTGGTAAATCAGCCAAGTTTCAAAGTGTTTCGCGTTCACGATCCCAACGGAATCCAAGACTACGAGGACCCGGCGCCGGCGCTCGAGCACGCGCGGCGCGCCTCGAGGGAACTCGCGTTGGCCGCCGCGCGCCGGGCAGGCGCTGTTCATCCCCACGTCGAAACCAGCGTGAGCGAGAGACTGGCGCACTCGGGTGCGGGAGCTGATTACCTCGCTGAAGCCATCGCGCGCTCCACCGCCACCGGCCGACCGTATGCAGGACACGCCGCTGCGCCGCATATCGGATAACAGCATATCGCGGCGTTCGCGTATCGGATAAAGGCATAACGCCGACTTTTTGCGTACCTGCAAAAACTCATGCGTGGTTAGCCCTGGGGCGAGTCGATTTTCTCTATAATAAAATTCCGCCCACAAATTCCTAAGTGCATGCATGAAACCACCCGATGAAGTAGGTCGACGCAGCCGGCGCCGTCCTGGCAGCGCGGATGTCAGCCACGCAATTTTCGATCGCACCCGGCCTTACCGGCATCTGCGAAATCCGTTCACGCCGCTCAAGGTTTTTTCCGAGGATAACGTTGCCGCCATTCACGAGGCCGCGCTGATCATCCTCGAGACACAGGGAATGAAGGTGCTGTCGGCCGACGCCAGGAAGCTCTATCACAGCGCCGGGGCGCAGCTCGACGAGGCGGCGCAAATCGTGCGGCTCGATCGCGGACTGGTCGGCGCTTCGCTCGCCACCGCGCCTCGCGACATCACTCTGCACACCGTCGATCCGGAACGCAATGTCCCCTTGTCGGACAACTGCGTCGCATTTGCCGTGACCTCGGGACCGCCGAACATCATGGACACGGCCGGCGGCCGGCGCGCCGGAACCCTCGAAGATTTCTGCAACATGATGAAGCTGTGCCAGAGCTTCGAGGTGATCCATGTTCTCGGCGGCGCCACCGAGCCGCAGGACGTTCCGGTCCAGGTGCGGCATCTGGAGGTGACGCGCGCACAGCTGATTCTGACCGACAAGGTTCCTTTCATATTTTCGCGCGGCCACGGCCAAGTCGCCGACAATTTCGAGCTGATCCGGCTCGCACACGGGATCTCGCCCGAAGAGTTTCGTTCGCGCCCATACACCTACACCATCATCAACACCAACTCGCCGCTGCAGCTCGATATTCCGATGGCCGACGGCATCATCGACTTCGCCAAGTCCGGGCAATTGCTGATCATCACGCCGTTCACCCTGGCCGGCGCGATGGCGCCTGTGACCATCGCCGGCGCATTGACACTGGCGCACGCGGAAGCGCTCGCCGGGTTGACGCTGGCGCAGATCGTGAGGCCGGGAGCGCCGGTGGCCTATGGCAGCTTTACCTCGAACGTCGACATGAAGTCCGGATCGCCGGCCTTTGGCACGCCGGAATATGTGAAGGCTGCGTTCGGCGCGGGCCAGCTGGCGCGTTTTCTCGGATTGCCCTGGCGCTCCTCCAGCGCCACCGCCTCAAACATCCCGGACGAGCAATCGGTGTACGAATCGCAGATGAGTCTTTGGGGCGCGCTCATGGGCGGTTGCAACTTCATCCTGCATGCCGCGGGCTGGCTGGAGAGCGGACTCACGGCTTCGTATGAGAAATTCATTCTCGATATCGAAATGCTGCAGATGTTCGCGGAAGTTTTTCAGCCCGTGGGCGCAACGCCCTCGGACCTCGCGCTCGAAGCCGTGGCCGAAGTGGGAGCGGGTGGACATTTTTTTGGCTGCGCACATACCATGGAGCGCTATCGCAGCGCGTTCTATGCGCCGCTGGTCTCCGACTGGCGCAATTCCGGGCAATGGGCCGCGGACGGCGCCAAGACGGCGACGCAGCGCGCCACCGGTCTTTGGAAGAGCAGCTTGCAGGGCTATGTTGCGCCGCCGCGCGATCCGGCGGTGGTCGAGGCCTTGGACTCGTATGTCGAGCGCCGCAAAGCAGAAGGCGGCGCGCCGCCGGTGACTTGAGCCTTAAGGATTGCCTTAGGATCATGTCGCGTCTGGATATGCCACCGTCGCTATGACACAAGTGCCCATTCGACTGGCGACTTACCATGATGCGTTGGGAGAGCCGCGTAAGCTACCGTGGCGGCTGGTAAAAAGTACTGTTGGAGGCGTAGATGGCAGAGCCGGCTGAAGCTGAATTCGACTTAAGCGCGCTGAATGATGAGGAGCTCACCGAACAGGTCCACGACGATTTGTACAACGGCCTCAAGAACGAGGTCGAAGAGGCGACGCGCATTTTCCTCAAAAGAGGCTGGTCAGCCGAAAAAGTGCTGAATGATGCGCTGGTCGAAGGCATGCGCATCGTGGGCATCGATTTCCGGGACGGCATCTTGTTCGTACCCGAGGTGTTGCTCGCAGCGAATTCGATGAAGGGCGGCATGGAGATACTGCGGCCGCTGTTGGCGGAAACCGGCGTCGAACCCATCGGCAAGATCGTCATCGGCACGGTCAAGGGCGACATCCACGACATCGGCAAGAATTTGGTCTCCATGATGCTCGAAGGGGCGGGCTTCGAGGTCATCGATCTCGGCATCAATAATCCGGTGGAAAAATATCTCGAGGCGCTCGCCAAACATAAACCCGACATTCTCGGCATGTCGGCGTTGTTGACGACGACCATGCCGTACATGAAAGTGGTGATCGATACGCTGAAGGAACGCGGGATTCGCAACGACTTCATCGTCCTCGTCGGCGGCGCGCCGCTCAACGAGGAATTCGGCAAGGCGGTCGGTGCGGACGCGTACTGCCGCGATGCCGCGATTGCCGTCGAGACGGCCAAAGGGCTGATCGCAGCTCGTCGGGCCAGCGCCGCGGCGCATTGAGCATATGAGCGCAATGGCTCGCAACGGCGAGGGGCTGCTGATCATCGCCTGTGGCGCGCTGGCGCACGAGATCACTGCGCTGCGCCGTGCCAACCGCTGGGATGAGCTTGATGTGCGCTGTTTGCCCGCGGATCTGCACAATCGACCGGAAAAGATTCCCGGTGCAGTTCGCGCACTTGTACGTGCGTCTCGTGAACGCTACCGCTCGATTTTTGTCGCCTATGCGGACTGCGGCACGGGTGGGATGCTCGACAAGGTGCTGCGCGAGGAGGGCGTGGAACGCATTCCAGGCGCGCATTGCTATGAGTTCTTTGCCACCGCTCCGGTGTTCGCCGCACTCGCGGAGTCGGAGCCGGGAACGTTTTATCTGACGGATTTTCTTCTGCGCCATTTCGACCGCCTGGTGATGAAGGGCCTCGGACTTGATCGCCATCCGGAACTTCACTCGAGCTACTTCGGCAATTACCGCAAGCTCGTGTACCTGGCGCAGGCACCGGAGCCGCAAGCTTGCGAACAGGCGCGCGCAATTGCCGCGCGCATGGGTCTTGAATTCGAGTATCGCGACACCGGCTATGGCACGCTCGAGACGGCGCTGGTGACGGCGGTTCGCTTAAGCGATGTGCGGCGCGGCCGCGAGGCGGCATGGCGTCCCTGATCGTCATTTCCTGGCGCGATATACCGGCGCAGGTCATCGTCAAACGCGGACGCGAAGCCGCCAAGGTACAACTGTCGCAGCGCTTTCAAGAGGCGGTGGACCGGGCGGCGATGCGCGCAGGCAAGGGCAGTTCCGACGCCTATCTTGCCGACTGGCAACGCAGCACTCCGCGACCCTGCGGCGACGACCTCAAGGCCGAGGCCGCTGCGGAAGCGGCGCGCCTCGAGGCGCAGTTCTCGGCCGAAGATCTGGAGCGCCTGATTCGCGCCAAAGGCGTGGACGCGAGAGCCAAGCCGGCCGACTCCGCCTCCGCCGCTCCCGACTCCGAGTCCGCCTGATGTACGCAGCAAGGACTTGGTCGGTGCGCCATGCGCGCGGATTGAACTCATTCTACCGAGGGTTCGAAGCGCTGTTGACGCGGATGGCGGGGCTCTTTCGAGTTCTCGGTTACGAGCGGTTCGAGGGACCGGTCGCGGGAGTGGAGAAGGTCGTCAAGGGGCTGCTGTTCGATTGTCGCATGTGCGGACAATGCGTGTTGAGTTCAACCGGCATGGCCTGTCCCATGAACTGCCCGAAGACGCTGCGCAACGGCCCTTGCGGCGGCGTGCGCGACAACGGCAATTGCGAGGTCAAGCCGGACATGAAGTGCGTTTGGGTGGAGGCTTATCGCGGCAGTCAACGCATACCGGGCGGTGTCGAGGCCATGACGCAAGTGCAGTTCGCCGTCGATCAGCGCCTGCAAGGCCGGTCTTCGTGGCTGAAGGTGGTGCGCGAGAAAACCGAGGCCGCAGGCGCGGCTTCCAAGGGCGCGCGGCCATGAGATTCGACGACGAGCCGGTCCCGGGCTATCCGCTGCCGATCCTACCCGGACATTCGTCGCCGGGACGATTTGAGCGCGTGCTGCGCGCCGGCGGATTTGCTGTCACCACTGAACTTGCGCCGCCGGATTCCGCGGACCCGGAGGACGTGTACAGGCGCGCGCGGGTATTCGACGGCTACGTCGACGCCATCAATGCAACTGATGGCAGCGGCGCCAACTGCCACATGTCGAGCCTGGCGGTGTGTTCGCTGCTGACGCGGATTGGTTATGCACCCATCATGCAGATCTCCTGCCGCGACAAGAATCGCATCGCCATTCAGGGCGATATTCTCGGCGGCGCGGCGATGGGCGTGTGCAACATGCTGTGCCTGACCGGCGACGGCGTGCAGGCCGGCGATCATCCGCAGGCCAAGCCGGTATTCGATTTGGATTGTGTGTCGTTGCTGGATATCGCACGCAACCTGCGCGATGAACATCGCTTTCAGAGCGGGCGCAAGATCAGTTTTGCGCCGCGGGTGTTCTTCGGCGCCGCAGAGAATCCCTCGGCTGTCCCGCATGAGTGGCGCGCGCAGCGCCTGGCCAAGAAGGTGGCCGCAGGCGCACAGTTCATCCAGACCCAGTATTGCTACGATTTGCCGTTGCTGCGCGGCTTCATGGATGAGGTCGAAGCGCTCGGCTTGTTCGGCAAGGTTTTCATTCTCAGCGGCGTCGGCCCGCTGCGCTCGGCAAAAACCGCGGAGTGGATGCGCAAGCATGTTCCGGGAATGCATATTCCGGATGCGACGATCGAGCGGCTCAAAGGGGCCAACGACCAGGCGCGCGAGGGAATCAACATCTGCATCGAGCTGATTCAAGCGATTCGCGAGATCCGCGGCATCAGCGGCGTGCACATCATGGCCTATCGCCAGGAAGAGTCGGTGGCGCAGATCGTCGAACAATCGCGCGTTCTGCAGGGCCGTTCACCCTGGTATCCCGAGCGCGGCGCCTCACAGTTTTCTCACAGGAATGCTTCATGACCGACACCATTGTCAGCTCCGCCACCAAGGAAGTCGTGATCGGCTTTGACCGGCCGTTCGTCATCATCGGCGAGCGCATCAATCCGACCGGGCGCAAGATCCTCGCTGCCGAAATGGCGGCCGGCAATTTCAGCCGCGTCGAAGCGGACGCGCGCGCTCAAGTCGAAGCGGGCGCCCACATGCTGGATGTGAACGCGGGCATTCCGCTCGCCGATGAGCCGGCGATACTGGCGCGCGCAGTACAGCTCGTGCAATCGATAACCGACGTGCCGCTGTCCATCGATTCCTCGATCGTGGCCGCGCTCGAGGCCGGTCTTGCCGTGTACAAGGGCAAGGCGTTGGTCAACTCGGTGACCGGCGAGGATGAGCGGTTGGAATCCGTGCTGCCGCTGATCAAGAAGCATGGCGCCGCGGTAATCGCGATCTCGAACGACGAAACCGGGATCTCCGAAGATCCCGATGTGCGCTTTGCGGTGGCGAAGAAGATCGTCGAGCGGGCCATGGACTACGGCATCCCGGCCTGTGATGTCGTCGTGGACCCGCTGGTGATGCCGATCGGCGCGATCAATCAGGCGGGGGTGCAGGTCATGCGCCTGGTGCATCGGCTGCGCACGGAACTCAAGGTCAATACCTCGTGCGGGGCATCGAACATCAGCTTCGGACTGCCGAATCGCGACGGCATCAACGCAGCGTTTTTGACGATGGCAATGGGCGCGGGGATGACTTCCGCGATCACCAATCCGCTGCACGTCGACGTCATACGAGCCTGCATGGGCGCGGACGTGATGCTGGGACACGACCCGGACTGCGCGCGCTGGATTCGCCGCTTCCGCGATGTCCCGCCGCCCGGGGCAGTCGCTGCCGGGGACGCTCCGCGCGGGCGGCGCGAAGGCGGCCATCGCCGCCGGCCGGCCTAAGCGCAAGGATATGGCCACCCGCGATCCGCTGATCGTATTCACGCCATCCGGCAAGCGCGGCAATTTCCCGGTCGGAACTCCGGTGCTGCAGGCCGCGCGCAGCTTGGGCGTGGACATCGATTCGGTGTGCGGCGGCCGCGGCCTGTGCGGGCGCTGCCAGGTGCTGGTGGCGGAAGGCGAGTTCGCCAAGCATGCGGTCATCTCGTCGAACGCCAGCCTGTCGCCGTTCAGTGAGCCGGAGATGCGTTTCTCGCGGCGTATGCCGTTGGCGGCGGGGCGACGCCTTTCCTGTTCCGCCAAGATTCTCGCCGATGTGGTCATCGATGTGCCTGCCAGCAGCCAGGTTCATCGCCAGTTGATTCGCAAGGAAGCCGATGCGCGCGCGATCGAACTGAACCCCGTGGTGCGCCTGCACTACGTGCAAGTGAAACAGCCGGACATGCACGATCCTTCCGGCGACCTGCGGCGTCTCTACGAGGCGCTAGATTCGGAATGGGGGCTCAAGGATCTGATATGCGATTTGTCGGTGCTGCAGATCCTGCAGCCGACGTTGCGATCAGGCGCTTGGGCCGTCACGGTCGCGGTGCATGCCGGCAAACAAATCATCGGAGTGTGGGCCGGGCTGCACGAGCGCGTCCATGGCCTCGCGGTCGACATCGGTTCGACCACAATCGCCGCTCATCTTTGCGATCTCACGAGCGGCGAGGTCGTGGCATCGGCGGGTCTCATGAATCCGCAGATCCGCTTCGGCGAGGATTTGATGAGCCGCGTTTCCTACTCGATGATGAATCCGGGCGGCGCAGCGCTGATGACCGCCGCAGTGCGCGAAGCGTTGTGCACCCTTGCCGCGGATGTGGCCCGCCAGGCCGGCATTTCCCATGAGGACATCCTCGAGGCGACGCTGGTCGGCAATCCCGTCATGCATCATTTGCTGTTGGGGATTGATCCGGTCGAACTCGGCGGCGCGCCGTTTGCGCTTGCCACCGATCATTCCCTCACGCTGCGCGCGAACGTCCTCGACCTTAAATTGCATCGCAACGCGCGGGTCTACGTGCTGCCCTGCATCGCGGGTCACGTCGGCGCGGATGCGGCCGGAATGGTGCTCGCCGAGCGCCCGGACCTCGACGCCGTGATGACGCTGTTGGTGGACGTGGGCACGAATGCCGAGATCGTGCTGGGTAGCAGCCAACGTCTGGTGGCCTGTTCCAGCCCGACGGGTCCCGCGTTCGAGGGCGCACAGATCAGCTGTGGCCAGCGCGCGGCGCCGGGAGCGATCGAGCGCGTGCGCATTGATCCTGTCACCCTCGAGCCGCGCTTCAAGATCATCGGTTCCGACCTCTGGTCCAACGATGCGGGATTCAACCAAGCCACGGCCGCCACCGGCATCACCGGGGTGTGTGGATCGGGCATCATCGAGGTCATCGCGGAAATGTACCTCGCCGGCATCATCAATCAAGACGGCGTGCTCGACGGGCGCCTGGCCGCGCGCTCGCCTCGAATTGTCGAGAACGGCAGAACCTTTGCGTATCTGCTGCATCAAGGCTCGGTGCAGATGATGATCACCCAGAACGACGTACGCGCGATTCAGCTGGCCAAGGCGGCGTTGTATGCCGGAATCGCGCTGCTCATGGAGCGCTTGAAGATCGACCGTGTCGATCGCATCCGTCTCGCCGGCGCATTCGGCAGCCACATCGACGTCAAGTACGCGATGATTCTGGGCATGATTCCGGACTGCGACCTAAGCCATGTGGGTTCGGCCGGCAATGCCGCCGGAACCGGCGCCCGCATCGCGCTGCTCGATGCGACCTCACGGCCCGTGATCGAGGAATTGGTGAGGCGCATCGAAAAGGTGGAGACCGCGATCGAGCCGCGTTTTCAGCAGCTGTTCGTTGAAGCCATGGCGATTCCGCACAAGACCGCCAAATACCCGCAGCTGCGCAAAGCGGTGGACCTGCCGCCGCCGAAGGAATCGACCAGCCAGACTGAGACCCGCGGCCGGCGGCCGCGGCGCACGGATAAATCGAAAACGGACTAGACCATCGAATCGGGAGACTCCGCCTTGCGTCTCCCCATGTAGTCGAGCAGCGCCTCGTCGATCGCGGGATCCATCGGCGGCGCGACATATTCCGCGAGCATTTTTTTCCACATGGTATTCGCGCGCTTGGTCATATCGGGCGAGCCTTCGGCTTCCCATTGCTCGTAGCTGTTGTTGTCGGCGAGAGGCGAGCGGTAGAAGGCGTTCTCGAAATTGGCCTGGGTGTGGGCGCAGCCGAGGAAATGCTTGCCGGGCCCAACTTCATGCATCGCATCGAGCGCCTGGCCGTTGGCCGACAGGTCCACGCCCGAAAGCAGAGTGTGCATCATGCCGGCCTGATCGGCATCCATGACGAACTTCTCATATCCCATCGCCAGCCCGCCCTCGAGCCAGCCGGCTGTATGCAGCACGAAATTCACGCCCGCGAGACAGGTGGGCAGCAGGGTATTTGCCGACTCAAAGGCCGCCTGCGCGTCGGGAATCTTCGATGCGCACAGGCTGCCGCCGGAGCGAAACGGCACTCCCAGCCGCCGCGCCAGTGCGGCCATCGAATACAGCACCAATGCCGGTTCCGGCGTGCCGAAGGTCGGCGCACCCGATTGCATGGAGATCGATGAGGCAAAGCTGCCGAGCACGACCGGCGCGCCGGGATTGACCAATTGCACGAAGGCAAGGCCCGCCAGGGCCTCGGCCAGGGTCTGCGCCACCGTGCCCGCGATTGTCACCGGCGACATGGCGCCCGCCAAAATGAACGGGGTCATGATGAGCGCCTGATTGGCGCGCGCATAGACCTTGGCCGCGCCGAGCATGGTGGCATCGTAGGTCATCGGTGAATTGACATTGATCAAATTGATGATGGTCGTCTTCGGTCGACCGGTCAGCGGGTCGGTGAGCTCCGCGCCGAACACGATGTCCGCCATTGCGACTGAATCGGCGGCGCGTTGCGGTGCCGTGACCGAGCCCATGAAGGGCTTGTCGCTGTACTTCAGATGGCTGTACACCATGTCGAGATGCCGTTTGTTGACCGGCAGATCGACGGGTTCGCAAATCGTGCCCCCCGAATGATGCAAGGAAGTAGACATGTACGCGAGTTTGACAAAATTGCGGAAATCCTCGATTCGGGCATAGCGGCGGCCCTCGTCCAAACTGCGCACGAACGGCGAGCCGTAGGCAGGAGCAAACACGGTGTTCTTGCCGCCGATTACCACATTGCGCGCCGGATTGCGCGCATGTTGCGTGAATTCCCGCGGCGCGGTTTTTTGCACCAGCGTCCGGCACATGCCCCGCGGAAAATGCACGCGCTCGCCCTGCACATCGGCGCCGGCCGCCTTCCAGATTTGCAGCGCTTCGGCATCATCGCGAAAATCGATACCGATCTCCTCGAGTATCGTATCGGCGTTGTGCTCCATCAGCTCAAGTCCTTCCTCGGTCAGGACTTCGTAGTAAGGGATCTTGCGGGTGATATAGGGAATCGAGGATGCAGCCCGCGCGGTTCGCGCAGCCCGTTTCGCGTCGCGGCCGCTGGGCCGGCGTGCGTGACTCGTTTGCGTGCTCGGTTCGTCCATACTCGCTCCCCCCAAACCCTAAGCGGACCTTAAGCTGACTCTTTAGTATGGTCACTGCGGGTGATCAGGGCTGACCCGTTTGCGTCATCGGCTTATCTTGATGCGCCATACGCAACACTGCTGGAAACCCGGTTCTGTCTGGAATGCGACGAATGAATGTCGAAAACGGACAAGAATTCTCCCCCAGTGGCATAATTGGCGCGGAATCGATGGTCTTTCATGGTTCGGAGGCTTTCGTGGATTCGTCCGTGCGCAAATGCCGATATGCGTTTTTGACGCTGCCGAACTACTCGCTGATCGCAGTGGCCAACGCGCTCGAACCGCTGCGAATGGCGAATCGGCTGGTCGGCAAGGAAATCTATGAATGGTCGGTCATCAGCATGGATGGGCGCGCGGCGGAAGCGAGCAGCGGGCTCAATCTGTCACCTACGGGCGCGCTCGATGCGCTGGGTCCGGTCGATATCTTATTCGTCTGCGGCGGCGTCAACGTGCGCGAGGCCGTGTCGCCGGCGCTGCTGACCCAACTCCGACGTTTGGCCGAGCGGCGGGTGCCGCTGGGAGCTTTGTGCACCGGGGGCTACGCTCTCGCGCGTGCCGGTTTGCTCGATAATTTTTCAGCGACCATCCACTGGGAGAATTTATCGGCGCTGCGCGAGGAGTTTCCCAGAGTTCGCATCAGCGACCAGCTGTTCACCATCGACCGGGATCGGTTCACCTGCTCCGGCGGCACGGCGCCGCTCGACCTCATGCTGAATCTCATTCAGCTGAAATTGGGACCGCGGATCTCGCAGCTGGTCTCCGAGCAGTTCATCGTCGAGCGGGTCCGCAACGACACCGATCGTCAGTACGTTCCCCTGCGCGCGCAAATCGGCGTCTCGCACCGCGGGCTGATCCGTGTGGCCCAGCTCATGGAGGAGAATATCGAGAAGCCGCTGTCGCTGGAAAAGATCGCCAAGTCGACCGGCTTGTCGCGCCGCCAAATCGAACGCCTGTTCAAGCGCGATTTGCGCTGCGTGCCGAAGCGTTACTACCTCGAAATGCGCCTGCGCCGCGCCCGCGAATTATTGCTGCAAACCGCAATGCCGATCATGGACATCACCGCGGCCTGCGGATTTCAGTCGCCGCCGCATTTCTCGAAGTGCTACCGCGCTTTGTTCGGGTACCCGCCGAGCGCGGAACGCAAGCTGGGCGGGAAGCGCGCGCCGCTGCGCGAGCCGGGCGAGCCGGCGGCGGCCTGAAGAGCCGCGAACGGCCGGCAACCGGGAGCGGCGCAATCAAACGATGCCGGCGGCGCGGCTGGTCGGACTTCGAGTCAGGGCCTTGGCAGCGCGCCAGCCGCTCTCGCGGAACGCGGCGATGGGATCGATGGCGCCGCCTGCCTCGTACCTTGCCATTGCCACAATGGGACGTGCATCCAGGCTGTAGGCATCCCGCAGAGTGCGAAAGGCCATCAGCACATCGTTGGCGCGCTGATAGTCGGATAAGACGTGCCGGTCGACCATCAGCGCCTTGACGTACGCCGAACTGATGGCCTCCGCCGAGGACAGCAGACTCTCCACCGGATCGGTAACGTTGTGCGACTGGTCGATCATGTAGGCGGGATCGAAAGGCGCGCGGCGGTCCTGCTCGGCGATGACCAATTCATTGAACACCAGGAACAGCTGGTGAGGATTGATCGAACCGGAATCCAGATCATCGTCGCCGTATTTCGAGTCGTTGAAATGGAATCCGCCCAATTTGCCGAAGGCATGCAGCCGCGCAACTATTTGCTCGATATTCACGCTCGGCGCATGGTGTCCCAGGTCCACGAGACACCTGGCCTTGGGCCCCAGTTCCTTCGCCACGAGTATGTTGGTTCCCCAATCCGAAATCACCGTCGAGTAGAACGCGGGCTCGTAGAGCTTGTGTTCGATGAACATGCGCCAGTCGCCGGGAATCGCCGCATAAATGGCGCGCGCGCTCTCGAGATACCGGTCCAGGGAGTCGGCCAGCTGCTGCTGCCCGGGGAAATTCGTGCCATCGCCGATCCAGACGGTCAGCGCTTTCGAACCCAAGGCCCTGCCGAGCTGGATGCATTCGACATTGTGCTGCACGGCCTGTGCGCGCACCGCCGGTGAGGTATGCGTCAAGGAGCCGTAGCGGTAGGAGTGTGCTTGCTCCGGCTGGTCCTCGAATGTATTCGAATTGACGGCGTCGAATCCGATGCCCAGCTGTTCCGCGCGCTCGCGCACGCCTTTGGGGTCGCTGATCTTGTCCCAGGGAAAATGCGGCGACACGCGCGGTGTGACGCGGCACAACTCATGAACGACCGCGCAATCCTCGAGTTTCTCGTCGAGGTTCGACGGCTCACCGGGCAATGGGAAGCGCGCGAACCGCGTGCCGCCGGTGCCGGTACCCCAGCTCGGGGTGGCCAGCTCGAGAGCCGCCGCGCGGGTTTTGATGGCGTCTATGGCGACGCCGCGGCGCTCCAGCGCGCGCGACAGTGCGCCGTAGTCGTCGCGAAGCGCAGCGATACGCGATGCATTGTGGCGGGCGATCAAATCAGGACCGAGCGGAGGTTTGATCGTGGTCATGGGCTCCCCTTAGCGTGTGAACGCCTGCGCGTTGCCTGCGTCGACGTTGATGATATTGCCGGTACATTTTGCCGATGCGTCGGAAGCGAGAAAATAAATCGCCTCCGCGACATCTTCGGGCAGCACATTCTGCTGCAGCAATGAACGCTTGCGATAGAACTCTTCGAGCTCCTGGCCCGCATCGACGCCATAGGCGCTGGCGCGCTCCTGGCGCCAATCGCCGTCCCAGATGCGGGAGCCGCGGATCACCGCATCAGGATTCACGACATTAACCCGAATTCCGGACTCCGCGCCCTCGAGCGCGAGACACCGGGCAAGGTGCACCGATGCCGCTTTTGCCGAAGCATACGCCGACGCATTCGGCGTCGCAGCCAACGCATTTTTCGAACCGATGAAGACGATTGATCCGCCTTTCTGCAGGCGCATGAGAGGAAACGCCGCGCGCGCCGCGAGAAAGTATCCCTGCGCGAGAACATCATGGTTTTTGTGCCACAGTGCAAGGGTGGTTTCCTCGATGGGCGCTGCCGAGGCGAGTCCGGCATTGGCGACCAGAATATCGAGCCCGCCGAATTCGCGCGCGCAGGCATCGAAGGCGGCTTGCACCTGCTGCTCGTCGGTGACGTCGCATACGGCGGATCGTACCCGGTCGGGTCCGAAGGCTGCATCGAGCCCCGCGTGGCATGCCTTGAGTGCGTCGACGTCGCGATCGAGAACCATGACGCAGGCGCCGTGTCCGAGCAGGCGTTTGGCGGCGGCCAGGCCGATGCCGCCGGCGCCGCCCGTGACGAGCGCAATTCTTCCCGCAAGCGGCTTTGGTTTCGCCATGCGTTGCAGTTTGGCCTCCTCCAGCGCCCAATATTCGATCGCGAATGCCTCGCTCTCCGGCAGCCGCACATAGGATCCGATTGCCGTCGCGCCGCGAATTACATTGATCGCGTTGCCGTAGAACTCGCTCGCCAGCCGCGCCGTGGTTCGATCCGCGGCGAATGCGAAGCGCCCGACGCCCGGCAGCAGTACCACCACCGGATTGGGGTCCCGCATCGCGGGGTCCGCAGGGCCAGCGCACCGCGCGTAGTACTGCGCGTACGCCTGCCGATACTCATCCAATGATCTGCTCAGGTATTCCATGTCATCGATGCGCTTCGGGTCGAGTGCCAGCGGCGCAATCTTGGTGCGCAAAAAGTGATCCGGGCAGGAAGTGCCCATGGCGGCGAGCGCGGCGAAGTCACGCGAATCGACGAATTCCAGCGTTTCCGCATCATCATTGAAATGACCCACTTTGCGCACCGTGCCGGCCATCAAGCCGCGCAGTCGCGGCATGAGTGATGCCGCGATTTTCCGGCGCTCAGCCACGCTCTTTGCCTCGATTGCACATCCACCAAAGGCTGGGCTCCTGGCCAGGCGCTGATTGAGGAACGCGGCCGCGCGAGCAATCAAATCGATGCTGTTGTCGTAGCAAGCCTTCGAGGTGTCGCCCCAGCAAATAAGGCCGTGTCCGGCCAATATGACGCCGCGCAGTTCGGGTCGAGACTCGGCATAGTTCTGCAGGCGCACACCGAGATCGAATCCCGGCCTTTTCCACCCCAGCCACCCGACGCTGTCGCCGTAGAGTTCGCGCGTCGCCGTTTCGCCATTTGTGCACGCGGCGATAGCGATGATCGCGTCGGGGTGCACATGATCGATGTGCTCAAAGGGCAGCAGCGCATGCAAGGGCGTGTCGATCGAGGCGGCGCGCGGATTGAGGTTGAAAGTGCAATGCGCCAGCAACCCGACCATTTCATCTTCGTGCGCTACGCCGCGGTACAGGGTTTTAAGCTGCAACAGCTTGTGCAAGTACAGGGTGGAAAAGCCGTCCATTTTCATGGACCCGAGATCACCGCCCGACCCTTTGACGTACAGCACGTCCACGGTCTCGCCGTTCAACGGGTCGGCTTCGCGTAGTTTCGCCGACGTGTTGCCGCCGCCGAAATTCGTCACCGTCAGATCCGACCCCAGCAGGTTTGACCGATACAGGAGCAGGGATTTGGGATCGAGCGCCGCGGCTTGGCGCTCGGACCAGAGATTCGGGGGGCTTAAGAACTGCAGGGCAGATATCACGATAATAGAGTCCGGGATCCTCGCCGATCGCCAAAGTATGACCCCAAAGCATACAATATTGGTTGCGGGAAACAATCAAAATCGGTACAAAGTAATCAAAACCAATCATGGGTCTGTATGGCGAGCGGTTGGACAGTCGTACTCGATGTCGGAAAAACTCATTCCAAGGCCACACTTTGGAATGATAGCGGCAATTGCATGGCGAGACGGACGCGCCCGAACAGCCCAGTCGACACCGGTAACAGCCTCACCCTAGATACATCCGGAATCGAGCGATGGCTGCGCGGCGTCATGTCCGAGTTCGCCCGGCTCGGGCCCATTGTCACCATCGTGCCGATTGCGCATGGTGCCGGCGTTGCCCTGATTCGAAATGGCCAATTGCTAACCGCGCCCCTCGACTATGAATGGCCCGGTGTAAGCGCCGATCGCGTTGCCTACTTGAAGCAGCGCGATCCGTTTCTTGCAACCGGATCGCCGGCACTGCCCGGCGGGCTCAACATCGGGATGCAGCTGCATTGGCTCGAGTCGCTGCCAGCAGCGGATTTCCGCGGCGGCGAAATTGTTCCCTGGGCCCAGTATTGGGCATGGGTTCTCTGCGGCGTATCCGCCTCGGAAATCACCAGTCTAGGATGCCACAGCGACCTGTGGCGCCCATACGATCGTGCGCCGTCTCAGCTTGCCGTGCGCCGCGGCTGGGCCGAGCGGCTTGCGCGCCTGACGCCCGCCAATTCGGTGCTCGGCACGCTTAGGTCCGAGTGGGTCGAGGCCACCGGCCTGTCTCGACGGGTCGAGGTGTATTGCGGGATGCATGACTCGAATGCCGCCTTGGTGGCGGCAAGAAATCACCCGGAACTTGCGGGACGCGATCTCACGGTGCTGTCCACGGGCACATGGTTCGTGGCAATGCGCACGCCGAGTGCCACCGATGCGGCGCGGGCCGCTTTGCTACCCGAGGCCCGCGATTGCCTCGTGAATGTCGACCTGGTCGGGACGCCCATTCCTTCCTCGCGATTCATGGGCGGTCGCGAGATCGAAATCCTGGCGGGTGCAGACATTGGTGATGGCAGTGCTGCAGCCAGCCGAATTGTATCCGCCATCAAGGCGGTCGAGGCCGGTGAGATGATCATTCCCCCCTGCGTTCCCGGCGTGGGGCCTTTCCCGACGGCCAATTCGCGCCTGCTCGCGCCCAGGCCGAATTCAGGGAATGCCACGGCGCTCGCACATTTGTACGCGGCGATGGTCGCCGATGTTTCTCTCGATCTGATCGGCAGCAACGACACGCTGCTGATTGACGGCAGGTTTGCGGCGGCGCCGGTGTTTGTGCAGGCGCTGGCCAACTTGCGTCCGGCGACAGTCGCGCTCGTCAGCGGCGATGCGGACGGCGTGGCGCAGGGCGCGCTGCATCTCGCAAATGTCAAAGGACCCGAATCCGCGCGATTAAGCCGGATTCCGCCGCTGGCAGTCGACATGTCGGAATACCGCGCTCGTTGGCGCGAAGCGGCCGAAAGCGTTGGGTGAGGACTAGTCGATGCAGGGACATAAATTGATAGGATGCGGACTGGATCAGGCGAGTCGCGATGGGAGGGAGTTAAGGTGCTGGAAGCAGAACGTCATCGGATGATACTGCGGCTGTTGGAGGAACGCTCCATCGTCGGCGTCGGCGATTTCGTGGAGTTGCTGAGCAGTTCGGACGCCACCGTCCGCCGCGATATTGCGGCGTTGGCCGAGGAAGGGAAATTGCGGCGCGTCCGCGGCGGCGCGGAGGCGATCAACCCGCGCCTCGAAGCGCACCTGGTCGGAATGCCCTTCGCGATGAGCGAGGAGGTCGCAGTCCCTCAGAAGCGGGCCATTGCCAGAGCCGCGAGCAGCCTCATCGACGACAATGACAGCATCATCATCGCCGGCGGCACCACGACCTATGCCCTGGTCGAATTTCTCGCGCTAAGGCAACTCGACATTCTGACGAATTCGCTGCCCATCGTAACGCAGTTGGTGGCGACCAGCCGCAACCGGGTCAGCATGCCCGGCGGCACGGTGTATCGCGAGCAGAAGATCATCCTGAGTCCCTTCGAACATGACGCCACCGCCAATTTCTGGGCGCGCAAGGCCTTTGTAGGTTGTTATGGGATCAATCGGCATGGAGTCATGGAGGCGGATCCGCTGATCGTGCAGGCCGAGGCGCGCTTGTTGAAGCGCACCGAACAGGTCATCGTCATGGCGGACAGCCGCAAATTGAGCAAACATTCATCGATCGTTGTGCTGTCGCTGGAGAACATCTCGGCCTTCATCACCGACGACGGGGCGAGCGAATCGGATCTGGAGCCGATTCGTCGTGCCGGCGTGAACGTTATCGTCGCCAGGGTTGATGCCGGCGATACGCGCGGCGCGCCGTCCTCGGTCGTTTCGCCGGCGATGCAGTGAGTCTAGCCCGCGTTCGCGGTTCCGTGACGTCGTCCGAGCTCGAAACGAATCCGGGCATGCTCGCCGCGGTCCAATCGATAGCCGAGCATCAGTACCGCAGCCAGCAGTGTGATCACGGCGGGAGCCGGGCCATAAACCCATCCCAAATCGCGGATGGTTTTCGCCGTGATATGCAAGGACTCGGGGCTGCGGTTGGCGATATCCGCCGGAAAAGCGATCAAATCGAGCGCCACGCCGGCGAGCAAGGCGCCCAATCCGGCGCCGCATTTGACGGCAAGGTTCAGACCCGCATAGAACAAGCCTTCGCGGCGCGCTCCGTACAACACCTCATGCTCGTCCGCGGCGTCCACGAACATGGACTGATACACGATGGTCGCGCAGCCGACGAACATGCCGGTCAGGATGCTGTTGACCACGAGCGGCGCGTATAGACCCAATCCACCATCGGGCAATATCCCCGCGATCTTCAATACCGGCAAAAGAAACTGACTGGCAGCAATGTAGCCTATCCCGGCTATTGCCAGGGTGCGCTTCTCGAATCGCCGTGAGCTAATGGCGACCAGCACAATGCCCAGAATCGGTGCAATGAACAGCGCCAGCGACATGACCTGCAACACGCTGTTCGGCAATTTCCAAAAGAATTTCCCGGCATGCAACGACAACGTGGCATTGGCGGTCAGCGCAATGAAGAAGACGGTGGCGGCTCCCGCGAGAATCAAGAACGAGCGATGCCGCAGAAGCTCGCGGACCTCATTGAAAAATCTCGCTACGGAGCTGCGCGTTTGTTGGCCGGGCCGGTGCAGGCGCCCGATCAAGCGGCGCGTGCCCAAGGTCGCCGTCAGCGCGCTCAAAAGTATTATGAGACCGCAAGTCCAGCCGAATGGCGCATATCCCGCCCGGTTCAGAAGTCCGTTGGGCCCGCGCAAAAAAACCAGAAACCCCAGGGTCAGGCAGATGGCCACCGCGGGCATGGCGAAGAACACCCGATAGGCCACTATCGTTGAGCGCTCATCATAGTCGTCCGCCAACTCCGCACCCAGCGCTTGATACGGCAGCACCCACGAAGACACGGCGAGCCGCAGCACCAGCAGCACCACCACCACATAGGCAAACAGAGCCCACTTGGACAAGCCCGCCGGAATGGAGAAGATCAAGCCCAGCGAGATCGCCATTGGCAGCGCGCTCGCCAGCAGGAAGGGATGCCGGCGTCCCCAACGTGAAACAAGATTGTCCGACATCGATCCTATGAAGGGATCAGCGATGGCATCAACCACCAACGAGCAGGAGACCGCGAAACCCGCCAGGCTCGCCCCGAGGCCGCACACAGCCGTCAAATAGAAGAACAAAAACGTCGGCAGCACCGAATTGGAGATGCCGTCGATGGCGGCGCCGGTGGCATAGATGATTTTAATTCCAGTACCGAGGCGCAGCTTCTCCGGCATCGGGTTAGAAGCGCAGCATCGCGCGAATTCCGTAGAGGCGAGGCACCCCGGGTATCAACTGCACCGGAACAGGTGTACCCACGCTTTGTGCGGCCACATATTGCCTGTTGGTGAAATTGGTCGCGAACGCAGCGATGTCCAATTTCCCAATGTCATAGCTCAACAACACATTGAACAAAGTGCGCGAGTCCAAACTATCAGCGAAGCTCGAATTCGCGAATACCGTCGCCCACTGCGAGGCGACAAATGCATAGTCCAATCGGGGCGTGAAGGTTTGATTGGCGGCAACATGATAGGTGTACTGTATGCCGGCATTCGCTGTCCAGGTCGGAGAGTTGGGCAGCGTGTGTCCGGTGAGATTGCTGCATTCGGCGGTGGCCGGTCCATACGATAAATTGCAGGGCGGGTAAGGCGCGGCGTAGAGGCGCGAATCGATGGCATAGAAATCGCCGAAACGGCCGTGAATGTAGGATGCCGAGGCATCCACCGACAGGTCGGATAATTCCGCTTGCGCCTGCAGCTCGAATCCCCAGACGGTGGCGTGCGGCGCGTTCAGGATGGGCGCGGTGCCGGTCGCCGGATCCGGCAGGCTGACCTGAAAATCCTTGTAGGTCGTGTAGAACGCGCCGGTCTGGGTACGAACGTGCCGGTCGAGAAACATCGACTTCCAGCCCACTTCGTAATCCGTCAGATTCTCGGGCTGGATCACCGCCGGTTCGTTGGCGTTGGTGTTGAGGCCGCCATCCTTGTGCCCCGTCGCCACAAATGCAAACAGATAGTTGTCGGGGGTGAGCTTGTAGCTCAAGTCGACCTTGCCGGTGAGCTTCGAATCGGACTGGCTCTGGCTGTTCGGCAACGGTATGGCCAGGGGCGGGGGAGGGAACAACAGGTTGGTGGTTTGATTGTCGGTCAGATCAAACGTCGAATGGTTGTATCTCGCGCCCACTTGCAGTTCCCATTGGGGACTGAACTCGAATTTAACCTGTCCGAATACTCCCTCGTGTTTTTTGGGCGTGTTGTATTCAAGATTTATGTTGACCAGCGGCAGCAACGGCGCCGGGTACGGGGTGGTGAGGTCAACGTTGATGTTGAAGCCGTTGCCAAAGGGCAGGTCCTCGACCTCGTGCGAAAAGAACGCGCCGGCGATCCAGCGGAAAAATCCTGTGTCCGGGGACAGGAAATTCAACTCCTCGGAATAAGCTTCGAAGCGGCCGTAGTCGGAGAAAGTCGAGGACGTCGGAAAAGCTCGATTGGTACCGTCGAGATCGACGTTCTGGGCGGCGCGCGCGTGCTGGTAGCCGGAAACCGATCGCAGCACATTGCCGTTCGCGAATGTATAGCTGATATCCACCACCGAGCGGGTGAATTCGTCGAAGGCATAGGCGTTGACGTCGGTGTTGATGTCGTAGAGGCTGCCCGGAATCGTATACGGCTGTCCCGGATAGCCGCCGTTGTTGATGTTGTTGTAGTCCGTCTTTACCAGGATCTTGAGCGCGTCGCTCGGCCGCCACAGCAAACTGACGCGCACGTTATTGGAATCGATGATTCCGGGATCGCCGGTATAGGGTCCATGAAGATTGAAATAGGTCTGGCGCCGTTCGCCGTTGTAAGCGATGCGCGCGGCAAAGGTCTCGCCGATGGGCAGATTGATGGCGCCCTGCCACAACCGGTCGTTGTAATTTCCGTATTGCAGCTGGCCATAGCCGCTCACACCGTTGAAATTGGGATTGGCCTCCGTGATGTAGACCGCGCCGCCGGTGGCGTTCACGCCCGAGAAAGTTCCCTGCGGCCCGCGCAATACCTCTATCGACGCAATGTCGTAATAAGGCTCGTTCTGCAGAAAGGTGGCGATGACTGGAATTCCATCGCGATAGGTGATGACTCCCGCCGGCGTCTGTACGTTGCTTTCACCCTTTCCGATACCCCGGATGTTGAACATGATTCCCTGGCCGAAATCGTTCACCGTGAGGGACGGAGTGGTGAATTGCAGCTGATCGACGGTGTTCACGCCCCGACTTTGCAGGTCCGCTCCCGACAACACGCTTGCGGCCACGGGCGTAACCTGCAGATCCGTCGAGCGACGCTCGGCGGTGACCACCACTTCGGCCAAGGGTCCGGTGTCGGCCGCGGTGTTGGATACGGCTTGGGCATGTGCATCAAAGACCGCCAGCACGCAGGTGGCCGCGGCGATGACAAGCGATGCGCAAACGGAAAACGAGTTCGCATGAACCGTAGATTTGGCCATTTCCCCCTCCCATCGCATGACTCGAATTGTTTTTAGCGCCTGACGCGGAGACCGACGTTCGCTCATAACCGAATCAAACGGTGCCCTTTGTCAGATACGAGCACACGCTGATCAGATACAAGCACAAAAGAAATCCAAATGTCAACCTAAGTTGACCGAATTTGCACTTACATGCGCGAATGTGATCGGATCACCCGCGGAGCCCGATCGATCTGCGCGCCGCGCGTGTTCCCAGCGAGGGAGGTGGGCAGATGCTGCTTAGCGTCGCAGCTCGGACTGGAACTGCGCGGTCAGTCCGCCCGCGGAACGCTCGGTCGCGGAGCGTAGCTTTACGCCTGGTCCGGGCTTGACCTGCACCCGCACATGCTCGGGGGCGTGCAGTCGTGCCTCGAAGCCGCCCCCGTTTCGTTCAAGCTCGACCTCGATGTCGCCCTGCCTTGTTGGGAACACTCCGTGGGCGAAATCAAGATCCGCCAAATCGGGCGCGAAATCCACGGCGGTAAATCCCGGCTCCAGCGGTATCACGCCGAGCACGCGGCGGCTCAATTGGTATGTCGGCGATGCGGAAAAACCGTGGCACAGGCTGGCGCTGGGTTCAAAGCTCTCCCAGAGGGTGGTTGCGCCACGCGCCAGCATCGGCCCGAACCTCTCGCGCATCATTCGCAGCGCATCCTTGAGCCGGCCGTGCTTGCATAGCGCTTCATAAACGAAGTGCGCATAAAAAGTATTGGCCACCACCACGCCATTTTCGGGATCGAGTTTTTCGCCGAATGGAGCGATCGGCCTTGCCGCCGTGAATGTCAGACGCCGGCTTTCGGTGATGCGGTCGAGCGCGCGGCGAATTCGCTGCGGCGGCGAATCGGTCCAAAGCGCAATCGCGGCATTCGCGTGCTGTGAGACCCTAAGCTGCTGCGCGCCGCTCTTCGGGTCGACAACGTCCACGTAAACGCCGCGGCGCTCGTCCCAGTGCCGCTCGTTGAGAGCGCTGCCGATGCGGCGGGCCCGGGCACGCAGGCGCTGCGCTTCGCGTTGCCAACCGCAGATCTCTGCAAGCTGCGCTGCAACCTCGAAACTCCCGGCAAGCTGCGCGTTCAAGGCTGCCGCTTCACCGCACCGGCCGATGTCCGCCCAATCCATGAAATGCCAGTCCGGCATGTCCGAGATCAGGCCATGCTCATCAAGCAATCGTTCGAACCAGGCCAGCGCCTTGAGAATCGAAGGAAATATCGCGTCGATGGTGGCGCTGTCGCCGGTCAACCGGTAGTGATCGCCGGCATTCAGTATCCATTGCAGAGTCCAATCCGGGATCACCACCCGGTCGGTACCGTGATCGCCGGGAGCGAACATCTGCGTCAGGCCGTCGGGGCGCTGGCTCTCCGCCGCTTGCAACAGAAATTTTGCGTTCAGGGGCGCGACACAGGGACCGAATGCGGCGTGTCCGGCCAGGCTCTCGACCGTGGCGTCGCCGAGCCATTGGCGCTGCTCGCGGCTGGGACAATCCTCCCATGCATCGTGCATGCAAAGCATCAATGTGTAAGCGCCGGTCGACCAAAGCTCATTCAGGAAGGAATCGGAACAGGAGAATCTGCCGCGCGGTTCGACCGGATAGTGCGTGAACATTGCGCCCAATCCCCGAATCTTGAGGCCGGCGGGCGCATCGCGGACGCTGACCTGCATCCAGCGAATTGCGCACCATTCGAAGGTTTCGAACACCTGAACACCAGGCCGCGCAATATAGCGGCACACATGATGATCGCCGCCGAGGAACGCCACCGGCGTGATGCGCGCATCGCTTGCCGGCCCCGTGACATCCCACTCTCCCGGCAGCCGTTCGCAGCAGGCGATTTCGATCATTTCTCCGCCCTGCGCCTCGAGTTCCACCCG
This sequence comes from Steroidobacteraceae bacterium, assembly GCA_035567075.1. GTDB lineage: Bacteria > Pseudomonadota > Gammaproteobacteria > Steroidobacterales > Steroidobacteraceae > Bog-1198. The sequence continues at coordinate 45,802 of DATMRC010000045.1, forward strand.
TGGCCTGCCGGTGATGATTCGGCCGAAATCGAGCAGCACGCTGACATCGCCGCCATGCACCGTGCGAATCAGACAATCGCCTGCGGCGAATCGCAGCAATTGCTCCGGCGCGTCCACCGCCGCCGCGTGCACCGGGACCAGTCGTTCCCGGTACGCGCGCTCCTGCACCGGCAATCCTAAGTCCGGTACCTGCCCCTTGATCCACACGATGCGCCGCGCTTGCACCGGTTCCTCGACCAGGTGTTCAATTCCGCTCGGCATCAGCGTTGCAAACGGCGCCAGTTCGAACGCGCCGGTTTCAGCCCAGGGACCGTTTCCGGATTTGAGTTCATGCGCGAACTCCCAGCCGCCATCGTCGAAATCGACCCGATTCCAGCGCTCCGGCAATTTGCGGCCGTCCAGCACTTCGACAAATCCAAGGCTGTTGTTGGTTCGCGGCACGTCCTGCCGCCACGCATCGCTTTCCAGGACACGCCAATGGGTGTCGCTGCGCAACGGAACAGTGATCGAGCCGACCTGCGCGGCGCCGTCGACCCACAGTCCGCCATCGCCGAACGTCCTGAGGTGCAGTCCTTTGGGCAGTTCGTAAAAGGCGGCATCGACCCCATACGTGTGCACCAACACCGCCAGCACATTGAGCCCAGCCGTTAAAAATGGGGTGAGGTCGTAGGTGTCGTAGCGCTGATAGAGAGGATTGCAGCGCACCGGGCCGCGGCCGATCCGAGCGCCGTTGATGAACAGCGAGTAGTGGCCATCGGTGGTGATGTTGATGGACGCGCGTTCCGGGGCGGCCGTAAGCTCGAGCAGGCGGCGGAAAAAAAACCACCGATTCTGAGCTTCCTGACGCGCCGGCATTCCAGCGCGGCTGAACAGATGAATGGGTTGCTTAGGTGTCCAAATGAAAGGGGTGAGTGAGCGCACGTACGTCCCCAACCGGGTCGACCTTCGAAGCACCGATGTTATCAGACCAACCAATCATCTACAGTCATCATCGCGCAGCAGCGTCAGGCCCTTCGGGCTTGGAAGGGCGCTGATTTGTGTGCGATAGTGAGCATGCATGAGCGAACATGCCACTTTTGGTTGGTACGAAGCATGATCGGGGTCGGGGGTTCCGTAGCACAGGGCTTCGAGGCGGTCCGCGATGCATTTGCGCAAGCACAGGCGAACGATGAGGGAGGTGCCCAGCTTTGCGTGTACCGCGGGGGTTTGCGGGTAGTCGACATCTGGGCCGGCACCGACAAAATTCGCGCCCGGCCGTATGGCGAAAGCACAATCTCGATGCTGATGTCCTGCACCAAAGCCGCTGTGGCGCTGTGCGCCCACATGCTGGCCGAGCGCGGGCAACTTGATTACGACGCACCGGTCGCCCGCTACTGGCCGGAATTTGCCAGCAGCGGCAAGGCAGAGATCCGGGTGCGCGAGCTGCTCAGCCATACCGCCGGATTGATGGGCTTCGACCCGGAAGCGGAAATTGCCCCTGCGGATTTGTTCGATTGGAACAAGTGCGTCGATGCACTGGCGCGCATGCGACCGCTGTGGATGCCTGGTCAGGCGAGTTTTTATCACGCTGTAACCTACGGGTTTCTGGTCGGTGAACTGATCCGGCGTCTGTCGGGAAAATCGGTGGGGGAGTTTTTCGCTGGAGAAGTGGCTGCGAAACTTCATATCGATATGTGGATTGGCCTGCCTGTCACCCAAGAGGCGCGCTATGCGCCGCACTTTCGAGCAGCGGGTCCGGCGGGCGAGCCGAACCCGTGGCCGAATCTGCTCGCCGTTCGGGGAGTCGACACCAAAACTCGCGTGGCACAGGTGCTGCTGCAAAGCATTGTGACGACGGAGAGTTTCATCGACATGGCTAACGGCGACCGTCGCGCGCGCGCCGCCGAGTTACCGGCGGGGAACGGCATCGGCAACGCCCGCGCCTTGGCCAAGATGTACGCTTCGATGATCGGCACCGTCGATGGCGTGCGGCTGCTCTCCGAAAGAACGGTTCAGAGGGCGCGGACCCCGTTGACGGACAATCTAAAAGGCCCGGAGGAACTCAGCAACCTGAGCAGCGGCGATCCGCAGCGTTTCGGTCTGGGCTTCGAACTGCCGCGTCGCGCGGAACCGATGTTCGGACCTGGTTCCTTCGGCCATGCCGGCGCGGGCGGACGCATGGCATTTGCGCATCCGGAACTCGGCATCGCCGTCGCCTATGTTTGCAACAACATGGTGTGGGACGGCCTCTCAGGCCCTGACAAGCGCTGGATTGGTTGGACGCAGGCGCTGCGCGCCGCGGTCGGGATTTAATTCCGTGTCATTTCCGCAAGCCACTCAAGATCAGATCCGGTTTTTCCGCGAGCATGGCTACCTTGTGGTCACGGATGCCGTCCCGCAGGCGGACCTCGATGAACTCGATCGCCATTGCGATCGCATCATGGAGGACAAGCCGAAATTCGCCAACGACTGGGCTTGGGACGAAAAAGAGCCCCTGCAGAACCGCTCATTCCGCATCGTGCAGTCCTCGCCATCATTCGTGTGGAAGGATATTGCCAATGCGCCGTACCGAATGTGGCTGACCCGCTTCGCGGAGGAACTCCTCGGAATGAAGCTGTCATTTTGGTACGACCAGTTTCTCGCCAAGCCGCCCGGCAAGAGCGTGCCGACAAATTGGCATCAGGATGAGGCCTATTGGGGACGCAATCTGGATGATCGCGGCATAACCTGCTGGCTTCCGCTGCAGGACGTTGATATCCAAAATGGCTGCATGCATTTCATCGACCGCGGACACCTGCAGGGCGTTCTTCCGCACCACGCCGTGCCGGGCGTGCAGAGCGATCTGATTCAATGTGACGTCGACGAGTCGCGGATGGTCGTCTGTCCCATTGCGCGGGGCGACGCCACATTTCATCATTCCAAGACGCCGCACATGACCACGGCCAACACCTCGCAGGGTTGGCGCAAGGCCGTGACCAACCATCTTCAGGCGGTTGGTTCCGGCGGCGAAGGCGATCACTATCCTTGGAAGGTGCTGGTCAATCAACGCACGGGCGAACGGAAGATTCCCAATAGCCGTTGACGAAAAATGGAGCATGCGATGACGGATTTCTCCGGCTTGGGATTGCATCTTGGAAATCTGTCGTGGCTTTCGAACGCGCAAACGCGCTCGATCTGTCCGGAACAGACCAGCGGCGAAAAGGGCAGGGGCGGTATGTCGGTCGACGGACCCGCCGCACATTCGGCGCGCGGGCTTGGACAAGGCTGGAAGATATCGCCCTTCGTCGTCATCGAGCCCGGCGCCACTCACACGCTGGCAGACATCCAAGGCATGGGCGCGATCCAACATATTTGGATGACCCTGGCGCAGGGTAAGCGGCGCCACACCATTCTGCGCGCATTCTGGGACGGCCAACCGCAGCCGTCCATCGAATGCCCGGTCGGCGACTTCTTTGCAAACGGCTGGGAGACGTTTGCGCCGGTAACCTCTCTTGCCGTGTGTGTAAATCCGGCGCGCGGATTCAATTGCTATTGGGAAATGCCGTTTCGGCGCCGTGCGCACCTGACGCTGACCAACCTGAGCGACGAGAAAATCTATGTCTACTACCAGATCACGTACGCCCTGACGGCGGTTCCGGAAGATGCCGCCTACTTTCACGCACAGTTTCGCCGCGTCAACCCGCTACCCTACAAGAGCGCGTACACCATTCTCGATGGTGTGAAGGGGCGGGGGCACTACGTTGGAACGTACATGGCCTGGGGCGTCAACAGCTCCGGCTGGTGGGGCGAAGGCGAGATAAAGTTCTACATGGACGGCGACAAGGAATTCCCCACGATCTGCGGCACCGGCACCGAAGACTACTTCTGCGGGGCCTACAATTTCGACGTCGGCGTACTGGAGAAGGAGCACGCCAGTGCGTACCGCGAATTTTGCACGCCCTACGCCGGACTAGCGCAGGTGATCCGGCCGGACGGGGTTTACAAATCGCAAACCCGCTTCGGCATGTATCGATGGCACATCATGGACCCGGTGCGATTTGCGAGGGACCTGCGTATTACCATTCAGGCGCTGGGCTGGCGCACGACCCCGGATCGGCAATACCTGCCCTTGCAAGACGACATCGCCTCGGTCGCTTTTTGGTATCAATCCTTGCCGACGGTCGCGTTCCCGGATCTGCCGAACCGCGAATGCTTGGAAGTGATCTAGCGGGCGAATCGCGCATTGCGTTTGGCGCCGCAAGCATGACATACATACCCGAAATCGTAACGTTGGCGGATATCCCCCGTCACCACGCGCGCTGGAGCCCGCGCGCCATCGCGACCATCCATGCAGATCGCACCACGACGTTCGAGGCGCTGCATGTCCGCAGCTCGCGCGTCGCCAATGGACTCATCGCGTTGCGGGTCAAGCCTGGCGCGCGCGTCGCGCTGCTCGATCAAAACTCCGATCGTTACTTCGAAATAATGCTTGGAGTCGCGAAGGTGGGTGCAGTAGCGGTCACGGTCAACTGGCGGCTCGCGCCAGGCGAAGCCGCATACGTACTAAAGGACAGCTGCGCCGAGGTACTCTTCATCGGCGGACGCCATGCCGCTCGGCTTGCGCCGCTGCTCGCGGGTTTCACGATGCTGCGCCACATTGTCCTGATCGACGGTGGCGCTGGCGCCTGGCCGGTGTATGAGGACTGGATCGGCCGATACGGCGACGCCGATCCGGGTTTCGCGGGGGCAGCGCAGGATACCGCGGTCCAGATCTACACCAGCGGTACGACGGGCCACCCGAAGGGCGTCGAGCTTGCGCACTCCACGTTCTACGGTCTGAGCCGGTATCGCGCGCTCGAGGATTATGATCCGCACTTCGGCTGGATCGATTGGGGGCCGGGTGATACGGCCATCATCGCGATACCCGCATTTCATATTGGCGGAACGTATTGGGCTTTCTTAGCACTGTATTGCGGGGCGCAATCCGTCATTCTTTCGCAATTCGACGTTCGTAAAGTCCTGTTCGCGATCCCGCACCATCGGGTCACCAACTTGATCCTGGTGCCGACGATGATTCAACAGGTGCTCGCGCACCCCGACTGCGCTACGACCGACTTCTCCTCGCTTCGGTATCTTCTGTACGGCGCGTCCCCCATTCCCCTGGATCTGCTGCGCGAGGCGACGGCGATGTTCAAATGCCCCTTCATCCAGGTGTATGGCATGACTGAACTGTGCGGGGCGGTCACGTATCTGCCCGCGCAGGATCACAATTCCGGCGGCACAGAGCGCATGCGCTCCGCAGGGAAAGCCATAACCGGCGTCGGTCTCGACATCCGCGACCCCGAGGGCAGGTCGCTGCCCCGTGGCACCGTCGGCGAGATCTGCGTGCACTCCGCGACCCGCATGAATGGCTATTGGAACCTCCCGGCAGCGACAGCCGCCACGATGGACGCGGCAGGTTGGATGCGTACCGGCGATGCCGGGTACATGGACAGCGACGGCTATGTCTACGTTCAAGACCGCATCAAAGACATGATCGTATCCGGCGGCGAGAATGTGTATCCAGCCGAAGTGGAAAGCGCGATCTATGGTCATCCGTCGGTGGCTGAAGTCGCGGTCATCGGCGTTCCCGACCTCAAGTGGGGTGAAGCAGTCAAAGCCATCGTGGTCCTGAAGCCGGCCTGTGAAGCGGATGCCGATTCAATCCTGAACTTTGCACGCTCGAGGATCGGCGCTTTCAAGGTTCCGAAGTCGGTCGATTTCGTTCCGGCCCTGCCAAAAAACGCCACCGGTAAGGTGTTGAAGCGTGAACTGCGCAAACCCTTTTGGCAGGACCGCGACCGACAGGTCAATTGAAACCAGCGCGATCGACTGCGCGAGCGCCTCTACCGGCCCGTAAACTTCGGGCTGCGCTTCTCACGGAAGGCCTGTATGCCTTCGCGGAAGTCCTCGCTGCTGGCCGCCAGCAGATATTGATCGAGATCCATGAAGCTTGCAGCCTGGTGCAGCGCATTTGCCGTCGCGTTCACCGACTGCTTGGTCATGCGCACCGCATTCGGCGGAAGGTTCGCGACCTTTTGCGCCCAGCGCCGGGCTGCCGCCAGCGCCTCGCCGTCGGGTACGACCTCATCGGCGAGGCCCCAGTCGAACAATTCCTGCGCGCCGATCCTCTCACCGAACATGACGAAGCGCTTTGCGCGCGCAGGACCGATCAGGGATACCAGCCTCGGCACTGCGTGCCAGCTCATGTTCATGCCGAGCGGAATTTCGGGCAGTCGCATCACCGCACTTCTTCCCATGATGCGAAAGTCGCATGCCGCGGCCAATGCCACGCCGCCTCCGATGCAATAATCCTCGATCGCGCAAATCGTGACCTGATCGACTTTCTGCCACGCGTCGCAAAGATCGGGACCCAGCCTAAGATATTGCCGCCGCTCGAGCAGTCCGGCCTCGCGGATATGCTCGATCGCCGGATCCTTCAAATCGACGCCGGCGGTAAATGCGCCCCTGCTCGCGAGGACGATCGCGTGCGTTTGCAAGTCGTTCACGAACCCGTTTGCCGCCTCGACCAGCTCCAACATGAGCTGCCGTGACAGCGCATTTCGTCCATCGCCGCGGTTCAGCGTGACCGTCGCGATCGCGCCATCGCGTACTACGGTAACCAGCTGTTCGAGTTTTGATTCGGTCATACGCTGCCCGCGAGTTCAAGCCGCATGTTAGTACGAATTGCTGACGCCTGCATTGAGCGCACCGGCTCTAGGCCCCGGACTGCCGCCTCTGCGCCAGCGCTTCCAGGATAATGGCGTGCGGTCGCCTCTTCAGGTGATATCGAGTAAAGATCACTCCCGAGAGAGCTGTGACCACCGCGGCACCCGGACCATAGATAACACCCAGTTTCTGCAGCGTCCCGTTTGCAATATTGAATTGCAGTTCGGGATGGGCGGCAATGCCGCTGGGAAAACCGATCAGATCCAAGGCGACACCGGCAATGAGCGCGCCCAAGGCGACTGCGGCTTTGGCGGAGAAATTGAGGCTGGCGTACAGCAACCCCTCGCGCCGCGTACCGAACAGATATTCGTGTTCGTCGCTGGCATCCGCGATCATCGAGTGCTGGGCCACGCCGAAGAACCCCGTGGCGGCGCCGGCAGCAATCGCGTTGAGGACCAGAATTGTATAAACCGCCGTGCCGTTCCCGGGCAGCACGTTCAGTACCCGGAGCAGCGGCCACAGCCCCTGCGTCAGGCTGAGAACGGTCAATCCGATGAACACCGCAGTGAGGCGTTCGATTCGCTTGGCAGTCATGGCGTTGAGCAGGGTGCCGATGCCGAATCCCAGGGTCGGCAAGATGGACACTGCCTGGATCATTCTTTCGGGCAGGCGCCAAAAAAACTTGTTGGCATGCAGCGTCAAGGTGGTAAATATGCCGATGCCGAGAAACAACACCAGGGCACTGAAGAAAAGCACCAGAAATGATTTGTTGCTGAACAGCTCGCGCAGATCGCGGGCGAATCTGGCAGCTACCGTCCCTTCAGCATGCTCCGCCGGGTGCAGACGCCCGAGGGCGCTCAAGGTGCCGAGCGCGCAGGTAAGTCCACCGGCCAATACCAGCCCCGCCGACGCCCAGCCGAAAGGCGAGTATGCCGGCCGGTTCAGCAGCCCATCCGCGCCCTTCAAGAACACCAGAAAGCCGAGCGCCAGACAACTGAAGGTCGCGATGACGTTGAATATGAAGCGGGAGGAAACGATGCTCGTGCGCTCCGAGTAGTCATCCGAAAGCTCCGCTCCCAGAGCCACGAATGGCAGATTGAACGCCGAGTGCGAGACCCGCAGCGCGATCGACACCGCCGTCACATAGGCGAACAGCGCGCTCTGCGACAGGCCCGCGGGTATCGAAAACAGCAGTCCCAGCGCGAGTGCAGTCGGTATGACGGCGACGATCAAGAATGGATGTCGCCGTCCGATGCGGGTCCAGCTGTTATCGGAGACCAATCCCACGACGGGATCGGCGATGGCATCAACAACCAGGGCGATGGACAGCGATGCACCGGTCAAGGCGCCCGACAAGCCGCAAACCGCGGTGACATAAAAAAACAGAAATGTGCTTAAGACTATCTGCGTGACGCCGTCGACCAGCTGGCCGCTGCCGTAGATTGCCTTGAACGTCAGGCTCAATTTCCCGCGCCGCAGGTCAGCTGCTTTGCTCGAGGCGGCGCTATCGGTTGCAACCGTCACCATTGTTCAATCGCCCTTGCTGCGCGACTCAGGTGCTATGCAGCGAAAGCTTTCAGAGCTATTCCAATCCCCAACGCCGTCCCACTGAGCCAGTTGGGGATGGGGACATAGCGGGCGCGTTCGTTCGATCGCACCTGCCGGTTTGTTGGCGACGCGCTTTGTCACGATCAGCCTGTCTGGCGACTGGCCGTGCTCCACCCAATTCACGAGCGCCGCCATGGCAGGCGCGTGGACTGGATTCGGTCCGCGCCCGCCAGCGCAATGAAGCATCCCGGGAGCCATGAAGAGGCGGTAGAAATTGCCCGTGTTTCCCATCTTTGCCTGAACCGCGTCGAAATAGGCGATCGAATCTCGAGGCGGGATCGCCGGATCTTCCCAACCGTGATACTGGATCAGCTTGCCGCCGCGAGCCTTGAACTTCCGCAAATCGGGGTTGACGGCATCGAACGTCGATGAGAATTTGTCACTCATCATCCTGAAGTCCCGATCCATATCGAAATGAAGAATGTCGTAGTTCGGATCGTCGAACACGACATACCGCAAGAAGTTCTTACCGAAAGCCAGGCCCCATTCGCTTCCCCAAAGATCCCAGCTGCCGGGCTCTGCCTCGGCCCCGGGCTCAAAACCGGAAAGTATCCGCTCCCCGGTACGCGGGTTGTGCGCACCACCGTAGATTTTGCGCAGGGTTGCAATTTGCTCATCGGTCAGGCACTGGTTGGTTTCGGCGCCGGCGCAGCGCAGCTGCGCAGGATCGAATTTGCAACCCAGCGGGTTTTCCACGACGCCGTCTCGATCTCCACAGGCTTTGAGCGCCGCAGCTTCGATAGCCGGTACCTTGGAGGCGGTAATGGGGCTCCCCGGAGTTGCGGCGGCCGCCTGAACGTTCCAGGCGCCAGCCGCAATCAGCGCTATGAAATTGTTTGCCGGATCACCTACCAGAATGCCGTCAAAATCCTCTGGGTAGCGTTGCGCCTCCACCAAAGCTTCGCGTCCACCGCCGGAGCACCCGCTGAAATAGGAGTACTTTGGCCGCGTGCCGGCGAAGGCGGTGATGATTTTCTTTGCAGTTTCAGTGGTCTCCTTGAGGGAGCGATAGGCATAGTCGACGATTTTCTCGGGATGCCCCTGTGCCCATTTGGCATCGTTCACGGCGCCTTGATGGCCATCGTCAGTGGCAGCAACAGCGAAGCCCACTTGTAAGCCCGGCACGAAATCCGCCTCTGGAATCACACCGGCGAATCCGCCGTTGCCGAGCTGCAAATATTTTCCGTTCCAAGCAGGGGCTTGGGGGATCGCAAATTCCATGCGGATCTCGGAATCCGGTGTCGGACGTGAGGTCGCCATGACTCGGCAATACGCAGGCAGCGGCACGGTATCTACGCTGCCGACTGCTTTCGATTCAATCACCTGAGCATCGATGATGGCGACATGCGCCAGATTCAGTTCCTTCAAATGTTCGCAAGGCGTCGAAACGCCCGCCGATCTGGCCGCCGGCACGAGAGCGAGGAATAAGGCTGCAAACAGGCAAAGCCGTCCGCAAATCGGTGTCATGTTGCCTCTCCGCGGGGTCGAATATTTCATTCAAACCGGGCGACTTCAGAACGCAGATAGGGGCGGGTGATGTCCTCGAGTTCGCGCCAGGCGTACGGATCCTGGCCGCAGATCATCACGATGTCGCGTACGTCGGGACGTGCCGTGTCGGCTCCCATCGTCCAGGGCAGCAAGGATTCGGCGGACATATAATGCGTGACGAGCGCGCGACGGAAACCGGTTTTCGCATTGTTGGGCAGCGAGCGGTGCAGGACGTAGCCATTGAAGAATGCCGCGCCGCCGGCTTTCAGCTCGATCGGGACGCCGCCTTCACGCGCATAGTCGTGGCCGAATGCTTCGTCTGCGGAATCGAAGCGCGCATCCTCATGTGGCCTTGTCGGATACAGAATCCCGCGGAGTTGCGATCCGGGATGCATCCACATGCAGCCGTTCTCAACGGTTGCATCGTCGAGTGCGATCCACGCACCACACAAGGAGCGGTCGCGGGTGGGTATGTAGTGTTCATCCTGATGCCACGCTTGGCCGGGCTTGCCGGCTTTCTTGACAAAGAGCATGGTCTGCATGGATTTGAGATTGGGGCTCACCAAGGCCTTGACGATTTCAACAATTCGCGGATGCGACATGGTCTTACGCATCAGCGGCGAAATCTTATGCGGCATGTGCAGAGCCAGTATGTTGCCGATGACCTCCTCATCGGATAAGTCCTCGCGTGACATCGTACCTTCGACAGGTCCGCGGCGACCGCGCGCAATGGCGACTATCTCCGCGCGCAAGGCCTCAACCTCCGCGGCGCTGAGCAAATCTTGTGCCGCAACGAAGCCGTCGCGTTGGTAGGCGAGATTCAGGCGTTGCAACTCCAGCGCATCCATGGGGCTCATGACGACTGGCGCACCTGACTTGCGAGCACTTGTTCATCCTGGCCCGATTCAAGCTCAGGCAATTCGCGGCCGCGTGTTTCACGGCCGAAGACGCCGATCAAACACAGTGAGATCACCGCTGGCAATGCTACCATGGCGGCGGCAATTCCCAGGGCCGGCACCAACGCGAGCACGCTCAACCCCTGTGCGATCAGCCCGCCGATCTTGCTCCACCCGGCGACCCAGCCGGTCGCGCGACCGCGCACTCTGAGCGGATAGTTCTCCGCCGCATACGGCAACAGAATGGAGATCACGGCCGTTGAGCCGACGATCAACAATGATAATGAAACTACAGGATTGCTGAGCAAAGGCACGGTCCCAATCCCACGCAGCAGCACCGCCACCAGGCCAAGTGCCATAACGAAAATTCCCGTGAGAAGAGCGTATTTTGTGCTCCAGGCGCTGTAGAGAAACGTGGCGACAATCACGGTCGGGGCCGCGATCAGGGTTGAGCGGGCGATGATAGCGCTCGCGAGGCCGACGCTGTGCCCTTCGGCCACGAGTGAACTGGGCAGCCACAGCAGCACGCCAAAATTCACCAATCCCCAGGCGAGAGCGGCCAAGGTCAGCGCAATCGACGTACCCAAGAGGCCATGGTTTTTCGTCAGCGCTTCGGGCGCGCGGTGCTCCGCAACGGCGCCGTGCTCCGTACCGGGCCTCAGCACCGCGCCGAATCGCGCCAATGTGGCGCGCGCTTCATCGAAGCGCCCCATCTGCTGCAAAAAGCGCGCCGACTCCGGAATCAATGGGCTGAGGCACACCAGCAACAATCCGGTCGGCAGATTGAGAAACCACATGATGCGCCAGCCGAAAAACGGTTGCAGCAACGCGGACAACTCGCTTGCGGCGAAATAGCCGCCGATTGTGCCGATGCCCCCGATCAGCACGAGGCTCCAACCGCGGTGCTTGGTGGGCATGATTTCGGCAAGCAATGCATAGGCGATCGGCAGCATGCCGCCGGCCGCGGCTCCCATCAAGAAACACATCGCGATATTCCACATGAACGATGGCATGGCGCCGCATATGGAAGTGCCGACGAACATGACCGCGGACAGGAGAATTGAGGCTCGCCGCCCATAGAAATCGGCAAGCGCACCCCAGATGAATGAGCCGGCCGCGGTGCCGATCAACGCGGACAATGGCAACAATGCCACGGTTGCACGGTCGACTTCGTACTCGACGCGCATTCCGGGCGTCACAAATCCGAGGCTCGCCGGCTTCATGACATCGATGACGAGGGCAACAGCCAGAACGCCCATCAATTTCCAATGAGCGGCGCACAGGGGCGCGTCCTCGGCCGACGCGAGGATTTCAGGCGCATCCACCTTCACAGGCGTCTTGGGCAGAAGACCGTAAGCCGCAGCAGCGATGCCGGCCACGATCAGCGCCATACCCCATAACATTCCCTCGTCCATGGGCATGCGGGCGAGGACAAAGCCGTTGTGTCGCCCCATCCAGAACATCGGCAGATGCAGCGCGACGCCGGCACTAACTACCACGGATCCGATCCAGAACGCCGCTGCACTACGCCGCTCGGAGAATGCGAAATGACCGACGCTCATGCGACGTTGGCTTGGACGGCTCGGGTGCCGGCGGTGAATCTCATGCGGCAAGCATAGCCGCGATCTTCGGTGGAAATCACGCTAATTGGATGCCAACGTCTTGCACTCATCCTCGAGGCTGGCGCGAATCCTCAGCCGTGTGAAGCGCGCCGTCTCGTTTCCAATCTGCCGGTATCGACCGACGAGGGAGTTCCGCGCAGCAAATCGTGGAAAACGTCTGCCGGAACTGCCGGACTCATCAAGAAACCCTGGATGGCGTCGCAGGACTCCGCTTTGAGAAACTGCAGCTGCGCCTGGGTCGTGACGCCCTCCGCTACAATTTTGAGATCCAGGCTATGACCCAAGGCAATGATGGCGCGGACGATGGCTGCATCGTCGGGGTCGTCGCTGATGTCGGCGACGAATGAGCGGTCGATCTTCAGCGTGTCCAGCGGAAAGCGCTTCAAGTAGTTCAATGAACAGTATCCCGTGCCGAAATCATCGATTGCCAGCGCGAAGCCGAGTTCCTTCAATGCCAGCAGCGAGCGCCGGCCGGCTTCGGCGTCCTGCATCAGGACCCCTTCCGTCAACTCAAGTTCAAACTGCGATGGTGACAGCCCGGCTTGCGTCACCGTATCGCCCAGGCGCAACAATGCGCCCGGATGCATGAAATCCCGGCCCGACACATTCACCGCGATACGCGGCAACTCGACACCCTTGCTGCGCCATATGCCAAGATCCCGGCAAACTCTTTGCAGTGCCCAACGACCGATATCGCCGATCAAGCCGGTCTCCTCGGCCACTGCGATGAAGTCGGCTGTGGGGATCTGGCCCCGTTCGGGATGGAACCAGCGCAGCAGGGCTTCCCCGCCAATCAATTTAAGGCCTCGCGTCCGGTACTTCGGCTGGTAGTAGACTTCGAGGCTCGAATCCTCCACGGCCCGGCGCAGTTCCATCTCCAGCGACAGCCGCTTCAGGGCTCGGACATTCATGGTGCTGTCATAGAGGCGCAGTTGGTTGCGGCCCTGCGCCTTTGCCTCGTACATCGCACCATCCGCGTTCTTCAGCAGGCTCTGCGCGTCGCCGCCATGCTCTGGATACATGGCAATGCCGATGCTCGGCGTCACCACCAGTTCATAGCTTTCCTGCTGAAACGGAACGGCAAGAATCGATAGAATTTCGCGTGCCGCCCATTGCGCCTGGGCGGCATCCGTTCGCCCGGTGAGTACAACTATGAACTCATCGCCGCCCACGCGGGCCAGCCGGCCGCGAGCGCGCCCGGCGCCGCGGTTGGGCACGCCGAGATTCCGCGGCACCAAGGGTTCGTCGCCGTCGCCGTCCAGATTCAGCCCGGCCTGCAGTCGTTTCGCTACTTGGCACAATAGCGCATCACCCGTCTCATGACCCAGAGTGTCATTGATGCGCTTGAACTGATCGAGATCGACGTACAGCAACGCAAGACTGCGATTCAATTGGCGGGCTTCCGTCAGCGACTGTGCAAGGTAGTCGCGGATCCATTCGCGATTGGGCAATCCGGTGAGTCCGTCAAAGTAGGCTAACCGGTGTATCCGGGCTTGCGCCTCCTTGCGAGCCGTGACGTCGCGAACGATCGCAAGGACCTGACCGCTGGAATTTGGCAGAAAACGGCATTCGAAGTGGCGATCTGGCTCGGAATCGATGCCGACGGAAAATTCAAATGCCGCAGCTTCTCCCCGCAGCGTCGTCTCGAGGCAATCCCAGGCGCGCGGCCGCGCGGTTTCGGTTATCAAATCGCAGAATCGCGTCGACTCGAAGCTACCATTGGGCGGCGCGACCAAACCCGCGGCGGGACTGAAGCAATGTTCGATCACACCCAGGGAATTCACGAGAAAGATGCCGTCGGGAATCGCTCTCAGCAAGGCGGTATTCTTCTGCTCGCTGAATCGCAAGTCGAGTATGGTGCGCGCGCCGCGCAGCACATAGCGGATTCGATGCGCCAATAGCGCCCAATTGACGGGCTTCACCACGAAATCCGTCGCGCCGACCTCATAAGCCTTGTCGATCGACGGGGTATCGTCGCATCCCGTCACCATGACGATGGGCAGATCCGCGCCGCCCGGCAAGCTGCGAATATTGGTGCACGCCTGATAACCGTCGCCGTCGGACATTTCGACGTCGAGCAGCGCGATGTCCGGCAGGCGCAGCGCGCAAGCGGCGACCGCGGCATCGCCGCTGGCGACGGTCTGCACCAGGAAGCCCGCATTCTTGAGCATTGCGCCGGCAATCTCCCGCAAAATTGCGTCGTCGTCGGCCAGCAGGACTCGAATTGGCAAAGCCGGTGCGCTCATGCGGATCTCCGCATCTCGAACTGCAGTTGAGTTCGCACGCGAAGGTGCAGAGTTCGCATCTGCGCATAGATCGCGCGCGCCGCGGCGAAGTCGCCCACGCGCGCTGAGTCCTCCAGTTCCCGGCAGAGTTGCGCTAAACCAAGTGCGCCGACATTGCCGTTGTAAGAGCGCCAAGCGTGAGCGGCTCGGGCCAGTTCGGCCGAATTGCCGGCGCTCAAGGCTTCCTCGATGGACGCGACCAAAGCGCGCGAGTCCCCGAGATACAACTCGCCGATGTGGCTCAGCATGTCTGTAGAACCGCTGCGCGGCAGCGCGCGCAGCGCATCAAGCGTTGCGCCGTCCAAAATCGGATCACTCGGTGGCGCCAAACCAATCGTCTCACCTGGCGCTTTGGGATCGTGCAGCCAGCGGGCGAGCGCACCATGCAGCGCCTCTCGTCTGAAGGGCTTTGCTAGATGGTCATCCATACCGGCGGCCAGGCACGCATCCCGCCCCGCGGCGGTCGCATCGGCCGTCAGGGCTATGACGGGGATGTGAGTACCCGCCGGCTCGCGGCGGCGCAGCTCGGCAGTCGCCGAGAATCCGTCCATGACCGGCATTTCGCAGTCCATCAAGATCGCATCAAACTGCTGCGTCTGCAGGATTTCCAGCGCCTGACGGCCGTTATTGGCGGTTCCAACCTGGAGGCCAAGAGAGCCGAGTATGCCAATCGCCACCTCACGGTTCAGCGGTTGATCCTCGACCACCAGGACGCGGCCTGCGAGCGGCGTCAGACTCATTGCCGGCGGCAGCACGTTGCTGGCGGTGAACGTTTCGCTGTCCGACTCGGCGCCACTCAACGCTCGATGCAGATCGCCGAGGCGCAACGGTTTGGTCAGCTCCGCGTCGAACACCCCCTCGGTTATGACAGTGTCGGAAGTCAGACTGACAAAACTCAGCAAGCGCACGGTGCGCAGATTCCGGGATTGTCGGGAGCGCAGAGTCGTCCACAAATTGCCGGCCCCACTCAGAAATCGGTCATCGATGACCACGGCGTCATGGGCGGTTGTCGACGCGGCAATTGCCTCTGCCAGCGTCGCAACTTCGGTTGGAATTGCAGCCCAGTCGCGCAGCGCCTTGCCGATCAGCGCGCGAGCCGCCTCATTGTCATGCACCACAAGCACGCGCATGCCGTTCAGGCTGCGAAATGGAGCCGGCGCCTGCGCCTTAGGATCGGCCAATGGTAACGACAGGACGAACGAAAAGGTTGACCCGGTGCCGGGAGCGCTGACCAGTTTGAGCTGTCCGCCCATGAGTTCGACGATCTGTCGGGAAATCGCCAGCCCAAGACCGGTGCCGCCGAAGCGCCGGGTCGTGGATGCATCCTCCTGGGCGAACTCCTCGAATATGCGCGCTTGATTTTCCTGCGCGATGCCGACGCCGGTGTCGGCCACTTCCACGCGTACCGTGAGCGAGCCGTGTTCGGTGTTTAATGCGACCAGCCGCAAAAATACCGAGCCGCGTTCGGTGAATTTCACGGCATTGCCGCCCAGATTCACGAGCACCTGGCGCATTCTCACGGCGTCGACGCGTACACGCGGCAGTGGTGCGGTCGGCGAATCACAAAGCAGTTCGATGCCCTTGGTTGCGGCGCGCACCGCCAGCATCTCAACAGTCTGTTCGATCAATTCGACAAGGTCGCATTTCACGGGATCGAGCTGCAGGCGACCCGCCTCGATCTTGGAGAAATCAAGTATGTCATCGACGATCGCGAGCAGCGAATCCGCGGAACGGTGGATTGCCTCGGCAAAGCGTCGTTGTGCAGGATCAATTCGCGTGTCGAGGAGCAGACTGGTCATGCCCAATACGCCGTTCATCGGCGTGCGCAGTTCATGACTCATGCGCGCCACGAAATCGCTCTTGGCACGACTCAATACCTGCAGCTGCTGATTGCGCTCCTCGAGCTCGTGGGTGCGCGCTTGAACCGTTTGCTCCAGCTCGCGGTTATAGCGCAGTTCGCGCTCACGACGCAGACGCTGCAGGCGCCACAAATAAGCGAACAGCAGCAGTCCGAACACCGCATACCCGACGCGTGCAACCGGAGTTTTCCACGGAGCCGGCGCCACGTGGACCGGAATGACCAGCCCGGTTCCGCTCCAGATGCCGTCGGCGTTGGCGGCGCGCACCTTGAAGACATAGTCCCCGGCCTCGAGGTTGGTGTAAGTCGCCCGATGCAGCGAGCCTGCATCGATCCAGCCATTGTCGAAGCCTTCGAGCTGATAAGAGTAATGATTGTTCGCGGGCGAAGTAAAATCGAGAGCGGCAAAGTCCAAGGTCACCAGCTTGTCGTCGTAGGCCAGCAACAGCGGTCGGTTCGGACCGGGCAGCTCCTGCGGCGCGATGCTTTGATTGAGCTTCGATGCCGTGGTCAGCACCACGCTCGGCGGCGGCGCGGTCGGCGTGACCAGATCGGGCGAAAACGCGTTGAAGCCATTGTTGCCACCGAAATATAGCGTGCCGTCCGCACTTTGATAGTGTGCGTTGGACATGAATTCCTCATTCTGCAGACCGTGCACCTCGTGAAACCACTTGATCGAGTGTGTCCGCGGATCGAGACGCGCAAGACCATTATTGGTGCTCAGCCACAACCGATCGTCGCGATCCGACTCGATTCCGTACACGACTTGGCTCGAGATGTTCCCAAGTCCCGATTGGTTTTCAAATCGTACCGCAGCGGGTTGCGCGGAACTGCCAATCACCCGATCGAGGCCGCCGCCGGCGGTTCCGACCCATAGCTGGCCATGATGATCGAGGTGCAATGCGTAGACCGTGTTGTCGCTGAGACTGGCCGCATCATGGTCGTCGCGCCGATACGTGTAAAAACGCCCGGATTGCCGATCGAGCAGATCCAGCCCGCCGCCGTCGGTGCCGATCCAGAGATTGCCGAGGGGATCCTCGACAATGGCGCTGGCGCGGGAGCTGCTGAGCGAAGAGGAACTGATGTTGCCATAGGGGTAACGCGTGATCACAGCGGTGGTTTTATCGACGCTCGCCAAGCCTCCGCCAAAGGTACCCACCCAGAGCGTGCCGAGCCGGTCTTGGTACAACGACATCACGCCATTGGCGGGCAGAGTGGCGGGATCCTCGGCGGAGGAGCGAAACACGCGCAGCTCTTTGGTTGCAAGGTCGAGGCGGTCGAGACCGCCGGTCATGGTGCCGATCCACAGCACGCCGCTGCGATCGTATAGCAGCGACATGACGCGATCGTCAGTCAGCCGCACGCCGTTGCCGGCGCCTGCGCCCGCGCCGTAGTGTATTTCAGTTCGATTGCGTGTATCGATTTCGATCAACCCCGCTCCAATCGTGCCGACCCAGACTTTGCCGGCGCCGTCGTCGGCGAACGAACTCACCTGTGTGTCGCGAAACGCGTCGCTGTGGTAATGCCCCAGCAGCCAACTGCGTGGGTTCCAATGGCTGGCGCCGCCGTCGTGGGTGCCGACCCACAGCACTCCACCGCGGTCCTGGTACAACGATACGATGTGGTTGTCGCGCAGGCTCTGCGGATTGTCGGAGTCACGCCCGTAGCGCACGAAGGTCGCCGCCTCGCGGTCGAATAGATTCAATCCGTCTCCGGTCGCCACCCACAGCCGCTGGGCATCGTCCTCCAGTACCGCCAAGACTCGGTCATGGCTCAATGAATGCGGATCTTTCGCATCGTGGCGAAACACGGTGAGACGCCCGGTCTCGGGCTCGAACCGATATAGTCCATTTCGGTAAGTGCCGATCCACAGCGCACCGCCGTGATCCTCACGGATCGCACGCACACGCAGATCGCCGGGATTCGCGCCGCTAACGGCTGCGCCGTAATTGACGAAGTCATCGCTCCTCGGTTCGTAGCGGCTCAAGCCAGCGTCTGTACCCACCCAAATGCGGCCGCTGCGATCCGCAAACAGCGTTGCCACGGCATCCGCAGGCAATGAACGCGGATCCCCATCCCGGTGACGCAAATGACGGGCAGCGCCGGTCTTTGGGTCGAGGATATCCAGACCTTGGTCCTTGGTGCCCGCCCAAATGCCGCCGTGCGCGTCGATCAGCAGCGTGCGTATCGCATCGCTGGCCAACGAGTGCGATTTCTGCGGGTCATGTCTGAATTGCTGGAATTGTTCCGACCGGCGGTCCCAACGCGCCACGCCGCCGCCGTCTGTCGCCAGCCACAGATCGCCGCGCGCGTCTTCCGCGATCGACCAGATGTAGTCGCTGGCCAGTGCATGCTCATTGCCGCGCTCGCGGCGGTACTCGCGCATCGAGTAGCCATCGTATCGGTCGAGGCCGCTCTCGGTCGCCAGCCACACGTAACCCTTCGAGTCTTGGAAGATGTCGTTGACTGTACTTTGCGACAGACCATCGCGCATCGTGAGATGCTCGAAGTACATCGGCCGGGTTGCAGGAACAGGGGCGGCCGCGCGGGCGGCCGCGGGCGCCACCAGTGCTATGCAGGCAGCCAATAAACCGAGGGAGCGGCCGCGTGTTGCCACTGCATGCCTTCGCTATTGTTGTGCCGGGACGTCGATTCCCGTGTAACCATCGCTCCAGGCGTAGCTGTCGCTCCAGGCGTAGCTGTCGCTCCAGGCGTAACTGTCGCTCCAGGCGTAGCTGTCGCTCCAGGCGTAACTGCTGCTCCAAGTGTAGCCGCTGCTCGCTGTGTAGCTGCCGTTCCAGAGCAGACCGTCACCAATCATTGCGACATCTTTCAAGAGAGGTCCGACCAGCGGAACATTTGCAGTCAAGTTGGCTACGCCGTTCAGCAAGCCACCGACGCCACCGAGCAAGCCTTGTACCGGAGAGCTGGCCGTCGCCGGTGCTTGGGCCATGATGTAGAAATTCCCGTTGGAGTCCTCGTTGGCGCGGCCACCGTAGTGCTGCAGTCCGGCGAGATCCAGCGCTACGTTGAGACCCTGATTGGCGCAGTTCGAGGCAGTGCTGTAGGCCGAGTTTTGTGCGTCTACGAGACCCGCTCCCTGCTGGAATACCGTGTACGCCAGTGTGCCGTTGGAATTCACGGCAGGGCGGGCGCCTGACATCAGCCGGCATTTGACCTGATCCGGCGTCAACCGCGGGTTGACTTGCAGCATCAGCGCGACGACACCGCTGACGACAGCCGCTGCCTGCGAAGTACCGGACATCGAAAAATCAGGGTACGGCTCCACGACCCATTGAGGAAACTGCGCCGCCAGCGTGCCGTTGTCGGGTGCGTAAGCCAGGAGGTGGCCGCCCATGCCGAGGACATCGGGCTTCACGAAGCCTTCAAAGGTCGGACCCGCCGATGAGAAAGAGGAGAGCCGATACTGAATCGGTTGCAATGGATGGTAGTTGTCGGTGACCGCGCCTGCCGTGATGACGTATGGAACATTGCCGGGTGCATTGATGGTCAACGGTCCGGGGCCTCGGTTGCCGGCAGCGGCGACCACGACGATGCCGGAAGCCCATGCGGCCATGACTGCCTGATTGAGCGGGTCTTCCCAGTATGGCCCGGACGGCGGCGCACCCAGGGACAGGTTGAGCACACGGATGCCGTAACGCAGACGCTGATTGATGACCCACTGCACGCCGCTGATGACGTCGGAATACAACCCCGCGCCATTGCTGTCCAGCGCTCGTACCGAAACCAGGTTGACGCCGGGAGCAACGCCCTGGAAATTGCCGGTGGCCGCCACGCCGCTGCTGGCGATGACCGAAGTAATTTGTGTTCCGTGACCGTAGGGGTCGCTGATATTGCGGCTGTACGTTTCCAGGAAAGCCGGCGCGTAATAGCCCGGTTGCTGGCGCGCTGCAATCACGTCGTACTGCGCGAGCACCCGGCTTTTGCCGCCCATGGGAGAGAACTGCAACGGTCCTTGTGAGGTCCATAATCCCGAGTCCACCACCGCCACGGTAACGCCGTGCCCGGTCACACCGCCGACGTGCAAGTTTTTGGCGTCGACTTCGCTTGGGTAATAAGTTTCCGGGAGCGTTCCCGCAGGGGAGCTCGCGTGCACCGGTGTATCGTCATAAATCCGAAGATGCGGGACCCCGCGATCTCGCAACGCAGCGAGTTCTCGGTCGTCGAGTGCGGCGCCGACGGCGCGAATGACGCTAAGATCGCTGGTCACCAAGCCGCCCACGTCCCGCACGGCGCTGCGCACCACAGCGGCGCTCTCGCCCTGCACGATATAGGGGAGGCGTTTGGGCATCAGTTCAACGGCGCGGTTCGAGTTCGTCAACAACGGCGACGGCTGCAACGACGCAGACTTCGACGCAGACTTCGGCGATTCGTCAGAAGTCGTGGTGCGATCGCCGCGTAAGTTCAGCGCAACTGCGCACAGCAGGACGCCGACAGCGCAGACTGCCGGCAACCAACGTCTACGGCGTGTCTTCGTGAGCATGGTGCGTTTCCCGGATCGCTTAAATGCAACAATTACCGCAGGCGCATTTTCAGCGAATCGGGGAGTCTAAAAAAAGCGACACTCACCATAACCCTGTGATGTACGTCACAGAACACAAGCGGCTCGTGGATATGTCAATCGCGCAGTCGAACGTCGCGGAAGACTGCGCAGTACGTCGCAACTTAGTTTGTGTTAAGACAGCGTTTGAACCGCTCATCGACACGGTGCGCATACCAGTCGGTGGTCAACTTTCGTTTGATTTTCGGACCTGCAAGTTTTATCTGCGGCACCATGGCGCGCG
This sequence comes from Steroidobacteraceae bacterium, assembly GCA_035567075.1. Taxonomy (GTDB): domain Bacteria; phylum Pseudomonadota; class Gammaproteobacteria; order Steroidobacterales; family Steroidobacteraceae; genus Bog-1198. The sequence goes on from DATMRC010000045.1 coordinate 67,030, forward strand.
GCAGCGATCGTCCCGCCTTGCGTTCCGCCAGGGCGAAAACGCGCGTGTACAGCACGGTTGTTTCGAAACTGTAGGCCCGCCCCTGCGTCAATGCGCTGTGAATGGCGGCCTCGCTCAGGCTCAGCCGCGCAGCCTGCGTCCGCACTGCAAGTTCGGTGGCGCCCTCCGGGTTGGCATCCGCATCGTGCGGCAGCAGCGCGCCGTCGGCCGCGAGCGGAATGCCGGCAGCGATGCTCACCGCGTTTTGAAAGGCGGCATTGCGGCTGGCGTATTGACCGGCATTGAAGTCGGCGAAACGGTACAGATAGACGGGATACGGCGCCCGGTAGTCCAAAAGATGGGCGATGCCGAAGTACAAACTGCCGCGGCGCGTGAACACTTCGTCGTCAATACTTTGCTTCACGGGATAGGGATACGGCGTTGCGGCAGAAAACTGTTCGGCAAAGGCGACATTCACCTGCATGGGGCCGCGGGTACGTATGGGGTTTCGATCCGCGAACAGCGTCTTGCCCAAGGGCACCGCCGCAATGAAATCCTCGTACACGTCACTGAGTTGCTTTTCCGTTCTTGCGGCATCGATCCGCTCGCCGTAAGTTCGTCCGTCGGCGGACTTGAGCGCCAGGACGCCATTGACGAGCATCAGCGGCACATGGGCGCGCTCGGCGCGGCTGTCGATCTCGCGCCGGGCTATGCCGCCAAGACCCGGTATCACAGGATCGACCTGAAATCCCGACTCCTGCTGAATCACGGCGGCCACCGCGCACACGTTCTCGCGGTTCGGGGAGATGGTCAGAACCGTGAATGCCGCGTACATATCGGAAGTCCAACCGGCCCGGTCGGCGACGGCAGGGGGCAGGGACTCCTCGATCAGCGCGTGCGCCTCGGTGGGATTGCTCGCAGGTGCGGGAGCGGTCGCCGGCGGCGCGCCGGCGCAGCCAGCCAACAATGCCGCGATTGCCAGCGCAGTGGTGGGGGCATTTTGACGCACAGCGGTACCGTATCAGGTCAATGGCATTCCCGCACGCAGGCGCGTAGGCTCCCGATTTCCTGCCTATTGATCAAAGAACACAACAGTTAATTTCGAATCGAAGGGGGGCGAATCATGGATATCAATGAGGCGAAGCTCAACGAATTCCTCGGCAAGGCCGTCGTCGATCTGGGCGCTGCAATGAGTGCGACGCTGGTGCTGGTGGGCGACCGCTTGGGACTGTACAAGGAGCTCGCGAAGAGCGCGCTGACTTCCGCTGAGCTTGCGCAGCGTACCGGCACCAACGAGCGCTACATCCGCGAGTGGCTGGGCAATCAAGGCGCCAGCGGCTACGTGCAATACGATGCCGCGGCGGGTAAGTGGTCGCTGACGCCGGAGCAAGCACTTTGCCTGGCGGATCCCAACGGACCGGTGGATATGCCGGGCGCGTACAACATCGTCGAGGCGACATTTCATGCGCTCGGCCGAACGCTGGAAAACTTCAAGAGCGGCAAAGGCATGGAGTGGGGAGAGCATCATCCCTGCCTGTTCCACGGCACCGAACGCTTCTTCCGCGCCGGCTACAACGCCAACCTGATCGGCTCCTGGCTGCCGGCGCTCGAGGGTGTCGTGGCTAAGCTGAAGAAAGGCGCGCGCGTCGCCGATGTGGGCTGCGGTCATGGCGCGAGCACCGTGTTGATGGCCAAGACCTACCCGCAATCGACTTTTGTCGGCTATGACTATCATGGCGACTCGATCCGCGTTGCCCGCGAGCGCGCCGCGGCCGCCGGCGTTGCCAACGCCAAATTCGAAGTGAGCGATGCGGTGAGCTACAAGGACAAGGACTTCGATGTCATCGCGTTCTTCGACTGCCTGCATGACATGGGTGATCCGATCGGGGTTGCGCGCCATGCGCGCCAGGCGCTCAAAGCCGACGGCACTGCGATGATCGTCGAGCCGTTCGCAAATGATCGGGTGCAGGACAATCTCAATCCGGTCGGGCGGGTCATGTACGGCGCCTCCTCGCAGATCTGCGTGCCGGTTTCGCTGGCGCGCAAAGGGCCCGCGCTCGGCGCGCAAGCCGGCGAGGCCAGATTGCGCGAAGTTGTGGTCGGCGGCGGCGGATTTACAAAGTTTCGAAGAGCAACCGAGACCCCGTTCAATCTGGTGCTCGAAGCACGGCCTTGAGTCAGGGCACGCCTGCGGCGGTTTCGGGGGCATAAGTCGGGGTGGCGCGCTCGCCGCACAGCGCCCGCATGATCTCGACCTCCCCGCAGACGCCGATGATTTTTGCATCATCGGCGAGCAGCACCGGATGTCCGGTGCTGTGGCGTAGTTGAATGATGGACTTCAGGGACAACGAGGCCGGGGCAACAGCAAGGCCCTCTTGGCGCCGTGCGGCGTCGGACTCGCCTTGCACAAAGCGCAGCGCGTGCGCGACGCCGTCGATCTTGACGCTCAGGGGCTGATCGCTCGGACTCAGTGACAGGAGGTAGCGCCGGGCGGCGTCCAGCCACACGCCGTTGCCCGAGCTTTCAAGGTGTCCGCGGCGCTGCATGATCATGCCGCCCGTGAGAACCGTGAGCGGATTCATGTGCCGCACAAACTCGGCCACATAGTCGTCGGCCGGCGCCAGCACGATGTCGTCGGCCGTGCCGGTTTGAATGATTCTTCCGTTCTGCAATATGGAGATGTGATCGCCGAGCCGCAGCGCTTCGTCCAGGTCATGGCTGACGAACAAGATGGTCTTTTTGACCCGGGCTTGCAGCTCGAGCAGCTCATCTTGCAGCTTGGCGCGGATCAACGGATCGAGCGCCGAAAAAGGTTCATCCATCAACAGGATGTTGGCGTCCGTCGCGAACGCCCGCGCCAGCCCGACGCGCTGCTGCATGCCGCCGGACAATTCACCCACCGCCCGCTCGGACCATTGCGACAAGCCGACCAGCTCCAATTTTTCGTCGACGATTTTCTTGCGCTGCATCGCGCTTTCGCCGCGAAGCTCGAGACCAAAGCCGACGTTTTCGCGCACGCTGCGCCAGGGCAACAGGCCGAATTGCTGAAACACCATGGTGACGCATTCGCGGCGCAAACGGCGCAGCTGCTGCGCGTCGCAACTGGCAACGTCGATGGCGGGCTCGCCGTCGCGCACCCACACCGATCCCCGGGTGACGGCGTTCAAACCATTGGCGGCGCGCAGCAGGGTCGATTTGCCGGATCCGGACAGTCCCATCAGTACGGAGATCGCGCCGCTCGCGACACTCAAATTCGCCCCCGCCACGCCGATGATGACGCCGTATCGGTTCTGGATGTCGCTGCGCGTGGCGCCGCCATCCAGCGCCACCAGCGCCTCGCGCATGAGCTTGCCGGAATTTCGGCCCGAGGTCTCGAACAGAATGTCGACGTCCTTGAACTCCAGCGCCGCGCTCATCGGGCCACTCCGCGATCCTTGGGCCTGCTGACACGGTCCAGAATGATGGCAAGCAGCACGATGGTAAATCCGGCCTCGAAGCCCATGCCGACTTGCACCGAATTCAGCGCGCGAACCACCGGCACGCCAAGACCACCGGCGCCGACCAGCGCGGCAATGACCACCATCGACAAACTCAACATGATGCATTGAGTGATGCCGGCGATGATGGTGGACGCGGCGCTCGGCAGTTCCACTTTCCACAACAGCTGCGTCGGCGTTGCGCCGAATGCCTCGCCGGCCTCGATCAAGGGTTTGGGCACCGATGAAATCCCCAGGTGCGTCAGCCGGATCGGAGCAGGCAGCGCAAATATCACCGTCGAAATGAGTCCGGGAACCACGCCGAGACCGAACAACACGAGAGTAGGAATCAGGTACACGAATGTGGGCAGTGTCTGCATCAGATCGAGGACGGGTCTTAAGGCCGCGAACAACCGCGGTCGATGAGCCGCCGCGATTCCGACCGGCACGCCAATGGCCGTGGATGCCAGGGTGGCGACCAGCACCAGCGCAAGGGTGTCCAAGGTGGCCTCCCAATAGCCCTGGTTGAGTATGAACAACAGCGCCAAGGCCACGAAGGCCGCGAGCGGCAGCGAGCGGCGCAGACCCCATGCCAGAACGGCGGCGGCCACGATCAGGGCCGGGGCGGGCAGGGCGCGCAAGATGGTGGTCACTGCGCCTACCATGCTGCGAATCAGGATTGAAATGCCATCAAATAGAAAGGTGCCGTGGGCTTTGACGTAGTCGATGGCGACCGCCATCCAATCGCCGATCGGTATTTTGTGGTCGACAATCCAATGCTCGAATCCGCTCTTGAGAGGCACGGGTGTGGCGTGCGCCACTGCGCTGCTCGCGGGCCGGCCGTCAAACGTCAACACGCCTTCAAGCCATTCCTGCACGGTGGCAGGATTGGCCTTGAGCCACTCTGCCGCCGCGATATTGGGTTGCTCATGGCGGTCCAGTATCGCGGCCATCATTTCGCTTTCGCCGCGCAGGCTGAACTTCAAGTTGTTGAGCAGGCGGCCGAGGTTCGGACAATCGCTGCTAAAGCCCTTGCGGGTGACCGTATAAATGGTCGCTCCGCCGAAGTTCGGCCCGAAAACCTGATCGCCGCCGGTGAGGTACTTCAAATCGAAGCGCATGTTCATGGGATGCGGATCCCAGGCGAGAAATACCACCGGCTGTTTGTCGCGTATGGCGCGTTCAACCTGCGCCAACATCCCCTGTTCGCTGGATTCGATCAGTTTGAAGTCGCCGAGGCCAAACTCGTTCTGTTTGAGCATCTTCAACACCAGTCGATTGCCGTCATTGCCTGGCTCGATGCCGTAAATAGAATGATTGAGCGCCGCTGCGAATCGCTGGATGTCCTTGAAGTCCTGCAGGCCGGCCGCGTAGGTGTAGGCGGGAACGCCGAGAGTGTATTTGGCGCCGGTAAGGTTCGCGCCAAGTACGACCACCGAACCTTCCTCGACGTAACGGGCTCTGTCGGCTTGCTGTGACGGCATCCAGTTGCCCAAAAACACATCGATATCCTTGTTCTGCATCGACGCGAAGGTTACCGGCACCGACAGCACCGTGATCGTGGGCGAATAGCCGATCGAGTGCAGCAGTTCACCGGCTAACGCGGTGGTGGCGGTTACATCGGTCCAGCCGACGTCGGCAAATCGCACGGATTGGCAGCCTGGAGGATCCGCGGGCCCGGAAGAAGCCGCGCGGGCCCGTGCCGGCCACGCCAACGCGCAGCTTGCGTATATTAGGCAGGCCAGCGTGAGCGCGAAGGAGGCGCCTGCGCCATGCCGGCCCAAGCCCTTGACCATACGGGGTCCGCGGCAGCATGATTGAATCCGAGGCTTGAGTTTTGAATGGGCGTTTAACGGAGTGCGATGGGGGTTCACCGAATACACCTAATGGATTGAAATTGAAAGAATAAATTCTACGCTTTATATCTTGAACTCAAGCACTTTCCGATCCCAAAAACAGCTCTGGAGAGCTGCGAGGCTGCTAAATTGAACCGCCAGTCAATTTATCCAATCGACTACGCGTTGCAACCGCCGGAGGACACGAGACGCCGACAGCTCATCGATGTGACCATCGACAGCCTAGCGGAAGTCGGCTTCGTGGGTACAACCCTCGCGCAAATTGCCGCGCGGGCACAGGTCTCGCCCGGCCTGGTTGCGCATTACTTCGACGACAAGGACGGATTGCTGGAAGCCGCATTCCGCTCCCTGGCGCGGCGCGTCGGCACCCAGGTTCGCAATCGACTGCGGCAGGTGAGCACTGCACGCGGCCGCATTCAAGCCATCATCGATGCCAACCTCGCGCCGGAGGAATTCGATCAGCGCACCGGCACCGCCTGGCTCGCCTTCTGGGGCCAGGTGCTGCACCTGCCGCGCTTGAAGCGGATTCAGTCGGCGTATCAAAAACGCATGTTGTCGAATCTGCGCAGTTCCTTGAAGAGGCTCGTGCCGCCGGACGAGGCGCAGCGTCTTGCCGCCATGATCGCCGCGATGATCGATGGTGTCTGGCTGCGCGCTGCGTTGTCGGGGTGGCGCGAGGCCGACAGTGAAAGCGCGCGTGCATTGTTGACGGCATTCGTCGATGGGCGGCTCGGTCAAGCTGCCTCGGCGCAGAATGCCGATGCCGCTGCGCCGCCCGCAGCGGGCATACCTGCGGCGCCGGCGGCCGGCGCTCAATTTGCCTCCATCAACCCGGCCAACGGACAACTCCTGGGAACTGTGACGGCGGCGGGTGCGCCGCAAATCAATGCGGCCGTGCTGGCGGCCAAGCGCGCTCAACCAGGCTGGGCGGCGATGAGCGGCGCGGCGCGCGGCCGGATACTGCATCGAGCCGCGGAACTCTTGCGAGCCCGCAATCAGGAACTCGCCGAACTCGAAACGCGCGACACCGGTAAGCCCATCCAGGAAACTTCGGTGGTCGATGTCGCTTCCGGCGCGGATTGCTTCGAGTACTTCGCGGGCGTCGCGCAGTCCTTGAGCGGCGAGCATCTTGATCTTGGCTCGCAGGCCTTTGGCTACACGAGACGAGAGCCGCTCGGAGTGGTGGCCGGCATCGGCGCCTGGAACTATCCGCTGCAAATCGCGTGCTGGAAAGCCGCGCCCGCGCTGGCCTGCGGCAATACCATGATTTTCAAGCCGGCCGAGCTGACTCCGTTCACCGCCGTCAAGCTGGCGGAGATTTTGCAGGAGGCTGGACTGCCGTCCGGAGTGTTTCAAGTCGTGCAAGGCTTCGCCGACACCGGACGTCTGCTCACCCGCCATCCGGACATCCGCAAGGTATCATTGACCGGCGAGGTGGGAACCGGCAAAGCAGTCATGAGCGATGCCGCGCAAACTCTCAAGCACGTCACGCTCGAACTGGGCGGCAAGTCGCCGCTCATCGTCTTCGCCGATGCCAAACTCGACAATGCGGTGGCCGGAGCGCTGTTGGCCAATTTTTATTCCTCTGGACAGGTATGCTCCAACGGCACCCGCGTATTCGTGCATCGTTCGATAAAAGCCGCATTTCTCAAGCGGCTGGTCGCACGCGTGAGCGCCATGCGCATGGGCGACCCGATGAACCCGGAGACGCAGGTCGGCGCCCTCATATCCGAACAGCACATGCATAAGGTGCTCTCGTACATAGCGCGCGGCCGCGCCGAAGGCGCGCGCATCCTGGTCGGCGGGGAGCGGGTGACCGTCGGAGATCTTTGCAACGGCTACTTCGTGGCGCCCACGGTATTCGACGAGTGTCGCGACGACATGAGCATCGTGCGCGAGGAAATATTCGGTCCGGTGATGTCGGTGCTCGAATTCGAGGAAGAAGAGGAAGTGATCGCGCGCGCCAACGCCACTGAATTCGGCCTGGCGGCGGGCGTATTCACCAACGACTTGAATCGCGCGCACCGCGTCATCGCGCGCCTGCAGGCCGGCACCTGCTGGATCAATCACTACAACGTGACGCCCATCGAATTGCCGTTCGGCGGGGTGAAGCTTTCGGGTCTCGGCCGCGAAAATGGCCGGGCCGCCATCGAACACTACACGCAATTGAAGAGCGTGTACGTGGCGACGGGCGATGTGGACGCCCCGTACTGACGGAGAGATTCTTGGCCGAGGACTCCTTTGATTACGTCATTGTCGGCGCGGGCTCCGCTGGCTGCGTGCTTGCGGATCGCTTGAGCGCCGATGCGCGCCGCCGGGTGCTGCTGCTGGAGTACGGGGGATCGGACCGGTCGATTTTCATCCAGATGCCCTCCGCGCTGTCGATTCCAATGAACAATCCCAGATACAACTGGTTCTATCACAGCGAACCTGAGCCGCATTTGAATGGTCGGCGCATGCATACGCCGCGCGGCAAGGTTCTGGGAGGCTCGTCATCGATCAATGGCTTGGTGTACATCCGCGGCAACCCGCTGGACTTCGATCGCTGGCAGCGGCAAGGCGCGGCCGGGTGGGCATACCGTGATGTGCTGCCATACTTCAAGCGCTCGGAAGCACGCCAGTCAGGCGGCGATGCCTACCGGGGCGACAGCGGCAAACTTGCCACCCGCTACGGATCGATCAGCAATCCCTTGCACGCGGCGTGGCTCGCGGCCGCCGCCGAAGCCGGATATCCCCGCACCGCAGACGTCAATGGCGCGCAGCAGGAAGGATTTGGCCGCATGGACATGACCGTGGGCGGCGGCAGGCGCTGCAGCACTGCAAACGCCTATCTGCGGCCGGCCATGCGGCGCCGTAATCTCACGGTGCTGACGCATGCGCTGGCAACTCGCATCGTGTTTTCGGGCCGGCGCGTCACGGGTTTGGAGTACGTTCATGGCGGCCATACTCGTGTGGCGCGGGTTGATGGGGAGTTGATCGTCTCCGGCGGTCCCATCAATTCGCCGCAACTCTTGAAGCTGTCAGGGCTCGGCCCGGCGGCTGAACTTCGCGAACACGGTATCCCGGTGATTCACGAATTGCCCGGGGTCGGCGAGAACCTGCAGGATCACCTGGAATTCTATTTTCAAGTCGCCTGCTTGGAGCCGATCAGCCTGTATTCATCGCTCAACTGGTGGAACCGCCTGTTGATCGGCGCCCGTTGGCTGCTGCGCAAGGATGGACTGGGCGCGACCAATCACTTCGAAACTTGCGGCTTCATCCGCAGCCGCGCCGGCGTCGAATATCCCAACATCCAGTATCATTTTCTGCCCATGGCGGTGGCCTATGACGGTTCGTCGCTGGCGCGCGAACATGGTTTTCAGGCGCATGTCGGGCCGATGCGCTCGAAGAGCCGCGGCTGGGTGCGCCTGGCGTCGGCCGATCCGTTCGACAAGCCGCGAATCTTGTTCAACTACCTGAGCGAGCCCGACGACTGGACCGAGATGCGCGCCTGTGTGCGCCTGACTCGGGAGATATTCGCGCAACCTGCATTCGACCGATTCCGCGGGCGCGAAATTCAACCGGGCGCGGAAGTTAAGACCGATGCGCAAATCGACGAGTTCATTCGCGCCAAGATCGAGACCGCCTTTCACCCCTCGTGTTCCTGCAAGATGGGAGGCGCGCAAGACCCCATGGCGGTGGTCGATCCGCAAACCCGGGTCTATGGCGTCGAGCGCTTGCGCGTGGTGGATTCCTCCATCATGCCCTCGATCACCACTGGGAACCTGAACGCGCCGACCATCATGCTGGCCGAGAAAGCTGCGGATCACATCCTGGGACTTAAGCTCCTGCCGCCGGATGATGCGCCCTTCTATGTGGCGTCAAATTGGCAGACCCGGCAGCGCTGATCTCGCCTGCGCGAGATTCAGCGCTCAACGCTTCAGCCCCTAAAATTTGAACGCGATCGACCCGCCGATGATCCGCGGCCGCAGCGGCGTCTGCGCGACGATGAATTGATCGGCGCTGATGAAGGTGCTGGCGTTCGAATTCGCGAGGTTTTCCCCATACGCGGTGAAGATCCAATTATCCTTCGCGACGCCGCATGACGCGTCGTACGTCGAGTAAGCCGGATTCTCGTAGCGGCCCCTCGAGGTCGAGAGGGCTCCGCCCAGGGCGAACGTGGGATTCGCACCCGCCTGCGTGAAGGAATGGCCGCTGTGCGTGGCGTCCAATTGCACGAAGGGCGCGTAGCCCATGAAGTTCCACTCATAGCGGGCATGCACGCTGAACTGTATGGGCGGCGAATTGGCGGCGGGGGCGCCGGCGTTGCCGTACGGGTTGGGGACGCCCGAGCAGCCGGTGACCACGCCGGCGGCGACGGTGCAGGCTTGCGTGATCGGCTTGCCGTAATTGCCGCCGGGGATGTTGTCGGCGGGATTGTTGTCGATCAGCACCGGCGAATTCGTCTGCTCGCTGTGGTTCCACGATGCCGCGCCCCGCAGCGTGAGTCCGCTCACGACCCGGGCCACCACGGAGGTTTCGATGCCCCGGATGCGAAAGTTCTGTCCGTTGGTGTTGTAGAAGATGTTGCCGACCACGCCGGGATCGAAGAACGGAACTTGGACGTTGTCCCAGTTCTCCTGATACACGGCACCGTTCCACTGCAGGCGATTGTCGAGGAATTCGGTCTTCCAGCCCAGTTCGTTGTTGATCACCTTATCGGAAAAGTACGCCGAGCTCAGCAGGTATTGAGGCACCCCATTGGGGCCGGGCGCATGGGCCGCGCCGCCGTTCTGGTTGAAGCCGCCCGGGCGAAAACCCTGCGAGTAGGTGTAATACACCATGGCATCCGGCGTGATGTGCCAGGTTAAGTTTGCGCGGCTCTTGAAGCCGGACTCGGTGTCGTGAAGATTCTGCCCGTTGAGGTTGAAGTTCTCCGCCAGACACCCGCCGGCCGATACGCCCTGCTGGAAGCAGCCGAAACTGCCCGTGACGCTGCCCACCAAGGAGTTTTTGAACTCGTAATGGCGAGTGCCCGCCGTCAACGTCAGTACCTTGGGGATGAGATCGTAGTCGACCGACAGGAAGAATGCCGTTTGCCGGGTTTCGCGCAACTGGTCCTGATAGAACGAGGTGGTGGGACCCTGAACACCCGGATTCACGACGGTCGACAGCGGAGCGGTGCCGATGGGCGAGTAGCAGCCGGTATTGCCCGGGTCGATGCCGGGAGTACCGCTCGAGGTGCACGGCGGAATCGACTTGTAGTTCCAGCCGGTCTGGTCGTACAGCTTGTTGATCTCGTAAAATACGCCGGCGATGCCGCGCAAGCGCCACTCGTCCGGCGTGCTCAGGCGGATTTCCTGCTGCAGATGCTCGTTCTTCTCCACCGCGTGCCAGGTGGCGCTGGGCGAGAAGCAGGTCGAGGTGAGCGGGTTGGTGCTGCCGGCCGTTCCCGGGCCGTAGCACTGATAGTAATCGGCATACAGGCCGCGCGCGTAATTGGTGTAATCGCCGACCTGGTCGACGTTGCGCACCAGGTAGCCGCCGCTATAGACGGCCTTCAAATCGCCGAACTTGCCGTTCACCGTCAGCGCGGTGCTCTCGAACTTGTCATTGTCGTAGGAGTTGTTGAACAGCGTGACCTCGAGCGGCGCCAGCGGAGCGCCATCGGAGGCGTTGGGCTGTTGGTAGAACACGCCCTGCGAATTCATTTGCTGGTACGACTGCGATAGCAGCGCGTTCCAGTCATCGTTGAATTTGTAAAGTACCTCGGCGCGTATTCCCTTGTAAGTCACGGGATTGATGTCGTTGCCGGTCACGGCGTTGTTTTTAATGCTGGGGCTGCCGGGCGGCACGCAGAAGCCGTTATTCGGCAGTCCGTCCGGGCATTGTCCGGCGGCAGGGAGAGGGGGGGTCGCGGGATAGAGCCCATTGGCGATGCCGATGTCGGTGTTCTTGCGCGTGAATGTGGCCGGCACGTTGTCGATGTAGCCGCCGCGGCTGTCGGAGTAGATCACCGCGCGCACCGCCATGGTGTTGGGGATCAGCGGGACATTGAGCACCGCCGTGACGTCGGCATTTGGATTTCCGTGCGCGGTCACCGAGTAGCCGCCCTTGACATTCCCTTCGGTCACATCGAGCTTTGGTTCGTTCGTAATGTAGCGGATCGCGCCGGCTTCGGCGCCGGCACCAAACAGCGTTCCCTGCGGGCCCTCCAGAACCTCGATGCGATTGAGATCGGCGGCGTAGATGTCGAGGTTGCGATTCGGGAGCTGCCCGGATTGATTGTCCAGGTAAATCGCGACGTTCGGCCACAGGCCGGTCGAACCGCTGCCTTGACTCGCCTGTGAACCGGCGGCGAGGCCGCGCATGTAGATCTCGCTCTGGCCCGGCCCGTTGGCCGCCGTGGTGACATTCGGCAGATACTTGATGTAGTCGTCGAGAGTTCGTACGTTCAGCTGATCGAGCGTTTCCGCGGTCATCGCCCGAATCGAAATCGGCACATCCTGAATGTTCTCGCTGCGCCGCGTAGCGGTGACGGTGATCTCTTGGATTGCGTCCGGACTGGCTTCATTGGCCGCTGCGGCGGCATACACCATGCCGGTTGCCGAACTGCCCAATATTGCCGCGATCGCGCAGGATAATTTTGGATTTGCGTTCATGCTGCGATATCCCCATTTATTATTGAACGTACGCTCAATCTGTTCGACATCCCGACCACCACCATCTTGTCCCAAGACATTACCGGAATCAAGATTGAGTCAAAAAAGATTTCTTAATGTAATTCATGTACTTGCAAGATTTATCGCTGTGATTTCTTGCAACACTATGGGACCGCGCGATTGAATGACCGTTTAAGCGCGGCGCAGGACTGCTGCTCATCGATGATCTCGGCTCAGCTTGGCTGGCGGGCGAATCAGCCGGCCAAGTTGAGATCCGTGGCGATCTCGCGCAGCAATTCGCTTACATAGGCGCCGAACGAGCGCCACACCTCGAGGTGAAAAGTATCGGGAGCCGTGCGCCATAGCACGATGTCGGCCTTGGCAAAAACAGTGCGTGTGCATGCGCCCACCGGGAACTGCTCAATGTCCAAATCCAGCGGACAGCCGCCGCTCAAGATTTCCGCTGCATGCAGTCCGCTCAAGCGCAAGGCAATCTGCCGCTGGCTGATGTCCACCAGCGCGTGCGGCAGTTCGCCGAGCGCTCGTTCAATCGCGGCAGCCAGGGCGGCGGCTTCCTTAAGATCGGCACCGCTCGCACCATCCCACAGTAGGTATTCGTCCGGCCCCAGCCACAGCGTGGCGCGTTCGGCTGCGGCTCTTGCGCGGCAGGCCTCATCGGCAAAGGGGACTCCCCACGCGGTGCTGGCCGCGGCGCGGGCATCGGCGTCGCCGTGGAATACAAAACGCGATGCGCTCGGCAACACACGCAGCCATGGGTCAGGCATTGATGCGGGTTCCTTGTGGATCGTAGAAAACCGGAGCGGTCACTTCGACCGGAATGTCGCCATCCGGCATGGGCACGTACAGCGTTTGCCCGAGGCGGGCGCGGCCGCCGGCCACCAGACCCAAGGCAATCGAATGGCCCAACACGCTGCTCGCATACGATGAGGTCACGTGGCCAACGAGTTCCATGGGCGCCGATTGCGCCGGAGTTGCCGCCACCTGGGCTCCTTCCTCCAGCAGCGTGCGCGGATCCTGGGTGCGCAAGCCCACCAGTTGTTTGCGATTGGCCGCGAGCATTGAGGGCCGCTGCAGCGAGCGTTTGCCGACGAAGTCTGCCTTGTTCTTGCCGATGGCCCAGGAGAGTCCGGCATCGTCCGGGGTCACGGTGCCGTCGGTGTCCTGGCCGACGATGATGTAGCCTTTTTCGGCGCGCAGCACGTGCATGGACTCGGTGCCGTAGGCGGTCATGCCGTGCGCACTGCCTGCCGCATACACGGCTTCCCAGACCTTGAGGCCGCAGTCCGCCGGCACGTTGATCTCAAAGCCCAGTTCGCCGGTGAAGCTGACGCGAAACAGCAGCATGGGCACGCCGCATATACGGCCGCGCGCCACGCTCATGTGCGGAAAGGCGGACGCCGAGATATCGATGTCCTCGACCAAGGATTCCATGAGGCGGCGTGAATTCGGACCCTGCACGGCGATCACGGCCCATTGCTCGGTGGTCGAGGTGAGCCAGACCTTGAGATGCGGCCATTCGGTCTGGCGGTAATCTTCCATGAGTGCGAGCACCCGCGGCGCGCCGCCGGTGGTGGTGGTCACGTGGAAGCGATCCGCCGCGGTGCGCGCGACCACCCCATCGTCATAAATGAAGCCGTCGTCGCGCAGCAGGATGCCGTAGCGCGATCGGCCCACATTCAAATTGGTCCAGTTGTTGATGTACAGCCGGTTCATGAATTCGGCTGCATCCCTGCCCACCACTTCGATTTTCCCCAAAGTCGTGGCATCGAAAATGCCGCAGCCGTTGCGCACGGCCAGGCACTCGCGTGCCACCGCCGCGTGCATGTCCTCGCCCGCCTGCGGAAAATAGCGCGCGCGTTTCCACAGGCTCACGTTCTCGAACACCGCCCCCCGGTCCCTCGCCCAGGCATGCATCGGCGTGGTGCGCACCGGATCGAATAAATCGCCGCGTGAGGTGCCGGCAAAGCTGCCGAAGCTGACCGGCGTGTAAGGCATGCGAAACGTGGTCAATCCCACCTGGGGAACGGTCACGCCGAGATGCTGGGCGACGATTGCCATGGCATTTAGATTCGAGGTCTTGCCCTGATCGGTGGCCATGCCGGTCGTGGTGTAGCGCTTGACGTGTTCAATGGACTGAAACCCCTCGCGGGTCGCGAGTGCGAGATCCTTGGTGGTGACATCGTGCTGCCAATCGACGAAGGATTTTTCGCTGCCACGGAACGTCGCTTGCGGCAATGGCCCGAGGTAGCTTGCCGCGGCGTTTGCATGCGCGGGACCCGCGCCGTTCGCCGCGGAATCGAATGGCGCTGATGAGCTCGGTGCCGCACGGGCGGCTGCCGCGCCGGCTGCAGCACCATCCGCCAAGGCCGCGCCGAGATCATAGACGCCGCGGCATGCACCGGCCGATTGCGTGCGTTCCGCACTGCGCTCCGGAACGAATGCCGATAAATCCTCGCGCCATGCGAGCTTGCCGCGTGATTGCGAAAACAGATGCACGCTGGGCGTGAAGCCGCCGGACATCAACACCACATCGCAGGCGATACGCTTTGTTGAGTGCACGGCGCCGTTCTGCACCCACCCTAAGGTGATGCCGGCGATGCGCAAGTCGCCATCCGTCCCGATCACGGTGGAGCCCGGCAGCACGTTTAACCCCAAGCGGCGCGCCGTCTCGGGCAGGGGGCCATTCACGGTTTCGCGTACATCCGCGACGGCGGCAATGGCGACGCCGGCGCGCTGAAGATCCAACGCCGTTTGATAGGCATGATCGCCGCAGGTGACGATGACGGCGCGCGTACCCACGCGTACGCCGTAGCGGTTGAGATAAGTCCGCGCAGCACCGCAGAGCATGATGCCGGGACGATCATTCCCGGGAAATATCAGCGGGCGCTCGATCGCGCCGGTGGCGAGTACCACCGACCGGGCGCGTACCTGCCAGAGGCGCTCGCGCGATGCCGCAAGCGGCGGATTCGCCAGATGATCGGTGAGGCGCTGATTGAGGCCGACGAGGTTGTGCGGAAAATAACCAAAGGCGGTGGTGTGCGCGAGCAGGGTGACCCGCGGGTTCTTGGCCAGGGTGGCAACGGCCTGCTGTACCCAAATCCCCGGCGGCTGCCCCTCGATCGCGTCCGTGGCACTGAGCAGGCTGCCGCCGAATTCGTTCGTCTCCTCGCACAGTATGACGCGCGCGCCCAGCTCGGCTGATTTCTGAGCCGCCGCAAGGCCCGCCGGACCTCCGCCCACGATGAGCACCTCGCAGTGTGCATAGCGCTGCGCGTATCGATCAGGATCCGGCTGCGTCGGGGCGCGGCCCAAGCCCGCGGCGCGGCGTATCACCGGCTCGTACAGCGCCTTCCACGCACTCCTCGGCCACATGAAGGTCTTGTAGTAGAAGCCCGCGGGAAAGAACGCCGACAGCGCATCATTGATGCGCCCGAAGTCGAGCTTGAGGCTCGGCCAACGATTCTGACTCTCCGCGGTCAATCCCTCGTAAAGCTCCACCTGCGTGGCGCGGAGGTTGGGCGTCGAGCGCGCCGCATCCCTGATCACCGTGACCAGCGCGTTGGGCTCTTCGGCCCCGGCGGAGAATATGCCCCGCGGGCGGTGATACTTGAAAGATCGCCCCACCAGGTGCACGCCGTTGGCGAGCAGCGCCGAGGCCAGTGTATCGCCCGCGAATCCCCGATAGTGCACACCGTCGAAGCTGAAATTCAGCGGCTGCGTGCGGTCGACGCGTCCACCGCTTGAGGTGCGAAACTCGTTCATGTCGCGGGCCGCGGCGTGCCGGACTTGTAGACCGCGAGGAAATGATCCGTCGTGGTATCGCGCAGGGCGTTGAAAAACTGTCCGCAGCCGCGCGCATGGCGCCAGCGCTCGGCATGAACGCCTTTGGTGTTGCTGCGCATGTACAGAAATTCCGCCCACGCCTGATCGTCGAGGTCGGCGGGCCGAGCGGGCCTCACCAAGTGCGCCTGCCCGCCATGCGTGAATTCAATTTCGGGGCGATCGCCGCAGTAGGGGCAGGGAATGAGCAGCACCGGCGCGCCTTCAGTGAGCCACGGCGGCTGCCGCGGCCTCATCGATCAGATAGCCATCGCGAAAACGCTCGATGGTGAATGGCGCGTTGATCGGATGCGGCTCATCGTGGGCCATAGTCCAGGCGAACAGATGGGCCGATCCGGGAGTGGCTTTGAATCCCCCGGTTCCCCAGCCGCAGTTCACATACAGGCCGGGTACCGGGGTCTTGGCGATGATGGGCGAGCGGTCCGGAGTCACATCGACGATGCCGCCCCAATTGCGCAGCATGCGCAGCCGGCGGAAGGTGGGGAAGAGTTCGCACACCGCATCCAGGGTGTGCATGTTGATGTGCAATGCGCCGCGCTGGGTGTACGAGGTGTAGGCATCGGTGCCCGCGCCAATCACGAGTTCTCCCTTATCCGATTGGCTGATGTACGCGTGAATCGTGTTGGACATCACCACGCAGGGGAACACCGGCTTGATGGGTTCGGAAACCAACGCCTGCAAGGGAAAGCTTTCCAGCGGCAGCTTGACCCCGGCCATTCCCAGCACCACGCTGCTGTGGCCGGCCGCCGATACGCCCACTTTGCGCGATTCAATCACGCCGCGGGTGGTTTCGAGCGCCGCGACGCCGTGCGCGTCGCAGCGAATCCCGGTGACCTCGCAATTCTCGATGATGTCGACGCCCAATGCATCCGCGGCCCGCGCATAGCCCCACGCCACTGCATCGTGCCTGGCGGTGCCGCCGCGGCGCTGCAGAGCCGCTCCCAGGACGGGATAACGGATGTTGTCTCCGATGTTGAGCAGCGGACAAAATTCCTTGGCTTGCTCGGGCTCCAGCCATTCGTTGTCGACGCCGTTGCAGCGATTTGCGTGGATATGGCGCTTGGACGTTTGCACATCGTGAACCGTGTGCGCCAGCATCATGACCCCTCTGGCCGAGAACATGACGTTGTAGTTTAAAACCTGCGAGAGGTTCTCCCACATTTTCAATGAATGATCGTAAAGCGCCGCGCTTTCATTGAAGAGATAATTGGAGCGGATGATGGTGGTGTTGCGTCCGGTATTGCCGCCGCCGATCCAGCCTTTCTCCAGCACCGCGATATTCGTCAGGCGGTGTTCTCGCGCGAGATAATAGGCCGCGCCCAGGCCATGACCGCCACCGCCGATGATGATGGCGTCGTAGCGGTGTTTGGGAATGGCTTTGCGCCATTGATTCTGCCAGCCGCGATGGCGGTTGAGGCCGCGCCAAATGAGCGACAGACCGGAAAACGCTTGCTTGCTCATGTCGGGCGCGTACTCTCTTAAGCCTTCAGGTCCTTGTTGTCCGGATCGTACGGCGAATCCACGAGCACTGTGGCCCGCTTGCGTTCGCCCAGGATCTCGATGCCGATCTCGGTGCCGACCGCTGAGTAGCGCGGCTCGATATAGCCCAAGCCCAGACTTTTTCGCAGTGTGTGCCCGTAGTAGCCGGCGGTGGCGCGCCCGACCATTTTCCCGCCAATATCGAACAGCGGCTCGTTGCCGAGAGGATCGGCATCCTTGACGCCGTGAACCTCGAAGGTGATGAATCGATGCGGCACACCTTGTGCGAGCTGCCGTTCGAGCGCGTCCTTGCCGACAAACGGCCCTTTGTTCAGGCGCACGAATCGATCGAGTCCTGCCTCGTAGGGCGTGTAGTCCGGCGTCAAGTCGCTGCCCCACATGCGGTAGGATTTCTCCAGCCGCAGCGATTCCATCGCGCGCATGCCCGCCATTGCGATGTTGAAATCCTTGCCGGCGGCGAAAATCGCATCGAACAGGTGGTGCGCATACTCAATCGGGAAATGCAGCTCCCATCCCAGCGCGCCGACGAAGTTCACGCGCAGCAAGTACACATCGGTAGCAAGTCCGACCTCCGCCACCTGTCCTGTGAGCCACGGGAACGAGGCATTGTCCAAAGGGGTGTCGGTGAGCCGCGCCAGTACTTCGCGCGAGCGCGGTCCGGCCACCACGAAGCAGCCGCGGCTCATCGTGATGTTGCGTAACGTAACGCTGCCGTCCTGCGGCAATTGTTTCAGCAGATAGTCGCTGTCATAGCGTTCGGCGGCGCCGGCGCTCACCACATAGTAGTGTTGTTCGGCGATCTTGGTGATGGTGAACTCGGTGCGAATGCCGCCGCGCCGGGTCAATGCATGGCAAAGCGCGATTCGGCCGATTTTGACCGGTACACTGTTCGCCACCAGCCCATCGAGCCAGGCTTCCGCGCCGGGACCTGACACCTCATGCTTGGTGAATGGGGTGAGATCGATGACCCCGACGTGGCGGCGCAAATTGAGCGCCTCATTGCCGACATGCTCGAAGTAATTCGAGCGGCGAAAACTCCACCGATCGCGCGGTGCGACTCCGGGCGGCGCGAACCAATTGGCGCGCTCCCAGCCGTAGCGTTGTCCGAACACGGCGCCCATGCGCTTGAGCTTGTCATACACGGGACTGGTCTTGGCGGGTCGCGCGTCCGGGCGCTCCTCATCCGGAAAATGGATGACGAATACGTTGCGATAGGTTTCTTCGTTTTTCTGCACCACATAGCGCTTAGCAGTGTAGGGACCGTAGCGGCGCGGATCGACCGCCAGCATGTCGATGCCGGGCTCGCCCTCGACCAGCCATTCGGCAAGCTGCCATCCCGAGCCGCCCGCGGCAGTGATGCCAAAACTATGGCCTTCGTTGAGCCATAGATTGCGCACGCCCCACGCCGGTCCGATCAGCGGGCTGCCGTCGGGCGTATAGGCGATCGGGCCGTTGACGATGTCCTTGATGCCGCAGTTGGCAAGCGAGGGCACGCGGCGCTGCGCTGCCTCGACGTGCGGCAGCAGACGGTCCAGATCGCCTTCGAACAGATTTTTCCCAAACCACTCCGGCACGCCGTCCGCGAATCTAGCCGGCGCGCCTGCTTCGTAGGGACCCAAGATCCAGCCCATGCGCTCCTCACGCAGATAGTAAGACTGATCGGACTCGCGCAAAACCGCGAGTTCGCGGCCGCCCGCTTGACGATACGCCTTGAGTTCAGGCGACTGGTCATAAACGATGTACTGATGTTCGACGGGAATCGACGGCACGTTGAGGCCGAACATGCGTCCGGTTTGCCGCGCATAATTTCCCGTCGCGCATACCACATGCTCGGCGATGATCTCGCCCACGTTGGTGGTGAGATGCCACTCGCCCGAAGGCGTGCGCTTGACCGCGGTGACCTCGGTTTGTTCGTGGATCTCGGCGCCGCGCGAGCGCGCGCCTTTGCGCAGCGCCATGGTCAGGTCCGCCGGCGCGATATGGCCGTCGTCCGGATGGTAAAGCGCGCCGACGATGTTCGCAGTGCCGGCGCCGCCGCCCAAATCTATGAGCGGCCACAACTCGCGCACCTCTGCCGGGGTGATCACCTGGAAGGGCACGCCGATGGTGTTCGCCGTTCCGCAATATTTTTGGTATTCATCCATGCGTTCGCTGCAAGTCGCCAGGCGCAGATTCCCGGTCACGTGAAAACTCACGTCCTGACCGGTCTCGGCCGGCAGGCGCTTGTAGAGATCCACCGAATACTTGTGAAGCTGTCCGACCGTGTAGCTCATGTTGAACAGGGGCAGCAATCCCGCGGCGTGCCAGGTGGATCCCGCGGTGAGCTCGGCCCGCTCGAGCAACACAACATCGTTCCAGCCTTTCAGGGCCAGATGGTACAGCGTGCTGACGCCGACCACGCCGCCGCCGATTACAACGACGCGGGCATGAGTCTTCATGATTTTTGGGTCTCCCAACAAAAATGCGTCCCGCAGTGTAAACAACATCGGACGATCAGACGACTCGCCAAATTTGATACCGTAGCAACCAGGGTTGAACGCGACGCTATTTTGCTTGCTTGCGACGCGTTCGAGGAGTACTGCTATTGGGAAGGAGTTT
>DATMRC010000046.1:0-11736 GCA_035567075.1 Steroidobacteraceae bacterium
AGGCCGATGCGCCAAGCCAGCGAGGCGACCATTTTCCTGCCATCCTCCTGGTTGGTCCTCGATAAGTGAAACAGCGCTTTGCCCAGGCTGATCAGGATCAGCACGAGCATCGCGACAACGAGATATTTGAATGCCACTTAAGACTGGGCGATTACCCTAAGGGCCAGCAGTATATCGTGAGCATCAAGCTTGGGACCCGCATTTTCGCGCCGCGGCCGTTCACGACGCTGCTCGCCATTGTGCTGATTGCCATGCTGATAGCGCTGGGGCGGTGGCAATTGCGCCGTGCCGACGAGAAGAATGCGCTGTTCGACGCATTCGCTGCGGGCGCGGATGCGGCGCAGCTGATCGATTTTCAGACACCCAGAGTTGCGCGCTATCAGCATGTCGAGGCGAATGGGCACTACGATGCAACGCGCCAGGTCCTGATCGACAACATGGTCTATGCCGGCCGCGCCGGGTATTTCGTCATTACGCCGTTCGCGTTGCAGGGCGGCGGTTGGCTGCTGGTCAATCGCGGTTGGGTGCCCCTCGGAGCGGGCCGCGCCGAGCGGCCGGCGATCGCGGTTGGCGCCGATGCGCGGCGCATACGCGGCCGCGCCGATAATTTGCCCAGCCCCGGCATTCGAATGGGTGATCATGCAACCTTGAGTCCGCCCTATCCCGTGGTTGCCGAATATCCTTCGCATGCGGAGCTGGCGCAGCTGCTGGGGGAAAGCGAGTGGACTGGCGCGACCGACTTGGTGCTGCTCGACCCCGGTGAGTCCGACGGCTACGCGCGGGCTTGGGCACCACCGGGATTTCCGCCGCTGCGCCACATCGGCTATGCCGTGCAATGGTTCGCATTGGCGCTGGCGCTATTCGTCATCTACCTGGCCACCAATTTGCGGCGCGCCAAGGAATCCGTGGTGTGACTTCGGGCCGCACACGGGATCGCCGCCAGCGGCGGCAGCTGATCGGCTTGGCGCTGTTGTTCTTCGCGCCCTTGGGATTGTCCTTCTACTTGTACTACGGCACATGGCGTCCCGCCGGCCGTGTCAACGCCGGCGTTTTGATCGACCCGGCGAAGCCTCTGCCAGCCTTGTCGCTGCCGCTTGAGCTGGGCGGCAGGACCGATGCGCATTTCCTCAGCGGGAAGTGGACGTTTTTATATGTGCAGCGAGGCCGCTGCGGCGATGACTGCCGGCGGCATCTTTATGACACGCGACAGGTTCGCATCGCATTGGATCGCGATAGGGATCGGGTGCAAAGAGTATTCATCGGCGACGGGGATTGCTGCGACATGCAGGAACTGCGCGAGGCACATCCGGATTTGATAGCGGTACGTGCCGCCCCGGACGATGAACCCTTGCTCGCGCTGCTGCCTCGCGGCGCGGATGCTCGCAAATCCGAGCGTATCTATTTGATCGACCCCTTGGGCAATCTTATGATGTTCTACAGCGCCGGCGCCGATCCCAAGGGCATGCTCGAAGACATGAAGCGCTTGCTGCGCCTTTCTCACATAGGCTGATCATGAATCCACAAACACGTTTGTTCTGGTTTCGCCGGCTGGCATTGGCGGGCGCGCTATTGGCTGCGGCAGTGGTGGTGTTGGGTGCATGGGTGCGCCTCACGGACGCCGGCTTGGGCTGTCCGGATTGGCCGGGTTGCTATGGCCACATTTATCCGCAGACCCACCACGAATTCGCCAAAGCGCTGCACGAGATGATTCATCGCTATTTCGCGACCACCTTAGGGATCATCATCTTCAGCTTGCTGGTATGGGCGGTGTGGAACCGCAAGGCGCGCGCACAGCCGCTGATCGCCGTGGCGTTGTTGTTCATCATCGTGTGCCTGCAAGGCGCGCTGGGCGCCCTGACCGTCACCCAGCTGCTGACGCCGCTGATCGTCACGGCGCATTTATTGGGCGGCCTGACCACACTGGGTATCCTGTGGTGGCTGTCGCTGACTCCTGACTCGCGCGAATTGTCGGCGCGCGAGGCCGCCTTGCGAAAATACGCGCTGCTGGGTCTTGCGGCGCTCCTGCTGCAGATCTCGCTGGGCGGCTGGACCAGCAGCAACTATGCGGCCGTGGCCTGCCCGGATCTACCCACCTGCCAATCCTCCTGGTGGCCGCGCATGGACTTCCGCGACGCCTTCGTGTTGTGGCGCGGTCTCGGCATCGACTACGAAGGCGGAATACTGGCGAATCCTGCGCGCATCGCCATTCACGTCACGCACCGAATCGGCGCGATAGTTGCCGGTTCGATCTTGATCATCGTGGGGTGCCTCACTGCCGCCGCCGCCCGCAGCCGGCGATTGACGCTAGCCGGTATCTTGTTGGTGTTCGCGGTATTGCTGCAAATCGGCATTGGAGTGGCCATGGTGCATTTTGGCTTCCCATTGCCCCTGGCGACCCTGCACAACGCAGGTGCCGCTCTGCTCGTCATCTGCATGGTGACCTTGCTGCGAATGCTATGGCCGCAATCCGCGACGGTCAGGGTACAACTGCACTAGCCCATACGAGTATTCCAGCGCCGCTCAGTGGCCGAATGCCCCGAACCGGGTGATGAACGTATGCATGCCCTCGATCGCCATCAGACCGATCAGAATGAGCAGCGCCAGCGGCGGGATCAGGATGGCGAACTTCAGCGCGAGCCGCTCCCACCGCATGTGCATGAAGATGGCGACGATGAAGCCCGCTTTCGCCAGCATGAACACGATGATCAGCGTCCAGCGCAACATGCCGTGCAGGTTGAAATAGTCGACCAGATACGAAAAAGTGCTGAAAACGAACAGCAGCGCCCAAATCAACAGATAAATTTTCAGCGGGTGCTGCTGACCTTCGGCATGCGCTTTACCGGCGGTATGCCCTTTATCGGCGGAATGCCCTCCATCGGGAATCCCTTGTCCCGGTTGCGGGTGGACGGTTTTGGCGGCGGCGGCGTTGTTCATACTTCCTCTTACCAAAGATAAAAGAACGCGAAAATAAACACCCACACGAGATCGACGAAGTGCCAGTAAAGCCCGGTGACTTCCACAGTCTCGTAGGTGCCCTTGCGGTCATAAAATCCCGTCCAGACTCGGCGGGCAACGACGGATAAATAGACCACGCCGGCCGACACGTGCAAGCCGTGAAAGCCGGTGATCATGAAAAACGCCGAACCGAACTGCGCGGCGCCCATGGGATTTCCCCAGGGCCGCACGCCCTCATTGACGATGAGATTGGTCCACTCGAAAGCTTGCATGCCGACGAAGCTCAGGCCCAAAGCCGCCGTTGCCATCATCAAGGCGGTGGTCTTGGCGCGGTCGCGCCGGTAGCCATAGTTCACCGCCAGGGCCATGGTGCCGCTGCTCGTGATCAACACCATGGTCATGATCGCAATCAGCAGCAGCGGAACCTCGGTAGCGCCGAAATGCAGCGCGAACACCTTGCTCGGATTCGGCCAATTCGCCGTGGTGGATATGCGCACGTTCATGTAGGAGGTGAGAAAACACGTGAAGATGAACGTGTCGCTGAGCAGGAAGATCCACATCATCGCCTTGCCCCAGGGCACCGGGAACGCTTGCTTGTCGCCAGACCAGTCCGCGACGACGCCGTCCAGACCTTCAGCCGGCGCCGCTTGTGCCGCGATCGATGCGTCTTGAGCCATGCGATATCCTTGGATTCAGGTAAACAACAACAAAGCGAACATCACCAGCCACACTAGCAGGAGATAGTGCCAATAAACCGTGCACAGTTCGATACTCAAGCGCACGTCGATCAGTTCCACCGCGCGTGTGCGCATGCGGGCCACGGTCTTGAGCCATACGATGAGTCCGCCGAGCAAGTGCAGGCCGTGCACGCCCGTCAGTACATAGAAAAAGGCGCCCGCGGGCCCGCTGGTCAAACCGTACCCGGAATCGTACAGCTGCCGCCATGCGACCAGCTGGCCGGCGATGAACAATATGGCGAAGGCGCCTCCGGCCCATAAGTAGCCGCTGACGCGCGCGCGTTTATTCGATTTCAATGCACCGCGCGCCAGCTGCATGGCGACGCTGCTCAATACCAGCATCGCCGAATTGAACCACAGGATCGGCGGTTTGCTGACCGAATGCCAATCCGAGATCATTCCGTGATCGGATCCATGCCCATGGCCCATGCGAATGAAGTACGCCGAGAAGAACAAACCGAACAGCGAAGTGATCACCGCGAGGAATACCCACAGGGCGATGCGATGCGGCGGTACGTGCACCTCGCCGAGATCACCGCGCGTATGACGCACGTGCACGCTCGAGCCGTGCCGCTCCCACGTTCGCGTGTTCAGTTTTCGGATCAGCAGGATCCAAATGATGATGCCGACCGACAGCACGCCGAATGCAACCCAGATATTCATGAACGAGCTCTTGCTGGCCTAGGAATACTCAGACTTGGCTCCTAGTGCGCGTGTCCGTGCCCGATCGGCGTCAATTTGTCGGGCGGAACGTTTTGCGGGATGAAATCCTCTTTGGCGCCGGGCACGCTGTAGTCGTAGGCCCAGCGGTACACGACCGGCAGTCTCTCGCCCCAATTGCCGTGCCGGGGAGGCGTATCGGGCGTTTGCCATTCGAGCGTGGTGGCCCGCCAGGGGTTGCCGCCCGCGGGCTTGCCCTTGAAGAACGACCAAACCAGGTTGAACAAAAACACCAATTGCACGGCGGCGACGAACAGCGCGGAAACGGAGATCCACTCGTTCATGGTATGAACCGACGGCGGGATGAATTGGATGGCTTGGTCCCACGCGTAGTAGCGGCGCGGCAACCCTAGGATGCCGAGGTAGTACATCGGCAGGTAGATCATGTACGTGCCGATGAAGGTAATCCAGAAATGGATCCTGCCGAGGGTGTCGTTCAACATTTTTCCCGTCATTTTCGGGTACCAATTGTAGAGCGCGCCGAACACCACCAGGATGGGCGACACTCCCATGACGAGATGGAAGTGCGCCACTACGAAATAGGTGGCGGACAGCGGCACATCCACCGGCACGTTGCCTAGAAACAGGCCGGTCAAGCCGCCGTTAATGAAGGTGAAGATGAACGCGATGGCAAACAGCATCGGCACCGTCAGATGAATGTCGCCGCGCCACAGCGTGAGCACCCAGTTGTAGACCTTGAGCGCGGTGGGCACGGCGATGATGAGCGTGGTGGTGGCGAAGAAGAAGCCGAAGTACGGATTCATGCCGCTCACATACATATGGTGCGCCCACACCACGAAGCTCAAGCAGCCGATCGCCAGAATCGCCCACACCATCATGCGATAGCCGAATATATGCCGCCTTGCATGGGTACTGAGCAGATCGGAGACGATGCCGAATGCCGGCAGCGCGACGATGTAGACTTCCGGATGCCCAAAGAACCAGAACAAGTGCTGGAACAGCAGCGGGCTGCCGCCGTTGTACCCCAGCGGCTGACCCATCGAAGAGACCGCCGGCATGAAGAAGCTGGTGCCCAGCAGGCAGTCCAGAGTCATCATGATGGCCGATACGAACAACGCCGGAAAGGCCAGCAGGCCCAATACTGTCGCCATGAAAATGCCCCACACCGACAGCGGCATGCGCATCATGGTCATGCCGCGGCAACGGGCCTGCAGCACGGTGGTCACGTAATTCAGGCCGCCCATCGTGAACGCCACTATGAAGATCGCCAACGATGCCAGCATGCAGACGATTCCCCACTTGGCGCCGGGCGAGCCGGAGAGAATGGCTTGCGGCGGATACAGGGTCCATCCGGCGCCGGTGGCCCCACCGGGTACGAAGAAGCCGGCCACCAGAACCAGCACGGCAACTAGGTACACCCAGTAGCTGATCATGTTCAGGTACGGAAACACCATGTCGCGCGCACCGCACATCAGGGGAATGAGGTAGTTGCCGAAGCCGCCGAGAAACAACGCGGTCAGCAGATAGATGACCATGATCATGCCGTGCAGGGTGATGTACTGGTAATAGTTCTGCGGCGCGATCAGGTGGAAGCTCTGCGGAAAGCCGAGCTGCAATCGCATCAGCACCGACAGGGTGAGTGCGACCAAGCCGATGGCAATCGCCGTGATCGTGTATTGAATCGCGATGACCTTGTGGTCCTGAGACCAGATGTACTTGGTGATAAAGCTCTGCGGATCGTGCAGTGCATGTGCGTTATCCCGATCGGCAATTGAAGCGTAGGCCATCGAAAGCTCCGAATGTTCAGTCAGTAGTGCATCGCGATGCTAAAGGTCCAGCCCTCACATCGAATCGATATGCTTGAGTACATCATTGATTGCCGCATCGTCCGCCAGCGTCTTCGCCATCGCGGCCATTTGCGCACCGCTGAAATCCTGCGGGTGACTGCCGCGCAAGCCCTGCTGGAAATTTTGCAGCTGGCGCTTCATGTACCAATCGTCCATGTGCGAGAGGCGCGGCGCGTTTGTCGACCAAACCCCTTCGCCGGAGCCGCCGTGACAATATGCGCAGGTTTCATAGTGTTCCTTGCCTTTGACGGGATTCCCCGACACCGTCGCCGGCGGCGCTGCGTCGGGCAATGAGCCGATATAGGCGACCACGTTCTTGATCGCGGTATCGTCCAGCGTCGCGGCAAAGCCGTCCATTTGCTGCGCGAGCTGTCCTTCCTTGTCGCGAACGCCCTGCTTGAAATTCTGCAACTGCCGCGCCAGATACCAGCCGGCCTGACCGGCGAGCTTCGGTGCGTTCAATTGCGGATTACCTTCGCCCTGCGCGCCGTGGCAGGCGCTGCACACCGCATAGGTGGCCTGGCCGTCGGACGCCACGCCGGCGGCCGCGGCGCGGGTTTGCGCGTAAGTCGGTTGCGTAGCAAGCCAGGCTTCGAAATCCTTCTCTGTGTCGACGACCACGCGGCCGCGCATGGTGAAATGCGCTGTTCCGCACAGCTGCTCGCACAGCGCATCGAAGCTTCCGGTGCGGGTAGGGGTCAGCCAGAAGTAGGTCACCATGCCGGGCACCATGTCCATCTTGACCCGAAACGGCGGCACCGCGAACTGGTGCAGCACATCCTTGGCGCGCAGTATGATCTTCACCGGTTTGCCGACCGGCAAATGCAGTTCCGGACTCGACACCACGACATCGTCCTGGCCGTTGGGATCGTTGGGCTCGATCGCCCACGGATTCTCCGGACTCGCGAGGCGGATATTCGTGGTGCCGAAAACGCCATCCTTGCCGGGAAAGCGATAGCTGAAATTCCATTGCTGTCCGACAACCTCGACCACCGACGCGCCGTCTGGCACGGTGACGAACTTGGCCCAGACCGCCAAGCCCGGGGCGAGCATGGCGGCAATGCCGATCGTGGTGACGATGGTGAGCCACCATTCGAGTTTCTTGTTCTCCGGTTCGTAGTGCGCCTTGATATCTTTGCGATGCCGGAAGCGCCAGATGGAATACGCCATGAAAAGATTGGTGGCGAGGAACACGATGCCCGTGACCCAGAAAGTGAGGTTGACCGTCTGGTCCATCGTGGTCCAATTGGACGCAATGGGCGTGAACCACCACGGGCTCAAGAAGTGAAACAGGATGGTGCCAACCGTCAAAACGATCACTGCATATGCAAGTAGCATTCGCGCCCTCTGCCAGAACTTAAATCCCAGTGAATCAAACCCCCGGTGCCTGCGTATCTGAAACTCTCGTCACAGTGCTGAACGGATTGACGTAGTGCGAATCGATCGCCACCAATTCGGCATCCGGATGCTTTTCCCGCATCATGTTGAGCACCACCTGTTCCCGGTGCTTGCGCACGTAGACCAATATCAGATACTTGCCGGCCGCCAGGTCGTCGTGGAACTTCTCGAGCTTCTTGTGCTCGCTGTCGATTCCCACCAGGCCGCCTTCCCAGGCACCGAACAAGGTGGCCGCTCCGACCAGGATGGCATAAACGAACGCCGGAACCACATGCTCGCCGAAGGGCTTCGCGTACATGAGCAATCCGATCCCCGCCAGCCCGATCAGAAACCCAAGCGCGGCGCCGATGAATCCGTCGCGCAGCACATCCAGGGTTTCGAAGTAGTTGCTGGAGTGGATTTGATGGCGCTTGAGGCCGGCGTGATCCCGGGATATGACGTGCAGGTAAAAATCCTTGACTCCAACCGCATGCAGATCGCTCGACACTTGATCGGTCGATGCTATGGTGGGCGTCAGAAAATAAATGCACTTCACGGTGTCCCCCGCGTCGTATTTTACGGCGGCCTATGCACGAAATCTCTTCACCGATCACTCTTTTCGGCTCTGCATTATATTTGCTGCAGAGCCACAGCCTTTCCGAGTGTCGCATAAGCACCGGCGCGTAAACAAGGCGTGTTAACATTAGACGCGGCGCTAGCATGAAGGTTTCGGGGAGTAGCAATGGACCTATTCGTGATAGTCATCATTGCGGCGATGCTGCTGACAGTGGGCACGGTTCTGTTGGGCGTATTGTCGATGTCCGCAGGCGGTTCGACCAACAACAGCTTGAGCACGCCGCTGATGTGGGCGCGCGTTGGATTCTCGGTTCTCACGCTATTGCTGCTTTTTATTGCTGCGCGATTGCGCTGACCGCGCTGCGACCTTGAGAAACGCGCGTGCGCACATTCCGCGCGCCTGATCAATCCTCGTAGTTGCTATTCCGTCATCCTTAAGCGGGCGCTATACTAGCCTGCGCCTCTTTGAGGATTTCTCTTCTATTTTCAGTGAGTTAATGTGGCCAACCCCCAATCTTCAGACAGGCATTTCTTCAATGCATTCAGCCTGGTGCTCGGTTTCCTAATCGTATTTGCAATCATCCTATTCGCGGTGGCCCGGGTAATCGGCGTTGATAGCCAGAGCAAGTATGTACAGCTGGATCCGATCCGCCTGCAAGAGGTCAATCAAAACACGCAGCCGTTCGCGCACGTCGCCGTTGCGGGCCACGATAATTCCGCACTCGCTGCTCTGACTCAACCCAAGAGCGGCGCGGCAGCCAGTGTTCCGGCCACCGGCGAGCAAGCGTTCACCCAGGTCTGTTCGGCGTGTCATGCGACGGGCATCAACGGCGCCCCCAAGATGGGCGATCGCGCGGCGTGGGGACCGCGGATTGCCCAGGGCAAGGAAGCCTTGTACACGCATGCCATCGCTGGGAAAGGCAACATGCCGCCGCGCGGCGGTACCACCTGGCCCGACGCGGCGATTCGCATGTCCGTCGATTACATGCTGTCGCTCAACAAGTAGCGATCAGAAACCGCACCGCAAGATCGAGGATGACAGGACCTGATGGCGCCGCGCAATGGTACCCTTGCAAGATGTCCAGCGTTCCCGATAGCCCAGGCTTCAGCACCCATCCGTTTCGGTGGCGGGATTACCTGGAGCTCACCAAGCCCAAAGTGACGCTGCTGATCGTGTTTACCGCAATCGTCGGAATGGTGCTGGCGGCGCCGGGCTGGGTGCCGATGACGCCGCTGCTTTTCGGCAGCATCGGCATTGCCATGGCGTCCGGATCCGCGGCGGCCTTCAATCACATTCTGGATCGGCGCATCGACGGGCAAATGCGCCGTACGCGCGGCAGACCTCTGCCCACCGGTCACATGCAGGAACGCCACGCCGTTGCATTCGCAGTGCTGCTCGGGGTCCTGTCCATGCTGGTTCTGTGGACGGCTGTCAACGGGCTGACCGCCGTGCTGACCTTTTGCTCCTTGATTGGTTACGCGATTGTTTACACGCTGTGGCTGAAGCGCGCGACCCCGCAGAATATCGTCATCGGCGGCGCCGCGGGCGCCGCGCCGCCGGTGCTGGGTTGGGCCGCCGTCACGGGCACGATTGATCCGCAGGCCTTGCTCCTGTTCCTGATCGTGTTCACCTGGACGCCGCCGCACTTTTGGGCGCTGGCAATTGCGCGGCGCGACGATTATGCGAAGGTGGGAATTCCGATGTTGCCGGTGACTCACGGCATTCCCTACACCCGCCACCAGATCTTGCTGTACACGATTCTGTTGATTTTGACGACATTGCTGCCGTTTCTCACCGGCATGAGCGGCCTGATTTACCTCGCCGCGGCGCTCATCCTCAACGGTCGATTTCTCTATTTCGTGCTGGCGCTCAACCGCGGGCGGAGGGCTGATCTACCGATGCGCACCTTCAGATTTTCCATCAACTATCTGATGCTGTTGTTCGCGGCGCTGATCCTCGATCACTACCTCTACATCGCAGGCTAGATTTCCCGCTTCTGTGCTTCACGCCGCCAGCAGTGCCCGCAGCAACCCCACGAGTTCCTCCGCCTTGATGGGCTTGCTGGTAAAGCGCAGATAAGGATCGCGCGGCAGTTGCTTGATCGCGGATGAGGTGTCGCCGCTCGTCAGCAGCGCCGGCAATGAATCGCCAAGGATCTGGCGCAGCGCGGCGACGACCTGGCTGCCGGTTTCACCGTCGCTCAAATGATAGTCGCAGATCAGCAAATCGACGCCGCCGCCCTGGTGCACATGCTGCAGCGCCTCGGACAGCGACGCGACCTGCGTGACATCGAAGCCTTCCAATGCCAGCAGCCTCGACATCGCGCGCCGCACGGAGACGTTGTCCTCCACCAGCAGAATCCGGGCCGCACCGCTCGGACGCTGGCTGTCAGCGGGCGCTGCCGCGGGCGCCGGCTGCGCCGCCACAGCATGACCTTTGCTTGCCGGCAGCAGCAGCGAGAATGTCGAGCCGCGGCCCGGTGCCGAGCTTACTTCGAGCGTGCCGAACAGCAGCTTGACCAGGCGCTGCACGATGGACAGCCCGAGACCATAGCCTTCGCGGGTGCTGTTGGCCGCGACGCCAACCTGATAAAACGCATCGTAGATGCGCGGCAGGTGTTCGGCGGCAATGCCGACACCGCTATCCATCACCGTGATGCGGACGGCTCCGGACTCGTGCTGACAGCGCACGCGCACCCAGCCCTCATGCGTGTACTTGACGGCATTCGACACCAGATTTCTCAGGATCTGTTCCACCAACGCAGGATCGCTGTACACCGCGTCATCGCTCATTTCAAATTCGAGGCGCAGGCCTTTTTCCGCGGCCAGGCGCGCGAACTCAACGCGCAGCTCATGGAAAATGGCAGCCAGGTCGAAATGGCAGGGTTCGGGTTTTATCGCCCCGGATTCCAGCTTGCTGACGTCGAGCAGGGCGTTGAGCAGTCGCGACATGGAGTCGATGGCCTGGTCCTGCTGCGCCAGAACTCCCGCAGCATCGCGATCGGTTATCAGGCGGCGCAGGGTTGCATTGAGCAATTCTATGGTCTGCAACGGCTGGCGAAGATCGTGGCTGGCGGCAGCGAGGAATCGCGAACTGCGCTCCTTGGCCCGCACTGCGGCATCGCGGGCCTTTTCCAGCGCAACAGCGCTGCGCATGGCGTCCTCCGCCTGCTTGCGTTCGGTGATGTCGCGGGCGCTTACCACCGCCCCCACGATCGAACCGTTGTCGTCGCGAATGGGAGCATAGCTATAACTGGCGACCCAGGTTTCGCCCGTGTCTTTGCGCCGCAAGGTACGCTCGACGTTGGTGCCAATTTCGCCGCGGAGCGCCAGCGGCGTTGAATACATGTCGGGGGGCACCCGCGAGCCATCGGGCGCGAAAGACTCCAAAAATTCCGACCCCGTAAACGCCTTTGCGCACTCAAATTTGTTCTTGAATCTATGAAAGGTTGCGAACGCATCGTTGAACTCGACGTAGCGTCCATTGGAATCGCAGATATACACGGCGTCGGTCATGCTGGCGAGAGCTGCGTCGAACATCCGGCGACTTGCACGCAGCGCCT
>DATMRC010000047.1:0-39195 GCA_035567075.1 Steroidobacteraceae bacterium
ATCAACATCGATTTGAAAGTGCCCCAGCGCATGTACACCCAGCCGCCGAAGGCTACGCCGATCATGCTGGACACGGTCATGTTCACTTTGCCGGCGATGCTGAGCTCGTCGAGCGAAAATCCCACACCCTTGATCATGAACGCGCTATACAAGCTCAAGGCGAACGCATCGCCCACTTTGTAAAGCAGCACCAACGCCACGAATCCCCAGGCGCCCTTCTGGCTGAACAGTGCCCGCAGTGGATGCCACACGGCATCGGCCAAGGTGCGCGGCGGGTGCCCGGGCACTTCCGGCTCCGGCGCCCACAGCGTCCCCAACGTAGTAGCCGCCATGAGGCAGGCCACCATCAGAAAGGCCAAGCGCCAACCCAGATGCGCGGCAATCAACACCAGCACGGCGCCCGCCAACATGGCGGCGGTGCGATAGCCGAATGATTGGGCAGCAGCGGCCAGCCCGCGCTCGCTGACCGGAATCGTATCCACGCGATAAGCGTCGATCACGATATCTTGAGATGCGGACAGAGAGGCCACCAGCACCGCCACGACGCCGAGAACGTAGAGTTCCTTTGTTGGCGAACAGAAGCCCATGACGGCAATGGCGGCGGTCAGGCATACCTGATAAATCAATATCCAGCCGCGGCGACGGCCCAAGATGGGCGGCAGGTACCGGTCGAGCAGCGGCGCCCATAGAAATTTGAACAGGTAGGGCAGGCCTACCAGCGAGAAAATACCGATGGTCTTGATGTCGAGGCCCGCGGACGCCAGCCACGCCTGCACCGTGAAACCGGTCAAGTTGAACGGCAGCCCCGATGCAAAGCTGAGTATCAGCACAGCCGCCATGCGCTTGTCGCTCAGCGCCTGCCATAAGGTGGGCTTCGTAGCCGTCAAATTGATGCGCTCATACCGTCACCACGTCGCAAAACTGCGAATTGGGCTTCGTGGGAGCGAGTGTCGTGACGATGCGCATCGCGCGCGATAATATCAGGCCCCATGATCTTGGCGTATCAAAGTGAGTTCATCGATTTGTGCGTGCAGCTCGGCGTTCTCAAATTCGGCCATTTCAAGCTGAAGTCAGGCCGTGAAAGTCCGTATTTTTTCAATGCCGGGCTGTTCAACAGCGGCGCCTCGATCAGCGCGGTGGGTCGCGCTTATGCGGCAGCCCTCGCCGCCTCACCCCTGAAATTCGACATGCTGTTCGGCCCCGCCTACAAAGGCATTCCGCTGGTGACCATCACCGCCGCGGCGCTGGCCGAACGCCACGGACGCAACCTGCCCTTTGCCTTCAACCGCAAGGAAGCCAAGGACCACGGTGAAGGCGGCAATATTGTCGGCAGCGCCCTCAAAGGGCGCGTTCTGATCGTGGACGATGTGATCACCGCGGGTACGGCGATCCGCGAATCCATAGATATCATCGCCAAGGCTGGAGCCACACCCGCGGGCGTGCTGCTTGCGCTTGACCGCCAGGAACGTGGCGCGGACAGTCAATTTTCGGCAGTCCAGGAAGTCCAAAACCAGCACGCAATACCCGTGATCTCCGTACTCACCTTGGACGATCTCATGGAGCATATCTCCCGCGCCGGGGGCGGCGGCGACCTGAACAGCATGCGCCTGTATCGCGAGCGCTACGGGCTCGCAGAATGAGGAATGCCCCCTGGAAAACGCTGCCCGCTCCCCGCACAATGTCGGCCGCCTCATCTTGAGGATACGCTCTTGAAGAATGTCGCTTGGTTTATCTGCGCCGGCGCGCTGTTCGCCGCGGCGGGCGTTGTCGCCTCCACCTCGCCCACCGGCAGCGGCCGTGTCCTCTATAAGTGGGTGGATAAGGACGGCGTGACGCACTACGGCGATCGGATCCCGCCGGAATATGCCAACCAGGAACAACACGTCATCAATTCGCGCGGCATCGAGATAGGCCACCTCGACGCGCAGAAATCGCCCGAACAGATGGCGATCGAAGAGCAGAAGAAACTCGATGCACAGCAGCGCGAGAATCGCGACAAGAATCTGCTGAGCACCTACTCTTCGGTCCAGGAAATCGAACGCCTGCGCGATCAGCGCCTGACGCTGCTGGCCGACCAGATCAAGGTGACCAGTCAATTTCTCGAGACTCTGGACGGGCGCATGAAGAAGTTGCGCACCGACAGCTTGCGCTTCAGACCGTACAGCGCCGACCCGAAGGCGCCGCCCATGACCGATCAGGTCGCCGAGGATCTGGTGCGCCTGACGCTGGACATCCACACCCAGGAACAGAATCTGCGGCAGAAGCGCAGTGAGGTGTCGGCGATGAGCATTCAATTCGAGAGCGACATCGATCGCTTCAAAGAGTTGAAGCACACTCAATGACGTCGAAGACCCGAATTCTGCTGGGAGTCACCGGCGGTATTGCCGCCTACAAGAGTCCGGATCTGGTACGCCGGCTGATCGAACGCGGCGCCGAAGTCCAGGTAGTGATGACCAAGTCCGCGCAGCGCTTCGTCTCACCCATGACCTTCCAGGCGGTATCGGGCCGTCCCACGCGCAGCGACCTCTGGGATAGCACGGCCGAAGCCGCCATGGGTCATATCGAGCTGGCGCGCTGGGCGCAGCTGGTGTTGGTCGCACCTGCCAGCGCGGACTTCATCGCGCGCTTGGCGGGCGGACGAGCCGATGATCTTCTGACCACGCTGTGCGTCGCGACCGAGGCGCCGATACTGCTCGCGCCGGCCATGAACCGCGTCATGTGGGCCAACAAGGCCACGCAAGCCAATATCGAGACCCTGGTTGCGCGCGGCGTCCGAATGTTGGGTCCCGGCTCCGGCAACCAGGCCTGCGGAGAGATCGGTGTGGGGCGCATGTGGGAGCCGCTGAAGCTCGCGGAAGTTCTGCTCGAACCACCCGTGAACGCCGGCTTGCTGACGGGCCTCAATGTTTTGATCACCGCCGGCCCGACACGCGAGCGCCTCGATCCGGTGCGTTATCTCACCAATCGCAGCTCCGGAAAAATGGGATTCGCCGTGGCGGCCGCCGCCCGGGAGGCCGGTGCGCATGTGACCGTCGTCAGCGGACCCGTGCAATTGCCGACGCCCGTTGGCGTTACCCGCATCAATGTGGAAAGTGCGCGCGACATGTATGCCGCGGTTCATCGGCATGTGGCGGACGCCGATGTTTTCATCGCCGCAGCGGCGGTTGCCGACTTTCAGCCGGTGACGGTTGCCAAGCAGAAGATCAAGAAGCAGGGAGGTTCGGTGAATCTGGAGCTCGAGCCTGCGCCGGACATCATCAAATCGGTTGCCGACATGCAGAGGCGCCCGTTTGTCGTCGGCTTTGCGGCGGAAACCAACGATGTCGAGGACAACGCACGCATCAAGCTGAAGCGCAAGAAGCTCGACATGATCGCCGCGAACCGCGTGGGCGACGGGATCGCATTCGATTGCGAGGACAATGCATTGACCGTGATCTGGCCGGGCGGAAAGACGGAAGTGGCGCGCGGGCCGAAAATCGACGTGGCGCGCGAACTCATCGCACTCATTGCGAAGCGCCTGCCGCCGCCCGAAGGCGGCCCGCGGCGCGGCTCGCGCAAACGCAGATCCACCGCGGCGCTGCCGCGCGACCGGGTGCGCGGGCGCCGCGCGCGACGGTAACGGGCGATGCACACCGTCAAGCTGCGGATCCTGGATCCGCGCATCGGCCGGGAATTTCCGCTGCCGCAGTATGCAACTTCAGGATCCGCGGGCATGGATTTGCGGGCCTGCATCAACGCGCCCCTGGTGCTCAATCCCGGCAGCGCGGAATTGATACCCACCGGCATCTCGATTTACATCGCGGATCCCGGCCTCGCCGCGATGCTGCTGCCGCGCTCGGGGCTTGGCCACAAGAGCGGTATCGTGCTCGGCAATCTCGTCGGTCTGATCGACTCCGACTATCAGGGTCCGCTGCTGGTTTCGGCGTGGAATCGCGGCGCCCTGCCCTTCACGATCAACCCGGGCGATCGCATTGCGCAGATGGTGATGGTGCCGGTCGTGCAGGTTGCATTCGAGGTGGTCGAGGACTTTTCGACCACGGCTCGCGGCACGGGCGGTTTCGGCAGCTCCGGCCACTCCTAGCATTTCGCCGCCATCAGCCTTGATTTGCCCCTGGCGACTTGGGGGCCGGCAACCTCATGCTTGCAGCATGGCGATCCGGGACTGGCCTGCCGATGAGCGACCGCGCGAAAAGCTGCTGGACAAAGGTGCGGCCGCGCTTTCCGATGCGGAGCTGCTGGCGATATTGCTGCGCACCGGCACGCGTGGCCATTCCGCGCTTGATCTGGCTCGCGAGGTGCTGAAGAATTTTCATTCGCTGCGCAAATTCATCGCGGCCGATCGGCGCCGATTTTGCGCACAGCCGGGTTTGGGACTGGCGCGATTCGCCGAGCTACAGGCCGCGGTCGAGATAGCGCGGCGGCAGCTGTCGGAGACCCTGCGTGCCGGCCCTTCCTTGAGCAGCCCGAAGGCCACCCGCGACTTTCTATCCGCGCGGCTGCGCGATCTCGAGCACGAGGTTTTTTGCTGTTTGTACCTGGACAAACGCCACCGTCTGATTCAATTCGAAGAATTGTTTCGCGGCACGATAGACGGTGCCAGCGTGCATCCGCGGGAAGTTGTCAAACAGGCGCTGCAGCGAAATTCCGCGGCCGTGATCATCGCCCACAACCACCCCTCGGGCGTGGCCGAGCCCAGCCAGGCCGACGAGCTGATCACCCAGCGGGTCCGCGAGGCTCTCGCGCTCGTGGACATTCGCCTGCTGGATCACATCATCGTCGGCGACGGGGCATGCGTATCCCTGGCGGAGCGTGGGCTTATCTGAATCGCGGCGCGGCGCCGGCACGGTGCGATGTTAGAATGCCGCAACCCATCGATTCGCTGCGAGGTGTCCGTTGGATGAATTCACCGCCAGCCGGACCGCGCTCGCGACTTCGCTGATGCGGGCAGCGCATACGCGGCTCGATCCCAATCCGCTCATCGACGATTCGTGGGGCGACCGGCTGGTACCTGCCGCGGTGCGCGAAATGATTCGCTCCACTGCGCTCGCGAGAATGGATCCTGCGGCTCGGTTGAAGGCCATGGCCGCGCCGGATGGCATCGTCGATGCATCGCTGCGCCGCAGTCCCGCCTATGCGAATGTCATCATGCGAACGCGCTATACCGAGGATGCCCTGCAGGCCGCGGCCGGCGCCGGTGTTCGCCAATATGTGCTGGTGGGCGCGGGCTTCGACAGCTTCATTCTGCGCCGTCCGGCGTTCGCCGCGGATCTGGAGATTTTCGAAATCGATCATCCCGCGACGCAGGGATTGAAGATTCAGCGCATCCGGGAACTCGGCATGTCGCTGCCGGATTCGGTGCACCTCGTCGCCTCCGACTTGTCGAAGGAGAGTGTGGCGACGGCGCTGTCGCGTTCCTCGTTTCGCAACGACCGTGCGGCTTTTTTCTCCTGGCTCGGCGTATCGATGTATCTGGCTCGGGCAGCCAACATCGCTACTTTGAGCTCCATCGCCCACTGTGCGCTTGCGGGCAGCCAATTGGTCCTGACCTACATTGACGAACGGCTCCTGGGTTCGCAGTCGGAAAATTTCCTGGCGCTGCGGGACAGGCTGGCGTCCTTGGGCGAACCGTTTCTCTCCGGGTTCGACCCGAAGACCTTTGGCGAGACCTTGAGGGAATGCGGGCTCGAGCTTCGCGAGGATCTCAGCGGCGAGGAGATTGCGAGAAAGTACGCCAGAATCGAGTCGATGACCTCAGGTCACTCAAGCTACTCGCACATTGCGCTGGCGCGGGTCACAGGAGATGCGCATGCCGAGCCGTGAACGTGTCGAGGCTTTCATTGCCGCCGTGGTCGGCGGCGATCATGTGCGCGCGATCGCCGACTACTATCATGAGACGGCTTCCATGCAGGAGAATTTGCAGGCGCCGCGACAAGGCCGCGCTCTTTTGATGGCGCATGAGGCCAAGGTGCTCGAAAGGATGAAGATGCACACGCATCCGCAGCCTTTGTTTCTGGTGGATGGAAATCACGTGGTGATCAACTGGACATTCGACGCCACCGGCAAGGATGGAGTCACCCGCCGCTTGAACGAGCTCGCGCTGCAACGCTGGGAAGGCGATCGCATCGCGGCGGAGCGCTTCGTTTATGACAGCGCCTCGGCGTGGACGGTGGTGGCGGCCAGCAGTTAGGGCATCCCGTGGAGCTGTCGTATGATTCGCGCATGTCCAGCGCTCCGCAAGAGTCGTCAAACGATGAAAACGCCCGCTACAAGCGGGCTATTCGCGCCGCCGAGGAACTGTTCAAAAAGGTGGGCTTTCGCGCGGTCACCATGGAGCTGGTTGCACGCGAGGCGGACGTCGCCAAAGGCACTCTCTATAGCTATTTCAAGAACAAGGATGAGCTGTTCCTGGCTGTCTGCGCGCGCATGGCCCGCATCGAGCAGAGAGCCGTGGAGCAGGAGCTTGCAAAGCCCGATGCGCCGCTGGACTTGCGCCTGGCCGACGCCATCATCGCCAAGCATCGAACCATATTTACGCTGGTGCGCGGCTCGACGCATGCGGCAGAGCTCTTTTCCTATACGCACAATATGGCGGGGGATATTTTCGCGGCCATGGATGCGGCCATCCTGAAGGCGCTGCAGGACGCCATGGCCGAAGACCCTGTGCTCGCGCCGCAAGCGCGGCAACTCAGCAGAGCCTTGTATTACGGAAGCGCGGATCTCGCCGATCGCAGCGAGACCTTGGCCGACATGGAAGCTGAATTGTCCGCTTTCGCCGCCACTCACCTGGCGGGCGTCAGGGTCCTTGCAAAAACGCGGTGACCTGAGTTGACAAACTGAACGAATATCGTATGATTCGTTCATATTTGTTACCAGGAGAGCGCGTTATGTCACCTCGCCAGTCGAATATCCTGATTCTCCTCCAGATCCTGTTGACGACCCTCTGCCTGTTCGTGGCCGCACTCCTGATACCCGAGTCGGGGTACTCCGCAGCCGAGATTGCCAGCGATTCGCTGCCGCCGCCCCCGCCGCCGCGCGCCGAGCATGTGCCCCCGCCGCGCTACGGCTACGTCTGGGCCCCGGGCCATTGGGAATGGAATGGTGGAGCCTATCGTTGGGCCTCCGGAACTTGGATGGAGCAGGGAGGAACTCCCCGGATTCCCGATGAATGGCAACAGATGGATGCGCGCTGGCACTACTTGCTTCGCCATTGGGAGCGCCAATAAGCGCGTTGCCGCTTGCCCCATTTGGGCCTCCCTGGTATAAAGCTCGGCTCCTTTTAGGTTCCAAGATCAAAGGTTTACGTCATGTCGCGAGTCTGCCAAGTCACGGGCAAAGGCCCAAAAACGGGTAACACGGTTTCCCACGCGAACAATCGCAAGCGGCGCCGCTTCCTGCCGAATCTGCATACCCACCGCTTTTGGTCGGAGACGGAACAGCGCTTTTTGAGCCTGCGCGTGTCCACCCGCGGATTGCGCACCATCGAGAAGCGCGGCGTGGATGTGGTGGTGGCCGATTTGCGCGCCAAGGGCGTCAAGGTCTAAGGAGCAACGTATGCGCGACAAGATCAAACTGGTTTCCTCGGCCGGCACCGGCCATTACTACACCACCACCAAGAACAAGCGCCTGCATCCGGACAAGCTCGAGACGAAGAAATTTGATCCGGTCGTGCGCAAGCACGTCGCCTACAAAGAATCCAAGATCAAGTAGCCTGCCCGAGCTTCCTGAAGTAGAAACGACCCGGCGGGGCATCGCCCCGGCGCTGCTCAATCGCCGCATCCTGGGCGCGACGGTGCGCGAGCGGCGTCTGCGCTGGCCTATACCTGCGAATTTCGAGTCCAGTGTGCGCGATCAAACCGTGCGCACGGTGCAGCGGCGCGCCAAATACATTCTGATCGGTTTCGACAGCGGCACTCTGATTCTGCATCTTGGCATGTCGGGCAGCCTCACGCTCCTGAAGGCGGGTACACCGCCTAAGCTGCACGATCACTGGGACTTAAGGCTGGACAGCGGCAGGCTGCTGCGGTTTCACGACCCGCGCCGCTTCGGCAGCCTGCATTGGACCGAAGATGATCCCGGACGGCATCCGCGGCTGGTGCGTTTGGCGCCGGAACCACTGAGTCCGAAGTTCGACGCCGAATATCTGTATAAAACCAGCCGCAGGCGCAAGGTCGCCATCAAACAGTTCATCATGAATTCGCAGGCAGTGGTGGGCGTCGGCAACATCTACGCCAGCGAGGCGCTGTTTCGCGCGCGGATCGCGCCGCGCCGCGCCGCGGGGCGCATCACCAAAGCCGAGGCGGCGAAGCTCACGCGCGCGATCAAAGCCGTGTTGTCGGCGGCAATCAAGATCGGCGGCACCACTCTGCGCGATTACCGCAACGCCGACGGTTCACCCGGATATTTTCGCCAGAAGCTCTTTGTCTATGAACGCGCGGGCGCGCGCTGCCGCGTCTGCAAATCGCCCATCAAGCAGTTCACCCAGGGTCAGCGCTCCACTTACTGGTGCCCGACCTGCCAGCGGTGAAGCGCGGGGCCTTTCTAGTAGACCAATCCTTCGCCCTCGCCGCGCGGATCTGAAGCTGCTTCGACTTTGCCGCTGGCGAAGTCCCAGGTGATGACTTGCATGTTGCCCCACTGGCGGTTGGACAGCCGCAGTTTGTGGCCCATCGCCTGCAGCTTCGCAATTTCCTCGTCGGTCAGCGCACCTTGTTCATAACCGACGTCGTCAGGCAGGTATTGGTGATGGTAGTGCGGGAATTTGACGATGTCCGCGGCGCTCATGCCGTCCTCATAGTTCAAAATTCCCAGAAGCACCTGGCTGATGATGGTACTTCCGCCGGGCGATCCGATGATCATCGTGCCCTTGGGCGTCTCGACGAACGTGGGGGACATGCTCGACAGACTTCGCTTGTTGGGCGCAATCGAGTTGGCCGTGTTGCCGATGAGCCCGAAGACATTGGGTCTGCCGGGCTTGGTGGAAAAATCATCCATTTCGTTGTTGAGCAGCACGCCGGTCGCGGCCGGCATGTAGCCGTTGCCGAAGAACAGGTTCACCGTGATGGTGACTGCCGCTCGGTTTCCCGCGGCGTCGAGCACGGAAAAATGCGTCGTGTTCATGCCCTTCGGCTCCGACTCGATGCCCGGCAACAGGTCCGAGGGCATGGCCTTATCGGCGCGAATGCTGCTGCGCTGGCCGGCTGCGTAGTCGACACTCATCAATTGCTGCAGCGGCATCTTGATGAAATCCGGATCACCCAGGAAAATCGCGCGGTCGCGATAGGCACGGCGCATGGCCTCGATGATCAGGTGCTTGCGCGTGGCGGAATCCACGTCTTGCAATTCGAAACCGGCAAGGATGTTAAGCGAATCCAGCACCGCGATGCCGCCCGATGAGGGCGGCGGTGCCGTTACGATGCGCGCGCCATGATATTCGCCGACCAGCGGTTTGCGTTCGACGACCCGGTAGTTTTTGAGATCCTCGAGCGTCCAGATACCGCCGCCTGCACGCACGCCGGCGACGAGATTCTGGGCCACGGGGCCGTCATAAAACCCTCTCGCGCCTTGGGCTGCAATTGCCTCGAGGGTGTTGGCGAGTTCCGGCTGCTTGATGACGGTGCCGATCTCAGGCACGTTGCCGTCGGCCGTCAAAAACGCCTTCGCGGCGTCGGGCGAGCGCGCCAAAATATCGCGTTTCGCCTTGATGCCGAATTGCAGCCGCGCATACAACGGAAATCCTTCTCGCGCCAGGCGAATCGCCGGCTGCAAGCTCTGCTTGAGCGGCAACTTGCCGTATTTGCGTGCCAGATATTCAAATGCCGCCGGCTCTCCCGGAATCGCCGCAGAAATCGGACCGTTGGTCGAGGCGTTCGGTATTTCGTTACCCGCCTTATCCAAGTACATGTCCCGCGTTGCGGCACCCGGCGCCTTCTCGCGCGCATCGATCATGGTTTCGAACCCGTCGGCCTGCCGATGCAGCAGAAAAAATCCGCCGCCGCCCAACCCCGAGCTGCTGGGTTCCACCACCGCGAGCGCCGCGGCCACCGCCACCGCGGCATCGAAGGCATTGCCTCCCTCACTCAAGATTTCCTGGCCCGCCCGGCTGGCGAGCGGATAGGCGCTGGCGATGGCGCCTTTGTGCGCAACGGCGGTCCGTGGCTTTGGTCCCGCTCCATCGGCTTGTGCGCCGGTCGCTGCACTTAGAGCCAAGGCGATCGCGAGAATCGGCCACGCGATTGCAAGTCGCCCTGGGGGGGCTGCGGCGCTGCCTTTCAAGGCTTGCGATGCCGTTTCAGTTCGATCTCCACGATCGGATGCACGAATTCAGACACATTGCCTCCGAGCACGGCGATTTCGCGCACCAGCGTCGAGGAAATGAAAGTGTACTGCTCCTGCGGCGTCATGAAGACCGATTCTATGTCGGGCATCAGGTGCCGCATCATATTTGCCAATTGAAATTCAAATTCGAAGTCGGACACGGCGCGCAGGCCGCGCACGATCACGGAGAGGCCATTTTGATGCGCGAAGTCGGTGGTCAGGCCCGCATAGCCCATGACCTCGACGTTGGGCACATCGGCGAGCACGCGCCGCGCCATGTCGACCCGCTGCTCGAGCGAGAACATGGGCGCCTTGTTGGGGTTGGCCGCGATCGCGATCACCAGGCGATCAAAGATGGAGGCGGCACGCCGCACCAGGTCATGGTGGCCGTTGGTGATCGGATCGAAAGTGCCTGGATATACGGCGTTTCTTTTGTGCATGAGTCAGCCTCAAGCCTTGATGCGCGCCAGATGATACCCCACCTCGCCCGCCGACTTCGATTTGAGCAGTTCCCACTGCGGCGGCAGCTTGGGTAAGCCGGCAGCCCGTTCATTTTCCAGGTAGACCAAACCACCGGGTTTGATCCAGTTGCCGGCAGCGAGCATGGGTACGTATTCCGCCAGGGCATTGGTCTTAAACGGTGGGTCGAGAAAGGCGACATCAAAGGGATTCGCGGCACTTCGCAGGTACCGGGCGGCGCCCATTTGCAATATCTGTCCTTTGCCTTGCCCTGCGAAGCGGACCAATTGCTCCTGCAAGGCCCGCGCTGCGGCGGGATCCTGTTCGACAAAGATCACTTCGCTTGCGCCGCGGGACAGGGCTTCGAGCCCCAATGCGCCGGAGCCTGCGAACAAATCCAGGCAGCGGCTGTCCGCAATCGAGTGCTGCAGCCAATTGAACAGGGTCTCGCGAACTCGATCGGGCGTCGGACGGAGCCCCGGAATGTCGGGGAAATTGACGCGCCGGCCGCGCCACATCCCGGCAATGATGCGCACCGAATTGCGGCCGGACGACGCCGGCAAATCCATCTTAAGTTTTGCCACTCCCGGTATCATACAGATCCAATGACAAACGAAACCGAACGCCCTGGCGCACGCGGATTTTTCAAACGCCTGCGCGCCAAGTTGAACCAGGGCCCCGCGTGGTTGACCACAGACTTAGGCGAACTGCTGCCGGGGCGCAAAATCGATGCGGAGATCCTGGATGAGCTCGAAACGCGGCTGATCACGGCCGACGTCGGTGTCCTGGCAACGGCGCAAATTCTCGAGGATTTACGCCGCCGCGTGGCCCGCAAGGAACTCAACGACGTCGCGGCGCTGCGCAGCGCCCTGCAAGGAGCCATGCACGAGATCTTGAAGCCCGTCGAGCGGGCGCTGGTGGTCGATCCTAAGCACAAGCCCTACGTGATCCTGGTGGTGGGCATCAACGGCGCCGGGAAAACCACGACCATCGGCAAATTGGCGCGCCGGCTGCAGAGCGAGGGCAGAAGCGTCATGCTGGCGGCGGGCGATACCTTCCGCGCGGCGGCGCGCGAGCAATTGGAGATTTGGGCGGAGCGCAATGCAGTGCCGATCGTCGCGCAGCAGGCCGGCGCCGAGCCCGCCGCCGTCATCTTCGATGCCATGAATGCCGCGCGCGCGCGCAACATCGATGTGCTGATCGCCGATACCGCGGGACGCCTGCACACGCAGACGCACCTCATGGACGAGCTCAAGAAGGTCAAGCGGGTGCTTGCGCGCCTGGACCCAAGCGCGCCGCATGAAGTGCTGTTGGTGCTCGACGGCACCATCGGCCAGAATGCCGTCGCGCAGGCGGAACAATTCAACTTAGGCTTGGGTGTCACAGGCTTGGTCATCACCAAGCTGGACGGCACCGCCAAAGGCGGAGTCGTGCTGGCCATCGCACAGAAGCTCAAGATTCCCATTCGCTTCATCGGCGTCGGCGAGCAGGCGGAGGATTTCGGCGTGTTCAACGCCGCGGAATTCGTCGCGGCGCTGTTGAAATCGGAGCCGCGCGAGGCGGCCGCATGATTCGCTTCGACCAGGTGTACAAGCGCTATGCCAACGGGCGCGAGGCGCTCGCCGGTGTCTCGTTCAACATCGAACCCGGCGCGTTGACTTTCTTGACCGGCCCCTCGGGGGCGGGAAAGAGCAGCATTCTCAAATTGATCGCCCTGATCGAGCGGCCCTCCCGCGGCGGGGTGTATGTCAACAGCCAGAACACGTCGGGCGTGAAGCCGCGCGGCATTCCGCAATTTCGCCGCAATCTCGGCATGGTGTTTCAGGATCACAAATTGCTGCATGACCGGCCGGTTGCGGACAACGTGGCCCTGCCTTTGGTGATTGCGGGGCACCCTAAGCGCGAGATCGACAAGCGCGTGAGAGCGGCGCTGGATCAGGTCGGCCTGCTCGGCAAGGAGAAGTCGCTTCCCCTGGAGCTCTCGACCGGCGAGCAGCAGCGGGTGGGCATTGCGCGGGCGGTGGTGGCGAAACCTGCGCTGCTGATTGCCGATGAGCCCACCGGCAACCTGGACCCGGAACTTGCCCTCGAAGTGATGAAACTGTTCAAGCGCTTCAGCGAGGTCGGCGTGACGGTGGTGGTCGCGAGCCACGATGTGCATCTCATCGACCGGGTGGGTGCGCGGCGCATCAGCCTGCGCGAAGGGCGCGTCGTCGATCCTGTCCCTGGGCCGTCGTGAAAATTCGCGCCTACTTCGCGCGGCATGCGCAGGTGCTGATCGGATCGCTCGGCCGCATCACACAGCAGCCGACAGCCACGCTGCTGACCATGGCGGTCATCGCCGTGGCGCTGGCCTTGCCGCTGTTCTTGAACCTGTTTTTGCAGAACGCGCGCGATGCCACCGCGAATTGGAACGACGCCTACAATTTGTCGGTCTATATGGATAAGAAGGCCGGCGCCGGGCGGGCCTCCGCCCTCGCCGAGCAGTTGCAGAAGCGCGGCGACATCGCCGC
Source organism: Steroidobacteraceae bacterium (assembly GCA_035567075.1). GTDB lineage: Bacteria > Pseudomonadota > Gammaproteobacteria > Steroidobacterales > Steroidobacteraceae > Bog-1198. Next base: position 13,287 of record DATMRC010000047.1, read on the forward strand.
GGTACGCATCATCACGGCGGATCAGGCGCTGGCGGAGTTTCGCAAGGATTCGGGATTTGGCAGTGCCCTCGATGCCCTGGCCGACAATCCGCTGCCGGATACCCTCATCGTCACGCCAACGCTGACCATGAGCACTCCGCGGGGCACGGATGCGCTGAAGGCCGTCATTGCCGCGATGCCCGATGTGCAGACGGTACAGTTGGACACTGAATGGGTGAGGCGCCTGTATGCAATGCTCGATCTATTGCGCACCGTTCTGTACTTGACCTGCGGCCTGTTGGGCTTGGGGGTCGTGCTCATCGTCAGCAACACCATTCGTCTTGACATATTGAACCGCCGCGGCGAAATCGAAGTCATGAAATTGGTGGGCGCTTCCGATGGATTCGCGCGCCGGCCGTTCCTGTACAGCGGCATTTGGTACGGCTTGGGCGGGGGAGTCCTCGCGCTGATGCTGGTCGCGATCGCCTCCTGGGTGCTCACTCGCCCGGTCGATCAGCTGGCCAATTTGTATGGCAGCACGTTTCGGCTCGAGGGGCTTGGGCTTGCCTTGAATGCCGGTGTAATCGGCGTGTCCGTGGGGCTGGCCTGGGTAGGTTCCTGGCTTGCTGCAACGCGCCATATCCGAGCGATCGAACCGACATAAGTATATGTTTTTAAATGATAAGTGGCGGTCTGGAACTCCCGTCAGCGTTAGCACTCTAAGCTCAAGAGTGCTATTATTGCGTCGTGAATTCTCCGGGAATGATTGATCAGGAGGCTTAAGGAATGTCCGCTGCTTTGGTCGCCAAACACACTGGAATGGTATTCGCCGGTCCCGTCGGGAGCTTGGACTCTTATATAGACCGCGTGTCCCAGATTCCGGTTCTCTCCAAGGAAGACGAGGTCGCCCTCGCCGTCCGTTTCCGTTCGGAAGCCGATTTGGACGCGGCCCGGCAGTTAGTGCTGTCGCACTTGAGATTCGTGGTGCACATCGCGCGCGGCTACTTGGGCTACGGATTGCCGATGGGCGATCTGGTGCAGGAAGGCAATGTAGGCCTCATGAAGGCGGTGAAGCGCTTCGACCCGGGTGTCGGCGTGCGCTTGGTATCGTTCGCCGTGCATTGGATCCGCGCCGAGATTCATGAATATGTGCTGCGCAACTGGCGCCTGGTGAAAGTGGCGACCACCAAGTCGCAGCGCAAGCTGTTCTTCAATCTGCGCAGGATGAAGAAGAACCTGGCGTGGCTGTCGGAAGCGGAAACCGCGGCGGTTGCCAGGGACCTCGGCGTCGAGGTATCGGACGTGCGCGAGATGGAACAGCGGCTCTCCGCCCGCGATATGTCATTTGATCCGGCGCCGGAAAGCGATGAAGAAGAGACGTATTCGCCGGCCCTGTATTTGCCGGCCAGCAATGCGGATCCCGCCGTCGAAGTGGAGCGCGCCGAGTGGGAAGAGGACTCCACCGATCGCTTGAGCATCGCGCTCGAGAAGCTCGACGAACGCAGCCGCAGCATCTTGAAGCGGCGCTGGATGACCGACGACAAGGCCACGCTGCATGAGCTGGCCGATGAATTCGGCATCTCGGCGGAGCGCGTGCGCCAGGTCGAATCGAATGCCATCAACAAGCTCAAAGGTTTGATGGCAACGGCCTAAAGCACCGACAACCCGCGCGCATCTGAAACGCCCCCTTTGGGTCTTAAAAGGGGGCGTTTTGTTTCAGCGGCTCCGACGATGTCATATCGATGACAGTACCTCGCTGCGCCGGATGTCGATATGCTGCCGGTTTAATTCCTTCGATGTGGGAGAGGCGAATTGTCGAAGTGTGCTCTGATCACCGGTATCACCGGCCAGGACGGATCGTATCTTGCCGAGTTCCTGCTGAGTAAGGGCTATACCGTTCACGGTATCAAGCGACGCGCCTCGTCCTTCAATACCGAGCGCATCGATCATCTTTACCAAGATCCGCATGAGCAGGATATCCGGCTCACGCTGCATTATGGGGACTTGACCGACGCCACCAATCTCATTCGCATCATCCAGGAAGCGCAGCCTGACGAAATATACAATTTGGGCGCGCAAAGCCACGTGCAGGTGTCATTTGAGACTCCGGAGTACACCGCCAATTCCGATGCGGTCGGCACGCTTCGAGTTTTGGAAGCGATTCGCATTCTCGGGCTCGAGAAGAAGACGCGTTTTTATCAGGCATCCACCTCCGAGATGTTCGGCAAGGTGCAGGAAATCCCGCAAAAGGAAACCACCCCATTTTATCCGCGCTCGCCCTACGGCGTCGCCAAGCTGTACGGCCATTGGATAACCGTGAATTACCGCGAGGCCTACGGGCTGTTCGCCTGCAGCGGCATCTTATTCAACCATGAATCGCCGCTGCGCGGCGAGACCTTTGTGTCGAGAAAGATCACCCGGGCGCTGACCCGCATCAGCGTGGGACTGCAGGACACTTTGCATCTGGGCAATCTCAATGCGCGCCGCGATTGGGGTCATGCGCGTGACTACGTGCGCGCGCAGTGGCTCATGCTGCAGCAGGATGTGGCGGAGGATTTCGTCATTGCCACTGGCAAGCAGTCATCGGTGCGCGATTTTGTGGTGGCGGCTGGAAAATTATTGGGTTTGCATATTGCCTGGCAGGGCCAAGGCGTCGATGAAATCGGCATCGACAAGGCCACCGGGCGCACGCTGGTGCGCATCGACCCGCGTTACTTCAGGCCCACCGAAGTGGAAACGCTGGTGGGGGACCCCACGAAGGCCCGCTTGAAGTTGGGTTGGTCCGCGGAGTGCAGTTTCGAGCAGCTCGTCGACGAAATGGTGCGTTCGGATCTGGAGGTTGCGAAGCGCGATGCCTTGATTGCCAGGGAAGGCTACAAAGTTTACAGCCATCACGAGTAGACCAAAGTGACGCCGGGTCCACGAACGAAGATTTACGTTGCCGGCCACCGCGGTCTGGCCGGATCGGCGGTGTTACGGGCGTTGAAAAAAGAGGGCTACGAAAGTCTCATAACCCGCACACATGCGGAGCTCGATCTCACGGAGCAGAGTGCGGTCAGAAGTTTTTTCCAGGACGCCCGGCCGGAGATCGTCATCATGGCGGCGGCGCGGGTCGGCGGCATTCATGCCAACAATTCCCGTCCCGCGGAATTTCTGCGCGACAACCTCTTGATTCAGGACAACGTCATCGACGCGGCGTTCCGCTCCGGCGCTGGCAAGTTGGTATTTCTCGGTTCCAGCTGCATCTACCCCAGGTTGGCTCCCCAGCCCATACAGGAAGATTCTCTTCTGACCGGCCCGCTCGAACCAACTAACGAGTGGTATGCCGTTGCAAAAATTGCGGGTATTAAAATGTGTCAGGCCTACCGGCGCGAATTCGGATTCAACGCCATAGCCTTGATGCCGACCAATCTGTACGGGCCTGGCGATAATTTCGATCTGCAGAATTCACATGTGCTGCCCGCTTTGATTCGAAAATTCCACGAGGCCAAGAACCGCGGCGATGACAGCGTCGAAATCTGGGGCAGCGGCACGCCGCGCCGCGAATTCCTGCATGTGGATGATTTAGCGGATGCTGTCATATTCATGTTGCGCAACTATGATGATGAAAAGATAGTCAATGTGGGCTGGGGCGAGGACGTGACCATCCGCGAACTGGCGGACAAGATTTCAGCGGCGGTCGGTTTCCGCGGTGGCCTCAATTTCGATCCCTCCAAGCCGGATGGCACGCCTCGCAAGCTGCTCGATGTGTCGCGGATGGATGCGCTCGGATGGCGGCCGCGAATTCACCTCAACGCGGGCATCGAAACCACCTACGCCTGGTTCAAGGAGCACGCGGCGGAGGCGCGGCTTTAGGGCCGGAACGGAACTCCCTCGCGGTTCGGCTCCGCGCTCGCATTTGAATTGCCGCCGGCAGTGGCGTAGGTTGAGTGAACCATGCGCACCGCCAATCAGTGGTTGAACGAATACGGCGACAGCCACCGCAACCCGACCAACAAATCATTGCACTGGGTTTGCGTTCCAGTGATTCTCTGGTGCGTACTGGGACTCTTGTGGATCACTCCGTTTCCCGGCGGTGTGCGTGCCATGCTCCCCATCGCCAACTGGGCCCTCATCGTGGTGCTCGCGGGTGTCATCTACTATGCGTTTCTTTCCCTGCCGCTGGCGCTCGGCGTGCTGCCGCTGCTGCTGCTCATGCTGTGGTCTATCGATGTCTTGAATCGCAGCGCGGCGGTGCCGCTGTGGCTGGTGTGCGTGGTGCTGTTCGTCGTCGCCTGGATCGGCCAGTTCATCGGCCATGCCATCGAGGGCAAGCGGCCTTCATTTTTCAAGGATGTGCAATTTCTGATGATCGGACCGCTGTGGCTGCTGGCGGACGTGTATCGGCGAATTGGAATACGCTACTAGCGCCTATGCCACCGAGATGGCTCTGACTCGCTCACGACCGCGGCGCTCGGCGCGTACTCCCTCCATGACGAACATCTCCCGTTCCAGGGCATCGCGAATCGCCTCGAACTCAGCCAGCTGCGCATGAGCTTGTCGCCAGGCGGCATCGGCCAACATCAGTCGTTCCAGCAGCGCATCGCATTCGACCTGGATGCTGCGGGTGGCTGCCAGCGCCGCAAACCAGCGCCGCGCCAGCAGTTCCGCCGCCGGCTGGCTGTCCAGATCCCCATCGAATAATTCCGCCCGGTCAATTCGAGCTTGCGGTCGCGCGGGGGCGCGGCGATCGAGACTGCTCATGGGTCTCCTCCCACTAAGAACTGGGTCCCGATCCTGCCTTGCGAATATGACGGTTAGTGGATGGTCGGCGATTATTTTGGAATCTGTGCCTCCTGGCGAAGGTTGTGGCCGCCGGAATGGGCGCGCCCGATCCAGGAAGCCGTTTTCAAGGTGCTGTCGCCAGGATCCCGCGGCACGAGCCGTCCAACGGGCGCGCCGGCGCGAAGACCCAGGGCAAGACGGCTCTGCAAGTCATGCCAAGCTGAGTCCCACATCCTCCCGACCGCATTCATTTCGCGCTCCAATTCATGCTGCCTGCCCCATCGGCAGCGCAACGGGCGCCAGGCGCACCTGTTCGCGATACTTGGGCCAATCGACCAGGCGCAGCTGGCCATTCATGTCTTCGACCAGCGATGTGCAGCTTTCCACCCAATCGCCGTCATTGCAGTACAGAATTCCGTCGATGTCGCGCATTTCGGCGCGATGAATGTGCCCGCAGACCACGGTTTCAACGCCGCGTTTGCGCGCCGCCTGTGCGACGGCGTCTTCGAAGCTTCCGATGTATTGAACGGCCGTCTTGGCCTTGTGCTTCAGATACATCGATAGCGACCAGTGCGGCAGATCGAACTTGCGCCGAATCCAGTTGATATAGGGATTCGCGGCCAACAGGATGTCGTACAAATTGCTGCCCAGCTTGGCGAGCCAGGGGCTGCATTTCACGACGCTGTCGAACTCATCGCCGTGCATCACCAGCATACGCCTGCCGTCGGCACCTTCATGGATGTACTCGCGATGTATTTCCAGATTGCCAAAAACGGCGCCGTCGAATTCCCGAAACACTTCGTCGTGATTGCCGGGGACGAAAATCACCTTGGTGCCGCGCTTGGCCTTTCCCAGGATCGTGCGCATTACATTGTTGTGGGTCTGCGGCCAGAACATGGATTTCTCCATGCTCCAGACATCGATGATGTCACCCACCAGAAAAAGAGTATCCATCTCGACATGGTGCAGAAAATCCAGCAGCAAATCGGCGCTGCAACCCTTGAAGCCCAGATGGATGTCCGAAATAAAGACCGTTCGCATGCGCGACAGCGACGGGACGCTACGTTCCACCATATCTATCCCTCCGTTACGCTTTGGCCAGTCCAAGATCGCGATTTGTTGTTACGGATCCGTGACTCGGAGGAGAAGATTTCTTTACAAAAAAAGAACTTAGCCGTGGAACATCGCGTGGAACTATAGAAATGTGATCCAGCGCACTGTCAATTCTTGGCGGCGCCTGAACTGACGAATCGATAGCCAAATCCCCGCACGGTTTGAATGCAACCTTCGATCCCCGGGGCTGCCAGAATCTTGCGCAGGCGCTGCACATTAACGTCAACCGTCCGCGGATCAATGTCGTTGTCGCCGCTCCAGACCTGCGCGAGCAATTGCGCGCGGCTGAACGTGCGGCCTGGATGCGACATCAAGAATTCGAGCAATCGATATTCAGCGGCGCGCGGCTTCGCGGCCACCTCCAGCGTCGCAGTTCGATGCGTTCGCAGCACGGCGCAGATTCGCGCAGTGGCTTCGCGCGCCGAGAATGGCTTTGCAATGTAGTCGTCGGCGCCGAGATTCAGGCCCTGCACCACATCGTGTTCTTCAGACCGCGCCGACAGTATGATCAACCTGACCGGCAGCGCCAGCCGCCCGCTGCGCACCAGCTCGATCGCCTCGTACACCCCGAACCCCGGAATGTTCCAGTCGATGACCACCAGATGCGGGGGTCGTTCCTGCAACTCGGCGACGGCCGCGTATCCGTCGCCGATCACGCGCACCAAGAAGCCGCAGTCCTCAAGGTTCCGGCGCAACGGCTCTACAGCCGCAGCGTCCCGATCGACGAGAAGTATTTGCTTTTGAGTACCGCCGGCCAGCATGCGCCATGCCATTTGACGCGGCCGCCATTACAGGACTGTGACATCCCGCTACCGATCAAGGGACGCCATGCGCTGAAGCGCGCGTACCGAGACATGTGAATAGCCGCGCAGCGCTTCGGGCCTGCGTCGCGCCGATGGGCTCGCATCGTTGTCGGACGCGTTCCACGCGGCGAGCAGCAGCCCCAGCGCCAGCCAGTTCAATGCGGCTTCACGCCGCGAGCCGGGGCGGGTTCCCGTTTCATGGACAAGAGAGTTCGGCATGGAAATCTCCGAGTTGGCTTGAACGAGGTCAGTGTGATGCGCAAAGCGCCATTTCCTTGTGACCGATTCAAGGCAATCTTGAGGCGAATTATGGCGAATGATGGCGGCGCGAATCTCGTCAATCGGCTGCATTAAGCTATGATTCAAGGATGAAAAAGCAGATCGCTATCGTCGAGGATGAGCCGGCTTTGCGCGAGAATTACTCGGCAGCCCTTTCCCGCCATGGTTATTCGGTCAAGACCTACGGCAATCGAAAACTCGCCATGCAGGCCTTCCGTACCCACTTGCCGGATCTGGCCATCATCGACATCTCCCTCGAGGATGAAGCAGAGGGCGGCTACGATTTGTGCCGCGACCTTCGCGCCCTGTCCGCCGAGCTGCCCATCATCTTTTTGACCGCCCGGGACAGTGAACTCGATGCGGTTTCGGGCTTAAGGCTCGGTGCTGATGACTTTCTCACCAAGGATGTCAGCCTGCCGCATCTGGCGGCGCGTGTCGCCGCCCTGTTCAGACGCATCGACGCCCTGCGCCGGCCCGATAATGCCGCCGAAATCATCCGCCGCGGCGCCCTGTCCATCGATGGCGATAAGATGCAGACCACCTGGAACGGCGTCCCGGTGACGCTGTCATTGACCGAGTTTTGGATCGTGCACGCTTTGGCGCGAAATCCGGGGCATGTCAAGAATCGGCAGCAGCTGATGGACGCGGCCAATGTGGTCCTGGACGACAACACCATCACCTCGCACATCAAACGCGTGCGCCGCAAATTCCAGCACATCGATACCGCTTTCGATGCCATTCAAACCGTATATGGAATGGGTTACCGCTGGGTCGAGTGAGCATTCGTCTGCAACTGCTGATTGTCGCGCTCACCACCCTGGTGCTGCCGTGGGCGGGCTGTCAGTATGCGCGTGAGCTCGAGAGCGCACTGCGCGATTCGCAGGAAAAAACATTGCTGGCGAGCGCCGGCACCATTGCCAATGCCTTGTCGGCACAGCCGCGGCGCGTGTTCCATGACTTGAGCGACGCGCAGCCGTTTTCGGCCAGCGCCGGTGATCTCTACGTGTATCCGCTGTTGACCCAACCTCTGCTCGATGGCTATCGCGACGATTGGGGAATCGCTGCAGATCCCTCGCCCTTGCCCACCAGCACCGGATACCGCACCCGTGTACTGGCGGGGTCCACCGAACGCTACCTGTATCTTTACGCGGAGGTCGATGACGCGCATTTCGATTCGCAGCCGAACAATGCGCGTCCTGGTCGGGAGCGCTTCGACAGAACGGAACTGACGCTGCAGGGCGCCGACGGCGCGCGGTCGAGTTACTTCTTTGCAACCTCTGCGCCCGGCCTGATCGCCGCGCAAAGCGTGGTCAAGGGCGACGATGGCACAGAGCGCTTCGCAGCCGAACCTCGAATCCAGGCATTTTGGCTGCAGACATCCGCAGGCTATCACTTGGAAGCGCGGATCCCCTTGAGCTTTGTGGGTCCGCACGTGTGGGTCGAATCCATCGATGGCCGCGGCGAGGGTAGATCCGGCGTGAGCCCCACCGCGGTCCCGCAGGGCGGCCGGTTGTTTTTTACAACCGCTGGGCTGGATGCGCTGCTCTTGACCTTTATCCGCGACGGCACTCGCGTCAGCGTGATCGACACCAACGCGCTGAAGCTCGGCAGCGCCGGCACCTTGACGGAAACACCGGTGGGCGAGACGGAAGACAAGGGTTCCACGTGGTACCGGTTCTTTTTGGGTATTGACACCTCCGCCATGCCGCTGGTCGCGCCCGCAACAGATCATTTAAGCGGCGACAGCGTCCTCGCGGCGCTCTCTGGCCATCCGCGTGCGCAGTGGGTGCTGAGCCTTACCAACCGCGAATTGCTATTGATGGCCGCGGCGCCCATTGTGATCGGCGGACAAACACGCGGTGCGGTTGTGCTGGAGCAAGCCGCGGATCAGCTGCTGGCGCTGCGCGATCGCGCGCTCACCCGCTTGTTCAACCTCACTCTGATTGCCACGACCTTGAGCGTCGTCATCATGCTTAGCTTTGCGACCTGGCTCAGCCTGCGCATTGGACGACTGCGAACCGCCGCCGATTCCGCGGTGGGCAGCGACGGAAGAATTCAGCTGCGCATGCCGGAATCCGCCAGCAGCGATGAAATCGGCGCGCTGTCGCGCGGCATTGAACGGCTGCTCTCGAGGCTCAATGAGCACACCCAATACCTGCGCACCTTGGGTGGAAAATTATCCCATGAGCTGCGCACGCCCCTGACCATCGTGCGTTCTTCGCTGGACAATCTCGAGTCCGAGGGGCTGCGCGACGACCAGGCGCGCTATATCACCCGGGCCCGGGAGGGAACTGTCCGCCTGCAATCCATATTGAGCGCGCTGGGCGCCGCGGCGCGAGTCGAGGAAAGTATCAAGCAATCGGAGCGCGTGAATTTCGACTTGCGGGATCTCATTGCATCGGCGGTTGCGGCGTATCGCGACGGCTTTGCCGGCGCGCGCATCGAGCTTCAATTGCCGGAAGATGCCTGCTATGCGCGCGGTGCGCCGGATCTCATCGTGCAGCTTCTCGACAAGCTCATCGAAAATGCGGTTGACTTCTGCCCTGCCGGCGGCGCGATCAGCGTACGGCTGGGCCGATCGCAATCCAGCTACATACTGGAAGTTGGCAATGACGGCCCTTTGATCCCCGCGGCGCTCATGAGCCACTTGTTCGAATCGATGTTCGAGCAGCGGCACGGCCGCGATGACAGGCCGCATTTCGGCTTAGGGCTGTACATCGTGCGCCTCATTGCCGAATTTCACGGCGGCACGGCCGCCGCGGCCAACCGGCCGGACGGCAGCGGCGTCATTTTCACCGTCACGCTGCCAATGATCTAGGCGGCGGCCTCGCGGTTTGTGCTGCCGAATGCCAGCGGGCGCGTCACCGGCATGCCTTCGTGCGTCAACAGCCATCGCTTGCGCGGCAGGCCGCCGCCGAAACCGGTCAGCGAACCATCGGCGCCGATCACCCGATGACAGGGCACGATGACGGCGATCGGATTGCGACCATTCGCAAGACCCACCGCGCGCGACGCACTCGGATTGCCAATGCGTCTGGCAAGCTGTCCATAGCTCCAGGTCTCCCCATAAGGGATCTCGGTGAGCTCGCGCCACACGCGCTGCTGAAAGGCCGTGCCCTGCATGCGCAGCGGCAGTTCGAATTTGCGCCGCTTTCCCGCAAAATATTCCTGCAGCTGGCGCACCACCATCGGCAGCGGCCCGGCGGTGCCGTTCTGCGCCCATTCCTTGCCGAATGCCGGCCGCTTGGCAGGCGTGCCCATGTACAAACCGGTCAGCGCCACACCGTCCGATGTGAGCGTCAAGCGTCCGATCGGACTTTCGAGATAGCAAAAGATGTTCATGGCGTAACTCCCAATGACTGCCACAGATAATGTGCCGCATATGCGCGCCACGGCCGCCAGCCTTCAGCCTGTGCCTGCAATTCTTTTTGCGAGGCCTGCGCGGCTCTCATCAGCATCAAATCGCCGCTGGGAAATGCGTCGGGCCAGTGCAGCGCGCGCATCGCAATGTAATTGGCCGTCCATGGGCCGATGCCGGGCAGCGACATCAAACTTTCCATCTGCTCCTCGACATTGGCTGCCACCGACAGCAGCACGCGCCGCTCGACCACCGCCTGTGCCAAGCCCACCAGGCATCGCGCGCGATTGCCGATCATGCCGAGCGCAGCAATGTCGGCGGCCGGCGCCGCCGCCATCGAATCGGCGCTTGGGCTTATGCGATTCAATTCCGGATAAGGCGTGGCCAGGGGTGCGCCGAAAACCTGCGCCCAGCGTCCTGAGATCGTCGATGCCCCTTTCACGGAAACCTGCTGGCCCAGGATGGTGCGCACGGCGAGTTCGAATCCATCGAATGCTCCCGCCACCCGCAGGCCCGGAATCCGGCGCACCGTCGCGGCCAGCGTGGGATCCTTGCGCAACAGGGCACTCACGGCATCGGGAATAGCCCCAAGATCGAACAGCTGCTTGACGCGTGCGATGACCGCGCCGATGACCGGAGTCAGCGAAGGCGACATTTCAACATTCAGCGCGCTGCCGCTTTTGTGCATCGACACGGCGATCCATCCGGTGGCGTCGTCAATCGATACCGTGCGCCGATAATGAGTCGCGTCGGCCATTTCCACGCCAGGAATGGCGCGCAGCTTAAGATAAGCGAGCAGATTGTCCCAGGCGAATGGCGGCCGAAATTCCAGTTGCACCGAGAGAACCTCGGTGCCGCTCGCCTTGCCGCGAATCGCCCGCGGACTCAAACCATAACGCGACTTGAACAGCGCGTTGAAGCGACGCACGCTGCCGAAGCCGCTGGCGAATGCGATCTCCGTCTGGCTGAGCGAGGTTTCCCTAAGCAGCCGCTTGGCCAAGAGCAGCCGCTGCGTCTGTGCCAGCTCGATCGGCGATACACCCAGTTCCGCCTGCGTGACCCGGCGCAGATGCCGATCGCTAACGCCGAGCGATGCGGCCAGTTCTCCCACATGCGCGCTCGACAGCGCATGCTCCTCGATACCGGCGATTGCCGCGCCAACCAAGCGAGACACTGCATCCACCGGCGCCAAGCCCGGGGCACGTTCCGGCCGGCAGCGCAGGCACGGCCTGAAGCCTGCGCCCTCCGCAGCGGCTGCGCTCGAATAAAATCGCATATTCTCGCGCTTCGGCGGCCTGACCGGGCAGATGGGCCGGCAATAGATGCCGGTCGAGGCCACCGCGACATAGAATCGGCCGTCGAAGCGCGTGTCGCGAGCCCGCACCGCGCGATAACAAGCATTTGAATCGAGTACCATGGCGACAGCATAATCAAATGGCGCGGCAAATACTCGCCGTTTTCGGACCTCAAACTGCCTTACCGAGGAGGGCAAAATGGGCCAATCAATCAGCTTCCTGCGTCCGGATGGCGAGAGCGTCAACGGCTACCTCGCCGAGGGCGCGCGCGGCCATGCGCCCGGAATCGTCGTGATCCAGGAGTGGTGGGGACTCAACGATCAAATTCGCGGCGTCGCCGACAAGCTCGCGGCCGCAGGCTACCGTGCCCTGGTGCCCGATCTTTATCGCGGCAAGGTCGCGCTCGAGGCGCGCGAGGCCGAACATCTGATGAAGGGACTCAACTTCGCGGTGGCCGCCGGCCAGGATGTGCGCGGCGCCGTGCAGCATCTCAAGTCTTCGGGCAGCGCCAAGGTCGGGGTGACGGGTTTTTGCATGGGCGGCGCGCTCACATTGCTGGCTGCGGTGAATGTGCCGGAGGTGGATGCCGCGGTCGTTTGGTACGGCTATCCGCCGCTCGAGTATGTCGACGCCGCCAAGATCAAGGCACCGTTGATGGGCCACTGGGCGACGGAGGATACGGCATTTCCGATAGCCAAGGTGGACGAGCTGGAGAAGAAACTGCGCAGTGCGAAGATCGCATTCGAATTCCACCGTTACAATGCCAAGCACGCTTTCGCCAACGAGACCGCGGATTCGAAGAATCTGCCATTCTTGAAGCACGATGCCGCGGCCGCCGAGATCGCGTGGCGCCGCACCACGGAGTTCTTCGCCAAGCATCTGAAGTAACCCTGCGGACCGCGATCGTTTATTGCCGGGTCGCCGGCGGCGCCTCCATTCGCGCCGTTATCTCCGCCCACAGTGCCGAATAAATCTGAGCCGCCGGACTCCTGGGCGAGTAAGCCGGTATCGGCGCCCGGCGCACGCTCATGCGTTCGATCTCGCTTAAGTAAGGCACTTCTGTCGCAAGCACGGTTGGAAATTGCTCGCGTGTCTGCGCGATCACCTCATGGTGCAGCGACTTGCGCCGGTCGACCATCGAGAAGAACGGCAACAGCAGCAGGTCGTCCCAGCCTTCGCCGGCCACGAAGTCCTGCAACTGCAGCAGCATCCGTACCGACAACGGCGTGGGGAGTAGCGGCACGATGATCGCGTCGGCCGCGCGCAGCACATTTTCCGACAGCAGCGAGATTCCGGGCGCGCAATCGAGGAAGAGGGCTGAATAAGCCTGGCGCAGCGACCGGCTCATTTTCAGCAGCCGCTCCGTGGGCCGTTTTCGCGCGCTCAAGTGCACATCGAAATTTCGATAGGAGAAATCCGCCGGCAAAAGATCCAGGCAGGGATATCCCGTCGACAAAACCAGTTCGGGTAGCTGACGCTTGCCGCTCAGCAATTTCTTGGCGGAGGCGCGCTCCAGCGGCTCGCCTCGCAGCGTGTAGGTCGCCGCGCCCTGGGGATCCAAGTCCCACAACAGCGTGGGTCGACCGCCCGCGGCGCAAAGAAAGCTCAAGTTGACCGCCGTGGTTGTCTTGCCGACCCCGCCCTTGATGTTGGTCACGGCGATGATTTTCATCGCGCCGGCGTGCTTCGGAGCGTCGGGAGATGCGCCTTCGACCCCGGCGGCAGCGGGAACTGCAGGAGCTGCGATCACCAGATCAACGGGGGATTCGCTCAATGGACTCACCCTCTCCCGATCAGTCGTGTCGCAATTCGCGCAGCATACGCGGTGTGGCCAGCCACTTGAGAACCGCGTGGCCCGCGGTTGGCGGGCCCTCAAACGCTACGCACGCAACCGCATTCCTCTTCATGTCGACGGGTATCAGGCCGTGATTGCCGAGCAGGCAAGTCGACAGCAGCGCCCCCAGATCCGGCTGATGACCGACAAGGGCAATCCGCTTGCGGGGCTTCCTGGACAAAAGGGCCAGTACCTTGAGCGCAGCCGCGCCGGGCAGCAGCTCCGCCACTTCCTCGGCCGGCGGCCAGCCGGCCACTTCGGTCAGAATCCTCGCCGTCTGTCTGGCACGCACCAAGGGACTGGTCAGAAGGCGATCGGGCGCCTTGGTGATCACCTTCAGTCCGGCCGCAGCTCGCCGCGACCGCCTCATCCCCAGAGGCGTCAGCGGCCTCGCGTCGTCATCGCGCCAGCGACGCGCGTCGCGCTCCGCCGCGATGGCATGACGGATGAGGAGCAATTCCATCGCTTCAAGACCCGGCGTCGAAAGCTTTGGTTTGGTCCCTCACTGCCGAATCCTCAAACTTCATCCGCAGCCCTTTCCATCTTCCGCGAATTCTTCGATAGCCTTTTGCATAACCTTTCCGGGCCCGCGCAGCCTCGGCAGCATGATGCTGCGCAAGCCGCCCCATCAAGAACAATGTGTCGGGCGGAAGGTCTTTGGGCGCCTCACTGGCAAGCGCATTCAGACGCACGCTCGCCACAACGGCATCCTGTTGGACTCCGAGCTTCTCCTGCCATCGGCGCAATGCACTGAGCATCTCATCAGCAGGTTTCCCGTAAATGACAGCCACCGCCTCCAGCGCATAGCGCAACTTCTTCACCTGACCGCGGACCTCGTGATACGCCTCGACCGAGGAACGCGGCGTCAACCGGTCCGCGCGCTTGCGCAGCTTTCGGTATCGACGCCGGATCAGTTCCGGGGCCGCATGCAAGGCCAACTCGGGCGCGAACCGCTGGCTTCCCGCGATGGGAGCGGCCAGCGCGGTCGTCATTTCCAGCAGATTCTGGCGCACCCAGATCGAATCAAGAACGCGCAGCATCTGCGCACGAGCCCGGCTGCGCTGCGCCATCAAGTGCTGTTTCAAGGGTTCGACGCTGGGCCGATCTGATTTCGGCAGCACGCGGCGGAATGATTCCAGCTCGCTCATTGAAACGTCGAGGTCGCGCACTGACCCAAGAGCGCGCATTACGGTCTTGAGCGTGGTGCGGATCTGCAGAAACGATTCGGGCAGCGAGCGGCGAAATTGGCGCAGGATGGCATCCAATTTACGGCCGGCGACGCGCAAGTCGTGCAGCTCTTCCGGATCATCGCCCACGCGGGCACCGGGCTCGTGGCGCTGCCAGTCGGACCAGTAGCGGCGGATGTTCGCAGCCGCTACTTCGGCAATGGTCATTGATGCGTCCACCGCCGTTGCCGCGAACTGTGGCGCGGGTGGCGCCAAACCCACGGACTTGAGGCTGTACGAGTACTTGGTGTCGGATGCCGCCTCGAGTGCGCAGTCGTTGCGAAGCGTCTTCACCAACGATTGCAGCGGCTCGTGAGTGCCCGTGAGGACTTCCACCTCGACCCGCTGCATGCTTGTCTCGGGGGCTCCGTTTGGGCTCGAGATGACGGTCTCATCGAGCGCAATCTCGCCCAGTTGCTGCACCTGGTCTTCCTTGCGGATCGAGAACCTCTGCCGTGAAGTGCGCAGTTCGAACAGCGGCAGCAAGGCGCGCGCGCCGCTCACGGTCTGCACGCGCGCTCCCACCGGCCCGATCGAATGCCGGATCGACTCGCTCTCGGTGTTCTCCAGCGTTTCACTCAACTCCACGCGGTCTGCGAGCTCAGCGCTCGCGGAATGCAGCGACTTGAGCGTCGCCTGCGGTTTTCCTGTTCCTGAGCGGATGCGCAGCGCGAAGCCCGCGCGATGTATGCGCCAGTCTTCAGTATCCAGGTAGGTATCGAAAATCTGCAGAGTGGTGCGCGGTTCGAGCACCAGCCCGTCGATGGTGCCGTGGTCGGCCAACCAGCGGCGCACGGACTTAAGATCGGTGCAGGCGAGCTGCCATTCCACTTCGCGTCCGTTCTTCGGAACGGGCGGTGTTATTGCAGTGGGGGCGCTTGACGACATTTCCACGACAGTTTAGAGCATCGTCGCCGCCTTTTCCCGACCCGGCGGTGATTGTTGTTTCGATTGGGAAAACCGAAAATACCGGCCTGATGGTGCACAATGGATCTTAAGAATTTCTCCGTAAGGCCTGAACACAAAGGGATTATCCGATGAACTCCTGGAACGCGCCCCACTCCGTCGCCCTCGCCAGCGTGCATGCGACCGGCAAATGCCTGGCGCTGGTTGCTGCTCTGCTGTTGTTGAGTCCTCTCACGGCGGATGCCGTTCCCGCCACGGCGCTTGGCGATGCCGACAAAGTCGAGTGGCAATGGGGCGTGAAAATCCCGCTGCGCGATGGCGTGCACCTGAACGCCACTCTATACAAACCCGCGAAGCTCGTGGTCCCGCGGCCTTGCCTGTTTACCCTGACGCCGTATATCGGCCAGAGCTATCACGACCGCGGCATGTACTTTGCGGCGCACGGCTATCCATTTCTTACCGTCGATGTGCGCGGTCGCGGCAATTCGGAAGGTTCATTCCGGCCGCTGATCCAGGAAGCGAAGGACGGTTACGATGTGGTTGAGTGGCTCGCGAAGCAGCCCTATTGCAATGGCAAGATCTCCATGTGGGGCGGCTCCTATGCAGGATACGACCAGTGGGCAACCGCCAAGGAGTTTCCACCGCACCTCGCCACCATCGTGCCGGTGGCCTCGCCCGCAGCGGGCGTCGATTTCCCCGCGCACAACAATGTGTTCGGTCCCTACGAAATGCAGTGGTTGAGTTTTACAAGCGGTCACACCGGGCAAGACCGCCTGTTTGGCGACGACGCTTTCTGGACAGCGATGTTTCGCCGCTGGATCGAGTCCGGAACCTCGTACCGCAAATTTGATGCTTTCCTCGGCAATCCCTCAACCGTATTTCAGGAGTGGGTCAGTCACCCGGACCTCGACGCTTATTGGGATTCCTATAACCCCACCGCAGAGCAATACGCCAATTTGCAGCTGCCGATCTTGACGATTACCGGGATGTACGACGACGACCAACCCGGGGCACTTGCGCACTACAGCCGCTACATGCGAGCGGCTTCCCCGCAAGGCAGGGCGCGCCATTTTCTGGTGATCGGCCCTTGGGACCATCCCGGCACTCGAACTCCCAAACAGGAATTCAAGGGTATGAAATTCGGGCCGGCGAGCCTCGTCGATCTCCCGCAACTGCACCTTGACTGGTACCGTTTCGCGATGGAGGGAGGACCGAAACCTGAATTCCTGCGCAAGCCGGTGGCCTACTATGTGAGCGGCGCCGAGCACTGGCGCTATGCCGACACCCTCGAAGCGATCACGGCCGAGTCGCGACCCTTGTTTCTCGGCTCGAGCGGTGCCAGCGGGCAGAATCTTTACGCGGCCGGAAGTCTCGCTGCCGCCCGTGAAGGTCGCGGCGCACCGGATTCGTATCGATACGACCCGCGGGATTTGTCGCTGGCCAAGATCGAGTCGGAGAGCAACCTGGACTCGGCGCTCGATCAGGAGGTATTTCTCGCCAACAGTGCGCAGCTGGTCTACGTATCCGCGCCCTTCGAGAAAGATCAGGAACTGAGCGGCTTTTTCCGCTTCGATGCGTGGATTTCGCTGGATCAACCCGATACGGATTTTGTCGTGACCGTCGCCGAGATCAGCCGCAACGGCACCGTGACGCCCTTAAGCCAGGGATTGATGCGAGCCCGATATCGTGAATCTCTGCGTTCGCAAAAGCTCGTGACCACAAAAGAGCCGCTACGCTACGACTTCAGTGATTTCACCTTTGCGTCGCGGCTGATCAGCCAGGGGAGCCGCCTGCAGCTCACCTTGTCGGCGGCCAATTCAATCGGAATCGAGAAGAATCATAATTCCGGGGGAGTGGTCGCGGATGAGACAATCGCTGATTCGCGAACCGTAACAGTTCAGCTTTTCCACGATGCCAAGCATCGGAGCGCGCTGTTCATCCCCGTCGCAGTTCCGGAAATCCCCGTGCCTGCCCGGTGATGACGCGGCGATGTCACTCGAGCCCGGGGCCGATGACGAGGAGAAAAGCCGCGATCACCACCAGCGCTGCAAGTGCCCAGCCGGCGCTCCACGCAATGTGTATGCCGGGTGACGGCCTCGGCGTCATTCGACGCTGCATATCGGCAAGTCGCAGCATGCCGAAGGCGGCGCCAAAGGATGATGCCGCCGCCAGTCCAACGGCGACTCCCGTCGGCATCGTCCGATTCAAAGCAGCCGCGCAACAGGCGAAAATTCCGGCCGCTGCGTACGGAATCCAGACCAGGCGGAAAATGGACCGGCTGCCGTCACTCGTGCCGAGCAATCGCTTCAATTCCGCCGCCGCGATCCACATGGAAAGATAGTAGGCGGCCGCTCCGATGAGCATGAGCAGGCCGCGCCACACCATGTGCGGGCTCAAGCCCGCGATGATCACCGCAGCATCGCCAAAATCGGTGACGCCACTGAAGGCTACGTAGCCGGAGGATACGAGCAAGTTGAAAACCATGTACAGCCAGAAAAAATAGCGCAGTCGGGATGCGCGCTTCGGCAATCGGGGCAGCGCCCACCACGAAAGTAGTCCAGCAAGGAATTGCAATCCGGGGCCCGCCGCCTCGATTCCAAACGGTTGCGTGCCGGGGAAATTGCAGCGCTCTCCCCAGCCGGTCAACATCGCGTTGTGGCCGCCGGCGGCAATGCAATATCCGCCGTGGCCCAGGGCTTCATGGGTCATCATCGAAGCTGCGTAAGCGAGAATCCCCAGCGCGCCGAGCATCCATGCATTGTCCGCGAGGACGTGGTTGCCAGGTGCTTCGCCGCTTGTCGGCATTGCCTCCATTTGCGCTACATTATCGGATTCCATCACTTAGCGGAGCATCGCCGTGAGTTCTGGCAATCGAGTAACGAAGTTTATAATGTGCATGCGATTTAAAGAACTTGCGAGTGCTTGGATGCTCTTCGGCGCAATGTCCGCCGCCGCAGCTGCGCCCGAGATCCGCCCCGTGCCGCACGTGTCATTCGACGGGCCGTCACTTGCCTTCGATTTTCCAGCCGTCAAGATCGGGGTTGCGGAATACGAGGAAGGGCCGACGGGCGCCACCGTGATCGTGTTCGGCAAGCCGGTCATGGCTGCGGTCGATGTGCGCGGCGGGGCCCCCGGAACGGTCAACACGGATGTACTGCGGCTGGGGGGCGACTTGTCCGTCGTCGATGCGATCACGCTCGCCGGCGGCTCGGCCTACGGTCTTGCGGCGGCGACGGGCGTCGCGAATGCACTCAAGGAGCGCGCCAAGGATCCCGGCAACTTTAGAAACATCGCGGTGGTGCCGGGGGCGATCATTTTCGATCTCGGTGGCCGGCGCTATAACTCCGTGACGCCGGATGAGAGACTCGCCCGGGCCGCGTTCGACGCGATGCGTAGCGGTCAGGTTCCCCTCGGGGCGCGCGGCGCGGGACGCTTTGCGATGCAGGGCGGGTACTTTGGCGAATTCCAGCATTCGGGCCAGGGTGCTGCATTCCGTCAATCGGGCGATGTCAAGGTGTTGGTGATTACGGTGGTGAACGCCCTCGGCGCCATTGTCGACCGCGGCGGCCAGATGCTGCGATGTGCGCACCCCACCGCAGGCGCCTGTGGTCCCATTGCCGAGCGGATCGCTGCGCATATCGCCTCTATGAACGTCGCGAAGACCGCCGCTAGCGAGGGCGCGGCACATGCAGGTCTCACGGCAAATACCACCATCACCGTCGTCGTGACCAATCAGTCGCTGCCGCACTGGGCATTGCAGCGCCTCGCGGTCCAGGTGCACAACTCGATGGCCCGCGCCATCCAGCCCTTCGGCACCCAGTTTGACGGCGACACGCTGTTTGCAGTGTCCACGGGAGAAATCAAGAATGCCGCGATGAGCGGCCCCGATCTCGGTGTGTTGGCATCCGAAGCCGCCTGGGACGCCATTCTTGCCAGCGCTCCGGTGTTGCCTGAGGCAGCGGCGCGGTCGGAGATTCGTCTGACGCCGGCCTCAGCTGAGATGTACCGCGGCCGGTACGAATTGGCTCCGGGAGCCATCGCCGAAATTCGGCCGGTGGGTGCCGGTTTGGAGATCGAAGTGGCCGGCAGAGCCAGCCTCTACCTGCCGGCGGACAAATGGGTGACGCTGACGCCGGTGGGCAAGGATGAGTTCGAGCTGGCGACGCCGCGTGCCGATCGCCTGCATTTCGATCGCGACGCTTCTGCGCGCATTGTGGGATTGACCCTCGATCCCGGGCCGTGGCCGATTCGTGGACGTCGACTGTAAATGCTGAGCTACGTCTACCTCGGCACCAATGATCTTGAGCGCGCGACTGCATTCTACGATGCCGTACTCAAGCCGCTCGGCATGCAGCGTTGCACAACCCACGATGCGGAGTGGGATCGGACATCGGCGGGTTGGGGACTGTACGAGGACGACGGCGCGCGCGAACTCGCACTGTGGGTTGGAATACCATTCAATCAACAGCCGGCAACGACCGGCAACGGCACGATGGTCGCATTCGGCGCGCGCTCGTGGAAAGCGGTCGAAGATTTCCATGCCGCCGCCCTGCTCCACGGCGGGACTTGCGAAGGCGCCCCGGGCCTGCGTACGCACTACAATCCGGATTTTTACGCGGCCTATGTGCGTGATCCGGACGGCAATAAACTTGCCGCCGTGTGTCGCGGCTTTCGAGAGGGACAATAGGGAGATTGGCGGCTAGTCGGAACAGGCAACCCCGGCAGGTGCGCCGGTGGGCGCCCCGAGCCTGGTCGAAGTCGACTCGAGTTTTTGAAAACTCAAATGCTGGATGGCCGGAGGATGTGTCGGCGAGAGCGTGAAAAATGCGCCGACTGTGCCGTTGGCGCAGGTGAGATTGAACTGGCCGCGTAGCCAGTTCTCGGCGCTGACGGGACCGGCGGCCGTACATTCACCGACTTGGTCTTTGAGCTTTTGAATTTCGGCACGGCGCTGGCTCGCCGGAGCATCGATCAAGAAATTCATGGCCGAGATCTGTTTCGCCTCCGCATCGTCCCAGTGTTTCCAGAGATTCAAGATATGGCCGCGCAGCTCCGTGAGCAGCGGCGAAGCGGGCACCTCGCGTCGCTGCAAACCGCCGGTGCGCAGCATCGCATCCCAGGCGCGATTGATCGGCTCCGATGGGCCAGAGTAGGTCAGTGTGGCCATCGCAAAGATTCCAACCCCGTAGTCCGGCAGCCAGGCCATGTACGAGCCGAAGCCGGGCAATCCACCGCCGTGACTGACGATGTGCTCGAAGCGGCAGTCCGTAGATACCCGCAACCCATATCCATAACCGGATTCCGTGGCCTGCAGCGCCCCATCCTTGCGTCGCACGTTAAGGTTCGCGGGTGTCCACAGATGGCTCATCTCGCGCACGGAACTTCGGCGCACCGGACCGTTGTCTGCCTCGTCGCGAGGCGGCCAGGCAGAAAGATGAAAAGCGACATATCTGCCGAGATCCTCCGCGTTGGTCATCAGGCCGCCGGCAGAGCCAAACACGCCTTGCGCCAGCGGCGGCTCCTCGAGATAGGAGCCATCGGGCTTGAGCCGGTAGCCGATGGCCCGTTTGGAGGACGGCACACCGGAAAATCGAAATGTGGAGGAATCCATGTGCAGCTTCGTCAGGATCCCCTTGCGCACATACTCCTCGTACGGAGTCCCGGATGCCTTGGTGACGATGCGGCCGAGAAGGGCGAAGGCGTAGTTCGAGTATTCATACCGAGTATCCGGCGGCGTGGAAAATGGCAGTCCCTGCTGCAGCCATGCATCGAGGTCGGCATCGCTGGCGGCCAGTTGTTGATCGCCCCATGGATTGTCCTCCGGAAATCCCGCGCTGTGGCTCAGCAACTGTCGGATCTTGAGAGGCGCGGTGTCCCGTGTCGGCAGCTTCATTCGCGCAAATTCCGGGATCCACTTGGAGATCGGGTCCTCCAAGGACAGCTTTCCCTGATCGCGCAACTGCAATATCGCGAGTGCGGTGACACTCTTCGTCATCGAAGCGATGCGAAAGTCGGTGGTTGCAGTCACGGGAGCCTTCGAGACCAGGTCCTGCACGCCCGCGGACCCGGCATGCTTCAGCTCCCGGTCGATGACGATTCCCCAGACCATGCCAGGGATTCGTTTGTCCGCGGCGTAGTCGGCAAATATTTTGTCGATTTCCGGGAATGCCGCTTCGATCTTTGCGATCCGATCGGGATCTGTGAAGTGCGCGGGCGGATAAGCATCGGCTGCGAAGGTGAGGCCCGGCATGCAGAGAAGGCACAATGAAATGAGTCGCATGGCAACGAGTGTTGCTTTTCCAGCGGATTAATTCAATGTCCGAATACGGCGAGACGCGCGGCTTCAAATTAGGCAAGTTAGTGCCTTCACAAGCTTTCGGTGCGCCATGAATACATTCCAACTGGTCGGCCTTCCCTATGCGCCCTTTGCATCGTTGTTCGCGCTGCCGGATGCGAAGCTGGCGGCATTCAACGCACAGCGCGTTTTTGCGGCGACAAAGCCCGGGTATCCCTGCCGCGTGAGCCTCATCGACGCGGATATCGGCGAGGAGCTTTTGCTGCTGCCCTTCGAGCATCAGCCGGCTGGCTCACCGTACAAATCGTCCGGGCCGATTTTTGTGCGCAAGTCCGCGACGCAAGCGTCGGTGGAGCCCGGCGCGATCCCCGACTATGTTCGGACGCGCCTCATGTCGGTACGCGCATACGATGGCAGGAATTTCATGACCGACGCGCTGGTTTGTGCCGGAAGCGACGCGGCGGCAGCAATCCAGAAGATGTTCAGTCGGGCTGAAGTCGCGTATATCCACCTGCACAACGCCAATCGAGGCTGCTTCTCCTGCGCCGTCCACCGCGCCTGATGCGCTGATGCCGATCGGTGCCCGTTTGCGGCCTGATGTAAACTCGTTGAGTGAAAGTGGCGCGCACGATCGGACCTTTACTAGTCGGCATCGTTTTGCTGATCAGCGCTTCAGTGGCGCAAGCGGTGGAGTGCAAGACACAGACGGTTGCCGCCGCGGCCTTCACCGCATGTAAGGTGGATTTGAATACCGAGCGATTGGATCTTTACTGGCGGGATGAGGCAGGCCGGCCATACCGGCAATTTTCCGCGCTGCGGGAGGCATTGGAACATCAAGGCAAGACCCTGCTATTTGCTGTGAACGCCGGCATGTACCTGCCGGATTTCTCGCCGGTGGGACTTTTCGTGGCGCAGGGCCGCGAACTCGTGCCGCTGAACCGTCGCTCCGGTTCAGGTAATTTTTCGCAGCAGCCGAATGGCGTTTTCCTGGTGGACGGGAATCTGGCCCGCGTGATGACGACCGATGAGTACGCCAAGGAGCGCCCTACGCCTAAGCTCGCGACGCAGTCCGGACCCATGCTGGTTCACGAGGGAGAAATCACCACCTCCGCGGTCATGAACCCTGCGTCGCAGTTTCGAAAGATCAGAAACGGCGTTTGCGCGCCCGCGCCTGCCACTGCGTTCTTTGCCATCAGCGAATCGCCGGTGACGTTTTATGAGTTCGCCGGTTTCTTTCGCGATTCGCTGCATTGTCGCGAGGCGCTGTACCTGGATGGCTCGATATCGAGCCTTTATGCGCCCCGGATCGGTCGCGACGATCATGACTCGGATATGGGGCCGATGTTTGGCGTGGTTGCATCGGGTCCCGGGCCGGCCAATCGGTGAGATTACGGCAGAAATCCTACTTCCCGTTGGTGTCGGATTGCCAGAATGCGCACTTCATCCTGCGAGACGACAAATCGATACAGGGCCACGTATCCGGAGTGGCCATAGGAAATGATCAATTCGCGCAGATCCCCTTCAACGCGCCGCCCCACCAGCGGGTGCGCGGCGAGGTTGTCGACCGCGGATTGAATGGCCGCCACGGCGCTCCGCGCAGCTGCCGGATCCTTGTCGCGCAGAAACTGAAATGCGCGATCGATGTGATCGAGAGCGCGCGCCGAGTAAACTACTTGCGCCACGGCTTCGGCCGCGCGGCTGTTTGCTCGAGCGCCAGCCGATTCATCCAGGCGTGTACGTCCTCGGCACGATAAACTTCGCCGGTCTTGTCGATTTCCGTATCTGCGGCAAGCGCTTCTTTGACCAGGCTGCGAATCTGCTCTTCATATGCAGCGTGCCGCTCCACCGCCTCCACAATCAAACTGTGCGCGGAACGGCCGGTTTGCTTGGCAAGTGCTCCAAGACGCGCCCGCAATTTGGGCGGCAGTCTGATGGTCGTGGTTGCAGCCATGGAGCCTCCAGGTCGTCAGGGTAGGCACAAATGTAGCACAAATGCATCATCGCTGCGAGGCCGGTGATCGATCGCCAGCGAAAATAGCCATCCCGGCTGTCGATTTTGCCGCCCCTCGATCGTCATAGTGTGTGGGAGCATTGTATCGGCAGTCCCGGCCGGCCTCCCGCCTCTTAAACCTTAAGCTTGGAGCACACCATGAAGAAGTTTCTGGCCATTTTTTTGGGTTCCCCCGCTGCGATGGAGAAATCCGGGTGGAGCACCATGGATGAAGCGAAGCGCAAGCAACTCGAGGCCTCGGGGATCAAGGCGTGGGGCGATTGGATGACGAAGCATCAGTCGGTCATCGCCGAGACGGGTGGTCCGCTCGGCAAGACCAAACGCGCCGCCGCACAGGGAGTATCGGATACCAAGAACAACTTGTCGGGGTACGTGATTGTCCAGGCGGAGACACATGACGCCGCAGCGAGAATGTTCGAGCGTCACCCGCACTTCACGATATTCCCGGGCGACTCGGTCGAGATCATGGAGGTCCTGCCGATACCGGGGCAGGCGCGCTGAGCGTCCATCGGGCACTCAAACCGCCACGATGTCGCAGTAGTTGAAGCGCTCGTTGCGCAGCACGCGATCGCCGGTCTTGCAGGCGATCGCGTGCTTGAAAATGGGGCCGGCGTAGACGAATGAGTGATACTCGCCGTATTCGCCGCACGGGTCGGCGCTTTGCGGAAGATCCTTGAGCAGCTGAAGATCGATTTCTCTGCCCGCAAACGAGGCGTCCAGGGCCTGGGTATCGACACAGGCGAGTATTGCCTTGAACCCCAAGCCAATGAAGGTTCGCACCAGCTCATCGGTGTCGCGCATCCAGATCGGGTACAGGCCCGTCATGCCGGCCTGCTCAAGCCGTTCGTCCCGATAGCGCTTCACATCCTCAAGGAACAAGTCTCCGAACGCGATTTTCGTGATCCCCTGAGCCTTGATGCGGCTCATGGCCTCGCGCATGCGCGCCTCGTAAATCTCGTTGCTGCAGTCCTGCGGGATCAGGATTTTGTGCAGCGGGATCCCCAGGGAGTCGGCCTGCCGCTCCAGCAACTCGCGCCGCACGCCGTGCATGCTGATCCGGTCAAATCCTTCGGTAACCGTCGTCAGCAGCGCCGCGATCTCGTACTTTTGAGAAGCAAGCAGCTGATAAGCCGCCATCGTGCTGTCCTTGCCGCCGCTCCAGGACAACACCACCGGCTCCTTCGAGGGTTTTATTCGGGGCATGTCATCGCAATTTGATCCCATCGTCGATTATGCTGCGCGCAGCGTCGGAAGTCTCAAGGAGTCGCGTAATGCGGAATGTCCCACCACTCGCTCGCCGCGTCGGACCGGCAATCCTCGCCTGTATGCTCGCGCTGCCGCTGCACGCCGAGAGCCCGGCGCTTAAGGCAGGCGCCGCGGCCGTGGCCAATGACCCCGACGTGCTGGGTGCGGAGCGTCTATTTTCCGCGTGGCTCGAGGGACAGATCGCGTATCGGGGAATTCCGGGAGTCGCCGTAGGCATCGTCAGCGATCAGGATTTGGTCTGGTCCAAGGGTTTCGGCTTCGCAAACATCCAGGCCAAACAGCCGATGACGGCGGCCACGAAATTTCGCATAGCCTCCAACAGCAAGCTGTTTACCGCCATTGCCATCATGCAGCTTCGCGAGGAAGGCAAGCTGCGCCTGGACGATCCAGTGGTCAAGTATCTGCCTTGGTTCAAGGCCAAACCCGCCGGGGACGATGATGGTCCAATCACTATTGAGCAGCTGCTGTCGCACAGCTCGGGCCTGCAGCGCGAGGCAGGAGATCACTGGGTGTCTTTTGATTTTCCGACGGCCGAGCAACTGCAGCGCCTGTATGCCGACCGGCAGGCGGCGTTTCCGCCATCGGTGCGTTGGAAATATTCCAATCTCGCTTACGCCGTGGCCGGGCTGATCGTCGAGAAAGTGAGCGGCGAGAAATGGGCTGACTATGTGGATGAAAACATTTTCAAGCCGCTGGGTATGGCGGGCACCAGCGTCGATAAGAATGTTCCGGGGCTGGCGGTCCCCTACGGCCGGCGCATGCCGGATGGCTCGCGCGAAG
>DATMRC010000048.1:0-105475 GCA_035567075.1 Steroidobacteraceae bacterium
GGAACGGCTGAAGGTGCGGCCTGTGACTTGAGTCCTCAACTACCTCCACCGTCATTCCGATGTCACGAAGCCGTGCCGCGAGAAACCTTGCTTGCCACCGATACAAGCTGTCGACCACCGTCGACGGAAGTTGTTCGGCCATCGTCTTCCCCTGTGCGAGACAAACTCCGGTGATCTCACGAATCCTTTTGATCGCTTGCACTTTGCGTTGAAGCTCCACAGCAGTAATTAGAACCGCGAAAGCTTTCAAGTGTTTTCTCCCAGCCGCGCGACAACATGTCCAACAATCAGCGGGCATTCTCCCACATCATCCCTGATCCTCTGGTCCGCTCTCCCGACACCAGTGTCGCTCCTAGTCACACCCACAATAAATTACCTGGCCTCCGCAACACGGGCAACGCTCCACGTCGCAGCCGTAAGAATGCAACTCGCCCTTCGCGACACCGCAATCATGACAGGGACCCCGATCGGCGCCCCAATCGTCAGCCTCGCTACCGAACCTAATCCGCGCAAAAGACTTGCCCGCTATCTGTATATGGTTTTGCCCCGGCCCTTCCGATTTGTCGGGACGATCCGTCATCGCGCTAGAGGCGATCGCTCGCCGCCGGTACGACAACCCGTCGCGTCTCATCACTCATTGCGAGCCCAAGTGATCGAGATACTCCTCATTTCGGCAACGGCGCGTTCGTCACGGACATGATATATGTACAAAACGCCATCCAAAACGGCGCAAGTGCCGCAAACAGCTTCACGCGACCCACCGTAAGTTCGACCGTTCCACGAGTCGTTCCCCGAAGACCCGTTCGGTACCATTTGACTTCCACCGGTTGCAGATGCACAACTTTCTCCGCACCCCCGAGAAAAAAGACCCAGAACGCAAAAAAGATGGCAATGGCGAAAATGGTCGCGAACCACGCCAACACATAGGGATTTCGGTCTTGCGGCCTGAAGTAGTACCAAACATTCGGAACGTCGCGGTACATGATTCCCCAACCCATGACAACCCACGGTAGGGCCGACATCAGCAACATCCACCGACGGAGGCTAACTGCCTCCCTGCTCCCTCGAGGATCAGTTGGATCCCTTGAAGCAAGTGAACGAATGCCAACGACGTATTGGTACGCAGATATGCCTAAACACAAGAGCCAAAAATAGCGGCCAAGGATATTAAAGAGATTCACGATTCCGTGCATCCCAGCTTCTGAAGCTCCCCTCGAAAGTCGCTTCGAAAAGCAACAGCATCAAAGCCGCCAAAGCGCTTCTGTTTCTTCTCAAGTACCACTGTCGAAGCGAACACCAGTTCCCCCCAATTGGTCGTGCCTCGCGATCGCTCGAACCGATTGTTTCGTCATACCTAGCGCACCGCTATGCCATATTGCTCTGAAAACTGCCTTACCAGTTGTTTCGGGACGCTAAAGAGAACTTCTTGGCTGTGGCTGGTTAGCAGATGTGCATGATCTGAATCGGTATAGAGCATTAGCCGCACTTTGTAACGCCTGTTATTTGTGAACGCGTGTATCGGAGGCGACCGAAGCTGAATTTCCTTGGCGTCGGCTGGTACCGTCACCTCAGCCTTTAGCGGGAGCTCCGGATTTTCTGGGTTGTCGAACAAGGCGACAACATAGACCGCGGCGGGCAACGCCTTGCGCACATCGAAATTCATGGCGTAAAAGGCGCCCGTGTCACTGGCTAGGCCGAAGGCAGCGCCAGTGCTAGTCAAGTACTCGGACTTAGTTGGACTTGGCAGTGATGTTGCAAAGACCACGAAAGGCAGAAGCGAGAGCAACGAAACAACCGTGGAGGCGACGCGCATGCGTACTCCTGGAGTCTAACGATCAGGCTGAGCGACGCGCAGTTGCACCGCCGCCAAACGAAATTGATTGATCTCAATCATCCACCCTCTTTGGTTATTCCTCGTCTGGCCGGCCACTAGGGTACGTCACGCTCCGATCTTTACATGGGAGTTGGCAATTTCGCGACTATTCAGACGGTTTTGTCAAACAGCAGGGCTGCGAGAATATCCTGCGATCTTCTTTGACCATAGCCACGGTTATACGCGCTGGATGTAATGGCGATAACCCAGCGACGTGAGGGCACGACGTAGATCTTATTGCCGCCATTTCCGGAGGCGAAATGTATTTCCACCGTGTCACGGCCGACCTGAAGCGTCTTGGTATACCAAAAATATCCATAACCGTCGGCGTAAGGATCGACCGCGCTGATCGTAACGCGCGGAGTGAGGCTCTCCGCGACCCAGGTCTCACTGACTACGCGTTTCCCCTCGAATTGGCCGCGATCGAGCATCATTTGGCCGATTTTAGCCATGTCGCGTGCGGTTATTGATAGGTTTCCCTGACCCTTGGTGTGACCTGCATTGTCCGTCGCCCAGGAGAATCTATCGATCCCGAGCGGGGTAAAGAGAGCCGACCGCGCGAAGTTCTGCTCCGGCATCCGGGCTGCGCGCTCGACCACCAAGCCAGCTACATAGGCGGTTAGTGGATTATATTGGTAGAGCGACCCGGGTGGCGCCGCCCGTGGAACGCTGAACAAAAAGGCGAGCGGATCATGGGCTTGGTCTAAGCGCTCCTCATTGCCGGGTGACTCCGGGATTGAGTCGTTCGCGGCCAACCCCGAACGCATAGTCAGCACATCAGCCAAGCTGACATCACCGATGGCACTGCCCCGCGCCTCGGGCAGATAGCGCTCAACTGGATCGGCTAAACTGTGGATCAACCCACGATCGAAAGCCGCGCCGACCAGAAGTGAGGTGATGCTTTTGCCGGCTGAGCGCATATCGTGCAGCGCACCGGGACTCTCGCCGTTGAAATATCGCTCGGCAGCGAGCCGTCCCCGAACGCGGACCACCACCCCTTTGAGATCGGGATGATCATCCCGATCCCAGCGCGCCAAAACGGCTGCGAAATCTGGAGACGCGGACGCTCGACCGATCGACGTTGCGCCAACTCCACCAGCAAGCGCGGCAATTCCGGCAATCACATCACGACGTCGCATCTCAGTACCCTATTTTGCGATGACACAGAGGTTTTCGAACAGATCTTTTGCGCGTTTTTTCGGCTAAGATAAATGCGTCCACTTCCTGCGCAATCATTCTTCTCATCTCTCGCTCTCCAACGGATTCACCGCCGCGGCGGTCATTTCAACGTGCAAAAGTACGAAACAAGACATAAGCGATCATGCCCAGGTTCATGTATGCAGTGGCGGACATGCCGGGAGCGCGATAGAGCGGATTGAGCCGGTATCCCAGCCAAAATCCAGCGCGGGCGACTACAAAGACGATTGCGCACGACCAAACAATTTGCACATGCTGCAACGGAACTACCGTACTTAGCGTGAGCGACGCAATGGCGAATACGAAATTCTGCTGCAGCGTGTTGTCGGCCACGCGGCCATTGATCTCCATCGAACGGCTCTCAACATGTTTGGTGGGATCTATCGCCACGCTCAAGAAGCGAGAATTGGCAATCGTGGCAAGCATGACGAAAAGGGGCAGTGTCGCGAAAACATTTGCCCGCAGTGCGTACGCCAGGCGCTCATCAAGCATGTCCGCGATGGCTGGTGTCGGTAGCGTTCTTGTAAGGAACCAGACAGCCGCCGACATCAAGATCACGCCGCTCGCAGCACCGATCGCAACAATCTTTTGCTCGGATTTCATGCGCACCAGCCCGACTTTGCGGACTGGTTTATTCCTATCATCAACCCCTCCTTGGCTTACGCGCCCATCGACGCCACGTGTACTCCTGCAACCACCCACAGCGAGACCAGCGCGAAGTTGCTTAAGGTGAACGCGGCAAGCCTGTGCAGCACGTGGTTGTAGCTAAGATGAATGATGCTATGAACCACGCGCAACACAACATACGCCCACGCAACATAGACCGCCGAGCGTGACGCTCCAGCCGTGACATACAACATCAAGCAAACCACATAAAAGAGCATCGGCAGCTCGAGCAGGTTCATGTAGTTCCTGTTCGGAATACTCACAGCCGGCGGGACGGCGGATGACTCTCCGTACTTAAAATCACTGGGAGCAATCTCGCGGCGCCGCACCGAACGAATTCGAAAAAACGGAATCAGCAGCAAGACCAAAAAGGTCCATGCGGCCAGCGCTAATAGGGGATAAAGAATTTCCAGGTTTCGCACTGTTCTCCCTGCGATCTAGCTATTAGTTGGAATCCCTTAGAATATGCGCGTATTAGCAACTTCGCACATTATTCCTGGCCCTTTAGTTCCCCTCCCCGTCCACCCGCACCTTCTCACGTCCTTGTGACAATCTCCGACCTCCGATCGCTCGAACCGATTACTAGATTCTGCGCTGACATCACGGGAGGATGCGCACCCGACAAATGGCGCTGCGCACCGAGAAGGCTTATCTGCAGTGGATGCGCCGCTATGTCAAATTTCACGGCTACAAATTGGGCCGGTCGAGCACGCGTAGATTCACTGCTTCCGCGACATCGATCCTGCGGATATCCGGCGCCGCGGCGAGATCGGCGCAGGTGCGCGCCAGCTTGAGCACGCGGTGATAGGCCCGCGCCGACAGGCCGAGCCGCGCAATCGCGGTTGCGAGCAACGCGCGCGAATCCGCGGCGAGCCGGCAAACGCGCGTCATCTCAGATGGCGTGAGGCGCGCATTGAGTTTTCCCTGCCGCTGCAGCTGCAGGTTGCGCGCGGCGGCGACACGCTGGGCGACGGCCGCCGAGGTTTCGGACATTTCCAAAGCGTCGCTGTCGCCGACCAGGTGCTCCACCGGCAGCGCTTTGAGTTCGACGTGAATGTCGATGCGATCGATGAGCGGTCCTGAAATCCGATTTCGGTAGCGCGCGATTTGCTCGGCCGTGCAATGGCAGCGCCCGCGCGGATCTCCGGCATAACCGCAGGGGCATGGGTTCATTGCCGCAATCAATTGAAACCGTGCGGGGAATTCGCAGCTGCGCTTGAGCCGCGACACGACCACTGCGCCGCTTTCCAGAGGCTCGCGCAGGGCCTCGAGCGCGTTGCGCGGAAATTCCGGCAGCTCGTCGAGGAACAGTACTCCGAGATGCGCAAGCGTGAGTTCGCCGGGCTTCAGCGCACCGCCGCCGATCAGCGCCGCCACCGACGCCGTGTGCTGCGGACTGCGAAACGGCCGGCTGTTCCCGAGCGTGGGCCTGCGGCCCGCCACTGATTCCAAACTGGCGACCTCCAAGGCCTCGCTCGCTGACAAGGGCGGCAGCAGACCGGACAATCGCTGCGCCAGCAGTGTCTTGCCGGCTCCGGGCGGACCTATCAGCAGCAGCCCGTGTTCGCCGGCGGCGGCTATCTCCAAGGCGCGCTTGCCGGCATATTGGCCGCGAACCTCGGCGAGATCCGCATGAGTCGCGGTACGGGTGTGGCTGTCAGTCGCGAGACCGGCGCGGCTGTCCGATAGCTTGTCGCGCGGCGTGGCGCAAAGCGCTGCGTTGCCTCGGAGAGCCTCGATGACTTCATGCAATTGATCCGCCAGCCCGAGTTTCGCACCGGCAACCAGGCTTGCCTCCAGCGCGTTGGCGGCCGGCAGAATCATCTCGCTGCCGAACTTTGCGCCGGCGATCAGCGCAGGCAGCAGCTTCGGCGTTTCGCGCAGTTCGCCGCTCAAGGACAACTCGCCATAAAATTCACGCTGCGTGAGCGCGCGCGCCGGTATTTTCCCGTCGGCCGCGAGGATGCCGACGGCAATGGCTAAATCGAAGCGGCCGCCCTCCTTCGGCAGGTCCGCGGGCGATAAATTGACGGTGATGCGCCGCTGCGGAAAATCAAATCCCGCGGTCACCAGCGCGGCACGGACGCGCTCCTTGCTTTCACGAACCACGGTTTCGGGCAGGCCGACCAATGCAAATGCCGGAAGTCCCAATCCCAGGTGCACTTCGACCCGCACCAGGGGCGCCACGACTCCCGCGGGCGCACGGCTGAAAACCGTGCTCACCTCCCTGTGAGTGCTCATGAATCTGAAATCCCTCTATTGGGGCGAGAGCTTGCCCTCGATCTCCTTCAGGCGCGTCTCCAGTGTCGCCAGCTTGCTCTGCGTACGCTCCAGTATCGCCGCCTGCACGTCGAAATCCTGCCGGGTGACAAGATCGAGCTTGCCGAGCTGTGCCTGCAGCACGGCTTTGAAATTGCTCTCCATATCGCGGCCAAAGGCGCGCAGCGACTCCGGCACCGAATCGGCCAGGCGGCGCGCCAACTCATCCAGACCATTCGAGTTCATGAAGCTCATCGAAACCTCCTACACCTAAGCCTTCAGACGCCCATCGCACCCTGGTAACGCACAAGCAGCGCGGCTACGCGCCAGCTCGGTGCGTCCCCCGCAGCGGCCGCCGTGCAACTCCTTGATTCCTCATATATCTGAAGGTGGCACGGAAACTGCAACATTCACGATCAATACTACGTGGAAGCGACGTTGGAGGCTGACTGATTTACCGGTGAAAGCGCGGATTAATGCATGAAGCTGATCACCGCCGTCATCAAACCCTTCAAGGTGGACGAGGTCCGGCAGGCGGTTGCAGATATCGGCATTCAAGGCGTCACGGTAACCGAAGTACAAGGGTTCGGCCGGCAACATGGGCACGCGGAGATTTATCGAGGCGCCGAATATCGCGTGGATTTTCTGCCCAAGGCCAAGATCGAGCTCGCGGTGGATGATTCGATCGCTGAGCAGGTGCTGGAGGCGGTTTGCAATGTGGCGAGGACCGGGAAAACGGGTGATGGAAAAGTTTGGGTGCTCGAACTGGAACAGGCGCTGCGCGTGCGGACGGGGGAAACCGGCCCGGATGCCATTTAGGCCATCGCCGACGAATAAGGATTTTTGGATTTCTGAAGGCCTCGCCCACTCTTAAGCGAGGCTGTTATTTGACGATTTAGGAGCATCTCGCGCCGGCAAGCCAGCCAACTCCCCCGTCGGTGCGATATCCCGGCGGCGCGGGTCACTGAAAAGGGGCCCGCGCCGTTTTTTATATCCGCGCGCCCGACGCGAGACGCTTGCGGTTTTATACCTGAGAAAAATCCAATTCTCCATGCTGTGCTGCAGCAAATTCATTTGAATTAACGCTGGTAGACTTCGTGTTGGTCAAACTGGAGCCCGTTGCATGAAAATGGTGATCGCCATCATCAAACCCTTCAAACTTGACGACGTGCGGGCGGCGTTGGCGGAAGTGGGAGTTCAGGGCATTACCGTGACAGAGGTCAAAGGCTTTGGCCGGCAAAAGGGCCACACTGAGCTTTATCGGGGAGCGGAATACGTGGTCGACTTTCTGCCCAAGGTAAAGCTTGAGCTGGCCGTCGACGATGAGCAGGTTGATCGGGTCGTGGAAGCCATTATTGAAACTGCGCGCACAGGTAAAATCGGTGACGGAAAGATTTTTGTTGCGGAACTCGGCCAAGCGGTGCGCATTCGCACCGGAGAGTCGGGATCACATGCGCTGTAGCTACGCGAGGATTGGACGATGAAACGCCTATTGTTGTGTGCTGCGTTGCTGGCCTGGTCAGGGCTGGCCTCGGCTGTCGTCTACAAATGGGTCGACGCGCAGGGCAAGCTGCAATACGGCGATCGACCGCCGGACGGCGTGCACGCAGAAGTGGTCGAGCTGCTAGGCACTCACTCTGCGAGTAACCGCAACGCGGCCCCTGCTCCGGCCAGAACCGCCGACACCGCGCCCAAGACCGCCGCCAACAATCCCACTCCCAAGGACACCGACATCAAGCGCGCGGTCGACCAGGACGTCGAGCAAACCAAGGAAAAGCAATGCACGGAGGCGCAGGAGCACTACAAGAAGCTCATCGAAGGCCGGCGCATCTACAAGTCGGGCCCGGACGGCGAGCGTCAGTACATGTCCGCGCAAGAGATCGACACCGAGCGCCTCAACGCCAAGCGCGACATCGATACCATTTGCAATAGCAGCACCTAAACCCGCCACCTCGATTGACCGCCCTTCGCGGGGCTCGCTTGAATCCTCCGCTTGCAGTTCGCGCTTTGCCGCGGACGATCATAAGCCTTAGGCTACGGTTCCTACACAACCGCACCCCAAGGACCGCGCATATGCAAACAGGCATCGTTGGATTGGGCGCCATGGGCGCGCACATGGCGCGTAATCTTCACCGCGCCGGTCTCCTCACGGGCGTTTGGAATCGAACCACGGAAAAAGCCACGGCGCTGGCCGCGGAATTGAAGGTTCACTCATTCGCAAGTTTGGAGGAACTCGCCGGCAACTGCGAAGCGGTGGTGATATGCGTATCGGCCGACGATGACTTGCGCGCCGTGATCGCAGGGTTGGATAAGGGTTTGACCCCGAACATGATCGTCATGGATTGTTCCACCGTCGGCAAGAATACTGTGCGCGAGATACATGAACAGCTTGCCGCGCTCGGCGTCGGCTTCCTCGACTGCCCGGTGAGCGGCGGCGTCGAAGGCGCCAGGACCGCCTCGCTGGCCATCATGGTCGGCGGCGACGAATCGGTGTTCACGCGCGCACAGCCGATTCTGGAGAAGCTTGGCAAAGCTGTTGCCTACATGGGCTCGAGCGGCGCCGGACAGGCGGCAAAGGCCACCAATCAGATCATGTGCGCCGGCATCATCCAGGCCGTGGGCGAGGCAATGGCCTTCGCGCATGCGGAATGCCTGCCGCTGAAACAGGTGATTGATGTGCTGGGCAAAGGTGCTGGCTCGAGCTGGTACTTCGTCAACCGCGCGCCGTTCATGGCGAACAATAATTTCCCGGCGGGCTTTCGCGTGCGACTGCACGACAAGGATCTGCGCATTTGCCGCGACATGGCGGCGCGTCACGGCGCCGTGCTGCCGGTGGTCGAATCGACCCTCGCGGAGTACGCAAAACTTATTTCTCAAGGATTCGGCGATGAGGACATATCGTCCATCTACCGCTTGAAGACCAAGCTGTTTCCCGACTCAGAGTCCACGTGAGCACAACCCTGCGCATCGCAACGCGCAAGAGCCAGCTGGCGCTGTGGCAGGCGCAACATGTAGCGATGCTGCTGCGGCAGGCGCACGCGGGCCTGGAGGTGGAGCTGGTGCCGCTGCTGACTCAGGGCGACCGCATCCAGGACCGCAGCCTCGCGGCCATCGGCGGCAAAGGTCTTTTCATCAAAGAACTCGAGGTCGCCATCGCCGCTCAGCGGGCCGACATCGCCGTGCATTCCATGAAGGACGTGCCGGCCGAGCTGCCCGAGGGACTCATGATCGGCGCGGTCTTGAAGCGCGCCGACGCTCTCGATGCGCTCGTCACCCGCACGGGAGTCCGGCGGCTCGAGGATCTTCCCGCCGGCGCGCGCGTCGGTACCTCGAGCCTGCGGCGGCAGGCGCAGCTGCGCGCCTTGCGGCCGGATCTTTCCATCCAGGCGTTGCGCGGCAACGTGGATACGCGGCTGCGCAAGCTCGACGCGGGCGAAATGGATGCCATTGTTCTCGCGTGCGCCGGCTTGATTCGATTGGGACTGGAATCGCGCATCAGCGCGCGTCTCGATCCCAATGTTTGCCTCCCGGCGGTAAGCCAGGGCGTAATCGGAATCGAATGCCGCGGCGCGGATGCGCACACCCGCTCCCTTCTGCAGCCGCTGGAGGATGCTTCCACACGTCTGCTGATGGATGCGGAGCGGGCATTTGCCGAGCGCTTGGGCGGCAGCTGTCAATCGCCGATAGCCGCCTACGCGGAGCGCACCGCGGATGAAATCACTCTCCAAGGTCTCGTGGCCGAGCCGGATGGTTCGCGGCTGCTGCGCGACAGCTTGACGGGCGGCATAGAAAATCCGGCGGCGCTGGGACGGCGGCTGGCCGAGCGCATGCTCGCCGCCGGCGCCGGACATTTACTCGAGCGCTTGCGCACGGCCTAGCCCATGGCGCCACTGCAAGGAGTGGGCGTTCTAGTGACGAGACCGGAGTTGCAGTCGATGCCGCTGTGCCGATTGCTGGAAGCTTCCGGCGCGCGCACGCTGCGCCTGCCCGCCGTGGAAATCAAACCCTTGGGCGATCGACGCGCGCTGACGGCGCAGATCGGTGCGCTCGACAATTTTGAACTCATTGTGTTCACCAGCGCCAATGCGGTGAGATTCGGCGCTCCCTTTCTCGGCCAAAAGCGCGATCTCACGCTCGCCGCCATCGGTCCCGCGACGGCGCGCGCCCTGAACCAGGCGGGCTACCGCGTGGCCGTGCAGCCTGAGGGATCCACTGACTCCGAGGGACTGCTGTCGCATCCGCGATTGGAACATTTGGCGGGCCATCGCATATTGATGTTCAAGGGAACCAACGGCCGGCAACTGCTGGAGCAGGAACTCACCCGCCGCGGCGCGCAGGTCGTACAGGCCGAGGTCTACGAGGTCGTGCCGGCGCACCCAAACGCAGCCACGCTCAAGGCGGTATTGGAAAAATTCGCGGCCGGAGAAATGCACGTGATCACTGCGACCAGTTTGAATCTGGCGGGTGCGCTGCTTGAGCTGGCTCCCCCAGAGTTGCGCCGCGAGTTCGAACGAGTGCACTGGCTCGTTCCCGGCGAGCGCATCGCATCCGGGTTGCGTGAACGCGGGCTGAAGGCGCCGCTGCTGCAGGCGGATTCCGCCGAGGATCAGGATCTGCTGGCCGCGCTCGTTCGCTGGCGCTCGAGCGTGTCCGGGGCATAGTCGAACGAGTCGACATGCAATCGGGAGGCGGACAGTCCGCGCCCCTGATACTCGCTGTGCACGGCCGCAATCATCGCCGGCGGTCCGGCCGCGTAAACTTCATGCGCGTCCAGTTCGCCGATATCCTTGAACGCGGCCTCGTGCACCCAGCCGCTTCTGCCCAGCCACTTAGGCGTGGGCTCGGACAGTACCGGTATGTAGCGCATGCGGGCACGAGCCGCGAGAGCCTCGAGCCTCTCCTGAGCATACAAGTCGCGCTCGCTGCGTACGCCCCAATAAACCTGCATGTTGCGATCGATGCCGTTTTCGATCACGTGGCGGAGGATGCTGATGAGCGGCGCAATCCCGGTGCCGCCGCCGATCAGCAGCATCGGCGGCGCCGCGCTGTCCCGCGCTTGGCCGCCCGGCGGTTGGCCGCCCCGCGATTCGCCGCCCTCCCGATATGCAAATTGTCCCAGCGGGCCTTCGATGGTCAACAGCGTGCGTTCTGCATTCTGACGGAACAACGGGTCGGTGAATTCGCCGCCGGCGACTCGCCGCACATGCAGCTCCAGCGGCCGGGAATCGTGCGGCGGCGACGCGATGGAAAAGCTGCGGCGCCGGCCGCCGGGCAGCATGATGTCGATGTACTGGCCGGGTTCGAAGGTGAAGGCTTCCGCGATGGGAAGTTGCAGGAACACGCCCATGACATCGTGCGACAGCTGCAGTGTTCGCTCGATGCGGCAGGGCAGACGCTTGGGCGTGGCCGCATCCGCCATTCGCATTTCAAATGTCTCGATCGAGAGATCAGTCCGTGCACTCGCCTGGCACAGCAAGATCATGCCCTCCGCGGCCTCGGCGTCGGAAAGGCCCAGCGGTGGGCCGTTGGGATAGTGAATCTCGCCGCGCAGCAAGCGGGCGCGGCAGGCGCCGCAATTGCCGCCCTTGCAGCTGTGCGGCAAATTCAACGAGGAATCTAGCGCCGCATCGAGCAGCGTTTGATCGGGCGCGGCGCGAAACTCGAGGTTTGAATTGACAACCTGGATGCGCATGCGAGCCGCAGACATCCAGTCCCGTTCAGGCCGTGGGCTGACTGCGCTTGCTATCCAGCCATTCGCCGATCGGCTTCCATTGCTTCCAATCCGGCCAGGCGAGATATTCCGGCAGTTCGAGCACACCCAGGCCCCGGGAGTACGCCCGGACATAATTCTGCGCTTCGCGCAGAGCCCCTAGATAGGGCACCTTGAGCTTGCTCAAGTATTGATCCAATTCCTCGTACACCAGGGTGTATTCGCGCACGCGATTGGCGATCAATCCCAGGCGCGCCTGTTTGCGCGACACCTTGCCGATCTCGAGCAATTCGGCCATGAAATGTCCGCAGGCCTTCATGTCGATGGTGGAAGGCAGCACCGGCACGATGATGGTTTCGGCGCGGCGCACCAGTTCGTTGAGTTCGGTGCCGTGCACGCGCGCCGGCGCATCGATCACCAGGATGTCGGTGTTGCGCGGTACGTTGCGCAGCCCGTCGTCAAAAGCGGCGACGCCGTTGATGGCCGGCAGATCGGCCGGCCTCATGCTCAGCCAGTCAAGGCTGGATCGTTGCGGATCGTAATCGGCAAGGCAAACTTGATGTCCGTCGCGGGCGAAGAAAACGGCGATGTTCGTGCTCAGAGTGCTCTTGCCGCATCCGCCCTTCGAATTCAATACCATGATGTGACGCATAATCCCCCGGCTTCGTTGTTGGGTAAGGTTGAACGAGAGAGGCACGGTGCGCAACCCCCACGCATGTGGAAACTATTCGAGCCGCTGCTCTCGCGACCACGAGCCGCTTCGGCTATGCTCGCATCATGCGCATCGAGTTTCTGAAGATGCAGGGGTTGGGCAACGATTTCTTGGTATTCGACGCCGCCGGCATCGCGGCTGACACCCGCATGGACTCCGGGCTGCTGCGCGCTCTTGCCGATCGCCATACCGGAGTCGGCTTTGATCAAGCGTTGATGCTGGAAAGTCCGCGCGATGCGGCGAGCCGCGTGTTCTACCGGGTGTTCAATTCCGACGGTGGCGAAGTCGAACAGTGCGGCAACGGCGCGCGCTGTATCGCGGCGCTGCTGTACAGTCGCGCGCCGCAATTGGGCCGCGACCTCACAATGGGCTGCCCGGGCGGAACCGTGCATGCGCGAGTCAGAGACGACGGCTTGGTTTCGGTGGACATGGGCGTGCCGAATTTTGATCCGCGCTCCGTGCCGATGCAGGCGGAGGCGTATGCGGATACCTATTCCTTGACCATCGACGGCGCCGACCTCGAGTTCAGCGCCCTCTCCATGGGCAATCCTCACGTTGTGTTGCGCGTGGCCGATGTGAAAACCGCGCCGGTGACAGAGCTTGGACTCAAGATCCAGCAGCACCCGCGTTTTCCGAAGCGCGCCAACGTCGGCTTCATGCAGATCCTGGATCGCAGCCATATCCGGCTGCGGGTGTTCGAACGCGGCGCCGGCGAAACCCTGGCCTGCGGCACCGGCGCCTGCGCAGCCGCTGCGGTCGGCCAGCGCTTGAGATTGCTCGATGGGGAAGTGCGGGTCGATTTACCGGGCGGTACTGCGCTGGTTTCTTGGGCGGGTCCCGATCAGCCTATCTGGCTGACCGGACCCGCGACCTTCGTTTTCACGGGTTCTATCGATTTAACGCGATTCACGGGAGCCAAACAATGACGACGAGTCACGCGCGCGGGATGAAGCAGGATGTTCTCAATGATTCAAATGTCGGCGACTACTTGCAAACCTTTCCGGATTTCTTCGAGCGCAACTCACAGCTGTTGACCAAGCTGCGCCTGCCGCACCTGCGCGACGCCGGCGCCACCGTGAGCCTGGTGGAGCGCCAAATCGAGGTGCTGCGCGAGCGCAATCAGTCGCTGGAGCGAAAGCTGAAGGAACTGGTCGATGTGGCCCGCGCCAATGACGCGCTGGCCGATCGCATTCACCGCTTGAGCCAGCGGCTGATTCGCGCACATACCTTGTTGGAGTCCATCAATGCCGTCGAGACCTCGTTGCGGGAGGATTTCGACGCCATGCATTCGGTCATGGTGCTGTTTCTCGAGGAAGCGCGCGCGCTGGAACCGGAGGCGGGTCGGTTCCTGCGCATCGGCAGTCCGGCAGACGACGACATCAAGACCTTCGAATCCCTGTTGACGTCGGGCAAGCCGCGCTGCGGCCAGGTGCGCGACGCGCAGCGTGATTATCTGTTCGGCTTGGAGTCCATGGCCATCGGTTCGGTGGCCCTCACGCCGTTGGGGCAAAAGGGTTCGCTCGGAATTCTTGGCATCGGCGCCAGTGACACCGAACGCTTCCATCCGGGCATGAGCACCGAATTCTTAACGCGCATTGGCGAGCTCGTGACCTACGCGCTCATGCGCTGACGGGCCGTGGATCCGGCCGAGCGCGAATGGATCGAGCGGTTCTTGACGCATCTTGCGCAGGAACGGCGGATGAGCGCTCATACGGTCACAGCTTATCGCCGCGATCTGCGCACCATGCAGGGGTTCTGCGGGCGGCGCAATCTCAAACGCTGGGACGCGCTGGATAATTCGCAGGTGCGCGCGTTCGCGGCGGCCGAACATGCCGGCGGCATGGCGCCGCGCAGTATCCAGCGGCGCCTGTCGGCGCTGCGTTCATTTTTCGAATTCCTGATGCGCGAGGGCGCGGCGGCGCGCAATCCCGCGGAGGATGTGCGGGCGCCGAAAGCAAAGAAGCGCCTGCCGCAGACCCTGGATGCCGATCAAATGGCCCGGCTGCTCGACTTTCGCGTCGACGACAGCTTGTCCGCGCGCGACAAGGCCATCATGGAATTGTTTTATTCATCGGGATTACGCTTGAGCGAACTGGTCGGATTGGATCTTTCCGCCATCGATCTGAAGGATCGAACCGTGCGGGTCGTCGGCAAGGGCAACAAGGCGCGGATCGTGCCCGTCGGCCGCCATGCCATCGCCGCTCTGAACCAGTGGCTCATTGAGCGCGCCGGGCTGCTGCGTCGGGCGGGGGATTGCGCGGCGCCGCGCGCCGGCGCTCCTGCCAGCCCCTTGTTCGTCGGTAGAACGGGCCGTCAATTGTCGGTGCGGGCCGTGCAACTGCGGGTTGACACCTGGGCGCGCCGCCAGGGTTTGGCGCTGCATGTGCACCCGCATATGTTTCGTCATTCGTTTGCGACCCATCTGCTCGAGTCCAGCGCGGACCTGCGCGGTGTGCAGGAATTGCTGGGTCACGCCGACATCAGCAGCACGCAGATCTACACCCACCTCGATTTCCAGCACCTGGCCAGCGTCTACGACGCCGCGCATCCGCGCGCCCGGCGCCGATCACGCCCCGCTTGAAAGGGCCGCCATTGGCCCCATGCTCGAGTTTTATATGACTCACAATCCCGACACTTTTTATGGCACGACGATTCTCGCCGTGCGGCGCAACGGCCGGGTCGCTGTCGGCGGCGATGGTCAGGTGACCCTCGGTCAGACCGTGATGAAGGCCAATGCGCGCAAGGTGCGGCGTCTGTACGGCGACAAGGTGCTGGCGGGATTTGCGGGCGGAACCGCCGATGCATTCACCTTGTTCGAGCGCTTCGAGGGCAAGCTCGAGAAATTCGGCAACCTCACGCGTGCTGCGATTGAATTGGCCAAGGACTGGCGCAGCGACCGCAGCCTGCGGCGCTTGGAAGCCCTGCTCTGTGTTGCCGATGCCAGCAGCACCTACGTGATTTCCGGCACCGGCGATGTGATCGAGCCGGAGCATGATTTGATCGCCATCGGTTCGGGCGGCGGATTCGCGCAGGCCGCGGCTCTCGCCTTCATGCAGGGCGAACTGCCGGCGCGCGACATCGTCGAACGGTCATTGAACATCGCGGCGGATATTTGCATTTACACCAATCGCCAGCTGACCATCGAGGAGCTGTAGCTCCATGTCGCAGATGACGCCGCGGGAAATCGTCGAAGAGCTGGACAAGCATATCGTCGGCCAGAAGGCCGCCAAGCGGGCGGTGGCGATTGCCCTGCGCAATCGCTGGCGGCGCCAGCAGGTCGCGGAATCGCTGCGCCAGGAGATCACCCCGAAGAACATTCTCATGATCGGTCCCACCGGCGTCGGCAAGACCGAGATCGCCCGACGCTTAGCGAGGCTCGCCAAGGCGCCTTTCATCAAGGTCGAAGCCACGAAATTCACCGAAGTGGGCTATGTTGGTCGCGAAGTGGATTCGATCGTCCGCGATCTTGTCGACATCTCCGTAAAAATGACCCGCGAGGAAGAAATCGCCAAAGTGCACCCTCGAGCCGCCGACAGCGCCGAGGACCGGGTGCTCGACATTCTGCTGCCGCGCGCCTCCGCCGGGTTTACCGGTGATGCCGCGCCTCGGGACAGCGATACGCGGCAGCGCTTTCGCAAAATGCTGCGCGAAGGGGAATTGGACGATCGCGAAATCGAAATCGAAGTGCGCGCCATTCCGCATGGGGTCGAAATCATGGCGCCTCCGGGCATGGAGGAGATGACGCAGCAACTGCAGGGCATGTTCCAGAATTTGGGCGGCGGCCGCACCCGCCCACGCAAACTCAAGATCAAGGAGGCGCTGAAGCTTCTTGTCGACGAGGAGGCGGCGAAGATGGTCAACGAAGAGGACCTGAAGCTGCGCGCCGTCGAGAATGCCGAGCAGAACGGCATCGTGTTCATCGACGAGATCGACAAGATCGCGCGCCGCCAGGAAACCCTGGGCGCCGATGTGTCGCGCGAGGGCGTACAGCGCGACCTGTTGCCCTTGGTGGAAGGCTGCACGGTGAACACCAAGTACGGCACGGTGAAGACCGATCACGTGTTGTTCATCGCATCAGGCGCGTTTCACATGTCCAAGCCCTCGGACCTGATTCCTGAGCTGCAGGGCCGCTTGCCGATCCGCGTGGAGCTCGAGCCCCTGGTGGTCGAGGATTTTGTGCGCATATTGACCGAGCCGGACGCCTCATTGTGCCGCCAATACACCGCGCTGCTCGCCACCGAGGGAGTCACCCTGGAATTTGCGGACAGCGGCGTGCGGCGGCTTGCGGAGGTGGCTTTCGAAGTCAACGAGCGCACCGAAAACATCGGCGCGCGGCGTTTGCACACGGTGATGGAGCGCTTGCTCGAAACCGTGTCGTTCGATGCCGCCGATCGCAACGGCACCAAGGTTCACATCAACCGCGAGTACGTGGAGGGCAATCTCGGCGAATTGGTGAAAGATCAGGATTTGTCGCGCTACATCCTTTGAACATGCCGCAACCGACCGAAATCAAGCTGCGGACCGGGTCGCGGCTACTCGATGTGCGTTTCGATGATGGATCGCACTTCGAGCTGCCGTTCGAATATCTTCGGGTTTTCTCGCCCTCCGCCGAGGTAAAAGGTCACGGCGGCGGCGAGGGCGCGCTCGTGACCGGCAAGCAGAACGTGGGGATCAGCAGCGTTGAGCCGGTCGGGAACTATGCATTGCGCCTGTTTTTCGACGACGGCCACAATACCGGCCT
Source organism: Steroidobacteraceae bacterium (assembly GCA_035567075.1). Lineage (GTDB taxonomy): Bacteria > Pseudomonadota > Gammaproteobacteria > Steroidobacterales > Steroidobacteraceae > Bog-1198. The sequence goes on from DATMRC010000048.1 coordinate 17,159, forward strand.
TTATTCCTGGGGCGTGCTGCACGAATTGGGCCGCGATCAGAAGGCGAATTGGGCGCGCTATCTCAGGCGCTGCGCCGAGGCCGAAAAGTCAGCGAAATAGCCGCCGCTTAGGCGGCGCGCCAGTCGGCTACAATGCTGTCCTACACTCAAAAGGGCGCCATGGCCGACTCCGAACGCACGGTGGATTTTGGATTTGAAAAGGTCGCTGCCGAAGACAAGGCGGCGCGCGTGCGCGCGGTGTTCACCTCGGTTGCCGCCAAGTACGACGTGATGAACGATTTGATGTCGCTCGGCGCGCATCGGCTATGGAAGCATTTCACCCTGTCACTGACGGGTTTGCGGCCGGGTCAGAGCGCATTGGATGTTGCCGGAGGTACCGGCGATTTGGCCAAGGGCCTGCTGCGGCAGGTCGGTAAATCCGGGCGGGTGGTGTTGTCGGATATCAATCCTGAGATGCTGGAAATCGGCCGTGACCGGCTGCTGGATGCCGGCTTTGTGGGCAACGTCGAGTGCATCGTTGCCGATGCGCAGGCGCTGCCGTTTCCGGACGATGCCTTCGATTGCGTGACCATCGGCTTCGGCCTGCGCAATGTCACCGATAAGGCCGCGGCACTTGCCTCCATGCACCGCGTGCTGAAACCGGGGTGTCAACTGCTGGTGCTGGAGTTCTCGACGCCGGTGGCGCCGGGATTGAAATCCATTTACGACGCCTATTCCTTCAATGTGTTGCCGCTGCTGGGGAAACTGGTGGCGCAGGACGCGCAAAGCTACCGGTATCTGGCCGAATCCATCCGCATGCATCCGGATCAAGAGACCTTGCTCGAAATGTTGCGCACCGCCGGGTTCGCGCAAACCCGCTATCACAATCTGACCGGCGGAATAGTCGCTGTGCATCGCGGCTACAAAATCTGACATGCCCGCTACTCCCGCGTGGTTGGCATCCGCCGAGGCGGTATTCAATAGAAACATTGCCGCTTCCACTCCGGCCACGGCGCTGGCGCGGCGCCTCGAAGGCACCAGCCTGCAAATCGAGATCGAGTCCATTACGCGCATTCGCGCGGCGATGTCCGGCGGCCGCCTGGCGCTGCTCGCCGCGGACGAGGCGACGAGCGCCGATGCCGTGATCTCCGGATCGGCTGCGGCGCTCCTGCAGATGTTCAAAAGCGGACGCCCGGCGGAGGGCCGCAACCCGGTGCAAATCCGCGGCGATGCCGAGATCGCCAATTCGTACCGCGAACTCATCGAGGCCGCGCGTCCGGATTTGGAGGAGGAGCTGTCGCGCTTCATCGGTGACATGCCGGCGCGGCGCCTGGGGCAGATTGCGAGAAGCGTGAGGACCTGGGCGCGCCGTGCGCGGCGCACCGCCGGCGAGAACATCGCCGAATATCTGCAGGAGGAAGGCCGCGACCTGATCACGAGACCCGAGCTCGAGGAATTCCTGCGCGGCGTGGACAGCGCGCGGGAGGCAGTCGACCGGGCCGAGGCAAGACTGGGAAGAATCGAGCGGGCCTTGATGAGCCGGCTCGAAAAAGGCATTTCCTGATGCGTCCGCGGGTTCTCGCGCGGCTGTTGCAGATACAGCGAGCGCTGGTAAGGCATCGGCTGGACGACTTCGTGCGCGCGACGCATCTCTATCGGCCATTGCGCTTCCTGTTCTATTTTTCGCCGTGGACCTGGTTTCAGCGCAGCATCGGCATCACGCGCGGGGAGCGGCTGCGGTTGGCCTTGGAGGAGCTCGGCCCGATATTCGTCAAGTTCGGTCAGGCGCTTTCGACGCGCCGCGATCTTTTGCCGGTCGACGTGGCGGATGAGTTGGCGAAGTTGCAGGACCGCGTACCGCCGTTTCCCGGCGACATCGCCGTCGCCACCATCGAAAAGACCTTCGGGCTGCCGCTGGGCGAGATCTTCGGCAGCTTCGAATCCACGCCCTTGGCGGCCGCCTCCATTGCGCAGGTGCACGCGGCCACTCTGAAGAGCGGCGGCGAGGTCGTGGTGAAGATACTGCGCCCCGGCATGCGCGAGGTCATCGATCTCGACCTCGAGGTTCTGGACGCGCTCGCCAAATTGGCGGACCAGTATTGGGAGGAGGCCCGGCCGGTGCGGCCCATCGAAGTGGTGGCCGAGTACCGCAAGACCGTTACCGACGAGCTGGATCTGTTGCGCGAAGCCGGCAACGCCGCGCAGCTGAAGCGCAATTTCTCCGGCTCATCGCTGCTGTATGTCCCCGCGGTGCACTGGGATCTCTGCCGCCCCAACATCATGGTCATGGAGCGCATCCACGGCATCATCGTCAGTCAGATCGATGAATTGCGGGCGCGCGGCACGGACATCGCCAAGCTTGCCGAGAACGGCGTCGAGATCTTCTTCACTCAGGTGTTCCGCCACAACTTTTTCCACGCCGACATGCATCCGGGCAATATCTTCGTGCAGGTCGATGATCCGAAGAATCCGCGCTATGCGGCGGTCGATTTCGGCATCGTCGGCACCTTGCAGCCGCGCGATCAGCACTATCTGGCCGAGAATTTCATGGCTTTTTTCGACCGCGATTATGCGCGAATCGCCGCCCTGCACATCGAATCCGGATGGGTGCCGCGCGGCACCCGGATCGATGAGCTCGAGTCGGCGGTGCGCACCGTATGCGAACCGATTTTCAACAAACCGCTCAAGGACATTTCCTTCGCGCAGGTGCTGCTGCGGCTGTTCGCCACGGCGCGGCGCTTCGACATGCGGGTTCAGCCGCAACTGATCCTGCTGCAGAAGACGCTGTTCAACATCGAAGGATTGGGCCGGCAGCTGTATCCGGAGCTCGACCTGTGGAAGACGGCGCAGCCGGTGTTGCGCGAGTGGATGCGCGAGCGCGTGAGTCCGCGCACCATCGTCAGGGAGATCCGCGCGCGCATTCCCGACGCATTGATGACGCTGCGCCAGATCCCGCAGATTTTGCAGACCGCCGTGCGCGAGGCGACGGAGGTCTCCGCTTCGGCAGCGGAAGCCTCCCGCACGGCGGAGCTGCAGGAGGCCACGCGGCGCGCGGAGCTGCGGCGGGAGACGGCCATCGTCGCCGCGGTTCTGTGGCTGTCCGGATTGATCTTCTTGAGCCGCGCCACCCAGTACCAATGGCTCGGCTGGCTGCAGATGCTTGCCGCCATCCTGCTGTTCGTGAAGATGAGATCGTCAAGGTCGCCGCGACGATGAGAATTCCAATCGAGAGCGCGACCTCGTATCGGGGCCGAAATTCCCGGCCCAATCTGCCGGCGCTCGCGCTGTTCGTCGGGTTGTCGCTGGGCGCGGGCGTATTCGCGTACCTATACTCGCCGGCCGGGTCGGCGGCGGCAGCACCGTGGTACGCGGCTCTGCTGAAGCCGCCATGGCAGCCGCCGCAAACCTGGATTGCGCCGGTGTGGGCGGCGCTCTATGTGCTGATGGGAGTGTCGGCGTGGCTGGTCTGGCGCGAACGCTATCACCGCACCCGCAGCGTCGCGATAGCCGCCTATGTGGTGCAGCTGCTGCTCAACGCCGCCTGGGCGCCACTGTTCTTCGGTTTGAAGAATATCGGCCTGGGATTGTTTGAGATCGTTGCGCTGTGGTCGGCGGTTGGCTGGACGGCGCGCGAATTCGCCCGGGTGAAACCCCTGGCGGCGTGGACTCTGGCGCCGTATTTCCTCGGGGTGAGCCTCGTGGTCGCAATGAACCTCGAGATCTGGAAACTGAATCCATGATGGAGAGCGCCGCGCCACGCACCTGCGTGCTGTCGAACGGCAGCTATTCGGTGATGCTGACCGCGGCCGGCTCGGGCTACAGCCGCTGGCGCGACATCGCCCTCACCCGCTGGCGCGAGGATCCCACCTGCGACCCCTGGGGCTACTACGTATTCGTGCGCGACGCGGAAAGCGGCGAGGTGTGGTCGGCGGGATATCAGCCCAGCGGCCGCAAACCCGACAGCTACAGCGCTGCCTTTTTCGAGGATCGCGCCGAGTTCAGCCGCCAGGACGGTTCGCTGCTCACCGCGATGCAGATTGTGGTCTCAAGCGAGGATGATGCCGAGGTGCGCCGCGTTTCCCTGACCAACCAAGGCGCTAAGCCGCGGGAAATCGAGCTCACCACGTACGCCGAAGTTGTCTTGAGTCAACCTGGCGCGGATACCGGGCATCCCGCATTTTCCAAGATGTTCGTGCAGACCGAGGCTCTTGGCGAGCGCGGCGTGTTGCTGGCCACGAGGCGGCCCCGCGAAGCCGGTCAGGCGCAGCTCTGGATGGTGCACTTCAGTTTAGGCCAGGGCGCTGACGGCGGCTCCCTCGAGTTCGAGACCGATCGAGCGCGGTTCCTCGGCCGAGGTCGGGAGCTGCGCCACGCCGCCGCCATCTTCGATGGTCGAGCCTTGTCCAATTCGGCGGGCACCGTACTCGATGCGGTGCTGGCGCTGCGCCGCCGCGTGCGCGTGCCGCCCGGCGAGACCGTGCAGGTAGAGTTCTGCACCGGCATTGCCGCATCGCGCGCCCGGGCCCTTCAGCTCGCCGACAAGTATGGCAATGCGGCGGCCTTTGGATTGGCGCAGGCGCTTTCGAGAGCCGCAGCGGAAAAGCAGTTGCGCGATCTCGGTGTGGGCTTGGAGGATGCGACGATTTTTCAGGAAATCGCCGGCCGGCTGCTGTACTCCGACGCCTCGCTGCGCGCCCCGTCGCAGACTCTGGACAACAACCGGCTGGGACAATCGACTTTGTGGAGCCACGGCATCTCCGGCGATCTGCCCATCGTGCTGGTCACCATCGACGATTTGGCGGGCCTTGAGGTCGTGGCGCAATTGCTGCGTGCGCTCGAGTATTGGCAGGCGAAGTGCCTGTCGGCGGACCTGGTGATCGTCAATGACAGTCCCGCGCCGGTGCGGGAAGCCGTGCAAACGGCCTTGGATGGCGCGGTTGGCGCCTTTCAAAGCAAGGCGGGCGATGCGAACCGGGTCGGACGCGGCAAGGCCTCGGTGCTGCGCGCCGATGCGCTTTCCCCTGCGCATCGCGATCTCCTGCTGACCGCCGCCCGCGCGATCTTTGCTGCGCGCTCGGGATCCTTGCGCGATCAGCTCGCGATACCGCGGCAATCGGCCCCGGTTCCCACTGCACCGCCGCGAACGCGAGCGCCGGCGCCGGCGCCGCTCGCGGCGAGCCCCGCCGTGCCGGGTGCCGGCTCCGCGGCGCATTCCCGCTCTTCACTGGAATTCTTCAACGGCATCGGCGGATTCGATGCGGCGGCCGGCGAGTACGTGGTGGTTCTCGCTGCCGATCAATGGACGCCGACCCCGTGGAACAATGTCATCGCCAATCCGGAGTTCGGCTTCTTGATGTCCGCCGACGGATCCGGCAGTACCTGGTCGCGGAACGCACAACAGAACCAGATCACGCCCTGGTCCAATGATCCCGTGGCCAACGCGCCCGCGGATGCGATTTATCTTCGCGACGAGGAATCCGGGGAACTCTGGAGCGCCATGCCGCTGCCCATTCGCGAGCCCGCCGCCGTATACACGCTCAGGCACGGCTTCGGCTACACGCGCGCGCAGCACGCAGCGCACGGCATTTCCGTGGACTTGCTGCAGTTCGTGCCGCCACTGGATCCTTTGCGGATTTCGCGCCTCAAAATCAAGAACGAGGGCGAAAACACTCGCCGGCTGTCGGTGACGCACTACGTGGAGTGGGTGCTGGGCAATCAGAATCGCGCGGCTCCATTCATCATTACCGAAGTCGAACCGCGGACACTCGCGCTGCTGGCGCGCAATCCCTGGAACAGCGATTTTCAGCCGCAAGTCGCATTCATGGACATGGGCGGCGCGCAGCAGACCTTGACGGCCGACCGGGCGGAATTCATCGGACACTTGGGCTCGCTGGCTTGCCCCCAAGCGCTTGCGGGGACGCTACCCTTGAGCGGACGGGTTGGCGGGGGTCTCGATCCCTGCGGCGCGATGCAGACAAAAATCACCTTGAATCCGGGCGAGACCAAGGAATTCACGCTGCTTCTCGGCGCGGCGAGTTCGGCCGCCGCCGCCGCCGCGCTCATCGAGCGCTATCGAACCTCCGACCTCGATGCCGCGTACCAGTCGGTCACCGATTTTTGGCGCAGAACCTTGGGTGTGCTTCAAGTGCGGACGCCCGACCGTTCCATGGACCTGATGCTGAATGGCTGGCTCTTGTACCAGACGTTGAGCAGCCGCGTCTGGGGACGCACGGCCTTTTATCAGTCGAGTGGCGCCTACGGCTTTCGCGACCAGCTGCAGGATGTCATGGCGCTCTGCGTTTGCGCGCCGGCGGTGGCGCGCGAGCACATTCTGCGGGCGGCCGCCCGCCAGTTCGAAGCAGGTGATGTGCAGCATTGGTGGCTGCCGACATCCGGCGCCGGCGTGCAGACCCGCGTTTCGGATGACCGCATCTGGCTGGCCTTCGTGGTGGCCCATTATCTTGAGGTCACGGCGGATTTCGCGATTCTCGGCGAGCCCGTGTCTTATCTCGCCGGCGCTCCCTTGAGTGAGGGCACCCTGGAGAATTATTTCGTTCCCGCGCCGGCCGGTTCCGCAGCGCTGTTCGAGCACTGCGTACGCGCGCTCGATTCGAGTTTGGGCGTCGGCGCGCACGGCCTGCCGCTTTTCGGTACCGGAGATTGGAACGACGGCATGAACAGGGTCGGGGTTTTAGGTCGCGGTGAAAGCGTCTGGCTCGGTTGGTTCCTGCACGCCACCCTGCTGCGTTTCGCACCCATCGCCGAACAGCGCGGTGAATCGGTCAGGGCCGCAGAGTGGCGCAGGCACGCACTCGAGGTGGCGCGTGCGATCGAGCGCGAAGCCTGGGACGGCGCTTGGTATCGCCGCGGCTACTACGACGACGGATCGCCATTGGGATCGGTGCTGAATGATGAATGCCGGATCGATTCCATCGCCCAGTCGTGGGCGGTGATCAGCGGCGGCGCGCAGCGCGAGCGCGCGATCCGCGCCATGTCCGAAGTCGATGCGCAGCTGGTGAGCCGCAGCGATGGCCTGGTGCAGCTGTTCACGCCGCCGTTTGATCATACGGTTCACGACCCGGGCTACATAAAAGCCTATCCGCCGGGCCTGCGCGAGAACGGCGGTCAATACACTCACGCCGCGACTTGGGTGGTGCTGGCCTTTGCCCTGCTCGGCGACGGCGACAAGGCGATGGAGCTGTTTTCGCTGCTGAATCCCATCAAACATTCGAGCAGCCGCGCCGCAATTGACCGCTACAAGGTGGAGCCGTATGTCATCTGCGCCGATGTCTACTCGGTGCCGCCGCACGCCGGCAGAGGCGGTTGGACCTGGTACACGGGCTCGGCGGGCTGGATGTACCGCACGGGCGCGGAAGGGATTCTCGGCATCAAGGTGCGCGGTCAAATACTTGAGGTCGACCCCTGCATTCCCCGCACCTGGGCCGGCTTTGAGTTCACTTACCGGTATGGATCGTCGCGTTATTTGATTGCCGTGAAAAATCCGCGTGGTGTCAGCCGCGGCATTGCGCGCGCCGCACTGGACGGCCGCGATCTTGGGGGCACGGCAGCTGAATTCACCCTGATCGATGACGGCCGCGACCATGTCGGCGAGGTCACCCTGGGCTGAAGGACGCGCGGCGGCCGCAAGACCAGCTGCGCGCGTCTCAAGGTTGCGGGTCTTCGGGTCCCGCCTTGAGCGTGGTCATGACTCGGGCGATGAGCGTTTTCGCCAGCGCGCTCACCGGCAGCACTTTGAGCAATCGCAGTGCCAGCGCCGGACGCGCAATCAAAAGACCCGCCGCCAGTGCGCCTATCGCTCCCAGGCCGCGGCCGCTCAGCAGTATTTTCATGGTGCGGCTGCGGGGAAAGTCGCTGTGGCCCGGCGCGCCTGCCTGCCCATTGGTCGCCGAATTCCCGCGCGGCGGGTCGAGCAGGCGGCTCACCTCCTCCCGCGACTGGGCCAGCTTGCGGTGAATCTCTTCGCGGGTGTTTGCGTCGCGGTCCGTCACGTTCATTCGTCGTCCGACAGGATGCGCTCGAGAATGACGCGGTCCTGCTTCCACTCGCGGCGCACATCGGCGAGCAACGCCGATCGCTCGCGCGCCAGTCTCGATAGGTAAACGGCGGCCGCAACCGCCAGCACCAAGAACCCGCCGCCCATCCACGCGATGGCCGCCACCCGGTAGGGCGTATCCCAGGTGTACGCCACCACACCGAGACAGGCCATTATCAGGGCGAACAGCGCGCAAATCGCGACCACCGCGATTGCCGCGAGCTGCGCGGTGAGTTCGCGCGTCGCCCTTGCCAGGTCCAGCTCCGCAAGCTCGAGATAGGCGCCGATGTGGCGCAGCAGCGCCGGGGCAGCCTTCGGCAGGGACCAGAGCGCCCGCATCGCTAGGAACGACGGGTCGCGAGGATACCTACCACTGCTCCGACCAGGGCCGCGATGCCGATCGCCTGCCATGGACTATCGCGCACGTAGTCATCGGCGGCACCGGCAATGTCCTGGGCCTGACGCCTGAGGGTGCCGGCGCTGTCCGAAATGCTCTGCTTCGCGGCATCGACCGCCCGCTGCACCTTGGTGCGCATTCGCACCACGTCGGCGTCCTTCATATCGGCGATGCGCGCCATGAGGTCCTCGACGTCCGCGATCAAATCCTTGACCTCGGCGGAGGCGGCGGTTTTGATGTCGCCGATGCCCTCGCTCAGGTCACTCTTCACGCGGCGGCCGGTGGCACGCGCCTGGTCCGCCGTATGCTCGAAATTTGTGTCCATATCGTTGCTCCTAAAGTGGATCCCCACTATCCCGCACCGCGGCAGTTTGAAGCCATCGGCTAGCCCCAGGCCTCCCTGTAGGACTTGCCTCACATGTTAGACTTTAGGCCCGTTGGGCGGTAAATAAATGAAAATCTTTGGTGAGGAACTGGGCCGATTTGGCCGGTGGTATATCGCCTTGCCACCGCTTCTCCTGATCGGATTCCTGACCGGCCTGTTTTTCGTTGCCGTGGCCGGCCAGTCGCGCTTGGATCTCGCCAACCAGCGCCTGCGCGACGCTCAAGCCCGGCAATTGGCGCTGACCGAATTCGTGGGTCTGTTGACCGGTGCGGAATCGGCGCAGCGTGGGTATTTGCTGACCGGCGAGGCTCCGTATCTGCAGCCCTACACGGATGCGGTTGCGAAAGTGGGCGCCGCACTCGACCGCCTGCAGGAGGATTACAAGGCCGAGAGCGGCAGCCGCGAGATTCGCGAACTGCGGCTTCTAACCGGCAAAAAAATGGGCGAGCTCGAGGATACGGTCGCACTCTACAAGAAGCGGGGCGTCGCGCCGGCACTGAACGTGGTGCGCACCGATGTGGGCAAGCGCACCATGGATGAAATCGCAGCCATCGTCGGCACCATGCTGCGCAAAGAGGCGGCTGAGATGTCGGCAGCCACCGCCCATTGGCAGGCGGATTTCCGCCTGTCGCGCTGGGTATCGGCCGCCGGGGCGATATTCAACATCGCTCTGGTGCTGCTGGCGATCCGGCTGGTCTACAACGACATGCGCCGCCGCGCTCACCAGGCCATCGACCTTCGCGACCAGAAATTGGAATTGGAGCAACAGGTCGATTCTCGAACGCGCGAGCTGGCCGCGCTCTCCACACATTTGCAGGGCGTATCCGAGCAGGAGAAAGCCGCGCTGTCGCGCGAGTTGCACGATGAATTGGGCGGCTTGCTGGTGGCCGCCCGCATGGACCTATCCTGGCTGCAGCAACGGCTGCCCACGTCGGATCCCGGCATCGAGCAGCGCTTCAAGCGCATTCACGATTCGTTGAGCGCAGGCGTCGATTTGAAGCGCCGTGTGGTCGAGGAACTGCGGCCCACCCTGCTCGACAACATGGGCCTGTTTACGGCGCTGCGGTGGCAATTCAAGGAAACCTGCCGCCGCACCGGACTTCGCAGCACTGAATCGATTCCCGCGACCGAGATGATCTTCAGTCCCGATGCCGCCATCGGCGTATTCCGCGTCGCTCAAGAAGCGTTGACCAACATTCTCAAGCACGCCGAGGCGAAGTCGGTGGACCTGCGCGTGGAAATCCTGAACGATACCTTCGTATTGCGGATCGCGGATGACGGCAGAGGCATCGAAACCAAACGCCAGAAAACCAGCACCTCGCACGGCCTGGCCTCGATGCGCCATCGCGTTGGGGGGATCGGGGGCACCTTGCAGATTTTCAGCCCGGGCACCGGCGGCACCATCGTGACCGCTATCATCCCCTTGAGTCGAATGCTGCGGCCGGAACCCAGCGAAGCGGCAGTCGCGCTCGCCGCAGGCGCCGGCCAACCTTAAGCCACTGCTTGCGATCAATGCCGCGAAAGATGCGCCTCGCAGATTTCATGAAGGACATCCGGCAGCCGTCCGTAGTCGCGCGCCTTGTCCAGGAAGTGGGTGGCGCCCAGCGCGATCGCCGCATTCTTGTACTCGGGCAGATCGTAGTTCGTCAGCACGATGATGCGCGGCTTTTCCTGCGCAGTGGCCAGTGCGCGCATCACGCCGAATCCGGTTCCCTGCCTGAGGTGCAGATCTAGGATGATCACATCGACCGGTCCGCTCTTGAATGCCGCCAGCGCGCCGTCCTCGGAATCGGCGGTGCCCACCAATTCCACGTCCGCGATCTGCCGGATCGCTTCGGTCAGGCGCTCCGTCAATACCTTGGAGTCCTCGACCAGCAACACCCGTAATGACTGCGTCATTATCATGGATGCCTATTGTATGAGTCCGTTGCGCAACGCGTACGAGGTGATGTCGGCATTGGCGGTGAAACTCATCTTCTCCAGGATGCGGCTCCTGTAGGTGCTCACGGTTTTAACACTGAGGCTGAGCTCATTGGCAATGTCCGAGACGCCGCGGCCCGCCGCAATCTTGCAGAAGATCTGAAATTCGCGGGTCGAGAGCCGCGCGTGCAGCGGCTTGTCGGGGTCGCCGTCGAGATCGGCCACCAGGATCTCCGCAAGCGCCGCGCTGACGTAGCGCCGCCCGGACAGCACGGTACGCACCGCCTTCATCATTTCATCCGGGTCGCTGTCCTTCGACAGGTAGCCGCTCGCGCCCGCACGCAGCACATTGACGGCGTACTGCTGTTCGGGCAGTCCGCTCATCACAAGCACCTTGACCTCCGGGTAGCCGGTTTGAATGTGCCGCAAAATGTCCAAGCCGCTGCGGTCCGGCATGTGTATGTCGAGCAGCACCAGGTCCCAGTTCTGCTTGCGAAGCTGATCCAGGGTTTCATTGCCGCTTGCGGCTTCACCGACGGCCTCGATACTGGTCTCGGCCTCGAGAAACTGCTTGAGGCCTGCCCGAACCACGGCATGATCGTCTGCGATCAATACATTTGCCACCTTACCCCCGATCCGATTGTCTAGGAATTCACGCACTGCTGGCTTTGCGAATATCCGTTGAGCTTGTTATACAAGGTCTTGAGACTGCAGCCCAGGGCATCGGCAGCCCGGCGCTTGTTGCCCTTGAAGTAGTCAAGCGTGGCCTCGATCAAGGAACGCTCCATGTCATGGATTCGCGATCCGACGCGGATATCCAGGCGCTCGCGCTCGGCGGAGTTTTGAACCAGCGGCTTGAGCTCGAGCGTGGCGTCGGCGAGTATGAATGCGCGCTCGACGCAGTTGCGCAATTCGCGGACGTTTCCCGGCCATGAATGCTGTTTCAGCGTGATGCTCGCGGCCGCCGACAGGCGCTTCCGCGTCATGGCGTCGGCGTTTTGCTCCTTGAGAAAATGCTCGGCGAGCAACTCCGCGTCGTTGCCGCGGTCGCGCAGCGCGGGCATCTCGATGGGAAAAACCGCCAGCCGGTACAACAGGTCCTCGCGAAACTGGCCGCTTTGCACCACCTGCAGGGGACAGCGATTGGTGGCGGCGATGAAGCGCACGTCGCAGGGGTGCTCGCTGCTCGCCCCGAGCCGGTAAAACCTGCCGGTCTCAAGAACGCGCAGCAGCCGCACCTGCACGCCCTGCGGCAATTCGGTGATGTCATCGAGCAGCAGCGTCCCGCCTTGGGCTCGATCCAGCGCGCCGGCGCGCCCCGGCGCTTCCCCGGGGAGGCAGGCTTGCTCGCAGCCGAACAATTCAGATTCGATGAGATCGGCCGGTATCGCGCCGCAGTTGATTGAAATGAAAGGCATGCCGCGGCGCGCGCTGTATTCGTGAATGGATCGCGCGGCCAACCCTTTGCCGGTGCCGCTTTCCCCCGTCAGGAGGATGCTGGCGTCGGTGGGACCGACGCGTTCGATCAGCCGAAATACCTCCTGCATGGCGGCCGACGATCCGAGCAGCAAGCCGATTGCCGGCATGGATGAGGTCGGTGCGGGCATGGATGAGGCGGGGCGCTCGTGAAAACTGCGGCTGACACCATTCATTTCTTCCTCCTGCGCTCGACGAGCGTTATTGCCCTTAAGGCTGCGCCTTCGGGGGCGCCGGGCTGCGACACTGGGGCCTATCCCCTTGGCGACACGCTCCTAAGCCCGGCGCCCCGTGCATTCCCTGCTCGGCGTTAGTTTGTAGCGTGGGCGGATCAGCGTCGCTAGGGCCGGCGGCTCTACCTGAAATCGGAATTCGCGCATCCGCGTGTCAGTGTTTGTCTGACATCTCGTTATGGTCCGAGGAAGGCGGCGCCGCAGCGCCAACAACTGGTGAACTGCGCCTCGAGTTCCTCGCCGCATTGCCAGCAGGTCCAGGGGGGGCCCTTGGACGCGGCGGCGGCAGTGGCCAGGGCGCGCTTCGCCGCCGATTCGAGCGCATCCTCGACCCAGAGCTGCGGCCAGGTTTCAAGCATGGGTAGATCGCCCAGGGCGCCAGCCAGGTATTGATTGCGCAACTCGCATTCGATCCCGGCGCTGATCAACACATTGCGTGCATGCGCGACCTGCACCAGTGAGGCTGCGCGGTACACTAGCTTCATGAGCCTCCTAGCGCAGTGATCGCAAGAACGCGCCGACGTCCTCGCCCTTCTCCAACAATTCAACCAGGGCCGAACCAACCACGACGCCGTCCACGTGCGGCGCAAAGCGCGCCACCTGCTGGCGCGAACGGATGCCGAATCCCGCGCACACCGGAACCTTGGAACAGCGCTTGACGCGGTCCATATAGTCAAGCACCTCACCCGGCACGTCGGCGGACTTGCCGGTGGTGCCCGTCATGGTCACCGCGTAGACGAATCCCTTCGCCGCCTGGCACAGCAGCGCCAGTCGTTCAGGGGGCGTCACCGGGGTGACCATTTGCACCAGCGCCAGGCCCTCGGCCGCCAATGCAGGGCCCACATTGCCGCTTTCTTCGAACGGCAGATCCGGCACGATGAAACCGGTCACGCCGGCGGCGGCGGCGGCGCGCGCCAGCGCGTCCATTCCGTATGCCAGCAAGGGATTCAGATAGCTCATCAACAGCAGCGGCGCGCCATGGCGCGGCTCGATCGACTTGAGTTGCTCGAGTATCCACGGCAGCGTCACGCCAAGCCTCAGGGCGGCAAAACTGGCGCGCTGAATGGTGGTGCCGTCCGCCATGGGATCGCTGAATGGCACGCCGATTTCCACCACATCGCAGGCGCCGGCGACCGCGGCGAGATTCTCCTTGAAGTGGCTTAAGCTCGGAAATCCGGCGGTGAGATACCCCACCAATGCCGGACGACCCTGCGATGCCGCGGATCGAATCGCGGCGGTTATGCGCTCGCTGGGTTGCACTTCAGGCTGGATCCTTCAGCAGGGTGTTCTGCAGGATCGGCATGTCCTTGTCGCCCCGGCCCGAGCAGCCGATCAGAATCTGCGCCCCTGGATTTTTTTCCGCAAAGCGCCGCGCGCCGGCGAATGCATGCGCGGTTTCGATGGCGAGGAGTATTCCCTCGCACCTGGCGCACTCCGCCAGCGCATCCAGCGACTCCTCGTCGGTGGCCGACTCGTAGTTGACCCGCTTGGTGGTCATCAGGTAGGCGTGCTCCGGACCGACTCCGGAATAGTCGAGTCCGGCGGACACCGAATGCGTCTCGCGTACCTGGCCGAAGGCGTCCTGCAGGATCAATGTATAGCTGCCGTGCAGTACACCCGGCGTCCCGAAGGTCAGCGACGCGGCATTGTCGCCCAAGCCCGTGCCGCGACCGCCCGCTTCGATGCCGAGCAATTGCACCGCGCCGTCTTGCAAAAACGGATGAAACAATCCGATCGCATTCGAGCCGCCGCCCACGCAGGCCACCGCGACATCGGGCAGCTGCCCGGCCTGTTCCAACATCTGTGCGCGTGCCTCGCGGCCGATCACGGCCTGCAACTCCCGCACGAGATATGGGTATGGATGCGGCCCCACCGCCGACCCCAGCGAATAATAAGTGCCATCAGGATCGGACACCCAATCGCGCATCGCCTCGTCGATCGCCGCACGCAGGGTTCGATCGCCGCTGGTAACCGGCACCACGGTCGTACCGAGGAGCTGCATGCGTCCGACGTTGGGCGCTTGACGTTCGACATCCACCTCGCCCATGTACACGGTGCATGGGAGCCCCAAGCGCGCGGCGGCGGCGGCGCTCGCGACACCATGCTGTCCGGCGCCGGTCTCGGCAATGATGCGTTTGGCTCCCAGGCGCCTGGCAAGCAGAGTCTGGCCCACCGCGTTGTTGATCTTATGGGCGCCGGTGTGCGCCAGATCCTCGCGCTTCAGCCAGACATGCGCTCCCCAGCGCCGGCTCAACGTGGGCGCGTACGACAGTGCCGTGGGTCGGCCCACCCAGGTTTTGAGCTCGCGATTGAACTCGGCTTGGAAATCGGCGCTGTGCAAATACCGCTCCACGCCCGCCTGCAGCCGATCCAGCGCCGCAACCAGGGTTTCCGGGACGTAACGACCGCCGAATGCGCCGTAACGGCCTTTGGCATCGGGAAAAACCGGCTGTGCATGAGCTTCGCGCGGTTGTGAACTCATGATTCGTCCTCCAGCTGCGCGGCCGCGGCGCGCACCGCACGCACGAACTCCTGAATCTTTGCCGGATCCTTGACCCCGGGCTCCGACTCGACGCCGCTGCTCACGTCGACGCCGAACGGGCGCACCGCTTGAATGGCTTCGGCGACATTTTGCGGCGATAGCCCGCCGGCGAGAATCAGCTCGGTCTGGCGCGCAAGTTCCGCGGCCCGGCCCCAGTCGGCGAGTTCGCCTATGCCGCTGGACGGGCCCTCGAACAGCATGCGCCCCGGCAGCGGATTGGGAGTCTTGCGGCCAAATCGCACCACCGGCAACACCTTGATGTGCGCCGGAATCTTCAGCTCGCGTAAATCCTCGACATCGGTTTGAAAATAATCCGGCTTGAGGATTCTGCAGATCTCATCGACCTTCATTTGTAGAGGATGCTGAGCGACCGCAATGCGCAGCATCCCCGGCGGCGCCAACGCGGCCAATTGCGCAGCCTGGCCGGGCGTCACCTGGCGCGGGCTCGGCGCAAATACGAATCCAATGGCGTCGACGTTGGCATCGGCCGCGGCACTGACCGCATCCGCACCGGTGATACCGCAAATTTTGATCCACATGGAGCCGAGTGTAGCCATTTTAGGATTCCGCTGTCCGCGCCGCAGCCAATATATCGCGCAGCAGGGATTCTGGATCATCGCAGGCCATCAGCGCGGTGCCGATCAGCGCGACTCCGAAGCCCAAGCGCCGGACGCGCGCGGCATCCGCGGCCGAAGCGACGCCGCTTTCGGCGACCCGCGGCCAGCCTGAAGGCAGCAGCGGCGCGAGAGCCTCGAATCGCTCCTGCACGACTTGCAGCGACTGCAGGTCGCGGCAGTTGATGCCGATCAGGGCGAGATCCCGTGCGGGGGTGCCTGCACCGGCGCGCCGGGACAAAACGGCGCGCGCCGTTTCCAGATCCTCTGCATCGAAGGCCTCGAGCAGCACGAACATGCCATGCTCGGCGGCGGCATCGAGCAGTTCCGCGATCTGCACCTGCGACAGCATGCGCAAGATCAGGAGCACCCCGCCCGCGCCGGCGGCCCTCGCCTCCAGCACCTGGTACGGATCGACCAGAAAATCCTTGCGCATCGCAGGCACACCCAAGGGCTTGAGCACGCCGCTGGCCTGCCGCAAATGCTCCAGCGATCCGTCGAACCGCGAAGGCTCGGTCAGCACCGAGACGGCGGCGGCGCCGCCCTGCGCGTACGCCGCCACCCGCCGCAGCCAATCCTCGTTCTGGGAACCCAACACTCCGGCCGCCGGCGATTTCAACTTGAGTTCCGCGATCACATCGAACCCCTGCGGCGATAAGCGCAGCGGCGCACCCGGCGCCGCTGCGCGCGCGCGGCGCTCCAATGCAGCCAGCGATTCGCGCGCGGCGGCCTCTCTGGCGCGCTGCGCGCTGAAGCGCGCCATGTCGGTGAGAAAGCCGCTCATGCGAGGCCCCGCGAGGCCGGGCGCTTCGCCGCGAAATCCTGAAGCTGCCCGAGCCATGAGCGGGCCGTGCCGCTGTCTATGGCCGCGCGCGCAGCCTCGATGCCGGCCGCAATGGATTGCGCGCGGCCGGCGATGTGAAGCGCAATACCACACTGCAGCACCAAGGCCTCGCGATGCGGCCCGCGATCACGGCCCTCGAACACATCGAGCAGTGCCGCGAAGTTAGTCGTGGCGTCGCCGCCGAGAAGCTCGCTCGAGGCGCAGCGCGCGATGCCGAATTCCCTGGGATCGACTTCCATTTGCCTGATTGCCCGGCCCGCGACATCGAATGTGAGGAACGGGCCGATGGGCGTGGCTTCGTCCCAGCCCGCTGCGCCGTGCACCACCCACGCTCGCTCAACCTGCATTCCGGCCAGGGTTGCGGCGATCAGTTCGGCGGTTGCCGCGTCATAGGCGCCGATGAGGAAATATCGCGGCGCGCCGGGATTGGTCAGCGGTCCCAGCAGATTGAACACCGTGCGCACACCGAGAGCGGCGCGGATCGGCGCCAGCGCTTTCATCGCGGGGTGATAGTAGGGCGCGAACAGAAACGTAAAGCCGGTAGCCGCGAAGCAGCCGGCGGCACCTACTTCGTCCAGGGGCAAGGTTATTCCCAGCGCCTCGATGAGATCCGCGCTGCCGCAGCGGCTCGAGATGCCGCGGTTGCCGTGCTTGATCACCGGCAGGCCGCAGGCTGCGGCCAGCAGCGCCGCGCCGGTCGATAAATTCAAGCTGCCCGACGCGTCGCCGCCGGTGCCGACGATGTCAATGGCATCCATCCCGCCGTGATTTGCAGGCAGCGAGGGTTTGCGCGCCAGCTGGCGCATGGCGCCGGCGAAGCCGCGCACCTCATCGGCCGTGACGCCCTTGGCGCGCAGGGCGGCCAGCAGCGCGCCCGCCATCGCAGGCGCAAGATCCGGCGCGGTCAACAGGGATAGAAGGTCCGCGGCCGCCTCTTCGCTAAGGTCGCGGCCGTCGAGCAGCTGCTCCAGGATTTGGCGCGGCGCCGTCATGGGTTCTTGAGGAAATTACCCATGAGCATCGGACCGTCGGGCGTCAGCACGCTTTCGGGATGGAATTGCACGCCCTCGATCGGCAGGGACCTGTGGCGCACTCCCATGATTTCGCCTTCCGGCGTACGCGCGGTCACTTTAAGATCGGCAGGGATGCTCTCCGGCTCGGCGATCAGCGAGTGGTAGCGCCCCGCCTCGAAATCCTGGCGCATGCCTGTGTACAGTCCCTTGCCGTCATGTGCGATCGTGGAGACCTTGCCGTGCATCAAACGCCCCGCGCGCACCACCTTGCCGCCGAATACTTCGACCAGGGATTGATGACCCAGGCAGACGCCGAATATCGGAATGCGCCCGGCGAACGCTTCTATCATGCGCATCGAGACTCCGGCGTTGCGCGGTGTGCCCGGGCCCGGCGAGATGATGAGGTGCGTAGGATTCCACTCGAGCGCCGCATCGACCGTGATCGCATCGTTGCGATGCACGTCGACTTCGGCGCCGAGGATCAGGAATGCCTGAACCAGGTTGTAGGTGAACGAGTCGTAGTTGTCGATCAGCAATACCCTGGCCCGCATCTTAGAGCCCCTCCGCGGCGAGCTCGAGCGAACGCCGCAGCACCGCGCCCTTGGTCATCAATTCATCGAATTCGGCTTTGGGAGAACTGTCGGCGACGATGCCGCCGCCGGCCTGGTAGCTGTAAGTATCGCCGCGAAACACCAGCGTGCGAATGGTGATCGCCTGATCCATGTCGCCGCGGCGGCCGAAATAGCCGACGGTCCCGCCATACAGCTGCCTTCCTGCAGGTTCGAGTTCGTCGATGATTTCCATGGCGCGCACCTTGGGAGCCCCGACCAATGTCCCTGCCGGAAAAGTTGCCGCAAACAAGTCGAATGCATCCTGTCCGGCGGCCAAGCGGCCTTTGACGCCGCTGACGATGTGCATGATATGGCTGTAGCGCTCGATCACGCGATATGGATCGACGGACACCGAGCCCGCGCTCGCGACCCGCCCTAGGTCGTTGCGCGCCAGATCCACCAGCATCACATGCTCGGCGTTCTCCTTCGGGTCCGACAGGAGTTCCGCCTGCAGCGCCTCATCCTGCCTCTCATCGGCCCCGCGCGGCCTGGATCCCGCGATCGGCCGCAGCTGCGCCTGTCCGCCGTGGCATTTCACCAGCGCTTCGGGCGACGAGCCCACCACCGTGATGTCGCCGAGTTCGCAAAAATACATGTAGGGCGAGGGATTGAGCAGCCGCAGCGCGCGGTACACCTCGAACGGCGACAGCGCATGTCTTCCTTCGAATCGCGACGCCAGCACCAGCTGGTAGACGTCGCCGCTGGCGATGTACTCCTGCGCGCGGCGCACTCGCTCCGCATGCGCGGATTCGGTCAGCGAGGGGGTCGCCGGCGAGAAGCGTCCCGGGGCGATTATCGTGGGCACCGCGCCGCGCAGCGCCTGAATGACCTCGCGGCGCAGGCTTAAGCGCTCCGCATCGCTGCCGTCATGCAGCAGCGCGACCCCGCGCGTCAAATGATCGAACACCAGCATCGAACGCGGGGCCACATAGTGCGCATGCGGCGACTCGGTGGCATCGAGACTGCGGCCGGGAATGCGCTCGAAGTAGCGCACCGCATCGTATGCCGTGTAGCCCACCAATCCGCCGAGCAGCGGTACGCCCGGAATTTCCGGTTGGGGCTTGGGCGCGCGGGCCAGCGCCGCGCGCAGCACATTCAAGAATTCCTGCCGGGACTGAGGTCGCGGCGAGCGCACATCGCCGAGGTAGTGGCCGGTCGCATCGATGCGCAGTTCAAGACAATCGCCGAAGCCGATGAAGGAGTAGCGCGCCAGCCGCTCGCCTCCCTCGACGCTTTCCAGCAGGAAACGGGGCCGGAAGGGCGCGAGCTTCAGATACGCCGATACCGGCGTGTCGAGATCTGCCGCGATGTCGAAAGGTCGTTGCATAGAGAACCTGCGAAGCTAGAGCGGTCAAACGACGGACAACAAAAAACCCATCACCACGATTTTTAGCGGAGATGGGTTTTTTCAGGTTGACGAAAAATTTAAGAGCTAAACGACCTACCCACTCCTCAAGGGGGAATACGCCACCAATTGCTGCGGAAAATGACTGCGGCCGACATGCCCTCAAGTATCACCGCAGCGCACGGGAAGCGTCAAGCCAGGGGCGGTGGCCACCTGGCGGTGGCGCCTGAGCGGAAATCAGCCGGTCTTTTTGGCCGCCGAATCGAGGTTTTTCTTGAATTTGCGCGTAAGTTCGATGAATCGGGGCGTGAGGCCCACGTCCTCGTAGACCGGATCGCCATGATCGTCGCGTGATATGACCTTCGAACCTTTCACATAGGGCATGGCGGAGGCAATCTCATCCAAGCCTACCCTTAGCAAATCCGTCACAATGTCCTCGATCGAATATCCCGGAAACAATTCCGCCAGGGCCTCAAGCTTCGCAGCATCGTCCAGCGGCAAACGGACGGCATATTCCTTCGCGCTCTTGGGCGGCGCCGCCGCTTTCTTCCACCGATCGAGCAAGGGCTTGAATTTCACGACTACCGCCATAACTGACCATGATGACTGCCATTATAGACTGCGGGATTAGCACATTAGCTCTCCAACCCGTCCCATAACGCCCCATTCGCCGCATGCTGGCTTGGCTCCTGCGGCCGCTGCCGAAGGCGGGTGGCCGCGGAATCTCCTGGCGGTATTCGGCTACAGCCGCCGTGCGCTGCACCTGGTGTGGAGCACCAACAAGGCCTTGAGCGTCACGCTGGCACTGCTCACGCTGGTGGCGGGCATATTGCCGGCGGGAATCGCCTACGTGGGAGCTCAGATCGTCGATGCGGTGATTCATGCCGCCGACGTGCACAGGCAAACCGGCACCACGCTGCTGCACGATGTGGTGCGCTACGTCGCCCTCGAAGCGCTGCTGGTCGCCGCCACCGCCATGGCGCAGCGGGGAATCTCACTCGCACAGTCCCTGCTGCGCGCGCAGCTCGGCCAGCGCGTCAATGTCATGATTCTGGAAAAAGCGCTGACCTTGGATTTGACGCAATTCGAGGACTCCGAGTTTTACGACAAATTGACCCGCGCTCGGCGCGAAGCTTCGAGCCGGCCCTTGAGCCTGGTGATGCGGACCTTCGCACTGCTGCAAAATGCCGTGTCGCTGATTTCCTTCGGCGGATTGTTGTATCGCTTCTCGCCCTGGGCGGTTGCACTTCTGGTACTGGCCGGCCTGCCCGCGTTCCTCGCCGAGGCAAAGTTCTCGGGCGAAGCATTTCGCCTCTTCCGCTGGCGCGCGCCCGAGTCGCGCATGCAGATCTATCTCGAATCGGTGCTGGCGCGCGAGGATTACGCAAAAGAGGTCAAGCTGTTCGAGCTGGGGCCCCGGTTTTTGGATCGTTACCGCGATATTTTCACCCGCCTGTACCGCGAGGATCGCGACCTGACCCTGCGTCGCGACGCCTGGGGTTTCGGACTGGGCTTGCTCGGTACGGCGGCGCTGTACGGCGGCTACGTATGGATTGCCGCGGAAACGGTGTTGGGCGCCATGACCGTGGGTCAGATGACCATGTATCTCATGCTGTTCCGCCAGGGGCAATCGGCGGTGAGCGCCGCGCTCTCGGCCGTCAGCGGTTTGTACGAGGACAACCTGTACCTGTCGAATCTGTTCGAATATCTGGAGCAGCCGGTGGGCCGCGCCGGCGGCGACAAGATGCGCGGCCCCGATCCCGGCGATGGCATCCGCTTCGAAGCGGTCGAATTCGTCTACCCCGGCGCGGCTTCCCCGGCATTGTCGGGCATCGATCTGCACGTTCGGCCCGGCGAGAGTCTGGCGCTGGTGGGCCAGAACGGCTCCGGCAAAACCACGCTGATCAAGCTGCTGACCCGGCTGTACGCGCCGACCCGCGGCCGCATCCTGCTGGATGGCCTCAATCTCGAGGAGTGGGACGAGACTGCGCTGCGGCAGCGGATCGGGGTGATTTTTCAGGATTTTGCCCGCTATCAAATGTTGGTCGGCGAGAATATCGGCGCCGGCGACGTGCGCGCGTTCGACGACGAAGCACGCTGGCGCAGCGCCGCTGCCAAAGGACTGGCTGCCGAATTCGTCGAACAAATTCCGGGGACCTATCACGCGCAACTCGGCAAATGGTTCAAGGACGGGCGC
Organism: Steroidobacteraceae bacterium; assembly: GCA_035567075.1. Lineage (GTDB taxonomy): Bacteria > Pseudomonadota > Gammaproteobacteria > Steroidobacterales > Steroidobacteraceae > Bog-1198. The sequence goes on from DATMRC010000048.1 coordinate 38,768, forward strand.
GAGCTGTCTGGCGGCCAGTGGCAGAAAATTGCGCTGGCGCGCGCGTTCATGCGCAGCGACGCGGATATTCTGGTGCTGGACGAACCGACGGCGGCAATCGACGCCGGCGCCGAAGCCGAGGTATTCGAACATTTCCGCGAGTTGACCCGCAACCGCATCGCCATCGTCATTTCGCATCGGTTCTCGACCGTGCGCATGACCGACCAGATATTGGTCCTTGAGGAAGGCCGCATCGTCGAACGCGGCAGCCACGAGTCGCTGATGGCGGCCGACGGCCAGTATGCGAAACTGTTCACTTTGCAGGCCCGCGGGTATCGTTAGAGATCTGAGGAAGCATGATCAGCATCAACACACAGCGTCTGACCGCCGCGATTCTCACGGCCGCCTTGAGCGTGGCCGCCTGCCATCGCGAGGCGCCGTCGGTCAAATTGGGAACCTACCGCGCCGTGCTGCAGGTGCCGGGCGGCGAGCTGCCGTTTGGCCTGGAGTTGGCGAAGGAGGGATCCGAGACCGTCGGCTATCTCTTGAACGGCAAGGAGCGGCTGCGCCTGAGCGAGGTCAAGATCGACGGCACGCACCTGGAGATTCACATGCCGGGCTACGAAACCCGGCTTACCGCCGATGCGATCGGCGATCAACTGCAAGGCGAGGTGTACCTGGATAAGTTGGGCGGCAAGGACCAGCATATTCCGCTGCGGGCCGCCTTGGGTGAAAGCTTCCGCTTCTTCGCCAATCCCGCGGGCAACAACGCCGATATGTCGGGGCGCTGGGCAGTGACCCTGGTGGACGACTCGGGCGGGTCGGAGGTTGCGGTGGGCGAGTTTGCCCAATCCCAGGATGTCATCACCGGCACCTTCCTGACGCCGACCGGCGATCAACGTTTTTTGGCAGGCCAGGTCAAAGGCGACGAGCTGTACCTGTCGACTTTCGATGGCGCGCATGTATTTTTGTACAAGGCAAAACTGGGCGCGGATGGCGCCTTGACGGGTGACTACTGGTCGGGGCTCAAGTATCACGAGAAATGGACCGCGAAGCGCGATGCCGGCGCCGCACTGCCGGATGCCTACCAATTGACGGCCATGCACGCCGGTACCCAGACCTTCGATTTTGCCTTCCCCGATCTTTCCGGCAACACCGTCACATCCAAGGATCCGCAGTTCCGCGGCAAAGTGCTGATCGTCGCCTTGGCCGGCAGCTGGTGTCCCAATTGTCACGACGAGGCGGCATTTCTCGCGCCGCTTTACAAGGAATATCGGGGCAGGGGGCTGGAGATCGTTTCGCTGATGTTCGAGCATTTCGGCGACTTTCCGCGCGCCGCCGCCGCCACGCAGCGCTTCCGGCAGAATTACGGCATCGAATACACCACGCTGGTCGCCGGCATTTCGGACAAGGACGAAGCGGCGAAAAAATTGCCGATGCTGGATCGGGTGTACGCCTTTCCAACGACGATTTTCGTCGATCGCAAGGGCAAGGTGCGCAAGATCCACACCGGGTTTTCAGGTCCCGCCACCGGCGAGCATTACACGCAGTTCGTGAACGAAGTGAAGGCCACGCTCGATCAGTTGCTCGCGGAAACTTGAAATTTCATGCCCTCGTTCGACGTGGTCTCCGAAATCGATACCCATGAATTGACCAACGCCGTGGATCAAGCGATCCGCGAACTCACGCAGCGGTTCGATTTCAAAGGCACCGACGCCGCGTACGAATTGGAGGAGACCACGGTCACCATGACCGCGCCGGCGGATTTTCAGCTCAAACAGATGCTGGACATTCTCAAGCTGCGCATTGCCAAGCGCGGCATCGACGTCGCCTGCCTGGAGGTGAAGGATCCCGAGGTGAATCTTGCCAGAGCCAAACAGCTGGTGATCTTGAAGCACGGCATCGACGCGGATGCCGGCAGGAAGGTCTCGCGCCTGATCAAGGATTCGAAGCTGAAAGTACAGGCGCAAATCCAGGGCGACAAGGTGCGCATCATCGGCAAGAAGCGCGACGACCTGCAGGAGGCCATCGCATTTCTGCGCAAGGCGGATGTCGGCGTGCCGCTGCAGTTCAACAATTTTCGCGACTAGCCGCCCGGGGGCTCCCGCCCTTGACGCCGCGCGCCTCAGGCCAGCGTCGAGTCCTTGAGCGAAAGCGACACGGGATGCTTGACGATCGCCACGCTGGTGACGCCGAGCATTTTCGACAATTGATCCGCGGGCACTTTCAGCGGCCCCGGCCCTGCGCCCTCGCCGGCCGCCGGCTGCGGATAGGCGGTCGAGCGCGCCGTGTGAAAGGTCACATTGCCCTCGACTTTCTGCACGATTTGATGAATGTGGCCGTTGAGCACAGTCACCGAGCCGAAGCGGCGCAGCTGGCCCAACAGCTGATCTGCATCGCCCGTACCCCATCCCCAGGGTTCGTAGACGGACCACAGCGGCATGTGCGCGAAGACCACGATGGGAGTGCTGGCGGAGCGGCCCTTGAGATCCGCGGCAACCCAGGCCAGCTGATCAGGTCCCAAGGTACCGAGGCCCTCGGGCTTGAAGGACAGCACATTGATGAGCCCGATGAAGTGCACGCCGGCGTGATCGAAGCTGTAGTACCCCTTGTTGCCGGACGCCTTGCCAAACCGGTTGAAGTATTCCGTGACGCCCGCGTCGGCCACGTCGTGCTCGCCCGGCACAGTGTGCATCTCCGTGGCCCGCAGGCGAGAGAACAACTGCTGCGCCGCGTCGAATTCGGCCGGCTTCGACAGGTGGGTGATGTCGCCGGTATGGATGATGAGCCCGGGCTGCTCCTTCATGCCATTGACGAGGTCGATGGTCGAGGTCAGCGTGCCGTTGACGTCGGGGTTTGCCTCCTTGTTAAATCCAATATGGGTGTCGCTGATCTGGACGAACAAGGGCACGCCCAACGCGCCCGGGCCTCCCCGGTCCGCCGCCATCGCGAGATCCATGGGCGTGAACACGCCGCCGGACAGGGCAAACAGGGTACCGGCGCCGCCGTAGGCCATGCATTTCAACGCATTGCGCCGCGACATCAGCGATTGATCATCCGACATGTCCCACTCCTTAAGTTGTCGTTCTTGGAAAGAGGACTTTTAGGCCAATGGTTTTATTCCACGATGGCGCTAAATTGCTGCTTCGGATCGGCCTTGTGGCGAGCCATTACGACAATCGAGGATCAACTTCATGGGAACCCAAACACGCACCTTCACGCTTGGCGTAGCTTTGATGCTGACGGCCGGGGCCGCGCATGCCGGAAAGTGCGCCGACACGGTGACAATGTTCAAGAATGCCGGCGAGAGCGCCGCGTATTTTTCCAAAGCCTATGCATATGCCGTGTTCCCGACGATCGGGGAAGCGGGTTTCATCATCGGCGGCGCCCACGGTGACGGATGCGTGTATCAGCGCCGCAAGCACGTCGGCAACGCCACGATGACGCAGGTGAGCGCGGGCTTTCAGGCCGGGGCGAAGGCCTTCAGCCAGATCGTGTTCTTCGAGGATAAACGCGCGCTGGATGAATTCGAATCGGGTTCATTTGAGTTCGACGCCACGGCAAGCGCCACCGCGATCACCGCCAGCGCCTCGGCCAGCGCCGGCACCACCGGCGCTACGTCCGGGGCGAGCGGCGGGAAGAACGATGCCGTCACGCAGGGCAGCGGATACCAAAAGGGGATGGCGGTGTTCGTCATCACCAAGGGCGGCCTCATGTATACGGCTGCGGTCGCCGGCCAGAAATTCAGCTACTCTCCGCTGTAGGCGGGCGCGCGCTCGGACGGGAGTTCTTGGAGGTAGGCATGGTTAGGGCTGATGCGGCTTTGCGCCGTGTGTTCATCCTGGCAGGGGTCCTGGCACTGGCGGCGTGCGGATCGTCCGATTCGTTTGTCATGGTGGGCACTGCGCGCCCGGCGATATCGCCGGCGGATGTCAAAATCTATTCGCACCCGCCCCCAAGTTACGAGGAAATCGCGCTGCTCAATGCTTCGACCAGCCACATGTTCACGCCCGGCGGACAGAAGACCATCGATGAGGTCATCGAAAAACTCAAGGAACAGGCCGCGAAGCTGGGCGCCAATGGCGTGCTGCTGGAAGGATTTTCCGACCGCCAAACCGGATCCCTGGGAACCGGCGTGGGCGGCGGCTCTGCGTCGAGCAACTCCGCGGTTGGCGTCGGCGTGGGCGGATCGATGGGAATTTACAAAAAGAACGGCCAGGGCCGCGCCATCTTCGTGCCGCCGCCGGGCTAGGACTGCTCGCGAGCGCTTGCGGAGCGCAGCAGCCGCACCAGGCCCTGGAGTTCGTCCCAGCCGGTGTCCGAGACCGCGCAGTACTCCAAATCTCCCTGGCGCCAAAAGGCCAGGTGATAGCCGTTGCGCGTGGTATCGCGGGGCAGGGAGCGCGAGGGTTGCGCGGCCCAGCTGAATACATTGATGACATGCGCGCCATGCTGGTACACCACCACCGCCGCACGCTGGTGGTCGAGATAGTCGGCGCGTCCGCCGATGAGTTTATAGCCCTGCGGCTCGAAGTCGGCGACCACCGGCGACACATCGGCATGGCCCGCGAACCACGGCTTGACGGTGTGCTTGTCGGTGGACACCACATCGATCAAATGTGCCGGCATCAGCGAGCGCGCATGCGCGCTCACCAGGTCGTTGACCACCGGAACGAGCCGCGGCGGGGCCAGCAGCAGGAACGCGATGCTCGCGGCGATCGCGGTGCCGCCGATGCCGCCGGCGGCGCCCGCCCAAAATGAAGTCGCCCGCCAGACCTTGGGCTTCGGGTCCTTGGGCCGCCGCGCCGTGGTTTCCTGATCGAGCGCTCGCGCCACCCGGGCGCGCAGCAGCGGCGGAGCACGCGCATATTCCACGTCGCGGCGCAGAACGCTGCGTACCTGCTCGAGGTCGGACAGCAGCGCGCGGCATCCGGCGCAATGCTCGAGGTGGCGCTCGATCTCCGCGGCGGCGACGGCGTCGACCTCGGAATCGAAATACGCCTGTATTCGCAGCGATTCAGCGCACTGCACGCGGCTCTCCCTCGATTTCCTGCATCCATTTCGCCTTCAACGCGGCGCGTGAACGCGCCAACCGCGACATCACCGTACCGATGGGCACCTGCGTGACGGCAGCGATCTGCGCATAATCCATTGCTTCGATTTCCCGCAGCAGCAACACCGTGCGATGTTCCTCCGGCAGCGAGGCCATCAGCCTGTCAAGCGAGCGCTTTTGATCGGCACGGATGGATTCACTCTCCGGATCCGGCGTGGTCGCCGTCATTGCGTGGCCCTCCGTTGTATCGGTCTCTTCAGGTAGCGGCACATAGCCTCGGCGTTGCTGCTGTTTGGCGGCTGTGAAATGACAGTTGCGCACGATGGCGAGGAGCCAGGCCTTCACGTCGGAGCCGCGCAGGGAATCAAAGCCCCGAAACGCGCGCAAAATCGCCTCCTGCACCACGTCGTCCGCATCGGCGGGCGAAAAGGACAGCCATCGCGCAAACCGGTACGCGGCGTCAAGATGAGGCAAAACCTCCGCCTCGAATCGAGCGCGTCTGTCATCCATGAATGAGAAGACTCACCGTAGACCTGTTTTATTCCAGGGCATGCCCGGAGATGTTGGCGCCTTGGGCGCTTGACGCTCAAGTATAGCGTGGGATCGCGTATCCTTGAGTCCTCCCCTTTGCAGGGTACCTCCCTTGTTCCGACTCGCCCGCCTTATCCCCGCTGTTGCCGTCGCGCTCATCGTGCAGGTTTGTCCCGCCCGGGGTGAGCAGCCCTTCCTGGCAGAGTCGCAGTTCTCGCTGCTGCGCGGCGAAGCCAGCGGCGCGGCCAGTTACGAAAATCTGCGCGCCCTGACGCGCTTGCACCGCGTTCCGGCGACTCCCGAGTTCGATCGGGCCGCGGATTTCATCTTGAAGCGTGCGCAGGAATACGGCCTGCAGGATGTGCACGCCGAGCAGTTCCCGATAGACGGCAAGATCCATTACGGCCTGATGCGATCGCACCTGGGGTGGACGGTCGAATCGGCGAGCCTGTGGCAGTTGAGCCCGCAGCACACGTTGCTCGGGGATTGGTCGTCCGAGCCCATCCGGCTGGCCGACTACAGCCACAGCGCCGACGTGGAAGCCCCGCTCATCGACGTGGGTGAGGGAACCAAGGACTCAGACTATGCCGGCAAGGATGTGCGCGGCAAGATCGTTCTCGCCGACGGCGTCCTGTCCGCGGTGCAGCGCTTGGGCGTGGTGAAATACGGCGCCGCCGGCATCGTCAGCGACATGCCGAACCAGAACACGGCCTGGTCGGGACTCGACTTGAGCCTGGTGCGGTGGGGCCATCTTGACGCCACGTTGCCGGGAGGCTTTGCCTTCATGGTGTCGCGCGCCGGCGCGGCCGGCTTGCGCGCCGAGCTCGGCGGCGGTCAACCCGTGATCTTGAGTGCGCACGTCAAGGCCGAAGTCGGCCCGGGACACTGGACGGTGGTCACCGGCACCATCGCCGGCACCGATCCTGCCGCCGGCGAAATCGTCTACAGCTGCCATCTCGACCATCAGCGGCCCGGCGCCAACGATAACGGCAGCGGCTGCGTCACCATCCTGGAATCGGCGCGGCTGCTCAATCGCCTGATTTCCTCACGAAGCCTGCCGCGCCCGCTCCGCACGCTGCGCTTCATCTTCGGGCCCGAGATCGAGGGCACCATGGCGTACTTGAGCCGCCATCAGGACATCCGGCAAGCGCTGCGCGCCGATGTGCACATGGACATGGTGGGCGGCGATCCTAACAAGAACAAATCCATTCTGCATGTGACCGAAACACCCTGGTCCCTGCCCACCTTCATCACCGATATCGGCGATGCGCTGGCCGAAGCCATCCGCGATGCCGCGACCGTTTATACGGAGGACGGCAGCCATCAGGAGGCGGCGGCGATTGAGGATCGCGATGGCGCGCCGGGCACCAGAAACGCCTTTCTGGTCGATGAAACGCCCTACGCCGAAGGCAGCGATCACGACGACTACGATTCCTCGACCATTGCGGTTCCATCGCTGTACCTACGCGATTGGCCGGATATCTACATCCATACCGATCACGACACTCTGCTGCAGATCGACGCCACCAAGCTGCGCCGGGTGGCGCTTCTCGGCGCCGCATCCGGCTATAGCTTCGCGACCCTGGACGGCTCGAAAGTGCCGCTGCTGCTGCCGTTCTTTGCGGCCCGGGCGCAGCAGCGCCTGGCGCGTGAGTTCGAACGCGCGCAGGCTTGGGTGTTGGACGCGAAGCTTACGCCGCTGGACGCATCGTTTGAGGCGCACAACCTGATGTCCGAGGCTCTGCGCCGCGAGCAGGCCGCGCTTCTCTCGCTTGGCGCCTTCACGAACAGCAACCCACAGCAATTCGCGCCCTATCTCGCTGCCTTGAAGAGCCAGGCGGCGGTGCTGAACGGCTGGATCGCAACCCTAGCGGCGCTGCGCGGCGTTCACGGCTTGGCGGTTCCGGGCTGGCATGCGTCGCGCGACGGCGCCGGCATCCCACGGCGCATCGGCGAGTTCGGGCCGCTCACTTATCAGAATGACGACGTGCTTATGGATCGATTGGGTGCGGAGCGCTTAGCTAAGATCAAGCTGCTGCATGCCGAATCCAACCGCCTGTTGAACGTCCAGGACAGCGCCGCGCTATACGCCTACGAAATATTGAATTTCGTCGACGGCAAAAGATCCGTGATCGGGATCAGAGACGCCGTGGCCGCGGAGCTCGGGCCCATTGCCGTGGAGTTGGTGGCCGACTATCTCAAGGCTTGCGAGGAGGCGAAAATCATCGCGTTTCGCTAGATCGCGCGATCGAATTGGGGCTATTGCTGTGCGGCGGGCGGTTTCGGCCTCTGCATGCCCTTGGAGTACACCACCGTCCCATCCAGTCTCACGATGATGGCATCGATGTCGTCGATGCGGTTGTAGATTTCCATGGCTTTTTCCGGCCCCAGCACGAACGCGGTTTTCGACAATCCATCGGTGCGCGTGGCATACGGGCCGATGACGGTGGCGCTGCGCACCTTGCTGGCGGAATGGCCGGTGTGCGGATCGATGATGTGGTGGTAGCGCACGCCGCCTTCGTCGAAAAATCTTTCGTAATCGCCCGAGGTGGAGATCGCAGCATCGACGAGAGGAATGCGCGCGATCACCTCGCCCTCGCCTTTGCGGGGGTCGCGGATGCCCACGATCCAGGGTTTGCCGAACCTGTCGCCGATGATGCGGCTGTCGCCGCCGCCGCCGACATAGGCGTGCGTGAAACCGCGGGCCTTCAAGACATTGATGCCGCAGTCCACGGCATAGCCCTTGGCGATGCCGCCGAGATCGATGCGCACCCCTTTCTGCGAGAACTGCACGGTCTGAAGTTTTGGATCGAGCAGGATGTGGCGATAGTTGACCGCCGGCAGCGCCTTGCCGATTTGCGCCTCATCCGGACGCACATGTTTGCGGAAATCGTACAGGTAGCCGACGCTGGCATAGGTGATGTCGAAAGCGCCGTCGGTGATTACCGAGTATTCCTTGGCGGTGGCCAGAAGATCGAAGAGTTCCTTGCTGATGTGCATCGGCCCGTCGGCGGCCTTGGCGTTGACTTGCGACACCTCGCTGGTGGGCTTGTACGTGCTCATCGACTCATCGAGGCGGCGGAATTCATCGAGCACCGCATCGATTGCCTGCCCGGCCTTCTCCTTGTCCTCCGACCACAGCTCCACGGTGATGCGCGTGCCCATGATGCCGTCCGCGACGCGAGTCACCCACTCCGCATGCACCGGGGCGGCGGCTGCGAGGGCCAGGAGGGCGAGGGTGCCGATCAAAGCTTTCATGTTCATCGTCCATCCAGCCGGAGTTTTGAGGGACCTCGCCGCCACCCAAGGATCACGAGGAAGCTTCCGACCATGCCGCCCAGATGGGCAAAATGCGCGATACCCGACAGTGTGCCGGTGACGCCGAGGAATAGCTCGATGCCGGCATAGATGGTGGCAAACAGCCACGCCGGCATGGGAATGGGCGGGATCAAGGGGACCACCTTGCGGGTGGGAAAGAGGAAGGCATACGCCAGCAGCAATCCGAAGACGCCCCCCGAGGCTCCGATGGTCGGCGCCGGCGGCGCATTGAACAGCATGGGTATGAACAGCTGACTCAAGGCCGCGCTGACCACGGAGGCGAAATAGCAGGCGAGCAATCTGCGCGCTCCCACATAGCGCTCGATTTCCGCGCCGAACATCCACAGGCCGAGCATGTTGAACAGTATGTGCGTGGAATTCGCGTGCAGAAATGCGTAGCTGATGATCTGCCAGGGGCGAAAATGCACTTGACCGTCGATGGGTTGCAGCGGCCACAATGCCAGGAGATCTTCGAGCGGTCCGCCCGGCGGGCCCTGCAACAGGAACACCACGACATTGACGGCGATCAGGATTAGAACGGCGGATATTTTCATGTTGGCCATACATTCTAACGCGTCGCGGCGATAACCCATGAAAACAGTGTTCCTGGACTACGACACCGTGTCGGCCGGCGATCTTGACGAAAGCGAGCTGCGCCGGGTGGCCGATGATCTCACGCTGTACGAGGCCGACGAGTCGCAGACTTGTGATCGCATTCGCGGCGCCGATGTCGTGGCATTGAACGGGGCACGCCTGTCGCGTGAATTATTGTTCGGCGCGCCGACCTTGAAATTGGTCGCGCTGGCCGCGACCGGCACCGACAACGTCGATCTGAGCGCGGCGCGCGAACGGGGAATCGCCGTGTGCAATGTGCGGGCCTACTGCACCGCCTCGGTGGTGCAGCAGGTGTGGGGCTTGATCTTAAGCCTCACCCAACATGTGGACGACCATTCGCGCTTTGTCAGAAGTGGATCCTGGATGCGCGACGATTTACGCGAAGTGCTGCAATTTCCCATCCGCGAACTTCACGGCCGCGTATTTGGCGTCATCGGGTGGGGCGATCTTGGGCGCGGCGCGGCGCGGGTGGCCGCGGCCTTCGGCATGCGTGTCGTCGTCGCCAAGCGTCTGGGTGCGCCTGCGGATGAGGATCGGATGGAGCTTACGCAGCTGCTCGCCATCGCCGACATCCTGTCCCTGCACTGCCCGCTGAATGACTCGACCCGCGGCTTGATCGGCGCGCGCGAGCTCGCGCTCATGAAGCCCGACGCACTGCTGATCAACACGGCGCGCGGCGGGCTCATCGACGGCCATGCGCTTAGCATGGCGCTCAAGGCCGGCAGGCTCGGCGGCGCCGGGATCGATGTCCTGCCGGAGGAGCCGCCGCAGCCCGGCGAACCATTGCTCGATCCGGCCATTCCGAATCTTTTGCTGACGCCGCACATCGCCTGGGCGGCGCGCGAAGCGCGGCAGCGCTGCATCGACGAATTGGCCGCCAATATCCGGGATTTCCGCGGCGGCGGCCGGCGCGGCCGGGTGGTGTAGACCTGTCTAGCCCCGGGCAGCCCGCTTCTCTCGCTTCGCCGCGCGCTTCTCTTCCAGTGTCTTGCTGGGTTTTTTCTTGGTCTCTTTTTTTCGATCCATGCCTTTGCCCATGATTTGCTCCTGGCGTTGTCAACAAAAACCTAGTCCTGCTTGCGGCGCCGCGCCGATATCTTCGGCGCCGCGGGCCGCCTTTCCGCCTGCCGGGCGCCGGGGTGGCGTCCCAGGGTGGCGCGCGGCGGCTTGGGCGGCTTCTCGCTCACGCGGCTGATCCGAAGCTCGCGGCCCGCGATGCGCACCTTTTGCAATTCCCTAAATATCTCTTTTGGCATGCCCTCAGGCAAGTCCACGTAGCTGTGATCCTCCCGGATGTCCACCCGGCCGATGTGCACGCCCTCGATGCCCGCCTCATTGGCGATCGCACCCACGATATTGCCGGGCTTGGTCCCATGTACCGACCCCACTTCGATGCGAAAAGTTTCCATTTGCGCGGCAGCCGACTTCGTGTGCGGCTTGCGCGGCGCCGCTGCATGTTGCGGCGGGCGCTCGTGCTCTGCGGGGCGTTCCCGCTCCGCGCGCGCCCGCGTGCTCAAGGCATGCGCGTGTGCCGGCGGGTCCTGTCCTTTGAGCAGCAGCGGCGCGCTTCCCTGCGCCAGGCTGGCGAGCGCCGCGGCGATATCGATGAGGGGCAATCCGGATTCCGTCTCCAGCTGCTCCAGCACCGGCCGGAAGCTGCCCGCCTCGCCCGTGGCGATGGTTTCGGTGATCCTTTGCTTGAACTTGGCGATGCGCAGGGTGTTGACCGCGTCGACGCTCGGCAGGTTCATGGGCTCAATGAGCTGGCGCGTAGCGCGCTCGATGGCGCGCAGCATGTTGCGCTCGCGCGGCGCGACGAACAGGATGGCCTCGCCCTTGCGTCCGGCGCGCCCGGTGCGGCCGACGCGATGCACGTAGGATTCGGTGTCGTACGGCACATCGTAGTTCACCACGTGGCCGATGCGCTCGACGTCGAGACCGCGGGCAGCCACGTCGGTGGCGACCAGGATATCGATCTGGCCCGCCTTCAGTCGTGCGACGGTTCGTTCCCGCAGCGCCTGCGGAATGTCGCCGTTGAGCGGCGCGGCCGCGAAGCCGCGCGCCTCGAGTTTTTCCGCAAGCTCCACCGTCGAGTGCTTGGTGCGGGTAAACACCAGCATGCCGTCGAAGGTCTCGGCCTCGAGAATGCGCGTCAGTGCATCGAGCTTGTGCATGCCGCTGACCACCCAGTAGCGGTGCCTGATGTTGGTCGCGGTGCTGGTCTTGGATTTGATGGTGACTTCGACGGGCGTACGCAGATGCTTTTGCGCGATGCGTCGGATGGGTGCGGGCAGGGTTGCAGAGAACAGCGCGACCTGGCGCTCTCGCGGGGTCTGTTCCAGGATGCTTTCCACGGCATCGACAAAACCCATGCGCAGCATCTCATCCGCCTCATCCAGCACCAGCAGGGTCAGGCCGCCGAGCTTCAGCGTGCCGCGATTCATGTGATCGATGACGCGCCCGGGCGTGCCCACCACCACGTGCACCCCGCGCCGCAGGGCGTTCAATTGCGGCTGGTAGCTTTGGCCGCCATAGATCGGCAACACGTGGAATCCCTTCAGATGCGCGGCGTAGCGTAGAAAGGCTTCCGACACCTGCAGGGCGAGTTCGCGGGTCGGAACCAGCACCAACACCTGCGGCTCGTGGCGCGTGAGGTCGATTTTGGTCAGCGCAGGAAGCGCAAAGGCGGCGGTCTTGCCGGTGCCGGTCTGCGCCTGGCCGAGCATGTCCCGGCCTGCGAGCAGTACGGGGATGGTCTCCGCCTGGATGGGCGACGGCGACTCGTAGCCGACATCGGCGAGCGCGCGCAGCACCGGTTCCGACAGCCCAAGATCCTGAAAACTCGCGGTATCGACTATCGAGTCCGCCGGGACTGCGCTCATGGGATTTGCCTTGAAGGGGGGAGCCGCAAGTCTAGCGGTTTGCACGCGTATTGCTACCATGCGCTCATGGGACGCATATTCGAGGTCAGAAAGCATGCGATGTTCGCCCGCTGGAACCGCATGGCAAAGCAATTCACCCGCGTCGCGAAGGACATCGCGATCGCGGTCCATTCCGGCGGTCCGGACCCGGCGGCGAACCCGACGTTGCGACGCGTGCTGCAGAATGCGCGGGCCGTCAACATGCCGAAGGACAAAACCGACGCGGCGATCCGGCGCGCGTCGGGCAAGGATGCGGCCAACTACGTCCAAACCCTGTACGAGGGGTACGCACCGCACGGCGTTGCGCTGCTGGTTGAGACCGCCACCGACAACCCCACCCGGACCGTGGCGAGCCTGCGCAATATTTTCATGAAGGGCGGCGGCCATCTCGCGACCAGCGGCAGCGTCAGTTTTCAATTCAAGAAGATGGGCGTTTTCCGCTTGGATCCGGCCCAGGTGAAGGATCACGACGAGCTCGAACTGGATCTCATCGACCATGGCCTCGAGGAGATGGGCGACAGCACCGGCGAGAAAGGCGAACCGCAACTGCTGATCCGCTGCGCCTTTCATGATTTCGGCAAGCTGCAAGAAGCTCTCGAGCGGCGCGGCCTTGTGCCGCTATCGGCGGAGCACGAATTCATCTGCTCGATGCCGGTCGAACTGCCGGAGAACCAGGCGGCGGAGGCTCTGGCCTTGATCGACAAACTGGAGCAGGACGACGACGTGCAAAAGGTGTTTCACACCCTGGCGTGAGCCAAAACTCCGCAGTCCGCCCCGCCTTAAGCTTTATTCATCCTGTCATCGCCGTTCCTGCGGCGGCGTTGTACACCCTGATGGCTAAAATTTTAGGAGGATGTCATGCGCAGGCTACTTAAGTTATTGATTCCGTTAAGTTTAATTGCGATGAGCGGCTGTGTGGTCGCGCCCTACGGTTACTACCGGGGATATTACGGTCCGCGTGTCGCGGTGGTTGCGCCCGCGCCCGTGGTGGTTGTGCGGCCGTATCGTTGATGCGGGCAGTTAGCGCGAAGCGGACGGGTGAGATAACGTGCCCGTATGGCGACTCACCCGTTCCGCCTCGTCAATGTCTTCACCCGCGCTAAAGGTGCATTGACCGGCAACCCGCTGTGCGTTTTCGAGAACGGCGGCGACTTTTCCACCGAAGTCATGCAAGCCTTGGCGCGCCAATTCAACCTGTCGGAAACCACCTTCATCCTGCCCTCCTCGTGCGCCGATGCCAGGGTACGGATATTCACGCCGAGTTATGAGATGCCCTTTGCCGGACACCCAACGCTCGGCACTGCGCATGTGTGCCGCTCGCTCAAACTCGGGAAGGATGCACTGGTGCTGGAAATGCAGGCCGGATTGATACCCGTGCGGGCGCAGGGCGAGCGCTGGACCTTGACCGCCGTCGGCGCCACCTGGCGTGAGCTCGACGCGTCGCGCGACGAGTTGGCGAAGGCATTGGGCGTCAAAAAGGCCGATATCGGCGAGCGCCCCTTGTGGATGAAGGCCGGCAAGGAGCAGCTCGTGGTGCCGCTCACTTCAATCGCTGCCGTGCGGCGGGCATCGCCGGTGCCGCAACGTATGCAAGGCATTCGCAGCGAGGATGGCCAGAGCATGGCCTACGTTTTTTTCATCGGCGATGACGGCAACGCGCTGGCGCGGTTCTTCTTTTCCCAAGGCGGTGCCATGCTCGAGGATCCGGCGACGGGGTCCGCCACCGCTAATTTCGGCGCCTGGTCTCTGGCCATGAAGCGGACACTGCCGATACACATGCAGATCTCGCAGGGCGAGTTCGTGGCCCGGCCTTCCGATCTCTATCTCGACGTGACCCGCGAGCGGGAAATCTTCGTCGGCGGCGATGTCGTCGAAATCGGCAGGGGTTCCATCACGCTGTGATGGTGCCCTGCGCCCAGCGCACCACCGGCGCGAGCCGCGGCGCCACCATCGACAGGGCCTGGTCAAACGTCACCCAGCGAGACTCTTGGTGCTCGGGCCTGCCGAGTTCCGGGTTGATGGGCAGCGAAACCTCCGTCTGCGTACTGCGCGCCAGGTAGTAGCGGGCATACTTGCCATTGTTGTACGGCCCGGTTTCCACAAAATCGATGCCCCAGTCAAACACCAGGTTTTCCAGGGTTGTTTCTTCGCGCACCTCGCGCAAGGCTGCGTCCAAGGGTGCCTCGCCGGGCTCCACCATTCCCTTGGGGAAGTCCCAGTTTTTGTAGGCCCGCAGCAGCAGAACCCGCTGTTCAGCTTGCGCGCCATGCACCAGCACGATGCCGGCGGAAAGCCTCAAGGGAGGCGCGGCGGCCATCAAGCCGCCATCGAGACGGGTTGCCGGATCAGGGGTCCGTCGCAGTTCATGACGTCCACATCATAGGTCGTGACATGTTGACATGGAAACTCCGGGAAAAACGCATTGATTGCAACTGAGCGCCAACGTAACGCCGGTACCGCCATAAGCAAAATTGATTGTTATCATTGTTCTGATAGACTATGTCTATGGAAAAAAAGACATGAATCTCAAGGATTTGAAATATCTGGTGGCGCTCGCCGACACCGGGCATTTCGGCAAGGCAGCGGAACGTACTTTCGTGAGCCAACCGACCCTGTCGGCGCAGGTGAAGAAGCTTGAGGAGTACCTGGGGGTCAAATTGGTGGAGCGTCAGCCGAAGAACCTGCAGCTCACCGAGGTGGGCAGGCAGGTGGTGGTGCGCGCCCGGCGCATGCTCGATGAGAGCGAGGAGATCATTGCGCTCGCCCGCAGCAATACCGATCCTCTGGCCGGCCAGCTGAAACTGGCGCTGATCCCCACCGTCGGTCCGTACTTGTTGCCGCGTGTGATGCGCAAGCTGCGCAAGGCCCTGCCGCACCTGCGGCTGATGCTCTATGAATACCAAACCGAATCGCTGCTGCAGCGCCTGCGCGATGGCGAAATCGATCTGGGCATCCTGGCGCTGCCGGCGCCGCACGACGGCCTGGAATCGCGCGCGCTGTACCAGGAGGCTTTCACCGTCGCGCTGCCCGACCATCATCCGCTGGCCGCCAAATCCACCATCAAGGTGCAGGATCTCAAGGGGCAGACCTTGCTGCTCCTCGAAGACGGCCATTGTCTGCGCGATCAGGCGCTGGAGGTTTGCAGCCGCATCGATGTGCGGGAGGCCGAGGATTTTCGCGCGACCAGCCTGGAAACGCTGCGCCAGATGGTGGTTGCGGGGCTGGGCATCACCCTGCTGCCGGAGCTCGCGGTGGAGCCGCCGTTCGGATCGCAACGCGGCATGACCGTGCGGCAGTTCAGCAAGCCTGCCCCGACCCGCACCGTGGGGGCCGTATGGCGCAAGTCCAGCACGCGCGCCGCCGCGATAGCCGCCGTTTGCGCCGTGGTGGATTCGAGCCTGGCCAAAGGTACCTGACGCAACGCAAATCGTGACGGCCGTCTCAAGGCCGGCAAGCCGGCCGCGCATATGCCGATCATTTCACATATTGCGTGCTCCCGACGCGGCAATATAAGCATCTTGAGGAATGCTTCCGTATGAACGCCCGCACCATTTCCCCCGGAAAACCTGCGCCCGTCTCGCCGCGCTTCGATCGCAAGTTCATCGAAGATCACAAGCTCGTGGAGCGCTACCTCGAGAACAAGCTGCCGTTCAAGGGAGCCCGGGACCTCGAAAACTGGTGCCGCGCACATCCGGATTACCTGAACCAGCTGCAGTTGTCGGAGCGCGCGCATGCCAGCCTCAAACTGCTGGAAGCCAGCGGCAAGCCGCAGGACTTGGGCGAACCGCAGCCGCCATGGTGGAAGCACATTTACGTTCTCATCGGCCTGGGTGCTCTGGCTTTCGTCAGCCTGGTTGTATGTTGGTTGATGATCGGAAAGCTAGAATTGATGTCGGGACGGCTCGAGGACGCGAAAAGGGTGAAGGATCAAGGATCGCTGGTGCAGCCGGCGACCGAAACCACGAAGTACATCGCTCCGGATCAAAAGCCGGGCATCGATCGCGCCAAGATCACCCTCAGCCGGACCGCGCCGCAGCTGATGGATGTGCACATCAATCTCGGCTATACGCAGAAACTCATGGAGTTTCGCATGATCGTCGACAAGAAGGATCAGGGGCGCGCGCTGATACTCAACGACCTGCTCAAGGATTCCAACGGCGAATTGCGTCTGACGTTGAATTCCACCGGGCTGGCCGCCGGTATCTATACCGTGCGAATCGAGGCGCTGACGCCGCGCGGCGGTGCGATGCCCATCGGCTGGCTGCTGCTCGAAGTGCAATAAGCCGCTGCGCGTTTATTCGTCGCGCAATGACACGATGGGCGGAGTGTTGACCACGCTGCGCGTGGCGAGCGTGCCGCTCAAGCCCACCAGAATCGTGCCGCACACGAGTCCTAAGACCCACACCCAGGGATCGAGCGTGTACTCGAGCGAAAACAGGCGACGCGCCAGAATCCAGCCCACTGCGGTGGCGCCGACTGCGCCCAGGGTTCCGGAAAGAAAGCCCAGCGCCGAGAACTCCGCGGCCACCCCCTGCAGCACCGTGCCGCGGCTCGCGCCCAGGGTGCGCAGCATCGCGCTCTCGTAGCGCCGTTCATCGCGGGTGGCTTGTACCGCCGCCAGCAGCACCACGATTCCGGCCGCCAGCGTGAACAGAAACACATACTGCACCGCCAGCGACGCGCGGTCGATGATGTCGCGGATCTGTTTCAGAATCGCGTCGACATCGAAGACGGAAACGGTCGGAAACTGGCGCACCAGATCGGCGAGAGAGGCGCGCTGACTCGAGGTCAGAAAGATGCTGGTCATATAGGTTCCGGCGGCGCCGTCCAGCAATCCGGGCGGAAATACCAGGAAGAAATTCGGCCGAAAGCTGTCCCAGCGTATCTTTCGAATGCTCGCCACCTGCACGGTCAGCGCCTCGCCGGCCACATCGAAGCTCAAGCGGTCGCCCACCTTGAGGTGCAGGCCATCGGCGTATTCCGACGAGATGGAAACCAGCGGCTTGCCCGCATCGGCTGCCGTCCACCAGCGGCCGGCGATCAGTTGATTGTCCTCCATCATGCCGGCCGACCAGGTGAGATTTTGCTCGCGTTCCACATAGCCTTTGGCCGCGTCGCCGCGAAGTTTGAGCGACTGCGCCGGTTGCGAATTGATGGCGGTGATACGCGCGCGCACCATGGGATACATCTGCGGCGAGCCGAAGCCATGCGCCTGCAGGTATTCCTGCAGGGCCTGGCGCTGTTCCGGGCGGATGTTCACCAGAAAATTATTCGGCACATCGCTGGGCAGACTGCGCCGCCAGTCGGCCAGCAAATCGCCGCGCACCACCGCCAGCAGCAACAGCACCATCAGCCCCAGGCCGAAGGCGACGATTTGCACCACGCTGCCGGTGCCGCGGCGCGACACGTTCGCCAGGCCGTAGCGCCAGGCCACGCCGACGCCGCCGCGCAAGCGGCTGGTCAGGCGCACCAGGGCATAGCCGGACCCGGTCAGCACCAGGCCCACGCCCAAAACCCCGGCGAGCACGCTCAACACCAGCTCGCTGTCGCGCACCATGGTCCAGAGAATCGCCGCCAATGACCCGAGCGCCAGCAGGTAGCTCACACCGTAGCGCAGTGGCGGGGCGCTCACGGTTTTGCGCAGCACCCGCACCGGCGGCGTGTTCTTCAATTGCAGCAACGGCGGCAGGGCGAAGCCGATGAGCATGGCGAGCACCGTCACCAGAGCGATCGGCAGCGGCGCCAGCGAGGCTGCGGGAAGTTCGTTGCGGATCAGGCTCTTCAGCAGCCACACCAGCCCGACTTGCGCGAAATAGCCGAGCGCCGCCCCGATGGCCACCGCGAACAACGCCAGCAGGGTCAGCTCGATGATGGAAATTCCCAGGACAAAACCCTGCGCAGCTCCCATGCACTTCATCAGCGCGACGGCATCGATGTGGCGCGCCGCGTAGCGGCGCGCGCCCATCACCACCGCCACGGCAGCGAGCAGCACCGAGGCCAGGCTCGCCAGATTCAAGAATCGGCTGGCGCGATCGATGGCGGAATTGAGCTGCCGGCTGGATTCCTCCACATCGCGCAGGCGCTCGCCAGGTGCTTTCGCCGCAACCAGATATTCACGGAAGGCTGCAACCGCCGCCGGGCTGCCGGCGAACAAGGCGGCGTAGCTGGCGCGGCTGCCCGGCTGAATCAACTGCGTGGCGGCAAGATCGTCAAGGTTGATGAGCGCCGCCGGCGCAAGATTCACAAAGCCGGTGCCCTGATCCGGACGGTAGTCGAGAACCTCGGTGACGCGGAACGAGCCGGCGCCGATGCGCAGGGTCGCACCAAGTTCGAGCTTAAGGTGCGCGAAGATGCGCGAATCGATCCACGCTTCGCCCGAGGCCGGCACCCGATCGGTGATTTGACCCACGCCGAAAGGCGCATCCGCGATGCGCAGGTGGCCGCGCAGAGGATAGCTTGGGGACACCGCATTGAGCGCCGCCAGCTGGCTCACGTCGCCGCTGAAAATGGCGGTGGGGAAGGAGATGACCTGGGCACTCTGGATGCCCCGCGCCCGCGCCGCGGTGAAATAGGCCGGTGGGATGGGATTCGGCGACTCCAGGCGCAGATCCGCGGCCAGCACTTCGGCCGCCTGCGCGCGCACGCCCTGCGAGATGCGGCTGGTGAAAAACCCCACCGCGGTCAGCGACAGCACCGCCACCACCAGCGCCAACAGCAGCACCGAAAGCTCGCCGGATTTCAAATCGCGCCAAAGATTGCGCAGCGCAAATCGCACAGCCTGCATCTAGTTCACCGTGTGCCCGGCGTCGAGCTGCAGCATTCTATTGCAGCGCCCTGCCAGATCCCGATCGTGTGTCACCAGCACCAGCGTGCTGCCGGTGCTGCGGTTCAAATCAAACAGCAGATCGGTAATGCGCTGCCCGGTCGCGGTATCGAGATTCCCCGTCGGCTCGTCGGCGAACAATACGGCCGGCCGCGTCACGAAGGCGCGCGCGATCGCGACCCGCTGCTGCTCGCCGCCGGACAATTGCTTCGGGTAGTGCTGCATTCGCGGCGTCAATCCCACCTGTTCCAGCGCCGCCGCCGCGGCCTGCCGCGCGTCGCGCCGGCCGCCGAGTTCCAGCGGCAGCATGACGTTTTCGACGGCCGTGAGCGATGGAATCAAATGGAACGACTGAAATACGAACCCCACATGCCGGCCGCGGATTGCCGCGCGCCCATCCTCGTCGAGTTCGGTGAGATCCGTGCCCGCGATCAGCACACGCCCGGTGCTGGGCGAGTCGAGTCCTGCGAGCAAGGCCAGCAATGTGGACTTGCCCGCGCCCGACGCCCCGACGATGGCCAGGGTCTCCCCGGATCGCACACTGAGGCTCACATCGGCGAGAATGGTCAGAGGCCCCGCGGGGCTTGCGACCGTCTTTGATACATTTTTGGCTTGAAGAACGACTTGATCTTGCATCAGGAGCGCCTGTGAAGCGGCTTTTCGCCTTGACTCTATTGATCGTTGCAGGTGTTTCGGCAAGGGCCGAGGCGCCCGTGATTCTCGTGTTTGGCGATAGCATCAGCGCGGGCTACGGCCTGGCGCACGTAGAACAGGGCTGGGTGGAATTGCTCAAGACGAGGCTCAAAGCCCAAGGGTACGGATACCAGGTCGTCAACGCCAGCGTTAGTGGCGAGACCACCGCGGGGGGGCTGGCGCGCCTGCCGCGCGCGCTCGAACTTCACCAGCCAAAAATCGTGGTGATCGAATTGGGCGGAAATGACGGCCTGCGCGCGCTGCCGATTCCGCAGATGCGCGCCAACTTAGGCCGGATGATCGAGCTGGCCGCGGCGGCCGGCGCCAAGATACTGCTCCTCGGGATGCGCATGCCGCCCAACTATGGGCTCGAGTACACCGAGCAATTTCAGGCAAGTTTCATCGATATCGCCCGCGAAAAGAAAATCCCCCTGGTGCCGTTCCTGCTGAACGACATCGCGCTGTCGTCCAAACTCCTGCAGGACGATGACATTCACCCGAACGCTCTCGGCCAGCCGAAGCTGCTGGAGAACGTCTGGCCGCAGCTCACGCCGCTGCTGCGCAAATAAAAGGCGATCGCCTACTTGGCGGCGGTCAGCCAGGTATCAACGCCGCCGTGGCTCGAGCAGGTGCCGCTGCGGTGCGCCGACTTCGAGTAGGTGCCGTCCTTGCACTTCGCCGTTGCACCGGTGGGATCGGTATTGCCGGCCGCAGCGGCGGGCGCCGACTTGGTCGCCGTGGCGGTTTTTGCGGCGGTCGTGGATGGCGTTGCTGCCGCGGCGGGTGCTGCGGCCGGGGTTGCGGCGGCGGCGGGCGCCGGAGCGGCCGCAGGCGCGCTCGCGGCGGCCTTGGCGGGCGCAGCAGCCTTCGGGGCTTTCTGTACGCCGCCATGACCGCTGCAGGTGCCCTTGCCGGAGGACGTACTGGTCGTGCCATCCGCGCAGGTCGTGGCGGCGCCGGACTTGGCTGGCGCTGCGGGCGCTGCGGCCGGTGCGGCTGGAGCGGCTGGAGCGGCGGCGGGTGCTGATGGTGCGGCAGCCGGTGCCGTGGGCGCTGCCGTGGTGTTTGCGGCCTTCTGGACGCCGCCGTGACCGCTGCAGGTCCCCTTACCCGTCGAGGTGCTGGTGGTGCCGTCCTTACAAGTGGCCGTGGCAGTGTCGGCCGCGGCCGCAGGCAAGGATAGCGCGAAGACCAGCAATGGCGCGGCCATCAGGCCGGCAAGAGTTCTATTTTTCATACTCGCTCCCCTGTTTGATTTTCTGGCTCATCGGGATTGTAAACCGATTTTCGTGGAATGCGCGCACCCCTTCAGCGCGGCGGCCGAACCGGCACGATGCTGATGACGTTGATCAAGAACCGGGTGTACTGACGTGAGGACACCGCTTCGAACAACGTACCCACGACCGTGACATGCGAATTCTCGCCGATGCTTTGCGGAAACTCCGCGACCCCCACCAGCTGCACGTCGTTAGCGGCCAGGCAAAGATGGCTTTGCGCCGGAGCGTATACGTATTCCTGCTTGTCCGGCACCAGCAGCGGCACGTTGTCGATGCCGTCCGGACCCGGGAAGTCGCGAAAATGCACATGTCCTACGAGGGTGACTCTGACCGGATTGAGCCATCGGCAGGGTCCGCTGCCCACCACGCAGCCCGACAGCGCGACGCAGAGGCCAATGACAATCAATCGCCGATTTGTGAACATTCGCGCTCCATGGGCTAGTCTACTCCGGTATACACACGGTAATAAAACGAGGCAGACCACGTGGATCGCAGTTGGCTGAAGCAATACCCTCCCGGCGTGCCCGCGGACATCGACCCCGACTCGTATGCATCGCTCAAGGAAGTGATCGAAGAGGCGTTTGCGAGCCATCGTCCGCTGCCGGCGTTCAGCAACATGGGCGCCACCCTGACTTACGCCCAGCTCGACGAACTCAGCCGGGCGTTTGCCGCGTGGCTGCAGCAGAAATCCGGCTTGAGCGCAGGCGATCGCGTGGCGCTGATGATGCCCAACATCCTGCAGTATCCCATCGCGCTGTTCGGCGCCCTGCGCGCCGGCATGGTGGTGGTCAACACCAATCCCTTGTACACGCCGCGCGAACTCGAACATCAGTTGCAGGACTCGGGCGCAAAGGCCATCGTCGTCGTCGAGAACTTTGCGCACGTTCTCGAGGAAGTGCTGGCGCGCACCGAACTGAAGAGCGTGCTGGTCACCGGCGTCGGGGATTTGTTGGGCCTGCCGAAAGGCATGATCGTGAATTTCGTGCTGCGGCATGTGCGCAAACAAATTCCGCCGTGGAAGATGCCCGGATCGATGTCGTTCAAGGATGCGCTCGGCATCGGCCTTGGACTCAAGCTGCGGCCCGTCGCGTTGGGTCCCGAGGACATCGCCTTTCTGCAGTACACCGGCGGCACCACGGGCGTGGCGAAAGCGGCCGTGCTCACCCACCGCAACATGGTGGCCAACCTGCTGCAAGCCCTGGCATGGATAAAGCCCGCGCTGCAGGCCGGCGGCGGCCGCGTCGTGATCACGGCGCTGCCGCTGTACCACATCTTTGCGCTCACCACGAATTGTCTCGCCTTCCTGCCCTTGGGTGCACGCAATGTGCTGATCACCAATCCGCGGGACTTTCCGGCGTTCGTCAAGGAACTGAAGAAGTCCAAATTCAACTTCATCAGCGGCGTCAACACTCTGTTCAACGCGCTGCTGCACACGCCGGGCTTCGCGTCCGTGGACTTCGGTTCGCTGCGCGTCAGTTTCGCCGGCGGCATGGCGGTGCAGCCGGTGGTGGCCACTCGCTGGAAAGAGGTCACTGGCAGCATCGTCAGCCAGGGCTGGGGGCTCACCGAAACCTCGCCGATCGCCACGGCCAATCCCGTCGGCTTGGAGTTCAACGGTTCGGTCGGCCTGCCCGTTCCATCGACCGACATTTCCATTCGCGACGACGCCGGCAAGGAATTGCCCGTCAACGGCGTCGGCGAAATCTGCGTCTTCGGACCCCAGGTGATGCGCGGCTATTGGAACCGCCCCGATGAGACCGAGAACGTGATGTTCGGCGATTGGCTGCGCACCGGCGACATCGGGCGCATGGATGCCGATGGTTTCGTCTACATCGAGGACCGCAAGAAGGACATGATCCTGGTGTCGGGATTCAACGTGTATCCCAATGAAGTCGAGAGCGTCGCCGCCGAACATCCCGGGGTGCTGGAGGTCGCGGCGGTTGCCCAGCCGGACGAGAATTCCGGCGAGGTCGTCGCCCTATTCGTGGTGAAGAAAGATCCGAACTTGACCGCTGAAGCGCTGATCGCACACTGCCGCACCCAACTCACCGGCTACAAGGTGCCGAAGCATGTGTATTTCCGCGCCGAGCTGCCCAAGACCAATGTCGGCAAGATTTTGCGCCGCGCCCTGCGCGACGAGTTGCGCAACCTTCCGGCCGGCGCCGCGCAATAGGCAGCGATTGCATCACCTCGAACCGGCGGCGGTGCGGTCGGCAAGCTGCGTGAGCACCACGCCGACGATGACTATGGCAAGCCCGGCCAGCCTCAAGGAGGTCAACGGCCGCGGCGCCGCTCCCGCCACTGCAAAGTGGTCGATCGCCGCGGAGGAGAACAGCTGCGCCGTCACCGCGAACAGAATCGCGTTGCCGACCCCGAATCGCGGCGCCAGAAATGTGATGCTGAGGACATAAAAGGCGACGATCAGGCCGCCCAGGTACTGGGTGGGCGCGATGCGGCCGAGGGCCGGGAGCTCCGGAATGCGCACCGTTGCCGCCGCGGCGATGAGCAGCGTTGCCAGCAACCCGGTCGCGAACAAAATGACGGCGGCTTGAATCGGGCCGCCCACGGCGCGCGCCAGCCCGGCATTCAAGATCGCCATCAGCGGAATCAGCGCGCCGGCGGCGAACGCCCACAGGGCGTAAGAAACGGTGGACATGGCTACCCCTCTTGTTGCGCGGGCTTGTAGGCTTGCACCGTCTCCACCAGCAGCGCGACGCGCTGCGGATCGACATCCGGCGTGATGCCGTGCCCCAGATTGAACACATGGCCGCTGCCGGCGCCGAAGCTCTGAAGCACCCGCAGGGTCTCCGCGCGCAGGCTCTCGGGCGGCGCGAACAGCGCCGCGGGATCGAGATTGCCCTGCAATGCGACGCGGTCGCCGACGGCGTGGCGCGCTTCCTTCAGGTCAGTGGCCCAATCGACGCCGACGGCATCGGAGCCGATGGCGGCGATCTTGGCCAGCCAGGCGCCGCCGCCCTTGGTGAAGACGATATTGGGCACCCGGCGCCCCTCCGATTTCTTGCTCAGCGCATCGATGACCTGCGCCATGTGACGCAGCGAAAACTCCTCGTATAGCGCCGGCGTCAGCACGCCGCCCCAGGTATCGAACAGCATCACGGCCTGCGCGCCGGCGGCGATCTGTGCGTTCAAATACAAGACCGTCGCCTTTGCCAGCAGTTCGAGCAGCCGGTGCAGCTGCCGGGGCGATTCGTACATCATGCGTTTGATGTGGCCGAAGGTCTTGCTGCCGCCACCTTCCACCATGTAAGTTGCCACGGTCCAGGGACTGCCGGCAAAGCCGATGAGCGGCACCCGGCCGTGCAGCTCGCGGCGCACCAGCGCCACCGCATCGCTCACGTACCTGAGTTCGCGCGCGGGATCGGGCACCGGCAGCGCATCGATGTCGGCGCTCGTGCGCACCGGACGCTCGAACCTCGGTCCCTCGCCGGCCTCGAATTCCAATCCCAGGTTCATCGCGTGCGGAATCGTGAGAATGTCCGAGAACAGGATTGCGGCGTCGAGCGGAAAGCGCTCGACCGGCTGCAAGGTGATTTCGCAGGCGATCTCGGGGGTGGTGCACATCTTCAGGAATCCGCCGGCGCGTTCGCGCGTCGCGCGATACTCCGGCAGATAGCGTCCGGCCTGGCGCATCAACCAGATCGGCCGCCGCGGCGTCGGCTCGCGCAGCAGTGCGCGCAGCAGCAGATCGTTCTTCAGCGGCTCCTTCGCATTTGTCATCAGGTTCGCTCGCTCGGCTCGAACAGGCGGCTGTGCTCGAGAATGGCATATCGATCGGTCATCCCGGCGATATAGTCGGCCACCGCGCGGGCGCGCCCCGCCGGACCCTGCACCCGCTCCAGCCGGGCGCGCGCCTCATGTTCGTCCGGCATCAGGGTGGGGTCGTTGAAAAAGGCATCGAACAGATCGCGCACCACGCGGCGTGCCTTGGCGGTCATGCGCCGCACCTTGTAATGCTTGTAAACCCGTTCGCGCAGGAAAGTCTTGAGCGCGTAATTCTGCTCGCGGGTGGCATCGCTGAAGCCGATCAGCGATGCCGAGTACGATCTTACCTCCGCGATCGAGCGCACCCCCGATGAGGCCAGGCGCGCCGCCGAGGCATCGATCAGGTCGCTGGCCAGGTGGTTGATCATGCGCCGCAAAATCTCGTACACCAGGCGGCGGCCGGCGAGCGCCGGGTACTTTGCCAGCACCTGCTCGTGGTAGCCGCGAAACAGCGGCACTTCGAGCAGCTGCTCGACGCTGATGAGTCCGGCGCGGATGCCGTCATCCACATCGTGATTGTTGTACGCAACTTCATCGGCAAAATTCGCCAGCTGCGCCTCCAGGCCGGGCTGCTGGCGGTTGATGAAGCGTTCGCCCAATTCGCCGAGCTGGATTGCATTGTTGTACGAGCAGTGCTTGAGAATACCCTCGCGGCATTCGAAGGTCAGGTTCAATCCGTCAAATTCGGCGTAGCGCTCCTCGAGTTCGTCGACCACGCGCAGCGATTGCAGGTTGTGTTCGAAGCCGCCGAAATCCGCCATGCAATCGTTGAGCGCATCCTGTCCTGCATGGCCGAACGGCGTATGCCCGAGATCATGGGCGAGGCAGATGGCCTCGGAAAGTTCCTCGTTCAGCTTCAGCGCCCGGGCGATGGTGCGCGCTATCTGCGCCACCTCCAGCGAATGCGTCAGCCGGGTTCTGTACAGGTCGCCCTCGTGATTGACGAACACCTGGGTCTTGTACACCAGGCGCCGGAACGCGGTGGAGTGCACGATGCGGTCGCGATCGCGCTGATATTCCGATCGACGTTGCGGCGGCGGTTCGGGGTGGCGACGGCCCCGCGAGTGCTCCTCGAGCGCGGCGTAGGGGGCCAGCGCGCTCATTCGAAATACTCCTTGAGCGTGGCGTCGAGCGCCGCCTTGCTGTACTGGTCGGTGATGATGGCGCGGCCGAGCTTTTCGAGCAGCACCACGCGCACCGCGCCGGCAACCACCTTCTTGTCCATTTGCATCAGTTCGAAGGCCTTGGCGGCGCCGATGCGCGGCGCCTGGATCGGCAGCCCGGTGCGCGCCAGGATGTCGCGCACGCGCTCCTTGAGCGCTGCATCGATCAACCCCAGGCGCAGCGATAAATCCGCGGCGATGAGCATGCCTATGCCCACCGCTTCACCGTGCAGGTACTTCTCGTAGGCGGTGGCGGCCTCGATGGCATGCCCGAAGGTGTGGCCGAAATTCAAGATCGCCCGCAGGTCGTGCTCGCGTTCATCTCTTGCAACCACGGTGGCCTTTATCTCGCAGGACCTGCCGATGGCGTACTTCAGGGTCTCGGCGTCGCGCGCCAGCAGCTTCGCAACGTTGCGGTCCAGCCATTCGAACAGCAGCGGATCCCAGACGCAGCCGTACTTGATCACCTCGGCGAGGCCCGACTTCAGTTCCCGGTCGGGCAGGGTGGCCAGCACATCCGTGTCGGCGATCACCGCCCGCGGCTGGTAGAAAGCGCCGATCAGGTTCTTGCCGCCCGAATGGTTCACCCCGGTCTTGCCGCCGACCGAGGAATCCACCTGCGCCAGCAGCGTGGTGGGTATCTGCACGTAGCCGATGCCGCGCTGATAGCACGCCGCTGCGAAGCCCGCGATGTCGCCGACCACGCCGCCGCCCAGCGCCAGCACGGTCGCGTCGCGATTCATCCGGTTGGCAATCAGCGCGTCGAACACCCAGCCGGCGGTTTGCAGGGTCTTGTGCTGCTCGCCGTCGGGCAGGATGCAGTCGGCGATGCGCCGCTGCGCAAAGCTGCCGGTCAGTTTCGCAAGATACAGCTTGGCAACCGTGGTGTTGGTCACGATCAAGAGATCGCGGCCGGGAATCTGCTCATCCAGCAGCTCGCGATTCGCCAGCAATCCGGAACCGATGGTGATGGGATAGCGAGAATGCCCGACATCTACGTGAAGCGTTTGCACGATGCGATTATACGAACACTAGGAGCTGCGCGCTCGCTGCAGCTCATGGTGGATCTCCTCGGCGACCAGCTGCACCCGCCGTCCGTCGGTCGAGATCGTAAGATCGGCAATCTCCGCATACAGCGTCGCCCGGCGCTGCATCAGCTCGCCGAGCCGTTTTTCCGGGTTCGCATCATTGAGCAATGGCCGGTGCCGCGCATGCCGCGTGCGTTCGATCTGCTGATCGACGGAGGTCGCCAGATACACCACCACGCCGCGTTCGGCGAGCGCGCGGCGGTTGTCGGCATCGATAACGGCTCCGCCGCCGGTGGCCAGCACGATGGCATCCAGGCGGGTCAGGCGATCGATCGACTCCTTCTCGCGGATCCGAAAGCCGGCCTCGCCTTCCTTCTCGAAAATGAATGCGATATCCACGCCGGTTTTCGCCTCGATGTCCGCATCGCTGTCATGAAAGGTAAAGTGAAACAGGCGCGCGAGATGCCGCCCGACCGCCGTTTTGCCGGACCCCATCGGCCCGATCAGGAATATATTGCGCTTGCTGAGCATGACCAGCGCTGATCATAGCGGACCGCAGCGTTCGCCTGATTGTCGGTCTTGAAATAAGGGCGCCTCAGCGGCGCCCTTATACACCTTGAGCGCGTCCGCCGGCGTCAGTAGAGATTCGATCCCTCACGCAGAATCTTCGGCGTGATGAAGATCAGCAGTTCGGTCTTGTTGTTGATGTCGGTCGTGCTCTTGAACAGGTAGCCGAGAATCGGAATGTCTCCGAGGAAGGGCACCTTGTTCGCCTGCTTGGTCTTGGTGGTATCGAGAATGCCGCCGAGAACCACGGTCTGGCCGTCGTTGACGAGCACCTGGGTGATGATTTCGCGCGTGTCGATCGACGGCACGGTGCCGCCGGTGGCGCTGGTCACCTGCTGGCCGACCGAATCGTCCGAGACGTCGAGGTCGAGGATCACGCGATTGTCCGGCGTGATCAACGGCGTCACCTTGAGCGACAGCACGGCATTCTTGAACTGCGTGGTGGTGGCGCCGCTCGAGGCCGATTCCTGATAGGGAATCTCGACGCCCTGCTTGATTTCGGCCTGCTTCTGGTTGGCCGTGATCACGCGCGGCGAGGATATGGTCTCGCTCTTGCCTTCGTTTTGCGCCGCCGACAGCTCCAGGTCGACCAGCGTGCTGCCGGTAAGGAGCGAAACGCCGATGCTGCCGTTGATGTTCGCAGCCGGCAGATTCACCATGTAGCGATTGTCGAGGGTCGGGCTCGTGACCGGGAACGGAGAGGTCCCTTTCGTCAAATTGGTGATCGCGGAACCGGTCATTGTGTCCGCGCCGATGCCGGTGCCGGTGACGGCCAACAGACCGTTGCCATTCACCTGGTGTGCGCTGGTCACGCCAAAGCGCACGCCCAGGTCGCGTTCAAAGGTGTCGCTGACGATCACGATGCGCGCCTCGATCAATACCTGCCTGACCGGCACGTCCAGGGTCTGCACCAGGCGGCGGATATCCGCCAGATTCTCCGATGTGTCCTGCACCAGCAGGGTGTTGGTGCGTTCATCGATCGACAGGCTGCCGCGCGGCGAGAGCAGGGAGTTCTTGGCGCCGGTGCCGGCTGCTGTCGGCCTGATCAATTTCGCCAGGTCCGCGACCTTGGCATAGTTGACCTGCATGAATTCCGTGTGGATCGGCGACAGCTCCTGCACCTCTTTATGCGCGGCCAATTCGGCCTTCTCGCGCGAGGCTAGCTCTTCGGTGGGCCCGATGATGATGACGTTGTCGTGGCGGCGCTTGTCGAGGCCCTTGGTGCGCAGCACGATGTCGAGCGCCTGATCCCAGGGCACATTCTGCAGACGCAGCGTCAGATTGCCGGTGACGGAATCGCTGACCACGATGTTCTGACCGCTGGTGTCCGCGAGCAGCTGCAATACCGAGCGTACGTCGATGTCCTGGAAATTCAGCGTCAACCGCTCACCGGTGTATTCCTTCTTGTCCTCCTGGGCGGACCGCTTCTGCGAAGGCTTGACCTCGATGGTGTACTGGTTGTCGGATTGGTAGGCCAGCTGCTCGAATTCCCCCTGCGCGCTGATCACCAGGCGGGTGCTGCCTTCGACCCGGACCGCGTCGACCGTTTGCACCGGGGTTGCGAAATCCATGACGTCGTAGCGGCGCATGAGGTTCTTCGGCATCAGCGTGCCGGCAAAGTCCACCACGATCTGATTGCCTTCCTGGCGCACGTTGACCGGGGTGCGCGGGTCGGTGAGCTGCACGATCACGCGGCCCGTGCCGTCCGAGCCGCGCCTGAAGTCGATGGTCTTGATGGCGCGCTCCGCCGGCGCCGCGGGCTGACCCGCAGCGGCGCGCGGAGCGGCGGCTGCGGAGAGGCTGGCGCCGGGCTGCGCGCCCAGGGTGATCACGAGGTTGTTGCCGTCGACCTTGGTGGTGTAGGGCAACAAGGCATCGACATTCACGACCAGGCGGGTACGGCCGTTGGCCTCGGCCGCAACCACGGTGTCGACACCGGCAGCGCGCACGTCGAAGCGGCGTGATGCAAGGGCCAGCGTGGTATTCGGCAGGTCGAACGCGATGCGCGCCGGTTTGTCGATGGTGAACGGCAGGGGCTCGGGAGCGGGACCGTCCATGTGCAGCTTGAGCTGCACCTGCTGGCCCGACAATGTCTGGACATCGATCGACTCGAGTTTGACGGCATCAGCGGCCCGTGCCGTGAAACTGATTGCAGCCATTGCGGCGAATGTCATCGCGCACAATATCGCCGATCGTTTTTCAATTCTGATCATGCTCTCTTCTCCCTATGGCCTAATCGGACAATGCCAATGAGGCCGGTCGCTCTATATAGCCGCCGAGACCATCCGGTATGATTTCGACGAGACTAATTCTTCCGCCGGTTATTTCAGTCACCTTGCCGTCGTTCTGCCCGAGATAATTGCCGGGTTGAACCTTGTGCACCAGGCCGTCTTTGGATTGCACGAGCCCATAAAAATTGCTGCCCACCTTGAAAGTGCCGACCATCTTCAAAGTGTCGAGCGAAAAGCCCTCCAGGAACTCGCGGTTGCGCCGCGCGCTGGGGCGCAGGCCCGCCGAGCCGGCGGCGTTGGGGCCCTGCGGTTGGAAGGGCGAGCGCAAATTGGTGGCGGCGTAGACGTAGGTTTCGTAAGGCTTCACTTCCGGCAGCGGCATGATGCGGCCGCCGGGCTTTTTCTTGGTCGCCTCGATCCACTTCTGCAAATCCGATTGACCGCCGGAACAGCCGGACGCGATCAGTCCACACAGCATGACGCCTATGGCGCAAACGGCCGATGTAATCTTCACGAAGCGCCTCCCGTCTTCTTTTTCGCCGCGCGTGCGCCTTCATCCTCGATGTAGCGGTAGGTTTTGGCGGTCACATCCATGGTCAGGTTGTCGTAGCCGCCTTTTGCGTCCACCGGCGCGATCTGGATGTCGTGCAGCGTCACGATCCGGGGCAATGCGGCAATGCCGCTGACGAACTTGCCGAAGTCATGGTAGGTGCCCACCAGCCTGATTTTGATCGGCAGCTCCGCGTAGAAACCGTTGCTCTTCTCGGCGCCGGGCTGGAACAGTTTTTCCTGCAGCCCCGCGGCCAGACCGGTCTGTGAAATGTCGACCAGAAGATTCGGCACCTCGGTTTTGCCGGGCAATTGCCGCAGCATTGCGCCGAAGCTGCGTTCCATCTCGCCGAGCTGCGCCTTGTAGGCCTCGAGATTGGCGGCGCGCTGCTGTTTGCTTTCGAATTGCGCGCGCAGGTCGAGTTCGTCGGCCTCGGCCTTTTGCAGCACCGGCCGGTCGTCGTTCCAAACGAACATGTACCAGCCAAATGCCGCCACCACCGCGAACCCCAGGGCGACGAAGAAACCGCGCACCGGCAGCGGCCAGCGGCCCACGTCGCGCGGATCGATAGAACGAAGTTGATCGAGAAAATTCATTTCGCCGCAACCTTCTTGACCGTAGTTTCGCCGCCGCCTTCAAGATCCACGCCGACCACATCGCTGGTGAGGGTGAAACTAGAGCCGCCGGTCGGCGAGTCCTTGCTGGACTCGACCACCTGCAGCTGCGGGTTATCCATCCACGCGGAAGAATCGATGTTGCGCATGAAAGTCGACACGCGCGTGCTCGACTGGGCGACGCCCTTGATCTCGAGCTTTTTGCCGGTCTCCTTCATCTGCGTCAGGTAAATGCCCTCGGGCACCGTTTTCACCAATTCGTCGAACAGATGCACGATCTCGGGCCGCTTGCGCTGCAGCTTCTCGATGATCTCCATGCGCGCGACCAGGCGCTGTTTGCGATTCTCGAGATCCTGGATGTCGGCGATCTGCGCATCGAGCTTGACGATCTCTTTTTTCAGCAGAGTGTTCTTTGCGGTCTGCGAATCGATCCAGCTCGAGTACAGGAGCTTGCCGCCCAGGACGAAGATGACGGCGGCAAACGCCGCGCCGCCCAGGGCCACCAAAAACTCGCGACGTCGGACTTTGCGTTCTTGTTCGCGCCAGGGAAGTAGATTGATACGCGGCATGGCAGCTCTCTAGTCGAAGCTTCGCAGCGCGAGGCCGCAGGCTGTGAGTAAGGCCGTGGCGTCGCGCGCCACCGCTTGGGCTTTGGCCTTGGAGGACACCTTCATGTTGCCGAGCGGATCACCCTTGTCCGCCGGCACGCCGACGCGGCTCGAGATGACATCGGCTACGCCGGGGATGTTGGCGCAGCCGCCGCAGATCAAAATCTGATCCGGCTGCGCGCGGCCGCTGCCCGAGGCCAGATAAAATTGCAGCGAACGGCTGACCTGTTGAGTCATGTCGTCGATGAAGGGGTCGAGAACCTCGGGTTGATAATTGCTGGGCAGACCGCCCTCCTTCTTGGCGCGGCCGGCTTCCTCCATGGAGAGGCCGTAGGTGCGCATGATTTCTTCGGTCAACTGCTGTCCGCCGAAGGCGAAATCACGCGTGTATATGACTTTCATGTCGCGTAGCACGCTGAAGGTCGTGCTGCTGGCGCCGAAATCGACCACCGCGACGGTGCGGTCGAGCCCGCCGTCCGGCATCTGATGGCGCATCAATGCGCAGGCGTTTTCCAGTGCGAACGCCTCCACGTCGACGATGTGCGCGGTCAGCCCCGAAGCCTGCACCGCGGCCTGGCGCTGCTCCACGTTCTCGGTGCGCGTCGCGACCAGGAGCACGTCGAGCATGTCCGGATCCTTTTCCGACGGGCCCACAACTTGATAGTCGTAGCTGACTTCTTCCATCGGGAACGGGATGTATTGATCGGCCTGCATCTCGACCTGGCCTTCGAGCTCGTTGTCGCCGAGATTCTTCGGCATTTGGATCACCTTCGTGATCGCAGCATCGCCGCTGATTGCGATGGCCGCGAGCCGGCTCTTGGCGCCGGAGCGCTTCACTGCGCGCCGTATCGCTTCTCCCACCGCCTCCGCGTCGACAATGGCCTTTTCGTTGATGGCGTTGTGCGGCGTCGGTTCCGCCGCATACGATTCAACGCGATACTGGCCACCCGACATCGTGAGCTCGATGAGCTTCACAGATGAGGTGGTTATGTCAAGTCCCAAAAGCGGACGATACCTTTTTCCTAACGACCACACAAATTTTTTCCCTTTTTGCTCAATGCCTTGTAGGTCGAAACTGGTGTACGAGATTAGCTAGACCCGTCAAACTTAGCAAGAAACTGTTAAATAGAACGTGAAGCTACTCACGGTAATCGCCGCCTGCCGCCTTTAAGTCGGCAAAATGAGACCTACGGCGATTTCCTGGCGTTGGAGGGCGTCGAATCATCTGTTAGAAACCTCTGGCGCCTAAAGCGATCTAGGCGTTGTGGTGAACCTTAGGTCTTTCCCGCAGCACTTAAACCTAGGCAAAAGCCCATGAGTAAGCCCACGTCACCGGCGGTAATATGCAGACCTCGTCCGCCGGTGCAATAAGTTAGAACGGTTTTCTGTGATCAAACGTTACCTAAGTCTCATCTCGCGAATTTGTGCTGTTTTAGTTGGCTTAATAGCGCTGATCGCGTTCGCCAATGTCTGTGCTTATGTCTACTTGAGGCCGGCATTGCCGGACGTGGCGAGCCTGCGCGAGGTGCAGTTGCAGGTGCCGCTGCGCGTCTATACGCGGGACGGCAAGCTGATGGCCTCGATAGGCGAGCAGCGGCGCATCCCGGTCCGCTACGAGCAGTTGCCGAAGAAACTGGTCCAGGCCTTCCTGGCCACCGAGGATGACCGGTTTTTCAGGCATCACGGCGTGGATTGGCAGGGAATTTTGCGCGCGGCGGTGGCCAATCTCAAAGCCGGCGGCATCCGCCAGGGGGCGAGCACCATCACCATGCAGGTGTCACGCGACATGTTCTTGACCCCGCGGCGCGACATGAAACGCAAGATGAGCGAAATCTACATTTCGCTGCTGATGGAGGCTGAATTCAGCAAGGAGGAAATCTTCTCGCTGTACGTCAACAAGATTTTCCTGGGCCAGCGCGCCTACGGCGTCGGTGCGGCGGCGGAGGTGTATTTCGGCAAGACGCTGGATCAGCTCAGCATCGCTGAAACGGCCACGCTGGCCGGCATCCCCACGGCTCCCTCGACGGTCAATCCCGTTGCCAACGCTGAAGCGGCAAAGGTGCGCCGCGCCCATGTGCTCGGCCGCATGCTCGACCTCAACTACATCACCCAGGCCGAGTACAACGACGCGAAATCAAGTCCGATGGAATCGAAGCTGCATGGCGCCTCGATCGAGGTGGACGCTCCCTATGTGGCGGAAATGGTGCGCAACGACATGCAGTCGAAATTCGGCGATGCCGTGTACACCGCCGGCTACAAGGTGTTTACGACCATCGATTCAAGGCTGCAGGCTGCGGCCACCGTGGCGCTGCGGACGGGGCTGATGGAATACGACCGCCGCCATGGCTATCGCGGCGCAACCGCGAAGGTGGATATGTCCAGGATCACGAGCACCAGCGACTTGGACGGTCAGCTCGAAGAGTTTCCGGCCATCGGCGGCCTCAAGCCCGCCGTCGTGGAAAAAGTCGAGGCCAGGAGCGCCCAGGTCTACGTCAAGGACTTAGGCGTGGTGGATCTCCCGTGGGAAAAGCTTTCCTGGGCGCGGCGCGAACTGCCCGAAGAAAAGGTCGACCGCCCGCCCACCCAGGCGTCCGAGATCTTGAGCCGCGGCGACGTGATTTACACCGTGGGGCGCAGCGCCGAATCCCTGATGTTCGTGCAGGTCCCCGAGGCGCAAAGCGCGCTGGTATCGGTGGACCCCAAGGACGGCGCGATCGTGGCCCTGGTCGGCGGCTTTGATTTCTTCCAGAGCAAGTACAACCGCGTGACCCAGGCCAGACGCCAGCCCGGTTCGGGATTCAAGCCCTTTGTGTATGCCGCGGCATTCGAAAAGGGATTCACGCCGGCCAGCGTCGTGCTGGACGCGCCGGTGGTGATCGATGAGCAGGGTAACGAGAAGTCCTGGCGCCCACATGAGGATACCGGCAAATTTTACGGACCGGTGCGCCTGCGAGAAGCGCTGGTGCACTCGCAGAATCTCGTTTCCGTTCGCTTGATGCGCGCCATCGGCTTGGACTACGCCTGGAACTACGTGACCCGCTTCGGCTTCGACAAATCACAGCTGCCCGACGACCTGACGCTGGCCTTGGGGACCGCCGAATTGAGCCCGCTGCAGGTGGCCATCGGCTATTCGACCTTCGCCAACGGCGGTTTCAAGGTCAGTTCCTATTACATAGACCGCGTCGAAGACGCGGCCGGCAAGGTGCTGCAGCAGGCTGACCCTGCAGTGGCCTGCCCGCAATGCGGCCGGGCGAGCGCGCCGTTGCAATCCAGGCTCGAGCGCGGCCGCGCCGGACTGATGGACGAGGCCCCGCACGATGGCAAGACGCTGATTCCGCCGAAGAATCTGGCGCCGCAGATCATCAAGCCGCAGACTGCCTATCTGCTGGCGGACATGATGGCGGATGTCATCAAGCGCGGCACCGGCCAGCGCGCCCGCACGCTCAATCGCGACGATATTGCCGGCAAAACCGGCACCAGCAACGATTTTCACGATGCCTGGTTCAATGGCTTCAACGGCGACATCGTCACCACGGTCTGGACCGGCTTCGACGCGGACCGCTCTTTGGGCGGCTTTGACGATCAGGCGGCCCGTGTGGCGGTGCCGACCTGGACCTATTTCATGCACGAGGCGCTCGCCGGCAGCGCCCGGCATCCTGTGCCCGTCCCTGAGGGCATCGTCAGCGTACGCATCTCGC
This sequence comes from Steroidobacteraceae bacterium, assembly GCA_035567075.1. Lineage (GTDB taxonomy): Bacteria > Pseudomonadota > Gammaproteobacteria > Steroidobacterales > Steroidobacteraceae > Bog-1198. The sequence continues at coordinate 74,220 of DATMRC010000048.1, forward strand.
CGCAGACCGGACTGCTGGCGAGCTCCGATAACCCCAACGGCATCATGGAAAAATTCATCGAGGGAAATCTCCCCAAATCCGAAGTGTATGAGGGATCGAACACGACCCCGGAAGGCGATAAACCGCTATTCTAGACGCCCATGGCCAAGAAATTTTCGCAGCGTGCCGAGGATCTACGCCGCGCTCTCGCGCAGGAGGCCGCGAGGATCATGGCCGAACACGGCATTGAGGATTTTCTGCAGGCCAAGCGCAAAGCGGCGGATCGTCTCGGCGTCAACGATGTCGCGGTGCTGCCGAAGAACATCGAGATCGAGGATGCGCTGCGCGCGCACCAGCGTCTGTTCGGACGCGACACCCATCACCACACCCTCAAGGAACAGCGGCGCATCGCGCTTGACACCATGCGCATACTGGCCGAGTTCCAGCCGCGCCTGGTCGGTTCGGTGCTTACCGGCACCGCGACCGACTACAGCGACATCAACCTGCATCTGTTCGCGGATGCTTCCGAGGCGGTCGCCATTCGCCTGCTCGAGATCGGCGTGCCGCATGAATTCTATGAACGGCGCGTCAAGATGGATGCGGAACGCAGCGTCAACTACCCGGCCTTGAGGTTCGAGGCCAATGGCCGCACCGTCGATGCGACCGTGTTCCCCATCGATGGGATCCGCCAATCGCCCTACTCGCCCGTCGACGGCCGGCCCATGAAACGCGCCGATGCGCGCGAAGTGTCGGAGCTGGTCGACGCCAATTGAACCGAGGCGTCGCTGGCGACGCCATCAGTCGCCGCTGCCGCTCAATTCGCGGGCTTCGCCTGCCATACGGTGAGCATGTCCGGCGAGCCCTGCGCGCGCACGCCGTTGTCGGTCAGGATCTCGTCCGTGGCCGCCACGATCGCCGGCCGGGAAAAGACCAGTGCCTCGCCGCTGCGGCTGGCAAATTCAATGGTGACGAACGGGTCCGTAAGGTCGCGCAGCAGCGCGACCAGATGCTTGAGGCTCTTCACCGGCGTGCCGTTGATCGAGTACACCACCGATCCGGTGGCGTTGGCATAGCCATTCGCCAATTTGTGCGGAAAGAACGGCGAGGAGATGATGACCAGTTCTTCCAGGTCCGGGCCCGGCGCATCGAAGATGCGCGTAACCAGCGGACTCTTCACGAAGCTCAAGACCCGCAGCAATCCGGCGTTGTTTTCGAACGCCGCCAGGAATTGCCGCGTCGCCCGCGAAAACACGATCGGCCCGTAGACGAAGTAGGAAGGATATTCGCCGTGCAGATCCGGCGCGAGGATCGGGCGGTTCGCCGACACGGGTAGCATGATCTGCTGCGGCTTGCCGGCCCGCACCACCGTCAGCGGCAGCTTGTCGTCCTTGGCCACCCTCTGGATCATGTAGGCGAAGTTCACGCGCAAATCCTTGTCGATCTTGACCATCCCCTGATTGTCGATGGGCGTCTCGCCGATCCGGGTGATGACGTCCCATTCCTTCAGGGGGTAGGAAGCATCGGTCTTGTCCGGCCGATGCACCACCATGCCCTCGACGCTCTTGTCGAGCTTCAGATACTGGCGCAACGCCGGATTCTCCAGCGTCTGCAGATCATCGTACATGGCGGGCTTGCCGTCGTAATGGCCGTCGGCAATGTCCTTCAGAAACAATTCGACCTCTTCATTGGGAATGATGTAGCCGATGTTCTGGGTGTCGCCTCCCAGGCGGCTGAACGCGAGACCAATCATCTTGTCGCCGGCAATGGCCGGACCGCCGCTATTGCCCGGATTGATGGCCGCATCGATCTGGATGCGAAGTCCTGACACCGGATAATTGTACGAAACGAATTCGATGCGCGACACGATGCCCTTGGTGATGGACAGCGACGATCCGCCGGTGGGAAAGCCGTATGCCAGCACCGGATCCTTGATTTGCGGCAGCTTCAGCGCGCGCGCGATCGGCGGATGGCTGTCGAAGAAGCTCGGGTCATCGAGCTGCAGAACGGCCAGATCGATCCCCGGGGCGATCGCGAGTACCGTGGCCGATTCCTTGTCGCCCGCCGCATTCGCCTGAACCTGAACCTGGCTGGCGTACAGCACTGCGTGCGCGTTGGTCAGGATGCGCCTGCCCTCGATCACCACACCCGACGCGGTCGCTTCGCTGGGTGCCTGCTTGGCCCAGGGCTTGAAAGGATCGGGTAAGCGCATGGTCGAAAAAATCTTCACCACCGAGTTCTCGAGCGCCTGCGGTTGGGCGGCCTCGCCCGCATGAGCGGCGGCGGGCTGCAGCGCGCCGACGAACGAAACAGCTAACCCGAGAAGAACAATGCGCGTTGATCGTGCCATGGAAATTTCTTGCTTCCTATTTTGCATCGACGGAAAAGGCGAGGAGGGCGTTGCCGGAATTGATGTAAACGCTGCCGTTCACGACGGTCGCGCCGCCGCGATCCAGCGGGCCGCCGCTGGCGCGAACGCCGTTCTGGGTTTGAAATGCTTTCGCCGTGTCGAAATCCCAGAGAATCTTGCCATCGATGGTCGAATAGGCGCGCAAGTGCCCGTCCATCGATCCGGAGAACGCAACGCCCGGCATCACCGTGACCGCCTGCGCTTGCGCGTGCGAGCAGTCACCAGTCCATGCACACGCCGGCTGCGGCGCCGGCGTGGTCCAGCGGACCACTCCGGTCTTCATGTCGAGCGCCGTGAGACTGCCGCCGGCATTCGCGGGCTGCGCTGCCAAGCCGGAAAGGGCCACATAGAAATTGCGGTGATCGGCCGACCCGCCCCAGGCGATGCCGCCGTCGCCCGAATTTGCCGCCGCGCCTGGCGCCGTAGCCGCGGCCGCCGTGGAGCCGGAGGCGGCAACGCGCGTTTGCCAGAGAATTTCACCGCCGTGATCGGGGTCGAGTCCGTAGACCACACCCGACAGTTGCCCGGCCAGAATGATTTGATTGCCGGTGCTCAAGGTCCGCAATATGGCGGACCCCATGAAGCCGCTTGACGCCACCTCGCCCTTGACGCTGAGCTGCTTGACCCAGCGCAGCTTGCCGTCGCTCAAGTCGAAGGCGGCCACCGCATCGGTGAGGGACTGCTCGAAACCGGTTGCGGAACCGCCGGTGGCGACGTACAGCACGTTACGCTTGGGGTCGACGGTCGGCGCTGCGACGATGGCGGCGCCCGCAGGGCCGAACTCCTGGACGCCGGCGCTGTTCTTGCGGGTGGGCTGCGGTTCTTCGAGCACGGTGTAGCTTTTCCAGACGAGGCGTCCGCTGCCGATGTCGAGCGCCGCGACGCTGCCGCGAAAGGTGCAGCACCCGTAGCCGGGACTTCCCGCCATTTTGTCCTCGCTCGAGGCGGTCACCACGTACAAGCGGTCGTTGTACAGGGTCGGCGCGCCCACGATGCGCGCCAAGGGGTGCGTATCCACCTGCGATTTCCACAACAAGGTGCCCTTCTGCGCGTCGAGCGCGTACACCGCGCCGCTGTCGTCGCCGAAAAACGCGGCGCTCGGCGCCTTGATGACGTCAAGATGCGCCAGCGTGCGCTTCAGTTTTTTCGGCAGCACGGCACGCTTGCTCTGACCCAGTTCGCCGATGAAGATCGCGGTGCGGCTGCCGGCGGCGGCGTCATAGGTCCAGTAGGTGCAGCCGGTCTTCGAGTCCAGCGCGTAAATCCGGCCTGCGGAACTGCTGACGAACAGCCTGCCGTCCACCACCGTGGGCTGGCCGAATTCCGTGCCGCTCTGATACCCGAAGGTCCATTTCAAACCCAGTTTCGCGACGTCCGTGGCGCGAATCGCCGGCTCCGGCTGATAGCGCGTATTGTCGAGATCCTTACCCCAGCCGTTCCATTGCGCCGAGCCCGTCGCCACCGGGTCGGCGCGGGTGACGCAGGAATTCCTTTCGGGGACCAGCGCCGGCGGCGCGGCGTCGGCGGCGGCGCTCGTCAGGGGACCCATCAGGAGCAGGACGAACGCTGCGCACAACCAGGCGTGGACGGTAGCCGGCATTGATCAGCGCTTTTCGATCGGCTGATAGTCTCGCTGCGTGGGACCGGTATAGAGCTGGCGGGGACGGCCGATTCTCATATGCGGATCCGAGACCATTTCCTGCCAATGCGCGACCCAGCCGGCGGTTCGCGCAATCGCGAACATCACAGTGAACATGGAGCGCGGGATCCCCAGTGCGCTGTAGATGATGCCCGAGTAAAAGTCGACGTTTGGATACAGTTTTCGCGAGACGAAATAATCGTCCTTGAGCGCGATCTCCTCCAGGCGCAGTGCCAGATCGAACAGCGGATTGTCGACCTTGCCGAGCTTCTCGAGTACCCGATAGCACATCTCGCGGATGATTTTGGCGCGCGGGTCGAAATTCTTGTAGACGCGGTGACCGAAACCCATGAGCCGCACGCTGTCGTTCTTGTCCTTCACGCGCGCGAGAAATTTGGGGATGTTGGCGACCGAGCCGATCTCATCCAGCATGTCCAGGACCGCTTCATTCGCGCCGCCATGGGCCGGACCCCACAGCGCGGACACGCCGGCGGAAATGGCGGCGTAGGGATTCGCGCCGGTGCTGCCGGCCAGACGCACGGTCGAGGTGCTGGCGTTTTGCTCGTGATCGGCGTGCAGTATGAACAAGAGATCCAGCGCTTCGGCCGCGACCGGATCGATCGCATACGGCTCGCAAGGAACCGCGAAGAACATGTTGAGCATGTTCGAGCAATAGCGCAGGTCGTTGCGCGGATAGATGAACGGCTGGCCCAGCGTGTGCTTGTAGGCGGCGGCGGCGATCGTCGGCAGTTTCGCGATGATTCGGTGGGCAAAGATTTCGCGATGCCGCGGATCGCCGATGTGGGTGCTGTCGTGATAGAACGCGGCCATCGATGCAACCACCGCCGAGACCATCGCCATCGGGTGCGCATCGTTGTTGAAACCCTGGAAAAACCGCAGTAGCTGCTCGTTGACCATGGTGTGGCGCATGATCGAATTCTGGAACGCGTCGAGCTCCGCCTTGGTCGGCAACTTGCCGTTGATCAGCAGCGCGGCGACTTCCAGAAAGCACGACTTCTCCGCCAGCTGTTCGACGGGATAGCCGCGATACAGCAAGACCCCGAGGTCGCCGTCGATGTAGGTGATCTGGCTGGCGGTGCTAGCCGTCGCCATGAAACCGGGGTCGAAGGTGAAGACGCCCTGGTCCTTCTGTAAATTCGAAATATTGAGCACATCGGGCCCGATCGTTCCGGAAATGGCCTCCAGTTGGCTTGTCTTGCCGGTGCTAAGATTCTTGAGTTCGTATTTCGTGCTCATTCGCCTTGGGTCCGACGCGTCTCTCGTTTATTCGAACTTCGCAGCCTTGCACGGCCGTACCACGGAATCAAGCGAGCACATCGCTCGCGCATCGTTGCGCGAGCGAATACTCCGACGCTCCGGCCATCGCGATGATTAGAGGGAGCGCGTTGCGCGCCTCCCCAAGAACTCGTCGGCTTAAGCCTTCACGCCTACTGCGTACTTCTTGCGGAATTTATCGACACGGCCGCCGGTATCTACAATTTTCTGCTTGCCCGTATAGAAGGGATGGCAGTTGGAGCACACTTCGACCTGTAAATCATGGCCGATGGTCGAGCGGGTCTCGAACTTGTTCCCGCAGGTGCAGGTGACCGTGATCTGTTTGTATTCTGGGTGAATGCCGGCTTTCATTGGAACCTCTTGGTAGCGCTAGCGGCAGAATCGACGCGCTAAAATCTAGCGGCATCGCCACGCCTTGGGACCCTTTACTTCCGGCCAGATCGTAAAAATCAATGCCAAAATCGGGGCCGCGAATGATATGCGCACTGAAGGCGGCCGACAAGAACGATCGCATAATTGAAACGTAAGCCCTTGTGCCATAACACTTCCGCCTTATTTGTCCACAAATACTGTGGATAAGTCTGTGGATGGCAAGCCTCGCAGGTGATTCACGCTGCGGAATTTCGCATAAATGTTAACTTGATCAAAAAATAGACAAGTCACTTTATCTTTAATAATCAATCGATTATAAGAAGCATCTGACCTACTTCAGGTGCAATGTGCTGTAGGTCTCAATGTGCGGGGGATTAAAAGGCTTTGTGTATATCCTCAAGCCAGAAAACTGGCCTGAAGATCATTGAGGAAGCGCCGCCCGAGCTCACTGGGCCGCCAGCAGCCGGTTTCTTCGACCACAAGACCCCGCTGCACGGCCTGCGCGAGATTCTCGTCCACCGATCGAATCGGTAGCCCGGTCCGCTCCTGGTAGCATTCTTTCGTGAATCCCTCGTTGAGCCGCAGCGCGTTCAGCATGAATTCAAACGGCAGATCCTTGACGGCAATGCAGCTGCTTTCGCCCACCGCGCGCATCGCCGCCGTGCTTCGCTCGCCGATTGCCGCCAGATATTCACGCGGCTGTTTGGGCTTGACGGTGCGCAGGATTTCCGCGGGCTTGGACAGGCTGAGCTTGCCGTGGGCGCCGGCGCCCAAGCCGACGTAGTCGCCGAACAGCCAGTAGTTGAGGTTATGCCGGCAGCGCGCGCCCTGCCGCGCATACGCGGACACCTCGTATTGAAGGTAGCCGGCATCCGCCAGCAACTGCTGCCCGGCGCACTGGATTTGCCAGGCTGCATCCTCGTCCGGCAGCGGCGGCGGCCGCGAATGAAATACCGTGCCGGGCTCGAGGGTCAATTGATAGTAGGAAATGTGCGCAGGCTTGAGCGAGCAGGCTACGCTTACGTCGTTAAGTGCGTCGTCCAGCGATTGCCCGGGCAGCGCGTACATCAAATCGAGATTGAAATTATCGAGTTTCGCGGCGCGCAGTTCCGCAACCGCGCGATGCGTATCCAGGGCGGTGTGAATGCGGCCCAGCCGTTCAAGCGCGCCCGGATTGAATGTCTGCGCGCCCAGCGAGACGCGATTGATGCCCGCGTCGGCGTAGCCTGAGAATCGGCCGCGCTCGATGGTCCCGGGGTTTGCCTCCAGCGTGATTTCAGCATCCGGCGCAAAAGCGATCCGCTGCCGCAATGCAAGCAGCAGGTGCGCGAATGCTTCCGGCTGGAACAAGCTCGGGGTGCCGCCGCCGAAGAACACCGTGTCGATCCGGCGCCCCTCAAGGCGCGGCGCTTCGAGGTCGAAGTCGCGGATCAGCGCGTCGATATAGGCAGCATCCGGCTGCGCCAACTTCAATTGATGCGAGTTGAAATCGCAATACGGGCATTTGCGCACGCACCAGGGCAGGTGCACGTACAGGGCCAGGGAATCTTCCCTCATGGGAGCGCGAGCCGCGCGCGCAGCGCCCGCATGGCCGTGCCGCGATGACTGAGCCGGTTCTTGGCATCGGCATCGAGTTCTGCCGCGGTCAGCTTGAGTCCGGGCAGCCAGAAATACGGGTCATAGCCGAAACCGCCGCGGCCGCGCGGCGCCTCGAGTATGTATCCCTCCCACACTCCTTCGGCACGAAGCGGCGCCGGATCCTCTGCCGTGGCGACGAAAACCAGTGCGCAGCGATAGCGGGCCCGACGCCGTTCCATCGGCACGCCTCGAAGCTCCTGCAGCAACTTGGCGTTGTTGGCCGCATCGTCGGCGCCGGCGCCCGCGTAGCGAGCCGAATGCAGGCCGGGAGCCCCGCCCAGAGCATCGACTTCCAATCCCGAGTCGTCCGCCACGGCCGTGAACCCGCTTAAGTGGGCGGCATGGCGCGCCTTCAAGGTCGCATTCTCGAGAAAGCTCGACCCGGTTTCCTCGGGCGAGGGCAGGTTGAGTTCCGCGAGGCTGGTGAGCTCGAAGGGCAACCCTTCCAGCAAGGACTTGAATTCGCGCAGCTTGCCGGGATTGGCGCTGGCGACCACCAATCGCCTAAGCGGCGCGGGCGCTCTGCTGTGCCGCATGCAATTGCGCAATTCCCTGCGCCGCCAGATCCAGCAATTGGTCCAGTTCATGGCGCCGGAAGGCGTGGCCCTCGGCGGTGCCCTGCACCTCGACGAACCCGCCGCCGCTGTTCATGACCACGTTCATGTCGGTCTCCGCATTCGAATCCTCGGCGTAGTCCAAATCGAGAACCGCGGTGCCGCGGTAGATGCCCACCGACACGGCGGCCACCTGTCCGTGCAGCGGATTCGCGGCAATAGCGCGTTTCTTGAGCAGCGTGTCGATTGCATCCGCGAGCGCCACGAAGCCGCCGGTGATCGCGGCGGTGCGCGTACCGCCGTCGGCCTGCAGCACGTCGCAATCGATGGTGACGGTGCGCTCTCCCAGCCCTTTGAGATCCACCACCGCGCGCAGCGCCCGGCCGATCAGGCGCTGAATCTCCTGGGTTCGGCCGGTCTGTTTGCCGCGTGCCGCCTCTCGGGCCGAGCGGGTATGGGTGGCGCGCGGCAGCATGCCGTATTCGGCGGTCACCCAGCCTTGCGCGGTTCCGCGCAGAAATCCCGGCACGCTGTCCTCGATGCTCGCCGTGCACAGCACACGCGTTGCGCCAAATCCGATCAGCACGGATCCTTCGGCGTGCTGGGTGTAGCCGCGTTCGAAGGTGAGCTCGCGCAGCTGGTCGGGCGCGCGGCCGCTCGGACGGATGCTCACGCGGCCCGCCAACGCAGGGCGGCCGCACTGGTGTTGTCGCTGTACGGCGCGGACGCTTCCACGGCCTGCGTTCCCAGATCCGTCAGCGAATCGCGCAGCGGTTTGCCATTGGTCTGTGCGAAGCGCACGAAATCCTGATCCTTGAGGTTGGCCCACAAGCCGTCGGTGCAAAGCAGCAGCACATCGCCGGACTTGAGCCGGCGCCGCGCCGATATGGTCATCTCCGGCAGCGCCGCATCGCCGCCGAGACAGCACTCGACGTAGTTGCGCATGGGATGTCCGTGAACCTCGGCTTCGGTGATCAGTCCTTCGCGCAGCAGCACCTCCACATGGCTGTGATCGCGGGTGCGCTCCAGAACGTGGGACTGGCGCAGTTGATAAATGCGGCTGTCGCCGACGTGCGCCCAATAGGCGGCGGACTCCTGTACCAGGCAGACTGCGCAGGTGGCGCGCGGACGGGCTTCGACGCTCAGACCCGCGCCGAGTTTAACGACTTCCTCGTGGGCTCTTCCCAGCGATAAATGCAGGAACCCGAGTGGATCGAAAATCGGATGCGGCGTTTGCCAGAACGCCTCGACCAGAGTCGCCAGCGCCGTTTCTGCGGCGCGCGCGCCCTCGGCGTGACCGCCCATGCCGTCGATCACGACCAGCATCACTGCCTGGTCCGCGGCCGCCACGGCAACCCGGTCCTGATTTTCTTCGCGGTGCCCGATCAGGCTTACATCCGCGGTTTCGATCTGCAAAGCCCGCTCCTCGATCTGATAAACTGCCAAGATCAACGATTATGGCCGATTTTGCGGACGACCCACATGATTCGTAGCATGACCGGCTTTGCCCGCCGCGAGCGGCAGTTCTCCTGGGGTTTGCTGGCCTGGGAAATAAAAACGGTCAATCATCGATTTCTCGAGCTGGGCTGCCGAATGCCCGAGGAATTCCGCGCTGCAGAGTCGGATTTCCGAGCGGTTGTCGCCGCCGCGATACGCCGCGGAAAAGTGGAATGCTCGCTGCATTTCAGGCCTGCGGTGGTTGCCACGCAACTCGAAGTCGACGCCGAATTGCTGGCGTCTCTGACCGCGCGCGCGCAGCAGATCGCCGCGCAGTCCGGACCCTGCGCCCGCATTGATGTATTGGACTTGCTGCGCTGGCCCGGGGTCATCCGCGACACCAGCCGCGATGCCGCGCCCATGATCGCTGCCGCAAAGAGCCTGCTCGAAGAAGCCTTGACGGAGCTCGCGCGTTTCCGCGACAGCGAGGGTGGACGTCTGCGCGACGCGTTGGAGCTGCGCTGCGCCGGACTGCTGGAATTCTCCGGACTCGTCACCGAGCGGCTCCCGGAGATCCGCTCGCGCATGCGCGCAAAACTGCTCGACCGCATCGCGCAGCTCGTTTCGGACGTCGATCAGGAGCGGCTCGAACAGGAGCTTGCCATCCTGGCGCAGCGGCTGGATGTGGATGAGGAGATCGATCGGCTGCGAGGCCATGTGACCGAGGTCCGCAAGACCTTCAACGGCCAGGAAGCGGCGGGACGGCGCCTGGATTTTTTGATGCAGGAACTGAATCGCGAAGCCAACACGCTGTCCTCGAAGTCGCAGGACATAGAAACCACGCGCGCGGCTGTCGACATGAAGGTGTTGATCGAGCAGATGCGCGAACAGGTGCAGAACATCGAGTAGTTTTCGGAGCCGTCCGAGAAGATCGCCGGCGTCGCGCGGCTCGAAACCCGGCTCGACAAAAACCGTCCACGATGAAGCCATCGCCGCGGTCCTTGCTGCCATCCGCCGGCGAGCGCCCGCCTGTCCCGATTCCCAGCCATTGCGGCGATAGCGGTCCGTTGCCGGCCGCGTTCTCCTCTGATTAAGGGATCATTTTATTGTAATTCGATAAATAAATTACTGAATATCAATAAATATGATATTGTTTATCAATATTCCAAGTCGTGGAGTGCCCAATCGATGCTCCGTCCCTCATCTACTGCGCTGCCGATCGCCTACGTCGGCCTGCGCATCCTGATCGTCCTGAACTGGTTCTACGGCGCAGTTGTCCTTGCGATCCTCGTGGGGATGGTTGCAGCCGGACAATGGATGATGACCGCTCTCGGCGTTCCACCCTCGGCACAATCCGGTTCGCTGATCATGGGCATGCGCGCGATTGCAGCGCTCGGACTCGTTGCCGTCCCGCTGAATCTAGCCGTGCTCAAGCGGCTGGTGGCGATGGTCCAGACAGTTCGCGCCGGCAATCCCTTCGTCGCCGCGAATGCATACTACCTGCAGGCCATCGCCTGGTTTCTGCTCGGGCAGCAAATGCTCAGCCTCGTCATCGGGCTAATCGGCAAATCCGTTTCGACGCCCGGACATCCGCTTCATCTCGATGCCGGCTTTTCGCCCAACGGCTGGCTGGCGGTCATCCTGACCTTCGTCCTTGCGCGGGTCTTCGCCGAAGGTACGCGGATGCGTGAAGACCTCGAAGGGACGGTGTGACATGGCCATCGCCGTCAAGCTCGACGAGCTGCTCCACGATCGGCGAATGACCCTGACCGAGCTGGCCGAGCGCATCGACATCACGCTTGCCAACCTCTCAATCCTCAAAACCGGCAAGGCCCGCGCCATCCGCTTCTCGACGCTTGAAGCGATCTGCGGCGCGCTCGGCTGCCAACCCGGTGACATTCTGGAATTCGTCCCGGAGTCCATCTCTGGCTCCGAACAACTTCGCAAAGCTTCCTAGCAAAGGAGTTCACCGTGATCGCGACTACTCACGACGCCGCTAAGAAGGAAACCCAGCCGGCGAACGTCGTCCAAGAGGTTTCGCTTACCCGCATCTATGTTCTGCGCGCGACCTATCTGCTGCTCGTGATTGGGCTCGGCGGGATGATCGTGCCCGACTTGGTCAGCCACCCGGTGATCAGCCGGGGTGTCATACCGAGCCTGCTCGGCGCCGTGTGGGTGCTGGCGTTCGTCGGCCTCAAATACCCCCTCGAGATGCTTCCGCTGCTGATGTTCGAGTTCGCGTGGAAGTCCATCTGGACGGTGGCTTACGGCTTGCAGCAATGGTCCGCTGGCCAATTGCCACCGACCTTCGCTGAGGATTCCTTCAACATCGGCCTTGGCGTTATTCTCATGCCGCTCGTGATCCCATGGGGCTACGTTTACCGTCATTACGTAACGCAGCCAGGCGCGCGCTGGCGCTGACCAAGCCGCTGGGACGACGCGAAGTATCACTGCGGCGGAACCTGTTGCGTTCCAACGTGTCCCCTTGAGGGGGGTGCGCGCATTGAAGACCATCGACACCCGCGGCGCGCGGCCGCTGATTTTTCTCATCGTGCTCATGTCACACGCGGTGATCGTGGTTGTGATCGTTCGCGAAGGACGGCTCGTCCTCCTGCCCAAGGGTACTCATGAGCCGCTGCTCCTCATGCTATTGCGGGGCGAGACGCCAGCCATCCACTCTGAGCAACGAGCGAAGAGTTCTCGCCGGCATACGCCCAAACGCGAACGGGTTGCCGGGAACGCAATAACAGCTCCGCCCGACCTACCGCTCGAATCCCACATCGATTGGCAACACGAGGCCGAATTGGCCGTTCAGAACTTCGTGGCTGACGCGGAGAAAGAAAAGAATTACCGCGACCTATCCGGACTCTCGGCAGCGCAGCGCGATTGGATCAAGAAAAACCAAATGAAACCCGCGCCGCCCGGCATTGCGTGGCAGCACCCGCGCTTCGAATTCGACCGGCAGACGGGCCTGCCCATGTTCTGGATCAACGACCGCTGCGTATGGATCATGCTCATGGTCTTCTGCGGCGTCGGTCACACGGAGGCTGACGGCGGACTCTTCAATCATTTGCGAGATCTCCACGAACCGTAAAGTCAGGAGAAGGTGGCCCAATGGCCGCCGGCCAGCTATCCTGCCACCACTCTAAAACGCGGCAAAGATCTGGCTTTGCAAGACCGCGAGCCGCGAATCAGTCCTCGCCCACGGAGGTTTTTTAAATTGTCCGACATCGACGCCGCAGATTCGCCTGCACCGCGACCGACGGTGTTCTTGAGCTACGCGTCCGAGGATCGCGAGGCTGCGCGAACCTTGGGCGAGGCGCTGCCCGGGTACGGACTTGAAGTCTGGTACGACGAAAGTGAACTGGGGGGCGGCGAGGCGTGGGATCAGAAGATCCGCCGCCAGATCCGCGAATGCGACTACTTCATGCCCGTCGTGTCGGCGCGTACCGAAGCCCGCCTCGAAGGGTACTTCCGCCGCGAGTGGCGGCTTGCGGTCGAGAGATCTCTCGACATGGCCGATGAGCATCTGTTTCTCCTGCCCGTCGTCATCGATGACACCGATCAGGCGTCCGCCCGGGTGCCCGAGAAATTTCTCACGGTGCAGTGGCTTAAGGTGCCGGGCGGGCGGCCGACGCGGGCACTGGAGGCGATGTGCCGCAAGGTGGCCTCCGGCGAGGTCGCAGAATCCAAGCCGGCACGAAAAGCACTGCGTCGGCAGGACAAAAAAAACCGAACCGCGGCGCCGGTGCTGCAGTATCCGGAATTCCCCAAGGCTGAGCCCGGACAGAGGAAAAAATTCTGTTACGAGGTGGCAGGGTGGGCTTTGCGTTCGGCTTGGGTATTCTTCAGGCGCCTGCCCCGCTGGATAAGGATTGTTTTGAGTGTTTGGCTTGTAGTCACGCTCATCAATCGCTGTGAATCCGCCACCAAGCATCCACGCTCCGCGGATATTTCTCCTGCCAAAGCCGAAAGGCTCAAGGCGATTTCGGAGAACTACCAGGGAACCTTGAACGGGAAAGACATCGTCAAGCTCGGCACGCAGATCGCCAAGGAGATTGCGGACGATTCCGATATCAGCGCCACGGACGCGCCGCTGCTGGCGGTGCCGTTCACCGCGCCGGCCGGGGATGCAGCTGCGGCCAAGCTGGCCGACTCCACCTTTGCCATGACCTTTGGACGAGTATCCATCTCGCACCACGGACAAGTGAACCTGACCAAGGACCCGCTGCCTTCGCGTGAACTGGGCGCGGCCTTGGAGCGCGGCCGGGCGAACCATTCGACCTATGTGCTTTACGGGACGATTGAGACGGTCGGCGGTGCAGAGGTCCTCACCGTGAAGATCGCCGCGGTCGCGGACGGTTCGGTGGTCTGGTCGAATTCCTATCCGGTCGCCGGCGCCGACCCGGCGAAGATCGCCGCGGAAGTGGAGTCGAAAATCCCGCGCCTGGCATCCAAATGACGCCTCAGCGCGGGCGCCTGTACGTGGTCTCGGCACCCTCGGGCGCGGGCAAGACCAGTTTGCTGAAGGCGCTGATTGAGCGCGTGCCCAGCATTCAGTTCTCGGTTTCCTACACCACGCGCAAGCCCCGTCCCAACGAAGTGCCGGGGCGCGATTACCATTTCGTAAGCGCCGCGCGCTTTCATGAAATGGCGGCGAACAATGAATTCCTCGAGCACGCCCAGGTCTTTGACAATTCCTATGGAACCGGCGTGCGAGCGGTGGAGGAAGCGCTCGCGAATGGCGAGCTGCTGCTGCTCGAAATCGATTGGCAGGGCGCGCGCCAGGTACGCGCCCGGGTGCCGGAGGCCAGCAGCATTTTCATCCTGCCGCCTACACGCCGCGCGCTGGAACAACGGCTGAAAGGCAGGAGCACCGATTCCGATGCAGTCATAAAGCGCCGCTTGCAGGACGCGGCTGACGACATCGGACATTGGTCCGAGTTCGACCATGTGGTCATAAACGACCGCTTTGAGCAGGCGCTCGAGGATTTGCAGGCCATCGTCGATGGGCGCGGCGGACAGTTGCTCGCCGGACGGCCGGAAGTGGCGAGGCTGGCCGAAAGCCTGATAAATCCCTGAATAGCGCGGGCAAACGCTTCAATTCGCGGCTGCCGCGCGAAGTTGCGGCTGGCGAGGGCAGCGGTATTTCTGCTATTATTTCAAGCCCTCCAATGGAACCCTAAGCATGGCGCGAATCACAGTCGAAGACTGCCTTCAGAATGAACCCAATCTATTCAACCTGGTGTTGTTGGCCGCCAAGCGCGCCCGACGCCTGGCCAACGGCGCGGAAGCGACCGTGGAATGGGAAAACGACAAACCGACCGTGGTGGCGCTTCGCGAGATCGCTGCCGGAAATATCACCCTCGAAATGTTGGAAGAGCCCGAAGAGCCGGCACAGCCGCCGGTGAGCGAGCTCGACATGCCGTCGGATTTCCGCGCTCCGCAACTCGGGCTTGGGGACTGATCAAGACCGGCCTACTCAAGAGCGGCGATGGACTATGCGTCTTCCATACTTGGTTTTCTACCCGGTGGAAGACGCTCCACCGGGATCAGCCAGCTCTTAGACAAACTCGAAGCCTATCTATCGCCCGCCCAGGTGGAGCGGGTGCGCGAAGCCTACGATTTCGGCGCGGAAAAACATCAGGGCCAGAAGCGCGTATCGGGTGAGCCGTACATCACGCACCCGGTCGCGGTCGCCGACATCCTAGCCGACCTGCGACTGGACGCCGACACCCTGGTGGCCGCGATCCTGCACGATGTCATCGAGGACACGCCCACGGCAAAGGCCGAGATAGCGTCGATATTCGGCCAGGTCGTCGCCGAATTGGTCGACGGCGTCAGCAAGCTCGACCAGATTCAATTCAAGAACCGCCAGGAAGCGCAGGCGGAAAGCTTCCGCAAGATGCTGTTCGCGATGGTGCGCGACATCCGCGTCATCATGGTGAAACTCGCCGACCGCATGCACAACATGCGCACTCTCGGTGTCATGCCGCCGGTCAAGCGCCGCCGCAGCGCCCGCGAGACTCTGGAGATCTACGCGCCCATCGCCGAGCGTCTTGGGCTTTACGCGGTGAAGCTCGAGCTGGAGGATCTGGGATTTCGCGCGCTGTACCCGTACCGCTACAAGGTTCTCGAACGGGAATTGAAGCGGGCGCGCGGCAATCAAAAGGAATTCGTCGGCAAGATCGCCGGAACTTTCAAGGGCGCGCTGAAGAAGGCGGCGATCGAAGCCGCGGTCGAAGGCCGCGAGAAGCATTTGTACAGCATCTACAAAAAGATGCAGAACAAGAAGATCTCCCTCAACGAGATGGTCGATGTGTACGGCTTTCGCATCATCGTCGACAACGCCGACACCTGCTACCGCACCCTGGGTCTGGTGCATGGCTTGTACAAGCCCATGCCCGGACGCTTCAAGGACTACATCGCGATACCGCGCGTCAACGGCTATCAGTCCCTGCACACCACCCTGTTCGGACCCAACGGCGTGCCCATCGAAGTGCAGATCCGTTCCGAACAGATGCATCGCGTGGCCGAGTCCGGGATCGCCGCGCATTGGAAGTACAAATCCGGCGGCGACACCTTCGGCGGCGTGGAGCATGACCGCGCCCGCGAATGGCTGGCGAGTCTGGTGCAGATTCAGGAGGGCGGCAGTTCCGAGGAATTCCTCGAGAGCGTCAAGGTCGATCTGTTCCCCGACAAGGTGTACGTGTTCACGCCCAAGGGCAAGATCCTGCGTCTCCCCAGCGGCTCGACCACGGTGGACTTTGCGTACGCCATTCATACGGATGTCGGCAACCGCTGCGTCGCCGCCAAGGTCGATCGCCGCTTGGTGCCGTTGCGCACGCCGTTGCGCAACGGACAAACCGTGGAAATCATCACCGCGAAGGGCGCCACGCCGAATCCTTCCTGGTCGAGCTTCCTGGTGACCGCGAAGGCGCGCGCCGCCATCCGCCAATATCTGAAGAATCTCAAGAAGGGCGATGCGCTGGAGCTCGGCAAGCGGCTTCTCGGACTAGCGCTCGAGGAATTCTCGCTCAACCTCAAGAAAATTCCGGCCGCGGATATCAACGCCGTGGTCAAGGAGCTGAATCTCAAGGACAGCGACGAGTTGTTCGAAAAGATCGGTCTGGGCGAGCGCCTCGCGCCGCTGGTGGCGCGGCGGCTGCAGCCAATGCAGGAGAACGGCGATGCCGGCGCTGCGAACGGCGGCGGCCCGCTGATGATCGCGGGGACCGAGGGCTTGTTGGTGACCTATGCGCGCTGCTGTTTCCCCATACCCAACGACCCCATCATGGCGTATTTGAGCGCCGGCCGCGGCGTGATGATCCACCGTCAGAAATGCGGTAACCTCGCCGAGTACCGCAAACAACCGGACAAGTGGCTGTCGGTGGCCTGGGAAGGAACTCGTGGCCGTTTGTTCAGCTCGGAAATCCAATTGGAAATCAACAATCGGGTGGGCGTGCTGGCGGCGGTGGCCTCGAGCATCGCGGGGACCGAAACCAATATCGATCAGGTGTCGTTGGAAGAGCGCGACGTGAACAGCTCGTCCCTGAAATTTCAGATTCAGGTTCGCGACCGCAAGCATCTGGCGCTGGTCATCAAAACCATCAGGGGCATGCCGGACGTGCTGCGGGTATATCGCACACTGGCGTGAACCGCCGGCTTCGAAGCTTTCCCATCAATCAAGATCAAGGTCATGAGCAAACACATCATATCGACGGCCAACGCGCCCGCCGCCATCGGCATCTATTCGCAGGCCGTGAGAGTGGGTAATACCATCTGGGTCTCGGGACAGATCCCCCTGGATCCGGCCACCAAGGAACTCGTCAAGGGCGACATCGAGGCGCAGGTGCGCCAGGCATTCGACAATCTGAAAGCCATCGTGGTCGCAGCCGGCGCCAGCCTGGATGACGTGGTCAAGGCGACCGTGTTCTTGATCGACCTGTCGCATTTCGGTCTGGTCAACAAGATCATGGCGGAATACTTTCGCGAGCCGTACCCGGCGCGGGCCGCGGTCGGCGTCGCGTCGCTGCCGCGCGGCGCGCAGGTGGAAGTGGAGTGCATTGTCGCCACGTGATCTCGCCCCAACCGGTCACGATATTGCGCGGCGTCGGCGAGTCGCTCGCCACGCGCCTCAAGGCATTGGGAGTGGAATCAACCCAGGACCTGCTGTTCCTGTTGCCCCTGCGCTATGAAGATCGCACCAGGGTGGTGCCGTTGGGCGAGCTTCGGCCCGGGCAGCGCGCCTCCGTCGAAGGCGAAGTGCTGCTCACCGAGGTGGCATTCCGCGGACGCCGCCAGATGCTGTGCAAGATTGCTGATGGTTCGGGATTCTTGACGCTGCGTTTTTTCTACTTCACCGCCCAGCAGCAGCAGGGTTTGGCGCGCGGCGCGCGCGTGCGCTGCTTCGGCGAGGCGCGCCGCGGCCCGCAGGGCCTGGAGTTCGTGCATCCGGAATACCGCCGCGTCGACCCCAATTCGCACCAAGCCCCGGAAGAGCATCTCACGCCAATTTATCCTTGCACCGAAGGGGTGACCCAGGGACGCCTGCGCCTGCTCGTCGGCCTGGCGCTCGATCGGACCGGCGCCGATGATCCCGAGGATTGGCTGCCGCCGGCGGTTCTCGCCGATTCGCGTCTTCCCTCGCTGCGCGAAGCATTGCGCTACGTGCACCGCCCGCCGGCCGATGCACCGGTGGAGTTATTGCTGAGCTGGCGCCATCCGGCGCAGCGCCGCCTGGCCTTCGAGGAATTGTTGGCCCATCAATTGTCGCTCAAGCTGTTGCGCCAGCGCATACAAAGCGATCCGGGTTGGCCGCTCCACTCGAGCGGCAGCCTCAAGGCCGGTCTCCTGGCGGCGCTGCCGTTTCGCATGACGCAGGCGCAACAGCGGGTGCTCGTCGAAATCGAACGCGATTTGCGCCAACCCAAGCCGATGTTGCGCCTGGTGCAGGGAGACGTGGGCTGCGGCAAGACTCTGGTTGCCGCCCTGGCTGCAACTCAGGCCATTCAGATGGGCCGCCAGGTCGCGCTGATGGCTCCCACCGAACTGCTTGCGGATCAGCATGCTCAGAATTTCCGGCGCTGGTTCGAGCCGCTGGGCGTTCCGGTGGCCGCCTTGAGCGGACGGCAGACCGGCAAGGCGCGCAGCGCCGCACTCGCCGGCATTCGCGAAGGTCACGCCCCCATCGTCATCGGCACGCATGCGCTGTTTCAGGAGAGCGTCGAGTTTTCCTCGCTGGCCCTGGTGATCGTCGATGAACAACACCGTTTCGGCGTGCATCAACGCCTGAGTCTGCGCGAAAAGGGCGCAGTGGATGGCCATCAGCCGCACCAATTGATCATGACCGCGACGCCGATTCCACGCACGCTGGCGATGACCGCTTACGCAGATCTCGACATTTCCGTGATCGACGAACTGCCGCCCGGACGCACGCCGGTGAAAACCGTGGTGCTCGCCGAGACGCGCCGCGACGAGGTGGTGCAGCGGATCCGCACCGCCTGCCTGGCCGGAAGGCAGGCCTACTGGGTTTGCCCGCTGATCGATGAATCCGAGGAAATGCCCTACCAGGCGGCGGAGGAAACCGCGGCGGCCGTGAGCGCGGCGCTGCCGGAGCTCAACGTGGGACTGGTCCACGGCCGCCTGCCGGCGGCGGCGAAGGAGCGCATCATGCGCGGCTTCAAGGAAGGAAAAATCCAGCTGTTGGTGGCAACCACGGTGATCGAGGTCGGCGTGGATGTGCCGAATGCGACGCTCATGGTGATCGAGAACGCCGAGCGCTTGGGATTGGCGCAACTGCATCAGCTGCGGGGCCGTGTGGGCCGGGGGCACGAGGCAAGTTCCTGTCTGCTGCTGTACCGTTCGCCGCTGTCGCAGCTGGCGCGGCAACGCCTCGGCGTGATGCGCGCCACCAATGACGGCTTCGAGGTGGCGCGTCGCGATCTGGAATTGCGCGGGCCCGGCGAACTCCTGGGCACGCGCCAGACCGGGCTCGCGCAAATGCGCGTCGCGGATTTATCGCGCGATGCGGATTTATTGCCGCGCGTGCAGATAGCCGCGGAATCGATGCTGCGCGAGTGGCCTTCGCACGTGGCGCCGCTCATCCGCCGCTGGCTGGGCCATGCAGAGCAATACGGTCGCGTGGGGTAGAATCAATCGTATGACTCAAGAGCCGCGGCGATTCATCGAGATCCCTCCCGCCATGGGCCGCGTTTAGGGCCCCGGCGTGCCGCTGCCGCGATCGGGCGATGAGTTGGCGCAACGGCTGATGGCGCGTTGGCGCTGGTTTGCCTATCGCGTTCGTTATCATCCCTGGACCATCGAAGAGCTGCCGAGATTGCTCGCCGGCGCGCGTGAGTACGCCCGCCTCATGCGCTTGGATCGCCCGGTCGGCATCTGGCTGCTGCTCTGGCCCACCCTGTGGGCGGTTTGGATCGCCGCCAAGGGCAAGCCCAAGCCGGACATTTTCGTCATCTTCGTGGTGGGAACGGTGCTCATGCGTTCCGCGGGCTGCGCCATCAACGACTACGCCGACCGCAGCTTTGATCCCCATGTGGCGCGCACCCGTGACCGGCCGCTGGCGGCCGGGCGCATCTCGACACTCGAGGCGCTGGTGCTGTTCACCATATTGGCGCTTACGGCGCTGGTGCTGGCGCTGCAATTGAATCGCCTGACCCTGCTGCTGGCCGTGGCCGGCGCGTTTCTCGCCATCAGCTATCCATTCGTCAAGCGGTTTCTGTCGGTGCCGCAAATGTACCTGGGGGTGACCTTCGGCTGGGGGATACCGATGGCGTTCGCTGCGCAGAACGAGAAAGTACCGCCAATCGCGTGGCTACTGCTCCTGGCCAACATGATGTGGGTCACCGTGTACGACACGATTTATGCCATGGTGGACCGCGACGACGACATCAAGATCGGCGTACGTTCGACCGCCATACTGTTCGGCGATTCGGATCGCCACATCATCGCCGTCCTGCAGGCCATGACGCTGTTGTCGCTGTACTTGGTGGGGCAACGTCTTCACCTGGGTCATTGGTACGAGAGCGGTCTCGGGGCGGCGGCGCTGTTTTTCGCCTATCAGCTGTGGTTGATCCGCGGCCGCGATCGCGACGCCTGTTTTCGCGCCTTCCTCAACAATCAATATGTCGGCATGGCGGTGTTCATCGGCATTCTCCTCGACTACCAGTTCGGGCATTGAGAATCCCGCCCAGGTTGATCGACAGCGGGTACCTTAGATGAGCGAGGAAATCGGAGCGTATGCATTGGAGCGCAATCGGGTGCGGCGCTCCTTTGACCGCGCCGCCACGAGCTACGATGCGGCGGCGGTACTGGACGCTGAGGTCCGGAACAGCCTGCTGCAGCGGTTGGAGTTGACGGCGCTGCAGCCGCGCGCGGTGCTGGACGCGGGCGCCGGCACCGGCCATGGCAGCCGCGCACTCAAGCGCCGCTACCCGCGCGCCGTGGTGATCGCATTGGACTCATCGCAGAGCATGTTGCGTGCTGCGGCCAGGCAGCAACCGTGGCTGCGGCCCTTTGCGCGCGTCTGCGCGGATGCCGAGCATCTGCCGCTGGCAAGCGGCAGCATCGATCTGATCGTGAGCAACCTGATGCTGCACTGGTGCGATCCGGACCCGGTGTTCGCGGAATTCCGCCGCGTGCTCGCGCCACAGGGCCTGCTCACCTTCAGCGCATTCGGGCCTGACACCCTGCGCGAGCTGCGCACCGCCTGGGCGCAGGTGGACTCGCACACTCACGTGCACCATTTCATCGACATGCATGATCTTGGCGATGCGCTGGTGCGCAGCGGCTTCGCGGCGCCGGTGCTCGATGTGGATCGAATCACGCTCCAGTATCTTGACGTGCGCGCAGTGGCCGCGGACCTCAAGGCCACCGGTGCGGGCAATGCCGCTCGTGGTCGGCCCAAGAGCCTGACCACGCCGCGCAAATTCGCGAAGCTTGTGGCCGCGTACGAAAAATTTCGCGCTGACGGGCGGCTGCCGGCAACCTACGAAGTGGTTTTCGCGCATGCCTGGGTGCCGGCGGAGAGCCGCCCACGCGGCACTACGCAGCAGTCGGTGCCGCTCGACGATCTCAAGCGTCAACTGCGGGCGCGGCGCGAGAAGTAGCCATCGGCGGCCGGACCGGATGTCAGGGGCGCCGCTACATGCCTGTTTTCATTGAGCTTTGCAGGGTTCTCCGTGGATTCCCTGGTTGCTTAGGCTCGGCCGCGCCGCTGAAGATCGCACCGCCGCGATGCAAATCAGGAGTTTGCGAGGCATTGCGTGAAGGTTAGACTTCGCAGTCCTGCCGAAGGGTGCGGGCAAGGCATGGCCGAGCGTGGAACGCGCCGGATGCGAACTGAAGGGGTCCGATTCGATGAGAGTTATCAGAGGCGATGATGGCCGCAACGCCGCACGGGCGCGCCGCTGTGGAATTGCGGGCGCGCTGTGCCTGGCCGCGTTCGGTTGGGCGACGAGCGCCGCTGCCAACACGTCGAACGGCTACAACCTGCCGCTGGGGGTCACGGAAGTCAGCCGCGACATCTACGCCTTGCACATGGAGGCTTTCTGGATCTGCGTCGGCATTGCGGTGCTGGTGTTCGGCGCGATGATTTATTCGCTGTTGAAATTTCGCCATTCACGCGGCGCGGTTGCCGATACCACCCTGTCGCACAGCACCCAGGTGGAAATCATCTGGACCCTCGTCCCGGCGGTGATCCTGGTGGTGATGGCGATTCCGGCGGCGAAGTTGATACTCAAGATGGAAGATACTCGCAATTCCGAATTGTCGATTCGCGTGACCGGATACCAGTGGAAGTGGGAATACCAGTACATGGATGCCGCCGCGGGCATCGATATTTTTTCGACCCTGGCCCGCGATTCCAATTTCGCGCGCCAGCTGCATTCCGGCGTCGATCCCAATACGGTGCCGAATTATCTTTTGGATGTGGACAAGCCGTTGGTGATTCCCAGCGGCACCAAGGTGCGGCTGCTGTTGACATCCCAGGACGTCATCCACGCGTGGTGGGTTCCTGACTTCGGTGCAAAGCGCTCGGCCGTTCCGGGCTTCGTCAACGAATTGTGGTTCACGATCGACCCCGGCAAGGAAGGCATCTACCGGGGCCAATGCGCTGCGCTCTGCGGGCGGGATCACGGCTTCATGCCGATAGTCGTGGATGTGCGAACCCCCGATGAGTTCAAGAAATGGGTCGCCGATCAGAAGGCCGCCGCGCAGCCGGCCGCAGCCGCGGATGGCCGCACCGCTGATGGCCGCCCCACGGATCGCCGCACCGCTGCCGCGCAGGCCCTGCCGAACTGAACCCGAACGATTTTTCAAAGAGCTACCGACCATGGCAACGATTGAAGCAAGCGGCACCGCGCACCTCGAGGAGCACCACGAGCACCACGGGCCGGCCACCGGCATCAAGCGCTGGCTGTTCGCCACCAACCACAAAGACATCGGCACCATGTACCTGGTGTTCAGCTTGATCATGTTTTTCGTCGGCGGCGCCATGGCCATGGTCATTCGCGCCGAATTATTCAAACCCGGACTGCAGCTGGTCGATCCGGAATTGTTCAATCAAATGACGACCAACCATGCGCTCGTCATGATCTTCGGTGCGGTGATGCCGGCGTTCGTCGGACTGGCGAACTGGATGGTTCCGCTGCAGATCGGCGCCCCGGACATGGCGCTGCCGCGCATGAACAATTTCAGCTTCTGGATTCTGCCGTTTGCATTCACCCTGCTGCTGTCCACATTCTTCGTGCCCGGCGGCATGGTGGCGGGCGGCTGGACCATGTATCCGCCGTTGGTGTTGCAGAGCGGCGATAGTTTTCCAATGCTGATCTTCGCCATTCACATGATGGGCGCCTCGTCCATCATGGGCGCCATCAACGTCATCGTGACCGTCATGAACATGCGCGCGCCCGGCATGAACCTGTTGAAAATGCCCTTGTTTTGCTGGTCCTGGCTGATCACCGCTTATTTGTTGATCGCGGTGATGCCGGTGCTTGCCGGCGCGGTGACCATGCTGCTGACCGATCATTACTTCAAGACCAGCTTCTTCAGCGCCGCCGGCGGCGGCGACCCGGTGATGTTCGAGCACATCTTCTGGTTCTTCGGCCACCCCGAGGTCTACATCATGATCCTGCCGGCCTTCGGCGTGATCTCGGAGATCCTGCCCACCTTTTCGCGCAAACCCCTGTTCGGCGCGACCTCAATGATTTACGCCATCGCGTCGATCGCGTTTTTATCCTTCATCGTCTGGGGCCATCACATGTTCGTCGACGGCATGCCGCTGGCCGCGCAGATGTTCTACATGATGTCCACGATGCTGATCGCGGTGCCGACCGGCGTGAAGGTATTCAACTGGACGGCGACGATGTGGCGCGGCTCCCTGAGTTTCGAGCCGCCCATGCTGTTTGCGCTGGCATTCTTGTTCATGTTCACGATCGGCGGATTTTCCGGCGTGATGCTGGCGCTGGTTCCGGCCGATTTCCAGTACCAGAACACCTATTTCGTCGTCGCGCACTTCCACTATGTACTGGTGCCCGGCGCGGTGTTCGCCATCATGGCGGCGGTGTACTACTGGATTCCGAAGTGGACCGGCCACATGTACAGCATGAAACTGGCGCACTGGCATTTCTGGCTGTCGACCATCTTCGTCAACCTGTTGTTCTTTCCGCAGCACTTTCTCGGCCTCGCCGGCATGCCGCGGCGCATACCCGACTACGCCGTGCAGTTCACCGATTGGAACATGGTGTCCTCCATCGGCGCATTCGGATTCGGGCTGTCCCAGATTCTGTTTGTGATCGTGATCATTCAATGCGTTCGCGGCGGCAAGCCGGCCAGCGCCAAGGTTTGGGACGGAGCGCTGCCGACGGGATTGGAATGGACGCTGCCCTCGCCGGCGCCCTATCACAGCTTCACCACGGCGCCCGACGTCAAATGAACGCCGTCGACAATCCGCGGCGTCGCCGCATCCGCAATGCCGTCATCGGGCTGACCGCGGTGGCTCTGGCGTTTTATTTTGGATTCATCGCCCTCGCCGTGCTTCGCAGCCACCACTGATGGACAGAAAGCGCGCCAATCGCAAGCTGATCCTCGGGCTGCTGCTCATGACTGCGGGCAGTTTCGCATTCGGCTGGGCCCTGGTGCCGTTGTACGATGTTTTTTGCCGGACCGTCGGCATCGGCAATGCCGAAGCCAAAGCCGGGCCGGCGGTGGCGCGCGAGCAGGTCGACCCGGATCGGGAAATCACCATCGAATTCGTCGCCGCGCCCGCCTCGGTGGGCAGTTTCGAATTCCGGCCGAAGGTGGCCTCGATGCGCATACATCCAGGCAAGCTTTACGGCACCGAGTTCTTCGCCCGGAATTTGACGTCGGGAGCTTCGGTGGCCCAGGCGGTTCCCAGCATTTCACCCGGCGGCATCGCGCAGTATTTCCACAAGACCGAATGCTTTTGCTTCACGCCGCAAAAATTCGGCGTGGATGAAGGCCGGGACATGCCCGTGCGCTTCATCGTCGACCCGCAGTTGCCGGACAACGTCGACAAGATCACGCTGGCGTACACGTTCTACGACACGACGCAGAACGCCTCACAGCCTTGAATCAACGTTAAACTAATGCCGTTCCTCACCGTTTAGAGAAAGACATGGCGCAAGCGCACGCGGAAGCAGACCGGTACTACGTCCCACACAGCAGTCCCTGGCCCCTGTATGGATCGATAACGCTGTTCACGCTGATGTCCGGCGCGGTCGCCACCCTCAATGATTGGATGCCGGCCTGGGCGCTGCTGCCCGGCTTCACCATGCTCGCGCTGCTGTTCATCTTTTGGTTCCACACCGTCATCGGCGAGAACCAGCAGGGCCTGTACAACATGGCGGTTGACAGGTCGTTCCGCATGGGAATGATGTGGTTCATATTTTCCGAGGTGATGTTCTTCGCCGCGTTCTTCGGCGCCTTGTTCTACTCGCGCAATCTCTCGGTGCC
This sequence comes from Steroidobacteraceae bacterium, assembly GCA_035567075.1. Classification (GTDB taxonomy): domain Bacteria; phylum Pseudomonadota; class Gammaproteobacteria; order Steroidobacterales; family Steroidobacteraceae; genus Bog-1198. The sequence goes on from DATMRC010000048.1 coordinate 99,535, forward strand.
CTGGCTTGCCGGCGAAGGCGTGAAAATATTCAACAAAATGCTGTGGCCGAATTTCGACGGCGTTTGGCCAAGCAACGGACCGGGCACCGTGGGTCCGCGCGCCAACGGCACGTTCGAGACGGTGCCAGCCCTGGGGCTGCCCGCAATCAATACCGCCATCCTGCTGTCGAGCAGCGTCACGGTCACCATCGCGCATGAAGCGTTGATCAGCGGCAAGCGGCTGCGCCTGAAGTTTTTCCTGGCGGCGACCTTCCTGCTGGGTTTTACCTTCGTCTATATGCAGGCGAAGGAATACCACGAGGCCTACACCGAATTGGGCCTGCAGCTTGGCACCGGAATCTACGGCTCCACGTTCTTCATGCTGACCGGCTTTCACGGCCTGCATGTCACTTTGGGCGCCATCATGCTGACGGTGATCTGGTTCAGGGTGCTGAAAGGTCATTTCACCCCGCAGCGGCACTTTGGTTTCGAAGCCGTGGCCTGGTATTGGCACTTTGTCGACGTGGTATGGCTCGGGCTGTTTGTCTTCGTCTACTGGCTATAGCCGCGGCGCATCGTGCGCGGGATGGATCCAGCCGTTGTAGTAGGCGAGGAGCAGCAGCAGGAACAGCGCCACCGACAGGCCGATGCGCCAGGCCAGCGAGGTCACCATTTTCCTGCCGTGATCCTGGCTGGTTTTCGATAGGTGAAACAGCGCTTTGCCCAGGCTGATCAAGATCAGCGCGAGCATTGCGACGACGAGAATTTTGAATGCCACTTAAGACTAAAGCGTAGCCCTTGAGGGTCAGCAGTATATCGTGCCAATCAAACTGGGAACCCGCACATTTGCGCCGAGGCCGTTCACGACCCTGCTCACCATTGTGTTGATTGTCATGCTGATTGCCTTGGGAAGGTGGCAATTGAGCCGCGCCGATCACAAACGCGCGCTGTTCGACGCATTCGCGGCGGGTGCGGATGCGACGCTGTTGATCGATCAGCACACACCCAGGGCCGCGCGCTATCGGCATGTCGAAGCAAGCGGCCGCTACGATGGGTCGCGCCAGCTCCTGATCGACAACATGGTCGAAGGCGGGCGGGCCGGCTATTTCGTCGTCACGCCATTCGCGCTTCAAGGCGGCGGCTGGGTGCTGGTCAACCGCGGTTGGGTGTCGGTGGGCGCGAGCCGTGCCGAGCGGCCGTCGATCGCGGTGGACGGCGATGAGCGGCGCATCCGCGGCCGCGCCGACTACCTGCCGAGCCCCGGCATTCGGATGGGCGATCCCAAGGCGTTGAGTCCGCCCTATCCCGTGGTTGCCGAATATCCGACGCACGCCGCTGTGGCACAGCTGCTTGGGGAAACCGACTGGACCCCTGCGGCAGATCTGTTGCTGCTCGACCCGGGTGAGTCCGATGGCTACGTGCGCAGCTGGGCGCCTCCCGGATTCCCGCCGCTGCGTCATGTGGGCTATGCGCTGCAATGGTTTGCGCTGGCGCTGGCACTATTCGTGATTTACCTGGCCGTCAATGTTCGCCGCGTCAAGGAGCCCTCGGCATGATCCGGGACAAGGTTCAGGATCGCCGCCAAGGGCGGCTGCTGGTCGTGTTGACAGTGTTGTTCTTCGCGCCCTTGGGATTGTCCTTCTATCTATATTATGGTCGCGACTGGCACCCGGGCGGCCGCGTCAATGCCGGCGTGTTGATCGAGCCTGCGAAACCTCTGCCGGCGTTGGCGCTGCCCACAAGCGACGGCGGTGTGACCGACCCGCAATTCCTCAGGGGCAAGTGGACATTCCTGCATGTGCAGCAGGGCAGGTGCACTGATGACTGCCAGCGGCAACTGTACGACACGCGACAGGTTCGCACCGCGCTCGATCGCGATATGGATCGCGTGCAGCGGGTGTTCATCCGCGACGAGGGTTGCTGCGACATGCAGGCGCTGCATGCGAAGCATCCGGACTTGATCGTGATTCGAGCAAGCGCCGCCGACGATGAATTGCTGGCGCTGTTGCCGCGCGGCGCGGGGGAGCAATCGGGACGCATCTATTTGATCGACCCCCTGGGCAATCTTATGATGTTCTACGCCGCCGGCGCCAATCCCAAAGGCATGCTCGAAGACATGAAGCGCTTACTCGGCCTGTCTCACATTGGCTGATTCCGTACTCACATAGGTTGATTAATGAATTCGCAAACACGTTTATTGTGGTTTCGCCGGCTGGCACTGGCGGGCGCACTATTGGCGGCAACCGTGGTGGTGCTGGGCGCCTGGGTGCGCCTCACGGATGCGGGACTCGGCTGCCCGGATTGGCCGGGCTGCTATGGCCACATTTATCCGCAAGCCAACCATGGGTTCAGCAAAGCGCTGCATGAGATGATTCATCGCTATTTCGCGAGCACGTTGGGGCTGATCATCATCAGCCTGCTGGTCTTCGCGGTGTGGAACCGCCGCGAGCGCGGGCAGCCGCTCGCTGCCGTGGCGCTGCTGTTCATCATTGTGTGCCTGCAAGGCGCACTCGGGGCCTTCACGGTGACGCAGTTGCTCACGCCGCTCATCGTCACGGCGCATTTGTTGGGCGGCCTGACCACGCTGGGAATTCTGTGGTGGCTGTCGCTGACCCCGGAAGTACGCGAGTTGTCGGCGCGCGAGGAGGGATTGCGAAAGTACGCGCTGCTGGGCCTCGCGGCGCTGCTGCTGCAGATCTCGCTCGGCGGCTGGACCAGCTCCAACTATGCGGCCGCGGCCTGCCCTGATTTACCCACCTGCCAATCGTCCTGGTGGCCGCGCATGGATTTCCGCGATGCTTTCGTGCTGTGGCGCGGTCTCGGCATCGATTATGAAGGCGGAGTACTGGCGAATCCCGCGCGTGTTGCCATTCATGTCACGCATCGCATCGGCGCCGTCGTCATGGGTTCGATCTTGATCATCGTCGGGTACCTGTGCGCCGCGACCGCGCGCAGCCGGCGACTGACCGCGGCCGGAAGCTTTTTGGCGCTGGCGGTGGTGCTGCAGATAGGCATCGGGGTGGCGATGGTGCATTTCGGCTTCCCGCTGCCGCTGGCGACGCTGCACAACGCGGGCGCCGCGCTGCTCGTCATCTCAATCGTCAGCCTGCTGCGGGGGCTGTGGCCGCGAGCCTCGATAGTGTCCCGCTGATCGTCCGCTCGCGATCCGTTCAGTGTCCGAATGCCCCATAACGGGTGACGAACGTATGCGCCCCCTCGATCGCCATCAGGCTGATCAGAATGAGCAGAGCCAGCGGCGGTATCAGGATGGCGAACTTCAGCGCCAGCCGCTCCCATCTCATGTGCATGAAGATGGCAACGATGAATCCCGCCTTCGCCAGCATGAAGATGATGATCAGCGACCACCGCAGCATGCCATGCAGATTGAAGTAATCGACCAGGTAGGAAAAGGTGCTGAAAACGAACAGCAGCGCCCAGATCAACAGGTAGATTTTCAACGGGTGCTGCTGACCCTCGGCAGCTTGCCCGTGATCGGCAGTCCCATGCCCCTGTTCCTGGTGGACGGTTGCGGAGGCGGCGGCGGCGTCGTTCATACTTCCCCTTACCACAGATAAAAGAACGCGAAAATGAACACCCAGACCAGATCGACGAAGTGCCAGTAAAGCCCGGTGACTTCCACGGTCGCGTAGCTGCCCTTGCGATCATAAAATCCGGTCCAGACCCTGCGGGCAACGACCGACAGATACACCACGCCGCACGACACGTGCAGGCCGTGAAAGCCCGTGATCATGAAAAACGCCGAACCGAACTGCGCGGCGCCCATGGGATTGCCCCAGGGCCGCACGCCTTCGTTGACGATGAGATTGGTCCACTCGAAGGCCTGCATGCCGACGAAACTCAAGCCCAGGGCCGCCGTGGCCATCATCAAGCCGGCGGTTTTGGCGCGGTCGCGGCGGTAGCCATAGTTCACCGCCAGGGCCATGGTGCCGCTGCTCGTGATCAGCGTCATGGTCATGATGGCAATCAGCAGCAGCGGGACTTCGACACCGCCGATATGCAGGGAGAACACCTTGCTGACGTTCGGCCAGGCCGCCGTGGTGGACATCCGCACATTCATATAAGCGGTGAGAAAACACGAGAAGATGAACGTGTCGCTGAGCAGGAAGATCCACATCATGGCCTTGCCCCAGTGCACGGGGAACGCCTGCTTGTCGCCCGACCAATCCGCGACCACACCGTCCAGGCCTTCAGCCGGCATCGGTTGTCCCGCGATCGTTGCCTCTTGTGTCATTCGAGAGATCCTTGAATTCAGGTGAACAATAACAGCGTGAACATCACCAGCCAGACTAGCAGGAGATAATGCCAATAAACCGTGCACAGTTCGATGCTCAAGCGCACGTCGATCAGCTCCACCTCGCGCCGGCGCATGCGGGTGACGGTCTTCAGCCAGACGATCAGTCCGCCGAGCAAATGCAGGCCATGCACGCCGGTCAGCACATAAAAGAACGCGCCGGCGGGCCCGGTGGTCATGCCGTACCCCGAAGCGTGCAGCTGCTGCCATCCGATGAGCTGGCCCGCGATGAACAATATGGCGAACACACCGCCCGCGACGAGGTAGCCATTGACGCGGGCGCGCTTGTTGGACTTCAAGGTGCCGCGCGCCATCTGCATGGCGACGCTGCTCAACACCAGCATCGCCGTGTTGAACCACAGGATCGGAGGCTTGCTCACCGAATGCCAGTCCGTGATCATTCCGTGATCGGCGCCATGCCCATGGCCCATGCGGATGAAGTAAGCCGAGATGAACAAACCGAACAGCGAGGTGATGACCGCGAGAAATACCCACAGGGCGATGCGCGCGGGCGGCACGTGCACTTCGCCGAGATCGCCCCGCGCGGATCGCACGTGCACGCTCGAGCCGTGCCGCTCCCACGATTTCGTGTTCAGCTTTCTGATCAGCATGAACCAGATGATGACGCCGACGGTAAGCACGCCGAATGCGACCCAGATGTTCATGCGCGCGCTCTTACCTGCCTAGAAGTGCTCAGGCTTGACTCCTAGTGCGCGTGCCCGACGGGCGTCAGCTTGTCGGGCGGGACGTTTTGCGGGATGAAATCCTGTTTGGCGCCGGGCACACTGTAATCGTAGGCCCAGCGGTAAACGACGGGGAGTCTCTCGCCCCAATTGCCGTGCCGGGGAGGCGTATCCGGCGTTTGCCACTCGAGCGTCGTGGACCGCCAGGGGTTGCCGCCCGCGGGCTTGCCCTTGAAGAACGACCAAACCAGGTTGAACAAAAACACCAATTGCACGGCGGCTACGAACATTGCGGATACGCTGATCCACTCGTTCATGGTGTGAACCGACGGCGGGATGAACTGTATGGCTGAATCCAATGCGTAGTAGCGGCGCGGCACACCCAGGATACCGAGGTAGTACATCGGCAGGTAGATCATGTACGTGCCGATGAATGTAACCCAGAAGTGGATCCTGCCGAGGGTGTCGTTCAGCATTCGTCCCGTCATTTTCGGGTACCAATTGTAGAGCGCGCCGAACACGACCAGGATCGGCGACACTCCCATGACGAGATGGAAGTGCGCCACCACGAAATAAGTCGCGGACAGCGGCACATCCACCGGCACGTTGCCGAGAAACAGGCCGGTCAAGCCGCCGTTGATGAAGGTGAAGATGAACGCGATGGCAAACAGCATGGGCACGGTGAGATGGATGTCGCCGCGCCAGAGCGTCAGCACCCAGTTGTAGACTTTGATCGCGGTGGGTACGGCAATGATGAGCGTGGTAGTGGCGAAGAAGAAGCCGAAATACGGATTCATGCCGCTCACATACATATGGTGCGCCCACACCACGAAGCTTAGGCAGCCGATCGCCAGAATCGCCCAGACCATCATGCGATAGCCGAATATATGGCGGCGCGCATGAGTACTGAGTAGATCCGACACGATACCGAAGGCCGGAAGGGCCACGATGTAAACCTCCGGATGTC
>DATMRC010000049.1:0-35594 GCA_035567075.1 Steroidobacteraceae bacterium
TGCTCTGTTAAGCGCGATCGGTCGCCATTTGGGGTTAAGGCGCGCCCGAATATCGGCGCACGATCGATGCCAAGGCCTCGAGCGGCCCGGCGGGAGGGACTAGCGCATCGACACCTGAACACGCTGATTGGCGGCCGCCTCCATCCACACCTTGATGCGCTTGGCGTCTGCGACTCGGGTGTACTTGCCGAGCGAATCGAGCAGTACGATCACCACCGAACGGCCTTCGATGACGGCCGCCATCACCAGGCACTTGCCGGCCTCGGCGATATAGCCGGTCTTCTGCACGATGATGTTCCAGGCGGGATTGGCCACCAGGTTGTCGGTATTGCGATATTCGATCAAGTGCCGGCGAACCCGCACCGCATAATTCTTGTCGGTCGAATACGCGCGAATGGTGCTGTTTTTCGAGGCGGCGATCACCAGCTTGGTCAGGTCCTCCGGGCTCGCCACGTTCTGGCTCGAAAGTCCGGTCGAATCCACGAAGTGCGCGTTGGTCATGCCCAATTCCGCGGCTTTCGCATTCATGGCGGATACCATGGCGGGCATGCCGCCAGGATAGTTGTTCCCCAGGGCGTGCGCGGCGCGATTTTCCGAGGCCATCAGCGCCAGGTGCATGAGGTCTCCCCGCGTCAGCGTGGCGCCCACGGTCAGCCTGGAAAACGCCGCCTTGGGGAAGTCCCGGTCCGCATCCGTGATCTCGATGGGTTCATCGAGCGGCTGCCTGGCCTCCAATACCACCAGCGCAGTCATCAGCTTGGTGATGGACGCGATCGGCGCGGCCACATCCGGGTGGCGCGCGTACAGAACGGATGAGTCGCTTTCGTCGACGATGAGCACCGAGCTCGACTTTAGCTTCGGCTCAGTGATGTCCTTGGCGGTGGCGTGGAAGGCCAGAATGCCGAGAAAAACCCCGGCGAGGGCGCGAATTGCCAGAAGGCGTGCTGCAGACCGTCGCGAATCGTCTCTATTGAATAACCGCATTAACCATCCCTTTGGGATAAACCAAAACAATTGAAGCACACCATATGTTAATCACGCCGCGGCGTGATGTAGCGCTAACTTTGCCACTATTTCTGCAAAAGTCCAATTTTTTCAGGCATTTGCCTCAGCGCCGGGGGTTCGGCGCAATTCCTTGTCGCGGTACATCTTGTGTTCGGCGAGGCTCAATAGCTCGCGCATGTCGCGCGAGTCCTTGGGGTAGTTGACGACGCCGATGCTGACGCTGCAGCGGATCATGCGCGAGCGCAGGTCCAGTGTGGTCTTGTAGACGTTGTGCCGCACGCGTTTGATCACGGCCTCCGCCACCTCGGGCGAGGCGCCCGGCAGCAGCACGGCGAATTCATCGCCGCCGAAACGGGCGGCATGATCGGTAGTGCGGATGCTTCGCTGCAGACATTGCGCCACCAGCGTGATCGCGCTGTTCCCCGCCTCGTGGCCGAATGCGTCGTTGATTTCCTTGAGCTTGTCCATGTCGATCATCAGGAGCGAATACATGCCGCGGTTGCGCTCGGCGGCGCCGTGTTCGCGCTGCCACAGTTCGTTGAACATGCGCGGGTTGTAAAGGCCGGTGAGCGAATCGGTCTGCGCCAGATTCTCGATGCGTTCGCGCGCCTCCGTGATGTCCGCCGACAACGTCGTGGTCAGATACGCGACCAGCAGAAACGGTGCAATCTGCCCCACCACCTGGCTGGCGTACAGCAGCGAAATCACATCCACGCCCGGCGTCGCGGCGGCGAGCAGGAAATGGCACACCGCAATCACCGCCACCTGCAGCAGCGTGACCAGGCGGCCCAGGGTGAGCGCGCTCAAGATGATGGGCAGCAAGTAGAGGTTGAGCAGCGGGCTCGCGCCCTTGCCCGTGAACCACAGCACCCCGGTGATGAAGATCAGCATCGACCAGGATTCGATCAGCAGCTTGGGTAGCGTGCGCCCCGGAAGAAAATGGCGCGCCCGGAACACGACGATGGCGGCGCCGAACGCCGCGAGCAGGGACAAGACCGGCCACAGTTCACGGCTCAGCTCCCCTGACCAGATCAGCACCAGCGCCGCCAGCACCAGACACAATATTTCGATGGACCGAGTGCTGCGCAAGGGCTTATCTGACCTGGGCCGTGGTCACCGGCCGCTGGTGTGCGTTTGGCGACGTCTTCAGTTCCTCGATGGCTCGCCTGACCTCGGCGTCGCGCTGCAGCGCAGGCGGTGCCGCGGGGCCGGCCGCCGCCGGAGGCGTGAGGTCGCGCGGCAGCTCGATGTCGGGCGCGATGCCTCGATGATTGATGGACGCACCGGAGGGCGTGTAATACAGCGAGGTGGTGAGCTTGACGGCGCGGTCGTCGGCCAGCGGCACGATGGTCTGCACCGATCCTTTGCCAAAGGTGGTGCGTCCCATGAGTTTGGCGCGATGCTGATCCTTGAGCGCGCCGGCGACGATCTCGGCCGCCGAAGCCGTGCCGCCGTTGACCAGCACCACGATCGGCGCGCCGTTCAGCGCATCTCCCGGTGTCGCATCCATCTCGAATTTGGAATCGGGAGTACGGCCCTTCGCCGTGACGATAACACCGCTTTCGAGGAACGCGTCGGCCACCGCCACCGCCGCCTCCAGTACGCCGCCCGGGTTGTCGCGCATGTCGAGCACCAAGCCCATAAGCTCGCCGCCGTTGCGTTTGCGCAGATCCTTGAGCGCCGCACCCAATTCATCGCCGGTGGTTTCGCTGAACTGCGAAATGCGCACGTAGCCGTAGCCGGATTCGATCATTTCCGCCCGCACGCTGTGCAAATCGACGCGCGAGCGCTTCAGCGTGAACAACAAGGGTTCCGCGACGCCGTCGCGCATGATGCCGATCTTGACGGTCGTGCCTTCCGGACCGCGCATGCGCCCAATGGTGTCCGCCAGGGCGCCGGTGTTCACGGCGACTCCGTCGATCGTCACGATGACATCGCCGGTGCGGATCCCCGCCTTTGCCGCAGGCGACCCGTCGAAGGGCGCGATCACGACGACCTGTTCATCCTCGATTGATATTTCGATGCCGACACCCGAATAGCGGCCGGAACTGCTGATCTTGAGTTCGTCGTATTCCTCGCCGTCGAGATACGCCGAATAGGGATCGAGCGAGGACACCATGCCGCGAATCGCCGCCTGCAGCAGCTGATGGTCATCCACCGGATTCACATAATCATGCTTCACGCGCTCCAGCACCTCGGCCAGCGTGCGGGCGTCAGCCCAAGGAAGATCGGCGCCCAGGCCCTGCTTGCCGGCCATGACGCCGTGCGTCAGCCCGAGCGACAGACCAATGGCGATGCCGATGGTGAGCATCAGGAAATTGCCGGGTTTCTTGATCATGAGATTCGCAGCATACGTGCGCCGAAGGCGCGCCGCCAGCCGGTATTTCTCACTATGCGAGGGTCTTCTGCAATCATGGGATGGTCCTCAGCCAGGCCTTTGGATCCACGGTTTTGCGCCCCTCGCGAATCTCGAAATAGAGCTGCGGCTCGGCGCCGGCGCCATCATTCAAGGCGGCGATCACATCGCCGGGCGCGACCCAGTCGCCGACGGACTTGTAGAGGACCTCGGCATGTCCGTACAGCGTCATGTAGCCGCCGCTGTGGCCGATGATGAGCAGCAGTCCAAGGCCCTGCAGCCAGTCGGCATAGACCACGCGGCCAAAGAACGGCGCCCGCACCTTCGCGCCGCGCGCCGCATCGATCATCACTCCGTTCCAGCGCACACCGCCGGCGTTGCCGTCCCGGGCTGCGTTATAGCGCGCGCTCACGCGCCCGAGTACCGGCCAGGGCAACCGGCCGCGCATTGCCGCAAAGCTCTGCGTCGCGTCGACAGGGAAGTCCTGCATGACGCGTGCGAGTTCCGCCACCAGCGACTCGACCGCCTGTTCCTCGCGCTTCAAATCGCCGAGTTGCTGGTTGCCGCTCGCCAATTTTTTTGTGAGCGCGGCAACCGCCTCGCTGCGTTCGGCGCGCGCGCGCTGCAAACCCGCTATTTCGCGGTTGGCATCCTCCTCGAGACCCTGCAATTTTTGTGTTTGTTGTTCGATCTGCGCGACCAGCAGCGAAAGCCGCGCCTGCTCGATTCTGATGGTCTCGATCTTGGCGCTGCGCTGCTGGGCGAAGTAGCCGTAGTAGGTAAGAGTGCGGCCGAGGCCGGCGGGATCGCTTTGATTCAACAGCAGCTTGAGTTCATCTTGACGGCCGATCATGTAGGCCTCGCGCAATTGCGCGGCCAGCGACGCCTGCTGCGACTGCAGCAGGTTTTGCGCGCGCCCCTGCTCGGCTCGCAATTCCGAGCGGCGGCGCTCCGCGGCAAGCTCGGACGTGTGCAACTCGTCCAGGTGTTGCCGCTTCGCGGCAATGACCAGTTCCGCCTCGCGAACGCGCGCGCTCATGGCGTCGCGCTGCTTGAGGTCGATGCCGATGCGATTTGTCAACTCGGCGATTCGCGCGCGCACCGCCGCGAGCCGGGCTTTTGCGGCGTCCGCGTGCGCTGCATCCGTGGGTTCCACCGCCGCGCACCAGCCGTTTGCGCACAGCAGCGCTGTCAAGGCGGCGCACGCGCCCAGGCTGCGAAACATCCGATTCACTGCAAGGCCTTCATGTTACGGTCAAGCATACAAGCCTTGTGGCCGCTGCTATACTTGCGCGCCCGAAAATCCCTTAACAGCGACGCATGCAGCGACTCTTAGAATACATTGGCAATCATCCCTATCTTGCGGCCGCCGCCGTGACGGCCGCCGTGGTGGTGCTGGTTTACGAGCTTCGCGCCCGGGTGCAGGCGTTTGCCGCGTTGAGCGCCATGCAGGCGGTCAGGCTCATGAATCAAGGCGCCCTGGTGATCGATTTGCGCGCCAAGGAATTCTACGATGCCGGACACATCGGCGACGCGCGCCATGTGCCGCTGGCCGAGCTCGCCTCACAGGCGGATAGCTTGAAGAAATGGCGCGATAAGAATGTCATTACCTACTGCGACAACGGCGTCAATGGCGCAAGCGCTGCGCGCGCGCTGATCAAGCTCGGCTTCACCAAGGTATTCAATCTTCAGGGCGGACTCAATGCCTGGGTCAAGGACAACATGCCCCTGGCGAAGGCGGCATCCGGGGGTAAGAGTAGTTCGAAATGACCCCGCCGGCCGTTACTCTTTACGTAGCGGACTGGTGTCCGTATTGCGAGCGGGCCAAGGGCCTGCTGACGCAGAAGAATGTCGCCTTCAACGAAATCAACGTTGAAGAGGACGTCAAGTTTCGCGAGGAGATGGTTGCCCGCAGCGACCGGCTCACGGTTCCGCAGATCTTCATCGGCGACAAACATATCGGCGGGTGCGACGAGCTGTTCGCACTGGAGCGCGACGGCGAGTTGGATCGGTTAATTCAGGGGGCAGGATGAACGAAGTTAGAACGGCGGAAACGGATCCGAATGCCGGCGGCGTACAAGTGAGCTTGCAGAGCGTCTACTTGAAGGATTGCTCGTACGAGTCGCCGCACGGTCCGCGTGTGCCGAACAATCAGGCCTGGGAACCGAAGTTTCAACTCAACATGAATACCTCGGTGGAGGAACTGGCGCCGGAGGTGCGCGAGGTTTTGTTGACCATCACCGTCGAGGCGAAACAGGGCGATGCGACGCTGTATCTGGTGGAGGTCAAGCAAGCCGGAATGTTTTCCATCATCGGCGCATCGACCGCGGACTTGAAACGCCTGATCGGCAGCTTCTGTCCGAGCGTGCTGTTTCCATTTGCGCGCGAAGTCATTTCGGACCTGATCATCAAGGGCGGCTTTCCGAATTTTGTCCTGCCGTTGGTCAACTTCGATGCCTTGTTCGCCCAGGCGGCGGAGCCGCCGCAAGCGGGTCTGGTCAACTAGGAGCGCGCCTTAAGTATGCAGACCCGGGGCGCGGAACCGATGACGGTTGTTGGCGCCGGCAGTTGGGGCACGGCACTCGCCATTCTGCTGGCTCGCGAAGGACACCCCACCCGGCTGTGGGGTCGCGACGCGGCGCAGCTCGACGCCATGCGCCTTGGCCGAAGCAATCAACGCTACCTGCCGGATGCTTCTTTCCCCGACATGCTGAGCATCACCGCTGAATTGGCGGATGCGCTCGAGGATGCGCGCGATGTGCTGATTGCGGTGCCCTCGCATGCATTTCGCGAAACCTTGGAACGGATACGGCCGCACTTGGGCGCGGAGACGCGCATCGCTTGGGCGACCAAGGGATTCGAGTTTGCGACGGGAATGCTGCCCCACCAGGTTGTGCGCGAGGTCCTGGGCGCGCGCCCTGGCGCGGTGCTGTCCGGTCCCACGTTTGCCCGGGAGGTCGGCGCGGGACTGCCCACCGCAATGACGGTGGCCTCGCGCGACGAACAGTTTGCCAGGGAGCTCGCCTCAAGCCTGTCGGGTCCGAGTTTCCGCGCTTACACTCAGAGCGACATCATGGGTGTGGAAGTCGGCGGTGCGGTGAAGAATGTGATTGCCATAGGCTCGGGAATTGCCGATGGCATGGGATTCGGCGCCAACACGCGCGTGGCGCTGATCACGCGCGGCCTCGCGGAGATGATGCGCCTGGGAGTCAAGCACGGAGCGCAGCGGGAAACCTTCATGGGCCTCGCGGGCCTCGGCGACCTGGTGCTCACCTGCACCGACGACCAATCCCGCAACCGCCGTTTCGGCCTGGCGCTGGGACGGGGCGAGTCGCCGGCGGAGGCTGAGAGCGGCATTCATCAGGTCGTGGAGGGAGTGGCTGCGGCGCGCGCCGTCCGCGACGTGGCGCAGCGCCTCGGCGTGGAAATGCCCATCTGCCGGGAGATTTACCAAATCGTTTACGAGAACAAGCCGGTCCGAGCGGCGGTACAGGCGCTCATGGGACGGGAACTGCGTTCGGAACCTGAATAACTGGTGCGGGTCTTTAACATCTTGAACCTAAAGGGGAGCAGCACATGAATCTTGGAAAATATGCCGGCGCGGCGCTCATCGTGAGTGCCGTCATTGCCGCGATGCCGGCGGCGGCGCAATCGGCGGCGGATGTGTCGTTGACCCGACTCGAGTGCGGCAAGACCACCACGGTAGCCGATGTGAGCCGCTTTTCCGATGTCGCGGCGTTTCCTGGATTGAAGATTCAACTCACTTTCAGCTGCTACCTGATCAAGCATGGCAGCGACTACATGGTGTGGGACACCGGCAATCCGGCGGCCAACCCCGAAAAACCGTTGCCCACATCGCCTGCGGCCAGCCTGGTGGAGCAGCTGGCGAAGCTCAACCTCACGCCCGCGCAGATCAGCTTCGTCGGCATCAGCCACTACCACGGCGACCACGTGGGTCAGGTAGCGTCCTTCCCACAAGCGACGCTGCTGATCGGCAAGGGCGACTGGGAGGTGCTGAATGATCCGAAGCCGAATCCAGCTGCCAATCCTGCGAATTTCGCCCATTGGATCAGCGGCGGCGGGAAGGTCGAGCCGCTGGCCGGCGACAAGGATGTATTCGGCGACGGCAGCGTGATCATGCTGAATACGCCGGGGCACACGCCCGGCCATCACAGCCTCATGGTGAAGCTCAAAGACTCAGGATACGTGCTGATCAGCGGCGACCTGGCGCATTTCCGCGAGAACTACGACAGCAACGGCGTGCCGACATTCAACACCAACCGCGCCGACACCCTGGCGTCGCTGGATCGCTTCAAAAAACTGGCGGCGAATTTGCACGCCAGCGTCATCATTCAACACGATGCGCGCGACATCGATAAATTGCCGGCGTTCCCGGCCTCCGCCAAATGAGCGGCCTTCCCACGATGCCGGCGGCTCCGGCTGCCGCCCGCGCAACGCGCAAATCCGCCGCTGCTTGTCTGATCGCCGGCTGTTTTGCGGCAGCCTGCACATCGAATTCCGTTGCATCGCGGCTCGAGGCGCAGAACGCTCTGTTCGAGGATTACTACCAGGCCGAACTGCTCGCGCATCCGGAACGCGCCACCGCCATCGGCGACTATCGATATAACGATCGACTCGATGATTACTCTCCCGCGGCCATACTGCGCCAGCATGAGCGCGACGAGAGCTATCTTGCACGCCTGAATGCGATTTCAACCACCGGCTTTGCCGAGCAGGACACCGTCTCCCACGAAGTTTTATTGCGGGCGCTCACGCAGCGCAACGCCAATTTCAAATTCAAGGAATACGAGATGCCGGTGAATCAGATGGACGGGCCGCATCTGCGCCTTGCCGATCTGCCGTTGTCCGCTCCGCTTGATTCCGTCAAGCACTATGAGGATTACATTGCGCGCCTGCACCAGATACCGCGCGTGTTCACCGAGACCGAGGCCATGCTTCGCCAGGGACAAGCGGACAAGCTCATGCCAGTGCGGTTTCTCATCGAAAAGATTCCGGCCCAGTGTGAGGGCGTGATAGCGGCCGACCCGTTTCTGCTGCCGACCAAGAAATTCCCGGCGTCCATTCCGGCCGAGGACCAGCAGCGATTGAGCAAGGCGATCACCGATGCGGTCGTCAACGAGGTGCTTCCGGCGTACAAGAACTTCGCGGAGTTCATAGCCACGCAATATGCGCCCCAGGGCCGCACCACCTTGAGCGTCGAGTCGCTGCCCGACGGCAAGGAGCGCTATCTCAATGACATACGCAGCCGCACCACGGTCAGCGATCTGACTCCATCGCAGATTCACGAGATCGGTTTGCACGAGATCGAACGCATCCAGGCCGACATGCTGGCCATCGCCAAGAGCCTGGGCTTCAAGGATCTGGCCTCGTTCCGCGAATCGCTGAAAACCAACGCCAAGTACATCCCCACCTCGTCCGACCAGATTCTGGACGACTTCCGCAAATACATCGCGCAGATGCAGCCCAAACTCAAGGATCTTTTCCGTTATATCCCAGGATCGCCGGTAACCGTCGAGTCCATTCCGGAGTTTCAGGCCGCGGCAGCCACGCATTATCAAACCGGCACTCCCGACGGCAAACGCCCCGGGCGCGTCGTGGTCGCCACTTCCAATTTCGCGCACCGCACGCTGGTCGACGACGAGGCCACCGCCTATCACGAAGGCATACCGGGACATCACATGCAGCAGTCGGTGGCGCAGCAAATGACGGGATTGCCGAAATTTCGCCAGCACGCCGGCAACTCCGGCTACATCGAGGGATGGGCACTGTATTCCGAGCAGCTCGGCAAGGAAGTCGGGTTCTACCAGGACCCGATCAGCGACTATGGCCGCTTGAGCAGCGAGCTATTCCGCGCGGTGCGCCTGGTCGTGGATACCGGCCTGCATTCCGAAAACTGGAGCCGCGATCAGGTGGTCGATTTCTTCCGCAAATATGAAGCGGTGGATGAGCCCACCATCCAGTCGGAGACCGACCGCTACATTGCCTGGCCGGCGCAGGCGCTCTCCTACAAACTCGGGCAGCTGAAGTTTCGCGAGTTGCGCGACCGTGCGCAAAAGGAGCTGGGCGCCAAGTTCGATATCCGCAGCTTTCACGACGAGATGCTGAACGGCGGAGTCCTGCCGCTGGATCTCCTGGACTCGCGCACCGACAGCTGGATCGGCGTGCAGAAAGCGGGAGGCAAAGTCGCGGCCAATTGAACGCGCTTACGGTGACGACAATACGAACTGATTGCCGTCGGGATCCTTGAACACGGCGAATTCGCCCCAGGGCTGCTTTTCGGGACCGGAGACGAATTCCACGCCGCGTGCCGTGAGCTGCCGGTAGGTCGCGGCCACATCGTCGCAGGCGAATGAACCGTTGAAAAACGTGCCGATGCGGCTTTCGTGGCCCTCGGGAGTGAACAGCACCACGCGGGTGGCGGAATTCGCTACCCGCAGCTCGATCCAGCGCTGTTTCTCGTTGAAGACCTGATCGGTGGCCACCTCGAAGCCCAGTTTCTCGGTATAGAACTTGAGCGCCCGGTCCTGATCCTTGGTGGGTATGCCGGCGAACTTGAGCTGGGTAATCATGCAAAACCTCCATTGAGAGCCTGGCGAAGCGCGGGGATTATTCAACAAATCCGGCCTGCGTCGTGCCGATTATCGGTATAGTAATTATCGATGCAGCGCTTCAACTTGGACAGCTATGTGGTGGACGTGCTGATGCCCGACCTAGTGGGACATGATCGCCGTCCGGCAACATTCGTCGTTTATCTTTTTTTATTGCACCGCGCCGCAGCCGCCAAGCGCGACTCGGTTTCGGTCAGCCTGCAGACCATCGCCACGCGCACCGGCTTGTCGAAGTCCACGGTTCAGACCGCGATTCGCCATCTGCGCCGGCGCCGGTTGCTGGACCCCGCGGTCACGGCGACGGTGAACGACCCGGTGCGGCGAATCTTGAGGCCCTGGAATCGGGGTTAGCGGCCTGCGAAGCCGATCTGACGCCAGGCCTCGAAGGCAACGATTGCCACGGCATTGGAGAGATTGATGCTGCGGCTGCCGGCCCGCATCGGGATGAACAGGGAATTCTCGGGGCCGACCAAAGCCTGCACAGCGGGCGGCAGTCCGCGGCTTTCCGGTCCGAACAGGAACGCGTCGCCGTCTTGAAAGGCGACGTCGCTATAGCAGCGCCGCGCCCCGGTCTCCACGCAGAACCAACGCGCATCCTTCAGGTCGAGCATGCAGGCATCCAGGTTCGGATGAACTTTTACGGCGGCCAAATCGTGGTAGTCGAGTCCCGAGCGCTGCAGGCTCTTGTCGTCGAGTCGAAAGCCCAGCGGCTTTATCAAATGAAGAGCGGCACCGGTATTCGCGCACAAGCGGATGGCGTTGCCGGTGTTCGGCGGAATCTCCGGTTCGAACAGCACGATGTGAAACATTTCCCGGTTACTTGAATTATAAGCGCGCCGCGCCGCAAGGTCCGTGGCGTTGGCCGAAGTCTCTGGGGCTAGTTGAGGCCTTCCATGCCCAGCTCCTTCATCTTGCGGGTCAGGGTATTGCGGCCCCAGCCCAGGAGTTTCGCCGCATCCTGCTTCAGGCCGTCAGCCTTGCGCAAGGCCACGCGGATCAATATTCGTTCCACTTCGGGCACCGCCTGATCCAGCAGTCGCAGCGTTCCCGCATCCAGCTCCTGCTCCGCCCAGTGCGAGAGCTTCGCCATCCAGTCGTGATTCCGGGTCTCGCCGGCGGTGGCGCCGCCGAGATCGGGAGGAATGTCCTCGGCCCGAACTTCGCGTCCAGGCGCGGTCACCGTGAGCCGGCGGCAGGCGTTCACGAGCTGGCGCACGTTGCCGGGCCAGTCGAAGGTCACGAGCGCGGTTTCCGCCGGTGTCGTCAATATTTTCGGCTCGACCCCGAGTTCCTGGCCGGCAACCGACAGATAGTGGCGCAACAATTCCGGAATATCTTCGCGCCGCTCCCGCAGCGGCGGGATTTCGATGCGAATGACATTGAGCCGGTGCAGGAGATCTTCGCGAAAATGTCCGGATTTCACGCGCGCCTCGAGATCCTGGTGGGTGGCCGCGATCACGCGCACATCGACCTTGACCGGTGTCTGCCCGCCGACCCGATAGAATTCGCCTTCCGCGAGGACGCGCAACAGCCGGGTCTGCAGCGCCGGCGACATGTCGCCGATTTCGTCGAGAAACAGCGTGCCGCCGTCTGCCTGTTCGAAGCGTCCGCGGCGCAGCGTATCGGCGCCGGTGAATGCGCCTTTTTCATGGCCGAACAGTTCGGACTCCAGGAGATCGGCGGTGAACGCCGCCGTGTTGAGCGCGACGAAAGCCTTGGCAGAGCGCGGGCTATGCCGATGCAGGGCGCGCGCCACCAGTTCCTTGCCGGTACCGGACTCGCCGGTGATCAACACCGTCATGCTCGAGCGCGACAATCTTCCTACCGCGCGAAATACCTGCTGCATTGCCGCCGCCTGCCCCAACAGTTCCGGGATGCTGCGTCTGGCGGCATCCGCGTCCGTGGACACCGTGGCCTGCTGTGCGGCGCGGCGCACGAGATCCACCGCCTTGTCGATATCGAAAGGTTTTGGCAGGTATTCGAACGCTCCGCCCTGGTAGGCGGCCACGGCCGCATCCAAATCCGAGTGCGCGGTCATGACGATGACGGGCAGTCCCGGCCGCGACACTTGAATTTCCTTGAGTAAATCGAGACCGCTGCGTCCCGGCATGCGAATGTCCGTCATCAGCACGTCGGGCGCGTCGCCGCGCAGCGCCGTCAACACGTTGTCCGCTTGATCGAAACATTTGGCCAGCATGCCGCTGCTCTTCAAGGCCTTTTCCAGCACCCAGCGGATCGAGGCATCGTCATCGACCAACCACACCTGCAACGGCTTCGAGGTCATACGGAGTCCATCGGCAAGGAAATGACGAATATCGTTCTGCCCGGGGCGCTGTCGAATTCGATCAAGCCGCCGTGGCGGCTGACCAGATCCTGCGCGATTCCGAGTCCCAGGCCCGTGCCGTCGGCACGCCCGGACACCAGCGGATAAAAAATCGTGTCGCGAATTTCGGCAGGCACGCCTGGACCGTTGTCTTCGAACTGAATCGACGCGGCCAGCCGGTGGCGGTGCGCACCGACGCTCACGTTGCTCACCGCACGAGTCCGCAGGGTCAGCCGCGGCGCATGCACCGCCTCGACCGACAGCGCCTGGATCGCATTGCGGCCGAGGTTCAGCATCGCCTGAATGATGTGGTTGGGGTCCACCGTGAGCGGCGGCAGACTGGGATCGTAGTCGCGATCGATGCTCACGCGTTCGGGCGCCTCGCTGCGCAGCAGGTGATACACGCGCTCCAGCAATTCGTGCACGTTGATGAGCTGCTTGGCGGGAGGACGTCCGGGTCCCAGCATCGAATCGAGAAGATTGGTGAGCCGGTCCGCCTCACTGATGATCACGCGTGTGTATTCGCGCAAGCTGGGGTCCAGCAGTTCCCGCTCGAGCAGTTGCGCGGCGCCGCGCAGTCCGCCGAGCGGATTCTTGATTTCGTGCGCGAGCTGGCGAACCATCAAGCGGCTGCCGCCCAATTGCGCCAGCAGCGCGTTTTCCCGCGTGAGGCGCCGATGCTGTGTGATGTCTTCGATTTCCAGGAGCAGCTGCTGGCTGTTCTGTCCGACGGTTACCTGGGTCACGGCACAGTCGAGGATGCGGTCGACGCCGCCTGGCGCCGGCCATGCAAGCTCGCGCTGTACCACGGCTTCGCCGCCCCTGCGCGCGCGATCGAAGAGCGGCAGCAGCGTGTCGGCGCCGCGCGTCAATTCGGTGATCGTTCGTCCGAGAGCTTGATTGAGTCCGACCCCGAGCAGGGTCTCCGCGGCGGCGTTCAAGTACCCGACATGCAGATCCTGGTCCAGCAGAAAAACGCTGGTGACCATTGCATCGAGCAACTCCGTGCCGTCGATGCGCGGCGTGGCTATTTGCAGCTCAGCCGACATCGATCATCCGCGAATTCGCGCGGTTGGGTTACTTGTGCTGCGGTGCCAGTGCGGAAGGCTGCCGCACGAAGAAGCTGACGCTGGCGGTGCTCAAGGATTCGCCGGTCGCATGATCGGACACGGTTGCGGCAATGGCATAGGCGCCGCGTTCCAAGCGCGGCAATACGAACGATGTGGCATCCGGCGCCTGATCCGACAGCTGTTTGCCATTCAGATGCCAGGTGATTACCTGGGTCGGCCTGAGGCCCGGCTCCAGCGCCAAATTCACGCCGACCACCTCGTCGCCGAAGAATGTCTGATCGGCGGCCGGTGAGGTGATGGCAAATTGAGTGAATTGGAGACCGGGAACGGGCGGCCTCCTGACCGCTTGCGCGGCAGAGCCGGGGAGCGGCACCACCGTTCCGCTCTTGCCGGAACTCGAGGTGGTGATTTTCTCGGCGCCGGGCACCGCCTGATCCGAGTAATGAGTCACGCCGTCGGAGTCGACCCACTTGTAGATGACGGCGGCACCGGCGGCACATGCAGCCAGGGTGCCTAGGACGAAGCATAGTATCCGTGGGTGCATAGATCCAAAGCATAGTCCGATCGCCTCCCGACCACAAAACGAGGTGACGGCGCCGTGACCGCCGTCACCTTAATCCCTCAAGCACCCGCAGGAAGACCTTACAAACTGTAGTACATCTCCACTTCGATCGGATGCGTGGTCATGCGCAGACGCGTCACTTCCTTCATCTTCAACTCGATGTACGCGTCGATCAAATCGTCGGTGAAGACGCCGCCGGCCTTCAAGAAGCCGCGATCCTTGTCCAGGTAGTCGAGCGCCATGTCCAGCGAGTGGCACACCGTCGGAATCTTCTTGTCTTCCTCCGGCTCCAGATCGTACAGATCCTTGTCCGCCGGATCGCCCGGGTGAATCTTGTTCTGAATGCCGTCGAGACCCGCGAGCAACATCGAGGCGAACATGAAATACGGATTCCCGGTTGCATCCGGAAAGCGTACTTCGATGCGCCGGCCCTTCGGATTTGCAATCCAAGGTATGCGGATCGAAGCGGAGCGGTTGCGCGCCGAATAGGCGAGCTTCACCGGCGCTTCGAAGCCGGGTACCAGGCGCTTGTAGCTGTTGGTGCTGGCGTTGGTGAACGCGTTGATGGCGCGCGCATGCTTGATGATGCCGCCGATGTAATAAAGCGCGATGTCCGAAAGGCCGCCGTATTTATCGCCCGCGAACAGCGCCTTGCCTTCCTTTTGCAGGGACTGATGCACGTGCATGCCGTTGCCATTGTCGCCGACGATGGGTTTCGGCATGAAAGTCAGCGTTTTCCCGTAGCCGTTCGCGACGTTTTGCAGCGCGTATTTCAAGATCTGAACTTCGTCGGCCTTCTTGGTCAGCGTGTTGGCGGCCACGTTGATTTCGCCCTGCCCGGCGGTCGCCACCTCGTGATGATGTACTTCGAATTTCAGCCCCATTTCCTCGCAGGCCATCGACATGGCGGTGCGAATATCCTGCTGCGAGTCCACCGGAGGGACCGGAAAGTAGCCGCCCTTGACGCCGGGGCGGTGGCCCTTGTTGGCTTCATCGTACGTTTTGCCTGAATTCCAAGCGCCTTCATACGAATCGACCTCGTACGAACAGCCGTTCATGCCGGAACTCACGGTGACGCTGTCGAAGATGAAGAATTCGTTCTCCGGACCGAACAGCGCCGAGTCGGCGATTCCGGAAGCCTTCAAGTGCGCTTCCGCGCGCTTCGCGAGTGAGCGCGGATCACGGCCGTATCCCTGCATGGTCATCGGTTCGATGACATCGCAGCGCAGATTGACAGTGGTTTCCTCATAGAACGGGTCGATCACCGCGGTTGCGGGATCCGGCATCAGAATCATGTCGGACTCATTGATGCCCTTCCATCCGGCTATCGATGAGCCGTCGAACATCTTGCCGTCCTTGAAAAACCCATCATCCACCAGCCGCGTCGGAACGGTGACGTGCTGTTCCTTGCCAATCGTGTCAGTAAAACGAAGATCGGCGAATTTCGCTTCTTTTTCTTTGATCAATTTCAGAACATCAGCGGGAGTCATTGGCATCCTCGCGAAAGTTGGTAAATTTTTGTTCCCGGCCTCGGGGCTCTTGGACAATGCAGCTAATGTGCCATTAGCGTGCACATTTGGGATCAAGCACTTGCGCCGCTTGAACGCAGTTTTTGCATCATAGTGGATCGAATGGGAAAAATCAGCGCTCTAACTTGGTGCACAGCTCGCCCTTTGGGCGTTGTCTTGTGGATTTTTGCGGCGAAGGCGGACTTCCCGGGCCAATTGGGTGCACGGTGAAGCTCGGGACAAGCTTTGGCAGGCGTCGCTATACTCGCCGCCCATGCCTCACGTCACGCCTCCGCGCACCTTTCAAGATCTGATTTTCGCGCTGCAGAAATACTGGTCGACCTTAGGATGCATCGTCGTGCAGCCTTACGACATGGAAATGGGCGCGGGGACTTTTCATCCCGCGACTTTTTTGCGCGCCATCGGGCCCGAACCCTGGAGCGCGGCATACGTGCAGCCCTCGCGGCGGCCCACTGACGGGCGATATGGCAACAACCCATTTCGATTGCAGCACTACTACCAGTTTCAAGTCTGCATCAAACCATCACCGGACGATTTTCAGGAGCTGTACTTGAATTCGCTCAAGGCCCTGGGCTTCGACCTGTTGACGCACGACGTCAGGTTCGTCGAGGACAACTGGGAATCGCCGACCTTGGGAGCCTGGGGCCTGGGCTGGGAAGTCTGGCTCAACGGCATGGAGGTTTCGCAGTTCACCTACTTCCAGCAGGTCGGTGGCCTGGATTGCAGACCCGTGATGGGCGAGATCACTTACGGTCTCGAGCGCTTGGGCATGTACATCCAAGGCAAGGAAAGCATCTTCGACATCATCTGGACCGACGGCCCTTGCGGCACGGTGACCTACGGCGATGTGTTTCATCAGAACGAGGTGGAGCAATCCACCTACAACTTCGACAAGGCGGATGTTCGCGTGCTCTTGGGACAATTCGACGCGCATGAAGCGGCCTGTCGGCAATTGCTCAATGACAAGCTCGTGCTGCCAGCCTACGAGCAGATGGTGAGAGCCTCGCACACCTTCAATCTGCTGGACGCGCGGCACGCCGTTTCCGTCACCGAGAGACAGCGCTTCATTCTTCGGGTGCGCACTCTGGCGCGCGGCGTGGCGGAAGGCTATCGCGACACACGCGAGGCGCTGGGATTCCCCTTGCTCAAGAACTCAGCGCGCCAAGTAGCCTGAAATGCGCGCGCCCGATTTGCTGTTTGAAATCCGCACCGAGGAACTGCCGCCGCGCACCTTGCCCGCATTGTCGCAAGCGCTGACCGACGCGATAACGCGCGGTATCGAAGCGGCCAACTTGCCGCACGGCCGGATTCACGGCTTTGCAACGCCGCGTCGGCTCGCCGTCTTGATCGAGAAATTGGCGCAGCATCAGCCGGATCGGCAGGTGGAGCGGCGCGGACCCCCGCTGGCGAATAGCTTCGATGCGGAAGGCAAGCCGGCCGCCGCGGCCACGGCCTTTGCCAGAAGTTGCGGAGTGCCGGTGGGCGAGCTCTCGACGCTCACCACCGACAAGGGCGCCTGGCTGCAATTTCGCGGCCTGGAGCGCGGCGCAGCGACCGCGACTCTGCTCGGCGGCATCCTGCAGCAGGCCATCGTGGCGCTGCCGATCGCCAGGCGCATGCGCTGGGGCGCGCACAGCGCCGAGTTCGTACGGCCGGTGCATGGCGTGGTACTGCTCCACGGCGAGACGGTGGTGCCGGTCGAGATACTGGGCTTGGCGGCCGACCGAATCACCGTGGGACACCGCTTCCATTCCCCCAAACCCATGGCGTTGAAGACCGCCAAGAGCTATGAAAGCCGCCTGCGCAGAGCCAAGGTGATCGCGGATTTCTCCAAGCGCCGCTCGCTGATCCGCGCCGGGGTCGAGGCTGCGGCCGTAAGGTGCGCGCCGGGCGCCCAAGCTCTCATCGATGATGCCCTGCTCGACGAAGTAACCGCCTTGGTTGAATGGCCGGTACCGGTGACGGGTCAATTCGAGCAACGGTTTTTGACCCTGCCGCGCGAGGTGGTCATCGCCACCGTGCAGGACCACCAGCGCTATTTCGCCGTGCAACAGCCCGATGGCGCGCTATCCCGCTGGTTCGTGACGGTCAGCAATATCGAAAGCCGCGATCCATCGAAGGTTCGCGAAGGCAATGAACGCGTGGTCCGGCCGCGCTTGAGCGACGCCGCCTTCTTCTGGGAACAAGACCTGCGGATGAGCCTCACCGAGCACGCGGCGGCGCTTGCCGGCGTGACATTTCAGGCCAGGCTCGGGACCTACGCCGACAAGACTGCGCGCATCGCCGAACTCGCGGAGCTGATCGGACGGCGCATCGGGGCGGGTGCCGAAGTCAGGCGGGCAGCGGAGCTTTGCAAGGCGGATTTGATGACCGCCATGGTGGGCGAGTTTCCGGAATTGCAGGGCACGATGGGGCGCTACTACGCCGAGGCGCAGGGGCTTCCTGCCGACCTCGCGCTGGCGCTAGAGGAACACTATCGGCCCCGGTATGCCGGCGATGCCATACCGAGCACGAGTACCGGCCAGACAGTGGCGCTTGCGGACAAAATTGACACGCTGGTGGGAATCTTTGCCATCGAGCAGCGGCCGACCGGCGCCAAGGATCCTTTTGGCTTGCGGCGCGCCGCGTTGGGCGTTCTGCGCATATTGCTCGAGGCGCGATTGGATCTGGATCTGGACGAGATTTTAAATGCGGCCGCGGCCGCGCAGCCGGTACGGCGCGCCGCGGCGGCGGGCGAGGTGTATGATTTTATCGCCGAGCGCCTGCGCGGAATGCTGCTCGAGCAGCCCGGCACGACCCCGGAAATGCTGGACGCGGTGCTGGCGCTGCGCCCGCCGTCGCCGCTCGACGCAGTCGCGCGCCTGGCTGCGCTGAAACAGTTTCTGCTGTTGCCGGATGCAAGCGTGCTCGCGGGCATCAACAAACGCATCGCGAATATTTTGAAGAAAACACAGGTGAACAGCGCCACGGCCGTCGACCACGCAGCGCTCACGGAAGAGGCGGAGCGGGGACTGCATCATGCGCTCGTCGGCCTTCAGGGGACGGTGCGCGAAGCGACCCAGCAGCGCCGCTATACGGAAAGTTTGCAGGCACTGGTGGCGCTGCGCTCGCCGGTGAACGAATTCTTCGAGCATGTCATGGTGATGGACGAAAACTTGGGCTTGCGCAATAACCGTCTCGCCTTGCTGCGCGACGTGCAAGGCCTGCTCGGCGGCGTCGCCGACCTATCGCGCCTGCCGGGCTGACGCGACGCATGCAGCTAGTAAGGTCGCTGATTTTTACCGCCTACATGATGGTCTCCGCGCTGCTGTTCGGTGCGTTCATGACGCTGTGCTTTTGGGCGCCTTACCGCGCCCAGTTTGCGATCGCGCGCACCTGGGCACGCATCTGTTTTTGGGTGCTGGACAAGGTGTGCGGGCTCACCTTCACCGTGGAAGGCCGCGAGCGCATTCCGGCGGGAAATCACATCGTGATGAGCAATCACACCTCGGCGTGGGAGACCATCGCCCAATTCCTGATCTTTCCGCCGCAGGTGTGGGTGCTGAAGCGCGAACTGCTGTGGATACCGTGCATCGGCTGGGGCTTGAAGCTGCTGCGACCCATCTCGATCAACCGCGACGCAGGACACCGCGCCGTGACCCAGGTCGTCGAACAGGGCAAGGCGCGCCTGGCGGACGGCTTGTGGATCATCATTTTCCCGGAAGGCACGCGGGTCGTCGCCGGCAACACGCGCAAATACGGGGTGAGCGGCGCGCTGTTGGCGACCCAAACCGGCAAACTCATCGTTCCGCTGTCGCACAACGCCGGCGAGTTTTGGGTGCGCCGGGGCGTGGTGAAAAAACCCGGCACGGTTCACGTGGTGATTGGCGCCCCGATCCACGCCGCGGGCAAGAATCCGCGCAAGGTCAACGAGGAAATCCGGCAAGCCATCGACGCGGGACTCGATCGCATCGCCCGGGCGTCGGCGGACGCCGCCGCCGGCGTTCGCGGGGACGCGTATTCCTAACAGGTGACGCATGCTGTGGCGCGCGCTATTTGCTTTTCTCGTGCTGCCCGGCATCGTGGCCTTCGCGGTTCCGCTCGCGATCGTCGCGGAGCGCCTGAGCGCCTTCAGCCCGCGGCCGCTGGGAATACTGATCTGGCTTGCCGGTGTCTTGGTGTTGGTATGGTGCAGCGTGGAGTTCTATGTCTCCGGACGGGGCACACTGGCGCCATGGTCGCCGCCGCAACGACTCGTCAGGGTCGGGCTCTACCGGTTCTCACGCAATCCCATGTACGTGGGCGTGACGCTGATCCTGATCGGTTGGGCCGTGCTTTTCGGGTCCGTCACGCTGACGGTGTATGCAGCCGTGGTGCTGCTCGCGTTTCATATCAGGGTCGTCACCGGCGAGGAGCCCTGGCTCAAGCGCACCTTCGGCGCGGACTGGGAATCGTACCGCGCGCGGGTGCCGCGATGGCTACCGACTGCCTTACGAGTTCGGCAGCGGCTTCGGTGAGCCGGGCACGCCATTGGGCCGCGCTACGCTCAGCATCTTCTTGTAAGCCGGCCGGCCTTCCACGTTGGTGCGCCATGCGACGATGTGCGGATACGGCGTCAGATCCGCCACATTGAATGCCTCGGTGATATTGGTGGGAAACAGCATCATGATGTCGGCGGCCGAGAATTGCGCGCCGCCGAAGTAAGGATGCTTGCTCAGAAAATCTTCCATGAATTTCAGCACCGCTTCCGTGTCCACCAGTTTGTAGCCGCCGGTCGGTGTTTTCGGCTTGCCCTGTATCAAGGCCACGCGGTAGTCCGCGATCACGCGCGCGGCGAATGAGCCCTCGGCGAAATGCATCCACTGCAGGTAGTACGGATAGTCGGGGGAGTTCACGGCCGGTTCGAGCCGACCGTTGCCTTCGCGGGCCAGAATCAATTCGATGATGGCGCCGGACTCCACCATCACCTGATCGCCGATACGCACCGTGGGTGCAACCGGCATCAGCGGACTGACATCGTGGATGGTTCGCATCGACGCCGCCAGATCGCCCTGCTTGTATTCCAGCTTGTAGGGAACGCCCAGTTCCTCGCACAACCACACGATGCGCTCCGAGCGGCGGCCTTCCAGGTGATAAATGGTCAAATCCAGCGGCGCCGCGGCGGATTTCGCGCCGGCCGCTTTCGCTGCCGCCGCTGCGGCCGATCCGATTCCCGCCGCCATGAGCGCTGCAATCGCGGCGCATTGAAGTTGCTTGAGCATTGTCCCCCCAAAAATCGAAGTTGGTTTTATTCGGCCGTTTTCGACCGGTGCTGCCAATGATAAATCATTTGATCAATCCCGCGATTGCAAATCAGCCTCACCCAGGATATCGATATACGCGCCGTCAATGAGCTGCACCGGGCGCACCTGCAGTTTTTGCATGAGATCGTTGAGCTCGCGAACACCCGCGGCCGGCGCCTCATCGACATCGAGGACGGCTTCCAGCTCGAGAAAGTGACCCAATTTCTCGACCCTATCGAGGTGCAGGCGCGTCCTCCCGATGAGAAACAAGGTGCGGTGTTTTATGACCCGGCCGACCTCGCCATAGGCTTGCGACAGCACTTGCCGCAGCGAGTCCGGCGCGGAAATCGGCGCTATGGAATACGACGATTGCTTGGGACCCGGTTGATCGGGGCGGCTATAGAATATGAGCTCGCCGCTGCCGTCGGCAAAGGTGCGCAGCTTCAGCCGCCCGGCGGCGCATCGAAAGAAGGTATCGTCTTGCGGAATTTCGATGGGCGCATGGTCTGCCAATGCCGCCGCCAGGGGGACGAGCGCGTCGACGTTATCGACGCGGGCTTTGATTTCAATATTGCGCGGCATTGCGGCCTCCTTAAACCCGGCTGTGATAGCGTAACGCTTCCATGAAAAGGTTCACCGTCCGATGCCTGCGCCTGGCTGCGCTGGCCGCCGCGCTCGGCGCCCTTGCTCCCGCGGTTGCGGACTCCGCTTTGCACCCGCCAAGAGTACATCGCCTCGAAGCGACGCCTGCTACGGTGGCCTACGGCTATTACTGGTCGGAGGCGCCGCCTGTGCTGCGCATTGATTCCGGCGACATCATCGACGTCGATACTCTGCTCACCAATACCCCTGCGGGCCTGGCAAAGGCCGGGGTACCTGACGAGAAGATCCAGCCTTCCCTCAAGGCAATCGTCGGCGAAGTCACGGGTGAGCGCCGCGGACCGGGTGGTCACATCCTCACCGGGCCGGTGTATGTCGAGGGCGCGGAGCCCGGCGATGTACTGGAGGTCAAAATTCTGTCGATCGATCTGGCCATTGATTACGGCTACAACGGCTGCAGCGGCTTTTTGCCGGAGAATTGCGAGAGCAGCATACCCCTCAAGATTCTCACCCTCGACCGCAAGAGGATGACGTCCGAGTTCCTTCCAGGCATCGTGATCCCCCTGAAGCCTTTCTACGGCAGCATCGGCGTGGCGCCCGCGCCAGAACTCGGCCGCGTGAGCAGCAATCCGCCGGGCAGGCACGCCGGAAATCTGGACAACCGCGAACTCGTCGCCGGCAGCATTCTCTATATTCCGGTATTTGCCCGCGGTGCGCTGTTTGAAATCGGCGACGGCCACGCCGCTCAGGGCGACGGGGAGGTCGATCAAACCGCCATCGAGACTTCACTGCGCGGCCGCCTCAAGCTCACCGTGCGCAAGGACATGAAGCTCAACTGGCCGCGCGCCGAAACCGCAACCGATTTCATCAGCATGGCCACCGATCCGGACTTGAGCGTCGCCACCAAGGTTGCGATCCAGGAGATGGTGGAATTTCTGGTCTCCGAGAAGAAGTTGACCCGGCATCAGGCCTACCAGCTG
The DNA here is from genome assembly GCA_035567075.1 of Steroidobacteraceae bacterium. Taxonomy (GTDB): domain Bacteria; phylum Pseudomonadota; class Gammaproteobacteria; order Steroidobacterales; family Steroidobacteraceae; genus Bog-1198. The sequence goes on from DATMRC010000049.1 coordinate 22,316, forward strand.
GTGAGCATCGCGGGACATGTCGTCGTGACGCAGCTCGTCGACAAGCCCAACCTCGGGGTCCATGTGAAGCTGCCGAAGAGCATCTTCGTCGCACGGTAATCGCGCTGCGGTTCACGCGATCAAGGCACTGACTACACCTGTCACCACCAACGTCGCGCCTAACCCAACAGTGTATGCAAAGCCGACGAAGATGAATTTGCCAAGTGTCACCAAGCGGCCCTGCGCGTAGTAGACGCGCATCGCGCGATAAACGTACCAGACGATATACAGGGTGGTGAACAAAATCACCCACTCCCCGAAGGTCCGCCAGCCGAACGATTCCGCCATCCAAGCAACCAGCGCTTCGAGCAGTAGAATCAAGAATACCGCGGCGTGGATGTGCAGGAAGAACACCAGGTGCTCCACGTAGTAACGCCGCGGCCGCCAGTACAAGAGCAACATCGCAAGCGCAATCAGCGGCACGAACACGAACATCATCTTCGGAATGCTTCTAAAGAATGCGCTGGTCACGGCTTGACCACCCGTGTTTACCTGGCGCATACACGCCCGGCGCAGCGGGTTCTCCAGCCATTTGAGCGAGGTAAAACTCTTTGTGCAGTCGGACGTGTCGAGAGTGAAACCGCCGCGTTTATTGCTTTGCACGCTTTGCGAGGCCGACCTGGTCTTATCGGCACCGGGCGATCCGGACGTTGGGTTTGCGCTCTGCGGCGTGAGGACGACGAATCCAAAAAACAGCACGCTCAATACGAGATACAGCCGCACCGGCGGCAGGTAGCGCGCGCGCCGCTCGGCAAAGTATTCCTGCGTCAACCTCCCCGGCCGCACCAACAGTAGATACAGGCTCTGCCACAGCCGGCCGTCCACGTGGGTGAACAGATGCCAGGCGTCGTGGAAGAGCGCCGAGACGGAGCGCGCGCTCTCGTGCGCATGCTGGCCGCAGACAGAGCAGTAAATGCCGGTGAGCGTAGCGCCGCAGTTGCCGCAGTCGGAGCGCGGCGCGACCCTATCCAAATACCACCACCAACTGCCGGCTGAGTGCCGCGGGCATCCCCTTGGGATCCAGCACGATGCTGGTCTCGCAGGCGTAGCCCTCGCCCGCCGAGTCGACCTCGGTGTCCATGCGCCACCATGCATCGGGCGCAAACGTGTAATCGTGGCGCTGAAACTGCAGGGTCCAGGTCAGAGAATTCGAGGGGGCAGGCTTGGTCATCATTTGCATCAGCGGCGAGGGAATGCAATCGATGAGAGCGACCACGTGGGATTCGGTGAGTGGAGCCTGGTCGCGGTGGCGGATGTAGGCCTTGGAGCGGCGTGACTTCAAGCCCGCGAAGGGCCGGCTGCCCTCCGCAAAGCGCAACCCGAAATGCTGCACGAAAGCCGGCCCCAACCCTGGCGGGAAAATGGAGTCCGGCAAATCCCTGACCTCGCGCACCCCAGTGTTGGCCTCGGGAGAAATTGCGATCTCCACGGCACGCGGCGCGCCGTATATTCCGGTAAAGGTCGCGGCAATCTGCTCGGCGCTCCACAGCCGCGCGCTGGCAATCGTGACCGCCTTGCCGACGCGCAGGATCTCTGCCTGCATGCGCACCGGCCCGGGAAAGGCGGGGCCGACAAAGACGGTTTCGAGTCCGCGCAATGCACGATCCGCAGGCACCAGGCGGCGCATCGCTTCGTTGCCGAGGGCCGCGACGATGCCGCCGAAGGCGCCGCGTCCCTGCGACCAATCCTCGCCGATGACGGCGCTCCAACCCTTGTCCACGGCTTGCATCGACGCAAGCGTCTCGGAAAATAGCATGCGCACTCCAGCGGAAAATTCGATCTTACCGGGTGCGCGCTGCGTACTCTAGGGAGAATCGGGCCGCGGCTTGGGTCCGATGTAGTTTGCCGCGGGGCGCACGATGCGATTGTCCTTGCGCTGTTCCACGATGTGGGCCGACCAGCCGAAGACGCGGGCCGTCGCAAATGTTGCCGTGAAGAAATCCTTCGGCAATCCCAGCGATAGATACACGATGCCCTTGTAGAACTCGAGATTGGCGCGTAGCGCCCGCTTCTTGTGCGCCGTCTGTGCGACAAAAGCCTCATCGACAGCCTCCAAGGTTTCGAGCAGCAGTTTCTCGTGGGGCCGCGAGGCGATTTCCTCCGCCAGGACTCTGACGAGTTTCGAGCGCGGATCGACGACGCGATATTCGCGATGGCCCATGCCCATCACCAGGCGGCCGCCGGCAAGGCTGCGCGCCACGAAGTCCGCGGCTTTGTCGGGGCCGCCGACTTCTTCCGCCATTTCCAGCGCTCCTTGATCGGCAGCGCCATGCAGCGGGCCGTACAGCGATCCCATCGCGGCGGCCAAAGCGGATGCGGGAGGCGCCAATGTGGATGTCACGACACGGGCCGTGAAGGTACTGGCGTTGAAGCTGTGATCGATCTGCAGAATCTGGGTCTGCTCGAAGATGCGGATCGCCGATGCCGCCGGGGCGCGGTCGTGAAGCAGCTGCAGGAAGCGCTCGCCGTAATGACGGGTCCTGGGGTACGGAGTCGCGGCGCTGCCGGCGCGCAACGACATAAGCCGCGCCAGTGCGGTGGGCAGTCGGGCGGCAACCACCAGGGCTTCCTGTTCATCAGCGCTGCGGCCGATTTTCACCGACGGCGGGTCGAGCGCCATCAGCGGCATGGCCGCCTGCAGGGTGGCCATCGGATGACCGCCGAGTCGCGCCAGCGCCTCGATGGCTGTTACCAGGCCCGGCGGCAGCCGGCCCGCATCCCATAGGAATTCTTCGAAGTCCTGTAGCTGCGCATCGTTCGGCAGGTCGCCGAACACCACCAAATGTGCGACCGCCGCAAACGGGTGCTTCACCAGCGATTCGATCGGATAACCGCGGTAGTACAGGCGCCCGGCCTCGCCATCGACCAGGGAAATCGACGTGCTGTCCACGACGACGCCTTCGAGACCTTTTTTGATATCGACGACTGCGTTCATAGTCACCTCCGCTGTCAGAATCAAGTTACGGCCATGGACGGCCCAAAGCCAGAAAGTGGAAGTGATGGACCTATCAGTCCAGGGTATAAGCTCGAAGTCGCTGTTATCCTTGGCATATGCAGATTGAACGTAATGAGTTGCGCTGCTTTCACGAGGTGATCGAAGCGGGAGGCTTCAGCCGCGCGGCGGAGCGGTTGGACCTATCGCAATCAGCGGTCAGCCAGACCATCGCCAATCTGGAACACCGATTGGGCACCTCGCTGCTGCATCGGGGCAGCCCGCCGCAACCCACGGAAGCGGGCATCCGGCTGTTGCGCTTTGCCGAAACCATGCTGAACGAGGAGCGCGAAACGCTGGCCGACATCGGGCAAATCAAATCCGGCGCGCTGTCGACGCTGTCGCTTGCCCTCTCGCCGGCTGCCAACTCGCGCATGGGAGTTGCGCTGCTCAAGGAATTTTGCGAGCGCAATCCGCTGACGCGGCTCAAAGTCGTCGTCGCACCGAGCCGCGAGATCGTGCACGGCGTCGGCGAAGGACGCTGGGAGCTCGGCTTCGGTCCCTTTCATCACAATATGCCGGCGCACTTCGCGCTGCATCCCTGCTTCTCGGAAACGCGCCGCCTGATGATTGCGCGCGATCATCCCGCGCGCGGCGTTCTGGTGCGCGACCCTACGAGCGCCATGCGGGAACTGCCGCTGCTCACCTCCTATCTCGACGACACCGCCCGCCGCCCCACCGGCGAGCGGCTGCGCGATGCATTTGGTTCCGTGTGGGAGGTCAGCCACATGGAATTGCGGTTGGCGCTGGTCGCCGACGGCAAGGGTGTCACCTATGTTTCGGATCTGCTCCCGGCCGTGCCGCCGCAATTGGTGCCGGTCGAGGGCTTGCCCTACTCGAACATCGATCGCCAGGTCGGGGCGTATTGCTTGAAGCACCGCCCCATGTCGCAGGCGGGCACCCGATTTTTGGCTTTGTGCCATGAACGATGGCCAAGGGAAAGCCGTTTGCCCCGCGAGTCGTAGCGGGTGCGAGCGAATCATGAACTCCTCAGGAACTCACCCCTATGAACACCAAGGATCTTTTCTCTCTCAAGGGCCGCGTTGCGCTGATCACCGGCGGCTCGCGCGGCATCGGCAAGATGATCGCCGAAGGATTCATCGCGCAGGGCGCAAAGGTCTACATAACGGCGCGTAAGGCCGAGGCCTGCAATCAGACCGCGCAGGAACTATCCAAGGGCGGGGGCACCTGCATTTCGATTCCCATGAATATTTCGACCCTCGCGGGCGCCAAATCGCTCGCCGCCGCGGTCATGGCGCAGGAACCCAAGGTGGACATCTTGGTGAACAACGCCGGCGCCGCCTGGGGCGCGAAGTTCGATGAATTTCCCGAGGAGGGGTGGGACAAGGTGCTCAATCTGAACGCCAAGACACCATTCTTTTTGACTCAGGCCATGGCACCCGCGTTGCGCAAGGCCGCAAGTGCCGATCGTCCGGCCAAAGTGATCAACATTGCATCGATCGACGGCATCTATCTCACCCACCAGGAAACCTATTCGTACGTCACCAGCAAAGCCGGCCTCATTCAGCTGACGCGCCTGATGGCCGCGCGCCTGGTAAGAGACAACATCCTTGTCACCGCCATTGCGCCGGGCGCCTTCAAGTCCGACATGAACCGGGACGCCCGCGACCGCGCCGAGGAAGTGGCCAAACGGATTCCGTCGCGACGAATCGGTACGGATGAAGACATGGCCGGCGCCGCCATTTTTTTGGCCTCGCGCGCCGGCGACTATGTGGTTGGTTCGACACTCACTGTGGATGGCGGTGTGGCCTTTGCAAGCCAGGCATTGCGCGGTCTTGCGCAGAACGAGTAGTGGCCGTGCACACCGCGGCGGCGAAGCGTCACTACGAGACCCTTCTGGCGCCGATTTATTCCTGGATGTTGGGCGACATCGATGCCGCATTGGCGCGCAGCGCCGCTGAACTCGACGACTTGCGGCTGCCGCCGGCGGTCGATGCGCTCGCGGTGGATCTTGGCGCGGGTCTGGGATTGCATGCCGCGGCGCTCGCCAAGCGCGGCTTTCGCGTCACGGCAATCGACAGCAGCCAGGTGCTGCTCGACGAACTGCGCTTACGCTGCGCGGCGCTGCCGATCATCGCTGTCAACGCCGATCTTAAGGATTTTGCGCAATTCGTGAAGAGCCCGCCGGCCGTCATCGTGTGCATGGGCGACACGCTCACGCACCTGCCAAGTCTCGCGGCGGCGGAGAATTTGCTCGCCGCGGTTGCGGCCTCGCTGGCGCCGGACGGCGTGTTCGCGGCAACGTTTCGCGACTACGCGAGCAAGGCACTCGACGGCGATCAGCGTTTCATTCTGGTGCGTGCCGATGAGCAGCGGATTCTTACCTGCTTTCTCGAGTACCAGCAGGCGTTCGTTACGGTCCATGACGTGTTGCACGAGCGGCAGCACGGGGTATGGCAGCAGCGCGTGAGCAGTTATCCCAAGCTGCGGCTGGCTCCGGAATGGGTGGCCGCCAAATTAATCGAGCACGGACTTGCGGTAAGCCGCGACTTGAGCCCAAGCGGCATGGTGCGCATCAAGGGCGTCAAGCGCCGCCCTTAGTGCGCTGCTCGATGCGCTTGGCCAGTTCATCGAGGCTGGCGTCCTCTTCGATGGATATTTCGAGCGCGTCGTCCTTCGGCGCTTTGGGCGGCGCTTCGCGCCGCTGGATCTTAGGCGGAGCGGCAATCCGCTCCTCCGGCAGCGGCGCGGCGAGCGTGGGCAGCACCCAGTCCTGCTTCTGCGCCACCCAGCGTTCGTAGCGGTCGAAGTTCCACATTCCCGCCTCACCGCCGGTCTGCAGCACATTGGCGATCTGGCTGAACTGACCGCCGCGAATCGTTCCCTTGGCGGAAGCGCTCGGCAGCAGCACTTCGCACACCGGAACGCGCAGCCGGTAGTCGCTCAGGAAATCCAGCCGCTGGCAGACCAAGCCCACGAGGCAATCCGCGAGTTGCGCGCGGATGCTTCCCTGGATCTCAGCCGGAAACGACATGCACATGCGGGTCAGCGCTTCGCCGCAGGTCGCGGAATGCATGGTGGCGATGACCAGGTGCCCGGTTTCGGCCGCGCTCAAAGTCAGCCGCATGACCTCGGGAGTGCGCATTTCACCGATGACGAGGACGTCGGGGTTCTCGCGCAAGGCATCGACCAGGGCCTGTTCGTAGCTCGGAGAATGCGTCGGAATCTCCCGCTGGCGTATGAATGAGCGCCGGTTCGTAAACAGGTATTCGATCGGGCTTTCAATGGCGATTACATTGCGGGCGCTGGAGCCATTGATCTCTTCGACCAGCGCCGCCAGCGTCGTCGACTTGCCGCTTCCGGTGGGACCCGATATCACCACCAAACCGGTCGTTGCCTCCGTCAATCGCTTCAAGTCCGGATGCAGATTGCAGGCCCGTAAATTGTTTTGAAAGGCGCTCAGCAGGCGCACCGCCATCGCCACCCCGCGAACGGTCTGGAAAATATTGATGCGGCAGCGCATACCCGCAATCGTTCGCGAAAGGTCGGCGGACCCGCGGCTGAGAAACTGCGGCCAGCCCTCGCCGAGCAGTTCCCGCGCGGCCTGCGCGATCACGGTCCCTGCAATGCTTGCGCCGCTGGACGACAGCTGTCCCCTGACGCGCACGACCAGCGCGCTATCGGCTTCAATATGCAGATCGCTGGCGCCGAGCTCGCGACCCTTGCGAATCCAATCCTGGACAGTCATGGGCAATGACCACTTCAACTACCAAGACCGGAGAATAGCGGATCGCGGCCGATTTCCACATTAAGGCCGGCGCTTCTTGGGGCTTGACGAACTTGTTATCGTTGCTGCGCCCGTAATCAGAAATTCGACTGCACGAAGTCTTCCAGGCGCTGCCGAAGCTCCTCGGATTTTCGCGATTTGGACATGACGGCTCGATACGCAAGCGCTGCTTCGAAATGAACCGGATCGCGCACGGCAGCGGGTTTGCGCATCAATTTCAAAAACTTCGATGTCTCCAGGACCAGTCGGCGCGCGGCTTCAGGCAAGCTGGCGGCAGGCTGTCCCACCGGCACGCAGCCGGCGTATGCGCACTCGGTGAATTTCAGGAATTCCAAATCCGCCCGCGACGGATCAACAAAGAAGTATTTGTAGCCGCCGATGAATTTCACGAAGTTGTCGAAAATCAGATTGTGCCGCAGCGGTTCGCCGAGATTCGGATATCCAGGATGCGGAAGCAGATCGAAATTACGGCGGTACCCGGGCAGGATATGGCGCAGCCTGTGCACCATCGCCCGGCGCGGATACTTGCGGCCGCTGAGCGCGCCCGTGAGTACCGCGCGGTCCAGGCGCGCGCTGAAGCCTTCGAAGTCAAGCGGCCGCTCAGCCTCCGCCACATAGGGATACGGCAGCACCAGCAATTTGGGATGGAATTTATCCACCACCATTCTCAGCCATTCGCTGGGCTCGTAGGGTGAGAGGATCGCGACGTTTGGCAGACGGCAGTAGGTTTCAACCAGGGCCGAGTATGTGGTTTTACGCCTGCCGTGGTTTCCTCGTACCCAGTAAGGATCCACCACCTTCAAAAGCACCGGGGCCTGCTGCCGTTCCACGAACTTCCGGACCAGCCTCGCCTCATCTTCGGTCAGGTTGTCGTCGATGATTACCGCCTCGCTGCCGGATGCAGGCTCGCTAAGCGAACTCACGCCGGAGCAGGGCAGCCGCAATGATTTCGCGTAAGGCGCGCCGTGGTCGCTGGCGATCAGACTTGCGTAGGTCGCATTTTCGCCGCAAATGAATCGCAGCTGCATATGACGCTCGAAAGTGGCAGTCAACTCGTCAGACATTGCGGATCGAACGCGTACTCGCCGCGCAACCAGGCGGCTATTTCCTGCGCGTACGGACTTAAGGCTACGGCTCCATAAAAATCGAGCAGGGTGCGCCGCTTCTCGGCGCCCAACTTCGCGAGTCCCGCATCCTGCAGCAGTTCGAGGTCCTCGAGCAGCCGTTGCGCGAGCGGCTGCCCGCACAGTTTCAGGCAAATTTCGCGCAAGGCCTGCCGCGCTTCCGGCTTGGGTTCCGGCGCCAGCAGATGCCGATATCCCAGGAGCGCAATGCGCGACAGGTGCGGCTGATTCATCGGATTGATCGCCAGACCCGCAACGCCATCGGCGGGCAGTCCCCATGAGCCGGCGGCAGGGTCGAGATACAGATGGTCGGCACGTGTTCTGGAATCATTGGCGATATGATTATCCCAGATAAAGGGGCGGCGCCCGATATCGGCAGCGACGTCGGCCAGATGCGGCGCCGAATAGCCGTCCGAAATGATCTTCTCGCCGGTCCAAAAGAAATCGATGCGGGCATCAACGATGCGCCCCAGATCCCGCAAGTAAGCCTTCGGCGGCGGCCCGAACTCGCGTGCCAACCGGGGATCGTACGAATAGTAGGTCGGGCATGCGACGAAGCTGCCCGCCGTACTCCAGGCGCACACATCCATGATCACTTTTGCCTGCAGGTCGGCGAGTCCGTCGATGTCCCCGCGCATGTCGTCGAACAGGACACAGAGCGTGTCCACGCCGATTTCGTTGATCTGATGCACCTTCGAGCGCAGCGCCGATCGCGCGCGGCTGTCGTAATTCAGATAAATCTCGAAGGGCGTGAGGCCCATCCCGAAGAATAGGCCGCACTCCCGGCATCGGGCCGCGAGCTGCGATAAATGCTCCACGGTCGGTGCGGGCAGCGGCTCGCGCCACTGCCGGCGCAGGAACGATTCAGCCTTCGGCGCGTAGATGTAGAACTGATATCCGCTGTCACGCAGGAACTCGGCGCCGTCGAGGCGCGCCGCCCAGCCCCAGGGCGTGCCGAAGAAGCCCTCGATGACCCCGGCATTGATGTTGGTGTTCACGCAGTTCAAGATCGCTCGCGGCAACTAGAATTGCGAACTAATGCCGCGTGATCCCAGGATAGCGCAGCAGGCGGGCGTTGCTCGCAGGCAGATAACATTCGCAGGCAGCGGCTTGCAGGCCGCAGCGGTCGACTATGGTCAGCTGTCCCCGCGTGTAGCGGATCAGCTTTTGCTCGCGCAGCAGAGAGGCGGCCAGGTTGACGCCTTCGCGGCGCACACCCAGCATGGCAGAAATCGCTTTCTGGGTGACATATAACCTGTCGGACCGCGCGCGATCGCCGGCGATCAACAGCCGGCAGGCCAGCCGTGCGGTCATGCCGTGAAAGTTGCTGCAAACGGCGCTCTGTGCCAGCTGCGCCATCACCACATAGACATAGCGGCTCAGCAGCCGTCGCAGCCGCGGACTGCGTGCGAATTCACGGCAGAATGATGGCGCGGCGATCCGCCAGGCCGGACCTGCGCAAACAACCTGCGCGCGTTGCGATCCAATGTTGATGCCGAATGCGACCGAGATCCCCAGTACGCCTTCATCGCCGATGACTGCGACTTCGAGAGTGGCGCCGGCAGCGGCCGGGGCGAGCAGCGAGATCGAGCTGCCGGCGGGGAAGTACACATGGCGAATGCGCTGCCCGGGCTCGCGCAGTACCTCGGCGGGTTTCAGTTCGACCGGCTCGCAGGCAGCGAGCAAACGGTTACGATCCTTCGCGGGTAAAAGTTCGAGAAGGCGATTTTTCGCAGCCAGCGGGGAGATTTCAGTTGACACGCACGGTCTCTCTTTAGTTGCCGAAGGAGATGTCCAGAACTGCAGCGCGACTATCGCGTCCTGCGATCGGACCATCGCTCCCGGCTGTTGGCGGGTTAAGATCAACCCACGCTCGACCGTTGCAATCGTCGGAATCAATGTAGCACACCAGCCGCCATCACCCGGCTTAAGATCGCGCGCAAATTAGGGGTTTCTACGGAGATTTGGCACATCGGGACGATTGCTGATTTGCCCGATATACATGTTCGGCGACTTGGGTTACGGGTTCGAAGTTTCCCCATTGACCAGGGTGTGCATTGCGCCCCTCTTGAACCGCTAAAGCGGTCCGCTGCCGATCCAACTAATTCCACAGCTCGGTGAGCTTTTCGCCTTTGATGGCCCGATTGATCGCTCGGAACGTCTTGCGAAAGATTGGCGGGATGAGATCGAGAATAAAGCCCCGCACGATCCTCGAGACCCGAATTCTCACTTTGTGTTTTTGAGAGATGTAGTACATGGTGGTGTGCGCCTGCACTGCGGACTCCCAGGTATTCGTGTAGTAATACAGCGCCAGCGAGCGCCGCGCGACTCCGGGCGGTGTATTCAATGGTGTTGGATGTCCGTGCAGCGCCTCTTTCACGGTGGAAAATATCACGGTCCGATTAAACAGAGGGGCGATCGCCCTGCGCTTCGTCATGGTCGGGCGATCCCATAATTCCAGATCCCCAGCGTACTCGTCTTTCCAGTTTTTATTGAGATAAAGGAGCAGATTGATGCGCCGCTCTAGATTGTACTTTTTAAGGTGATTGAAATCGGCATGCACTTCGAGGTAGCCACCGCTCTCGATCCAATGCACGCCGCCGCCGAAGTACGACGGATCCGCGATCAGATTTGGAATTCCCGTGAGCTTTTCAAGATAGGTGAGAAACGGGCCGGAATTCAGGCACTGTGCCAATCGAGCCGTATTCGGGCCGACTACATCGGGAAAAAATGCAAACTTGTTGTGGTCGGTCTTTCGATCCAGAAATTTGGCGTAGCGCTTGGATAGATCGACGGCATCAACTTCGGCCAGCACCTCGCTCAAGGCTTGCGGATCGAAAAAATTATCAATCACGATATGCGAGAACGGCTGGTTGGTGGCATAGATCTGGTGCTCTTTTTCACCGAGTTCACCAAAAGCGCTTCGGTCGGTCTGATAATTGATCATGGTGCGACGTTAAAACGCAGGCGCTGTCTAGCTTGGCTCACCGAGCGATTATACGTAGTCACCAAAGACATCTTGCATTTCGCTGTCGCTTCGTCACCCCTATATCCTCACGCGGGTCCCGGGTTTGCGCAACGCAACACGGCACCCAACAAACGTAGGCTCTGATGGTTATGGTTTGAATCGTCTCAACAGCGTTGTCTAGCCGCCCGCCGCCAAGGGCGGCGCCAGCTTGATGAGACAGCCCAGTGCTGCCAGCACCACCAAGTAGTACAGCGTTGCGGCGTGACTTGGCGCGGGCGGAATGTCCTTGCCAAAAACGCGATAGCCGGCGCCCAAGGCCACCAGCAAAAACGCAGGCTGACCGAAGAGCGCTGCCAATAGCACCGCCGCCGCCGACAGAATAATGCGCTCTGTTTTGTCGAGCGCGGCTATCGCCTGTCCGCCGTCCAGCACCCACACCGGTATCAGATTCAGCACGTTGAGCAGCGCCGACAAACTGGCGAGACCTGCCCACATGGCGTCGCCTGTTTCCATCCACGCCCAGGCGCACAGCGCCGCGCCAATGCAGCCCGCCAGTGGGCCCGCAAGGCTCACGAAAGCTCGTGTCTCCAGCGACACCCCGAGAGCGGCCCAGCGCACATAGGCACCAAATCCTGGCAGAAACACCGGCATGTCTGCCGGCAGTCCCCGGCGCTTGATGGCGACGAAGTGGCCCATCTCGTGCACCAGGATGAGAACCGCGAAGCCGATGCCGAACTTCGCTCCATACAGCGCCCAATAGAACGCGATGAATGTTCCGAGACTGAACAGAAATTTCAACTTGAACAGCGAGAGAAGGAATTTTCCTTTCACGAGTACAATCGCCAGCGGCGCGAGCGGCCCCAGCTTCCTGGCCCAGGAATGACGAGCCCCAACGCTCGCGGCGCTCGCCAATTCATTCAGCCGCTTGGCGTTGCCGCGAATCCATTCCGCCTGCGCCGAGTCCGGCGGCAGCAGTTCGAGTGCCTGCAGCCACACATCCCGCGCCTCGGTGTACTTGCGCTCCGCTTCATGCATGCCCGCGCTGGCCGCCAGTTGCTCGAGCGTTGCGGCATGAACCAGCGTGTGGCAACTGCTGCACACCAAGGCATTCGGCGCGAGAACGCCGGCGCAGCGGGAACACTCCCGATTCAGTTTTAGGGATGGGGAGGACACCGGGTTGATTCGCTCTCCGTCAGCCGGTCGTGGCCTGAGCCCTAGTCACTGATCGGACCCAGGATATTAACCTGTCGGGCGGCGGTCAGCCGCCACGCAATGCGGATACCGACGAACAGGATGATCAGGCCAATGACTCCCTGCATGGGATTTGAAAGTCCAAGAAACGGCGACACCAGTCCGATCAGCGCGAGCGTTCCCACGGCCTTCGCAACGCCCGGCTTGGGCGAGTCACTCGAGGACTCGCGGACCTGGCTCTGCGACTGCGCGCTTCTCTGCTTCATGTGCAGCGACACGGCGATGGGGACGGCAGCCAAGGACACTGCGATGTAGGTCAACAACACTGCCGCGACCTGGTAGCGGCGCCCGCCGACGCCTCCGGAACCCATGAGGATGGCCTTGCCGACGATATAACCGACGGCAAGCGAAACCAGCCCGGCAATCAGCCCAGTGGCGAGGGCAAATCCCACATAAATTCCGAGGCCGAGGATTGCGCCGCCTACGCCGAACAGGATGCCGCGCGCAAATGCCGCATGCGAGTCTCGCGGCAACTGCTCCTTGACTCGCTGCGCGCATTTCGAACAAGTCTTCGCGCCATTCACCTGGTAGTAGGCGCCGCTGATGGGCTGCCCGCACGCTTTGCAGGGCTCACCCGCCTTCGCGGAATACTCGGCCGTCTTAAACTGCGGCACTTTGTCGCTCATGCTCTCCTCCGCAACAGCAGCAGGCCGCCCAGCGCCAGAAGTTCACCAATCGTCGACGGCGAGTGCTAGATGTCCAGATTGGATACGTGTAGCGCGTTTTTCTCGATGAATTCGCGCCGCGGTTCCACGGCATCGCCCATCAGCGTCGTGAAGATATCGTCCGCCGCCACCGCATCGTCGATGCGCACCTGCAACAGCCGGCGCGTTTCCGGGTTGATGGTCGTCTCCCAGAGCTGATCGGCGTTCATCTCGCCCAAACCCTTGTAGCGCTGGATACTCTGACCCTTCTTGGCCTGCTCGAACAGCCACGCGATGGCGACCTTGAAGCTGGCGACCTCATGCGTCTCCTCGCCGCGCTGCACGTAGGCGCCGGGTCCCATGAGATCGCTCAAGGTTTGCCCGAGCTCGGCGATGCGCAAATATTCCGCGGAATCGAAGAACTCGCGGGGTACGTGTTTCTCGGTGCTCAAGCCATGCTCGAAGCGCTGCAGATTGATCCGATGGCCGCCGGCAGCCAGGGTTTCTACGCTC